>NZ_RQHS01000019.1 GCF_004770895.1 Leptospira dzoumogneensis | reverse complement strand
CGAACATCTCCGTAGCGGAATAACCAGGCTTATCCCGAATAGATTCCACTCCCCAAAAATCTGCGACTTCCTTCCTATGATTTTCATCCGCCAAATTTCTATGTGCAGGAAGAAGATTACATAGACCGCCAACTTCTCTTCCCCCCATGGCGTTCGGTTGCCCTGTTAAGGAAAATGGACCGGACCCTGGTTTGCCGATCTTTCCTGTGATCAGATTCAAATTAATTAATGCTAAATTTTTATTAACTCCTACCACACTTTGGTTAAGTCCCATTGCCCATAGAGTTAAAAATCCATTTGCATTCGAGATCAAACTTGCCGCTTCTCGAATGGACTCCTTTGAAACTCCACAAGAGTCTGCATATTCTTCCATACTCATCGAAAAAACTTTTTCTTTTAGTTCTTCGAATCCTTCCGTATGCGATTTGATAAAATTAGGATCTAAGGAATTAGTCTCGATCAGACTTCTTGCAATTGCATTGAATAATAATATATCGGTTCCAGGTATGATCTGAAGATGTAAGTCAGCATTCTCACAACTTTCCGTTTTTCTAGGATCGACAACGATGATCTTAACATTCGAGTCCGAATTTTTTCTGGCTTCTATCCTTCTAAAAAGGATCGGATGACACCAAGCAGGGTTGGCGCCCGCGATCAAAAAACAATCCGCAATTTCTATATCATCATAAGATATAGGAACGCTGTCCTCACCCAAGGACATCTTATAACCTACAACTGCAGAACTCATACATAGTCTGGAGTTCGTATCTATATTATTTGTATTTAAAAAACCTTTGGTGAGTTTATTCACCACATAATATTCTTCCGTCAATAATTGTCCGGAAACATAGAATCCTACCGAGTCTGGTCCATACTCTTTGATCAGATTTTTAAATCGAGAAGCTATCTCTCCCAGTGCAGAATCCCAATCCGTCTTTTGCAATTCTCCCGTTTTAGGATTTCTTGCCATTGGATGCAAAAGCCTGTCGCTCTTATCCAAAACGGTATGATGTAAATTCATTCCTTTTGAGCAGAGCATTCCTTTATTCGCAGGATGATCCGGATCTCCATGGACCGTAAAACTGCTCTCACTCTCTTTCTGAATCAATACACCGCATCCGACCCCGCAATAGGAACAGGTACTTCGAAATCCATTTTCTGTATTCACGCTAGATAATTAGCAATTTTCATGCCAATTCATAAACTTTATTATCAATTCATCTAAACTTAAAATATTCACGAATAGAAAGTGAGCGATTCCAAATTGTACGTCTTTTAATTAAGCACCATGTACAATATATGTATAATTTCTAGCGATTTTGTTCTTTATTCTTAGATTGATTCATACTGAAATTTTAATATGTGTTCGAAAAAGAAGGCCTTAATCTAAATTTTTATATGTATAGCTCTTAATATAGCATTTTTCAAAAATTCATCCAAATACTTGGCACGACTTTTGCTATAAACTCTATGTGAGCGTTTCTGCTCGATAACGGAGAGCTTTAAATGAAAAAATTTCGTGAATTCGTGTCCATCGGCCACTTTCCATCTCTCGTGAGCTCCTTTCTATACTTTGACTTCAGCTTCATGGTATGGATGCTGCTTGCCGCTTTAGGCGTCTTTATTTCAGAAGAATTCAAATTAGGCCCTGCCCAAAAAGGGATGCTGGTTTCCGTTCCTCTATTGGGAGGAACATTATTAAGAATTCCTTTAGGATTACTTTCTGATCGTTATGGATCTAAGATCGTCGGTCTTTGCGGAATGGGTGTCACAATGCTAACCTTATTATTAGGTTGGAAATTCGCGAACACTCTTCCTGAAGTGATCCTTGTCGGATTATTATTAGGAACTGCAGGAGCAAGCTTCGCAGTTGCTCTTCCTTTAGCGAGTAGATGGTATCCTAAAGAATACCAAGGATTAGTAATGGGAATCGCGGGCGCCGGGAACAGCGGATCCGTGATCGCCACATTCTTCGCTCCTGATCTTGCCAGAAATTTCGGATGGCATGCCGTTTTCGGCCTTGCTCTTATTCCTTTAGCGTTTGCTTTCGTATTCTTCTTATTCTTTGCAAAAGATTGTCCTGGAACAATTTCTAAAAAACCTTTAAAACAATATTTAGTACCGATCAAGTCCAGAGACGCTTTGTTCTTCTGTTTGCTGTATAGCGTAACGTTCGGCGGATTCGTAGGTATAGCAAGCTTTCTTCCTATCTTCTTCCATGACCAATACGGTGTGGATAAAGTCACCACCGGATTCTATACATCTTATTGTATCTTAGGTGCAAGTTTGGTTCGCCCTATCGGCGGATATCTTTCCGATAAATTCGGTGGAGTAACAGTTTTACTCGGTGTATTTGCAGGAGTTGCTTCTTGTTTGATCGCCGTCTCTTGGCTGCCTTCCGTAGGGATCATTCTTCCTATATTCATCACTTTAATGATCTTCTTAGGTTTAGGTAACGGTTCGGTATTCCAACTCGTTCCTCTTAGATTCAGCAAGGAGATAGGGATCATCACCGGGTTTATCGGAGCCTTTGGAGGTTTGGGAGGATTTTTTGTTCCGAATCTATTAGGAAGTTTGAAAGCGATTTCCGGGACATTCTCCGTCGGATTTGTAGTTCTATCCGTAGTAGTCGCGTTATCCGCCTTCCTTCTGTTCATGATGAACACTTATGTTTGGGAAAAAAATAGAAAAAACGAATCCTTAGAATTGGAGTCGGCTTAAGCCGGCTCCTTAAAAGGGAAAGGAGATAGATAAAATGAAACGGAAGTTAGTAATTCTTGGGAACGGGATGGTGGGTCATAGATTCGCCGAAAAGATCGCAGAGTACGGTGGAACCGAAAAATTTGAAGTAACTATTTTAGGGGAAGAACCTAGAAGAGCTTATGATCGAGTTCATCTTTCCGAATACTTTACAAATAGATCCGCAGATTCACTTTATCTTTCTCCTTCCGATTGGTATAGAACCAACGGGATCCGCTTATTACTTTCCGAACCTGCGATTTCCGTAGACACGGTTTCCAGAAAAGTAACCACTTCTGCAGGTACCGAATTACCTTTTGATGAATTGGTAATTGCTACCGGATCTTCCGCCTTTGTTCCTAATTTCGAAGGTGTGGATAAACAAGGAGTTTTCGTTTATCGTACGATTGAAGATCTAGAAAAGATCATGTCTTATGCTAAACAAGTTTCCAAAGCAGCGGTACTCGGCGGTGGTTTATTAGGTTTAGAAGCAGCCAAGGCTGTATTAGATATGGGAAAAGAAAGCCATGTTGTGGAATTCGCATCTCGTTTGATGCCGAGACAATTGGATGAGGCAGCTTCTTCCGTTCTAAAATCCAAGATCGAATCCTTAGGCGTTCGCATTCACTTAAATAAAGAAACCAAACAAGCATTAGGTGAAACTAGTTTCCAAGGACTGAAATTCGTAGATGGTTCCGTTTTAGAAGTGGAGATGTTGATTGTCTCCGCAGGTATCCAGCCCAGAGATGAACTGGCGAAAAATTCAGGAATAGAGGTCGGACAAAGAGGCGGGATCATTGTAGACGACGAGTTAAGAACAAATGTCTACGGGGTTTACGCAATCGGAGAAGTTGCACTTCATAAAGGAATGATCTACGGACTTGTCGCTCCGGGTTATGAAATGGCGGAGATACTCGCTTATAATCTTTGCAGTCCCGGACAAAAAACGAAATCTTACGCGGGTTCAGATCTTTCTACAAAACTAAAATTGATCGGAGTGGATGTTGCTTCTTTTGGAGATGCTTTAGGCCAAACGGAACATCTTCCTATCGCTTATACGAATCCCCGCACGGGAGTGTATAAAAAATTAGTTCTTTCTCCCGATGGTAAAAAACTGAAGGGAGGAATACTTGTAGGAGATGCGGATGCATATTCTACCCTTCTCACTCTTTACTTAAATAACGTAGAACTTCCTTCCGAGCCTGAATCCTTGATTGTAGGAACTCCATCGGAAGAAGGTTCTGCATTCGGTTCTCTTCCGGATGATGCAAAGATCTGTTCTTGTAATAACGTTTCTAAAGGCGATCTTTTAGGTGCGATACGTTCGGGTTCTTGTTCAGATCTGAAAGGTCTGAAAGAATGCACTAAGGCTGGAACCGGTTGCGGCGGTTGTATCCCTCAGATGAATTCCATCCTGAAGGAAGAACTTCGTGCACAGGGTAAAGTAGTCACCGAACATGTATGTGAACATTTTAAATATTCCAGACAAGAGTTGTTCCAGATCGCAAAAGTAAAAGGGATCCGTAGTTTCGAAGAGATGATCCGTACTCATGGGATGGGGAACGGCTGCGAAGTTTGTAAACCTGCTGTGGCTTCTATCATCGCCAGTATTTATAACGAACCGATCCAAAAACATAGAGAGATCCAAGATACCAACGATAAGTATCTTGCAAACATCCAAAGAGGCGGAACTTACTCCGTTGTTCCTCGTATCCCCGGCGGTGAGATCACTCCTGATAAATTGATCGTGATCGGTCAGATCGCTAAGAAGTACGATCTCTATTGCAAGATCACCGGTGGTCAGAGGATAGATCTACTCGGTGCAAGAATGGAACAACTTCCCGACATCTGGAAAGATCTAGTGGAAGAAGGTTTCGAAAGCGGACATGCTTACGGCAAAGCAATGCGAACCGTTAAAAGTTGTGTTGGTTCTACTTGGTGCAGATACGGGGTACAAGACAGCACTGCATTCGCAATTCGTATCGAAGAAAGATACAGAGGGATCAGAGCTCCTCATAAATTAAAATCAGCAGTCTCAGGTTGTATCAGAGAATGTGCGGAAGCAAGAGGTAAAGACTTCGGTATCATCGCCACCGAAAAAGGCTGGAACCTTTATGTCGGCGGGAACGGAGGAGTGAATCCAAAACACGCAATCCTTCTCGCGGCCGATTTGGACGAAGAGACCTGCGTTAAATACATAGACAGGTTCATGATGTTCTATATCAGAACCGCTGATAAACTTGTAAGGACTTCCGCATGGTTGGAACAATTAGAAGGTGGAATAGAATATCTGAAAGATGTGATCATCAACGACAGACTTGGTATCAACAAAGACTTGGAAGAAGAGATGAACCGTCTTGTAGGAACTTATGTTTGTGAATGGAAAGACGTAGTAGATGATCCTGAAAAACAAAAGAAATATAAACATTTCATAAACAGTGAAGATGCCGACCCAACCGTAAAATTCATAGAAGAAAGAGGACAAAAACGTCCGGTAGATTGGCCTAAAAAAGAATTGGTTTCGAACTAGGAGATAAAAATGAATACAGCCGCAAAAGAACCTGTTTGGATACCCGTTAGTACAGTTACTGAATTTCCCGAAGATGGTGGAGTCTGTGCCAAAGTTTATGGAGAACAAATCGCGATCTTTCATTTCAGTTCTAGAAATGAATGGTTTGCATGCGAGAACAAATGCCCTCACACAGGAGACATGGTTTTAGCAAGAGGAATGATCGGTGATTCTCAGGGAGAGCCAAAGGTTGCATGCCCGATGCATAAAAAATCTTTCTCTCTTAGGACCGGCGCTTGTATCAGCGGAGATGAATATTCCATAAAAACATATCCGGTCCATATCGAGGACGGAACTGTTTATATCGGGATCGAAGACCCGGGAACTCAGGGTTAAGAATATGAATTCTTCCCTAGGAAAAGTATATTTAGTAGGTGCAGGTCCGGGAAATCCGGACCTTCTCACAGTTCGTGCAGTAAAACTTTTAAGAAAAGCGGATATTGTTTTATACGATGATCTGGTATCCGCGGGAGTTTTGAAATACTGCAAAAAATCCGCAGTCTTAGAGTATGTAGGCAAAAGGATCGGACAACATAGCTGTCTTCAAACGGAGATCAATGAAAAATTAGGAGAATATGCTAAACAATATTCTAATATAGTTCGTTTGAAGGGAGGAGATCCTTCCATTTACGGAAGAGCCGGAGAAGAAATAGAATACCTTGCTTCCTTAGGAATTGAATGTGAAATTTTAGCGGGGGTCACAACCGCTTCCGGAGCCGCCTCTAGTTTAGGGATTCCGCTTACTCATAGAGAATATGCAAGAGAGATCCTATTCTTATCCGGCCATAAAAAGACGGGTAAAAATCCGGAAAGTTTCGAAGACTTAAACTTGGAAGGCAAGACCGTTTTGGTTTATATGGGATTGAACAGTCTGGAAAGTATCCGAGAGAATTTATTGGGATCCGGAAACTCAGCCTCCACTCCAATGGCATTCATAGAAAACGCTACTCTTCCCAACCAAAGATTGGTTTTGGCAGATATAGATACTTGTTTGGAGAAGGCGGAAGAATTCCAGATCAAAACACCTGCACTATTGATCTTCGGGGAGATCGTGAGTTTTTATACCGAGCTGCAGAGATTAAAAGAAGAAGGTAGACAGCTAGAAAATTTGCCTGCGCTACGCGTGTAGGAGCTCCTACAAATCGTTAATTTACTCGCAGTTTTCCTGAGCAGAATTATATTGATTCCTGCGGATTCCCGCTAAGAGGAAGCATGAACGATATTACCGGAAAGAAAACAACTCTTAGAACTGCCCAAGCAGAAGGTTTTGTATTCTGCAAACCGGAAACCATTATTAGGATCAAAGAGAATACTCTTCCTAAGGGAGATCTTTTCGGAGTGGCAAAGGCCGCCGCACTTCTTGGTTCTAAAAAAACTTCGGAGCTGATACCTCATTGCCATCCTGTTTCGATCGATTCTTTCCAAATCGAATTCGAAGTTCTTTCCGACAAAAATGCAGTCAGGATCTTAACCACTGCAAAATCTATCGGAAAAACAGGCATAGAGATGGAAGCTTTGACAGGTGTAAGCGTAGCTTCATTAGTGATTTATGATTTACTAAAACCTATAGATAAGGAGCTGGAAATTTCCTCTATTCGTCTTTTGGAGAAGAAGGGCGGAAAAACCGACTCTCAGATCACAAAATTTGCGGCAGGCTCTAAGGCGGGAATCCTGGTTTGTTCCGATTCTACTTTCCAAGGAAAAAGGGAAGATGGCTCCGGAAAAGCAATCTTAAACTTATTAAAAGAACATGATGTAGAAACTGTTAAATCGGAAATTCTTCCCGACGAACCTGAGCAGATCAGAAATACAATATTAGAATGGTCTAAACTAGGTTTGGATCTGATCGTCACCACGGGCGGAACAGGACTCGGGCCGAGAGACAATACTCCGGAAGCAATAAAAGAGATCCTAGAACAAGAGATCCCGGGTATTGCGGAAGCAATGAGATCCTTCGGCCAAGACAGAACTCCATTTGCAATGTTGTCCAGATCCATCGCAGGCAGGATCGGTAAAACGTTAATAGTGTCCGTACCAGGAAGCACAAATGGCGCCACTGAAAGTTTGCAGGCAATTCTTCCTGCAGTATTTCATGCAAAAAAAATGATGAGAGGAGAAGGACATTGATCTCTGTCCAAGAGGCACTCAAACTCGTAGAATCTTCTGCGAGCGTATCTTCTTCCGAAAATACGGACTTGGAAAATTCTCTTGGTAAGGTGCTGAGAGAAAAGATCCATGCGGATCGGGATTATCCTCCTTTTCATCGTGCAACCATGGATGGATTCGCATTAAAGTCGGAAGGCTTTTCGGAAGATCGAGTCTATTCTTACACAAGAGAACTACACGCTGGTGAATCTTTCCAATTAGAAAGCGGAGAAGAAGCCATCCGAATTATGACGGGCGCCCCCGTTCCGGAAGGTTTCGATCTAGTCATAAAGATAGAAGATTCCGAAGATTTAGGAATTTCTAATGGAAAGAAACAGGTCCGTTTCAGAACGGAAAAATCCGGCTCCTTCTCCAATATAGCGATCCAAGGAGAAGATCTAAAAAGAAATCAAGAAATCTTAAAAGAAGGGACTTTGATCAGTGCATCCGTTCTTTCTTTACTTTCTTCCTTAGGAAAATATTCAGTTCAAACTTCTAAACTTCCGCGTGTAAGAGTGATCTCCACTGGAAACGAGATCGTAGGTCCTGGTGAGACCCCAAAACCTTGGCAGATCAGAGATTCTAATTCTTATTCTATCCGATCTTTATTACAAAAATATGGTATAGTTCCAATATCCGTTACTCGAGCAGGTGACGATCCTACCATTTTAGAAAAAGCGGTTCAGGAAGGTTTAGATTCCGATCTTCTCATTCTCTCAGGTGGTGTTTCTATGGGAAATCTAGACCTGGTTCCTAAAATTCTGGAAACTTCCGGAGTGAAAGAAATTTTTCATAAGGTAAGGATCAAACCTGGAAAACCGATTTGGTTCGGCAAAAAGAAGGAGCAAGCAGTCTTCGGTCTGCCTGGAAATCCTTTCAGCGTTCAAGTTTGTTTTCGGATCTTTGTAGAAGCATATCTGCGAAAATTTTTGGGTCATTCTTCAGAGAAACCTATCTGTTTGCCTTTTGCGGGAGAAAGAAAAAAGAAAAACAAACTGACCGAGTTCTTCCCGGTTTCTTATGAGACCAAAGGCCAAACCTTTTTATCTGAAAAGAAGTTTAACGGAAGCGGAGATATTCGAGCAGGAATATTTTCAGACGGACTAGGAGTCCAATTTTCAGAAACGGAAAATCTGAAAGAAGGAGATCTGCTGGAATTCTATCCCTGGACCTAATCCAGATTGACCCAAGTACCTCATCGGTTGAAATAAGACTAGAAACAAACGTTTGTTGGAACTCCTACATCGGGTGTGGATATTCGAAAATGTCAAAATATTTCACATTATAAAAACCGGAGGTCGGTATGAGCTCGAAGAAAAAAATCGCTGTTGCTAAGGGAGATGGGATCGGTCCTGAGATCATGGACGCCACTCTTAGGATCTTAGAAGCGGCAGGTGCGAGCGTCGAACCGGTCTTTATAGATATCGGAGAGCAGGTCTACAAAAAAGGCCATAGCGCAGGAATAGAACCTGAATCTTGGGACATTCTCCGCGATACAAAAGTATTTTTTAAAGCTCCGATCACTACTCCTCAGGGAGGCGGTTACAAAAGTTTGAATGTAACCGTTAGGACCACCTTAGGGCTTTTTGCGAACGTTAGACCTTGTATTTCACTTTATCCTTATGTAGATACAAAACATCCCAAGTTAGATGTGGTTATCGTAAGAGAGAATGAAGAAGATCTTTATACCGGAATAGAACACAAACAAACTTCGGACACCGTCCAATGTTTAAAATTAATTTCAAGACCGGGTTCCGAAAAGATCATCCGTTATGCCTTCGAATATGCGAAAGCCTATGGCAGAAAAAAAGTAACCGCGATGGTAAAAGACAATATCATGAAACAATCCGACGGTTTGTTCCATGATGTGTTCAAAGAAATTGCAAAAGAATATCCTGATCTAGAAGCGGCAAGCGAGATCATCGATATAGGTGCGGCTCACTTAGCGGAAAGACCTCAGGCTTACGATGTGGTTGTCACTTTAAACTTATATGGAGATATTATTTCGGATATAGTCGCTCAAGTTGCAGGTTCAGTCGGTATGGCAGGATCCGCAAATATAGGAGAAGTTGTCTCCATGTTCGAAGCGATCCACGGTTCCGCTCCCGATATCGCAGGAAAAAATATCGCAAACCCAAGCGGACTGATCAATGCAGCAGTGATGATGCTTGTCCATTTAGGGCAACCTGATATAGCTGCGAAGATCCAAAATGCTTGGTTACTTACTATTGAAGAAGGAATTCATACCGGAGATATTTACAAAGCAGGTGTAAGTCGTATCAAAGTAGGAACAAAAGAATTTGGAGAAGCTGTGATCGGAAATCTTGGCCATCTCCCCGAAAAATTCAAACCTATCTCTTTCGGAAAAGCGAAAGCGATCCATATCCCCGAATACAAAAGGAAAGCCCTACAAAAAGAACTAGTGGGAGTAGACGTATTTTTAGATTGGGAACCTGGAACTTCGGAAGATCTTGCTAAAAAACTAAGTGCAGTCTCCGGAGATCTGAAACTCAGAATGATCACAAATAGAGGGGTCAAAGTTTATCCCAACGGAGCTCCTGAAACTTTTTTAACGGATCATTGGAGATGTAGATTCGTAAGCCCTGAAACTCCTGACAACGAATCGGGAGACGGTTTTATCAAGATACAGCCGGAACAAATCGCAAAATTACTACTTAGAATTTCAGAAGCCGGATTAGATAGTATCCAAACGGATAATTTGTATAAGTTTCAGGGAAAAAGAGCATTCTCCCTGGGCGGTGGAGAGTAAATTAAACTTGATTCGTTAGGATTTTTTTGAACGAATCCAAAGACACAGGCTTAATTATATAATCTTTTACTAATGGGATTTCTTTAGCTCTTCTTAGATCCGAATCGTCTACGGAAGAGCTGACCATATAAATTTCGGGCTTCTTACTGAGTAAGTTCACGAAGTTTGCGTACTCGTCTAAAAATTGCCATCCGTCCATAAAAGGCATATTAATATCTAAAAAGATAAAATCAGGGATGATATCCGGCTCGCTTTGGTGTTCTCTCAAAAAGCTGATAGCACCTTCCCCATCCGGAAACACTTTTAAACTTTCAACCGCTCCTGTCTTTTCGATGGTTCTTTTAGCGATCTCAACGAAGATAGCATCGTCATCTACAAGTAAAAGTTTCTGTTTTTTAGATAGCGAATTCATTTGCTTTAGAAAGAAGAATTATAAATTTCGTGCCCTGTCCGGGGGTGCTCTCCACATGGATCTCTCCTCCTAAGGACTCGATCTGGTTTTTGGTCATAAAAAGACCCAAACCTCTTCCGTCCGTGTTCCGGTGAAATCTTTTGTGTAATTTAAAAATTTGATCCCCATGTTTATTTAAGTCAATTCCTAAACCGTTATCCTGCACTTCCAAAATATGATTTCCGCTAGACCAATATGTCTTAAAACGGATCACCGGATGAGGGGATTCACTTCTATATTTCAAAGAATTTGAAAGTAGGTTTAAGAATATACTCTCTAAATAGACCGGAGGGTAAATGATAGAAGGTGATTTCGAAAAGTCAGCGATGATTTCAGCCTCACATTCCAATATTTGGCCTAAAAACATGGCTTTTACCCTGGAAAATACGGATTCGAATAGTATTTCTTCGGAAACAACCTTAGGGCTTTGTCTTATTTTAATAACTTCTACGATTTCGTTTAATGTAGTAAGTAATTGGTCAGAGGTGGTTTTGAGATAGTCCATGTATTCGACCCTCTCTTCCTCCGTTTCTGCCTCTTCTAAAAACTTTACGAGTGTGGAGATATTTCCGATCGGAGATCTCATATTATGGGACACGATCTGGTTGAATTCTTCCAACTGAGCGATCCTTTCTTTTAAGTGAGTGCCTACCGATCTGAGCCTGGCATTTTTTTCTCTCAAAATATTTTCCAAGATCCTTTTGCGGGAAATATCTTGGATCTGAGAAACGATAAACATCAACTCTCCTGAATCTTTTCGAACCGCAACTCCGGTGATAAATACCCAGACTATATGTCCTTTTTTGTGGATATACCTCTTTGCAAATTGAGCGCTGTCTCTTTCTCCATCGATTATTTTACGAAATGCTTCCGCACCTGTATTTAGATCTTCCGGATAAGTAACATCTTGGAATGATTTGAAAAGAAGTTCGTCCGGTTCATATCCTATCATCTTTGCAAAGGACTGGTTGAGTTCCAAAAAATGCCCATTCTTATCCAACAGAATGATCCCATTACCGGAACTATGAAATGCTTCGGAGAATTTTTTCTCACTTAAACGGATCTCTTCTTCTACCAATTTGGAAAGAGTGATGTCCTGCATCGCACCGTATACTCCGACGATCCTTCCTTCGGAATATGCCGGTTTACCCTGGGTTCTCACCCAGATAACTCTTCCTGTCTCTGTGACCATTCTATGTTCCACAGAGTAAGTCTCACCTTTTTGATAGACTCTTAAGTTATTCTCTCTTAACTTTTCTATATCTTCGGAATAGGAATATTTATTATAAACAGTATCTCTATCAATTCCGAGAGAAGGATCTCTTTCTAAGATCTTATAAATTTCAGAAGACCAATACAAACTTCCTGCTTCAATATTGGATTCCCAAGCGCCCACTTTCGCGAGTTCAGCCATGATAGATGAGAATTTTTTTTCCTGCTGCAAACTCTCCGTTAGTCGTACTTGGTCGGTAACATCTCTGGAAGTTGTATTTAAATAGGTGACCTCACCTTCTTTATTTTTAATCGGCTGGGTTAAGGTTTCGAACCAAATATAGTCCCCATTCTTCTTTAAAAAACGATATTGTGTGGCGACTGTGGGCCTTCCCTCTTTTGCGGGATTATGAGAATTAGTAAGAATACGGTCCCTATCGTCAGGATGAATAAAATCGTAAGGATTACGACCCAACATTTCTTCCGGTTTAAAACCTGTCAGAGTTTCAATGATAGGATTAACATAGAGATAGATCCCTTCTGGATCGTGTAAGCAGATCAGTTCCCGGCTGGTTTCGATTAAGACCCGATACAAATCTTGGTTTTGGTCCAATTTGATTTTTTCCTGGTCCTGTCTTTCTTCCATAAAATGCAAGAACTTGCTCTATTAGTTAATACATAAAAAGACGACTTATACGAGTACATTGCGAATAAAAAATGGCCTAAAATCCTAAAATGTTAGGGGATTTTATTTCCACAAAATAATCGGGTCTAAGATTTCGAATCGTACCCGAAACTAAACCTTTTGTCTTAGAACGAGTGGTCTGTATTTTGAGATTCGGCCCCGAAGATGGGACCTTTTTTCGCGTAGGTCTTATCTCTTTTATAAGAATTAAAAAGAGGAAAAGTAAATTAGAAAAACGTAATTCGATTTTTGGGAGAAGTTTTCCGATCCGTATATGACCGAAAAACTTCCAACAGGTTTATTCTCCGTCGTCTCCGATAGCTTCGACCGGGCAGATTTCCATAGCTTTGCGGGCAGCAACCGCTTCTTCAGGAGTGGCAGGCTGTTTATGGAAATATACCTTAGACTCATCGTCGGTATATTTCAAAAGTTTAGGTGCCTCTTCCAAGCAGTCATTACAAGGGACGCAGCTATTATCAATATAGAATTTTCCCGGAACATTTTCCGGAACTTTGTCATTCTTATCTGCCATGAATACTAAGGATTATCGAACGTTTGGAACGTCAAGTTGGTTTTCTATAAGGAAACGGGTAGGATAGGATTGACAAGTCCAAGAATCGAAGGAAAACACTGCAATGGCAAATTCAGCCCCGCGGTTTTCCCGCAGAACATTCTTGAGACTGGGACTCGCCGGTTCTGGAGCTCTAGTACTTGGGGGATCCATATGTATTTTGAACAGATCCTCCAGACAATTACCTAAAACGCTGTTCTTCTCCGAGTCCGAACTGGCAACCCTAGCTGCACTATCGGAAGCAATCTTACCAGAAGCTGTTGGAGCTCCGACATATAAGGAAGCAAAGGTATTGGAAAGATTAGATGAAGAATTCTATTTCGTGGATCCATTCTTATCGGACGACTTCAAAACTTTAATTATGGTTTTGGAATATCTTCCGTTCTTCCACTGGAAGTTTTCTAGATTCTCCAAACTTTCCTTAGAATCCAGAAGAAAGTTTTTATCCGAATTGAATCATTCAGATTCGGATACCGTAAAAGCAGTTTGGGCAAACTTGAGAATGCCTATTTTTTTAATGTATTATGGACATGAATCCACTTTCAAAACGATTTCGTATGACGGACCTTTTATGGATCCTCCCGAAAAGTTAAGCGAGTCCAGGATCTATTATCGCAAACTAGTAGGAGGTTCCGATGTCGGGTAAAATTTACGAATGGAAAAACCTAGGCGAATCCAAAGAAATCCGCACTGAAGTTTTAATCATAGGAACAGGTTGTGGAGGTGCGACTGTCGCTTATGAGTTAGCTAAGGCAGGGAAGAAGGTAACCTTGATCGAAGAAGGAGGTTACTACCATACGGGATCATTCGATAATCACGAATTGAATATGGCCGGCAAAGTTTCCGCAGAGAGAAATATGGCCACCACTGCGGACGGCACGGTAAATATAGTATATGGAAAGAATGTAGGCGGCGCCTCAGTTCATTACTGGGCGGACAGTTATAGAACTCCTAAAGATAGATTAGAACTCTGGAAAGAAAAATTCGGAGTACTCGGCCATGGTGCAGAAGATCTAGAACCTTTTTGGAAAGAGTTAGACGACACACTGAATGTACATCCCGCCAAAGAAGAAAATTATAATAGAATGAACCAATTGGTTCGCAAGGCTTCTAAAGAATTAGGATGGGAAGGAAATCCCGTTCCACAAGCGCGTAAGAACTGCCAAAAGTCCGGACATTGTATGCAAGGTTGTATGTTCGGAGCAAAACAAAGCCAGTTGATCACTCATATTCCGATGGCAATCGCCTTAGGCGCAGATCTTTATGCGGACACTAAAGCATTAGAATTGGAGTTTGAAGGGGACAAGGTTGTCGGACTAGAGGCAGTTGTGATAGACAGACCTTCTCAAAAAGAATCCGAAGTGAAATTACGTTTTAAAGCCGACGCAGTCGTGGTTGCAGCAGGAGGTTTCGGAAGTTCCACTTTTCTTCTTAAGAACGGACTCAAGAAAAAGTTGCCCGCATTAGGAGAATTTTTAGCGATCAACCCTTCTCCATTTGTACACGCGCTATATAAAGAATCTATTATCCAATGGAGAAACATTCCATCAGCATACGGGGTCGAAGAATTCAGGCTGGCACGTTATGCGGGAGGAACTTACCGCGAGGGCGGATATCTAATCATGGCAAACCAATTGCAGCCGGGCGCGATAGGCGCTCTCGTTCCAGGATTCGGAGAAGAACATTTCGAGATCATGAAAGAACTTCCTAGACTAGGTGGGACTATCGGTTGGATCGATGATCCTGACACAGAGTTAGGAAGAATAGAGATCAAGTCCGGCGGCAAAAGAGAAGTCCAATACAGTTTCGGACCGCTCACCAAAGAGATACTCAAGGACTGCATTCGCAAACAAGTTATTCTGAACTTTAAAGCAGGCGCTTATAAAGTAATACTTCCTGATCTAAAAAGGACCGTATTAACTAAACCGGAAGAGGCCGCCGTTGTGGATTCACTTCCATTAACTCCAGCTTCTATGGCAATGGCAGCTCCTCATCCTGCGGGGGGATGTAGAATGGGACTGGATCCTAAAACTTCAGTCGTGGATTGGAAACATAAGGTTCATGGAATTTCGAATTTATATGTGAGCGATTCCAGCGTATTTCCCACTGCTGTTTCCGTGGATCCAAGCTATACGATTATGGCATTCTCCAAAAGAGCGGCCCAATTTATTTCAGAGAAAAAGTCCTAAGGACTCCGCTCGGAACTTTTGGGTCGAATCTCCTTGACCGGACCGCTCCTTGGAAAAACATCGTAATCGCAACCAAGAACCGGAGAGGTGTCCGAGCGGTTTATGGTACTTGCTTGGAAAGCAAGCGTAGGGTAACACCTACCGGGGGTTCGAATCCCCCCCTCTCCGCCAGTTCTTGTTTCCAGTGGATCTAACATGGAACCGCTAGGTAAAACATTTCTTTGGATCGGGGCATTCTTCCTGATTATCGGAGCCATTATAATCTTCGGCTCCAAACTCCCGTTTATCTCTTCTCTTGGTAATTTACCCGGGGACTTCAAGATAGAAAGAGAAAATTTCAGATTCTATTTTCCTTTCGCAACTTCCATTTTGATCAGCATCGGACTTTCACTTCTTCTGTATCTTTGGAACAGATTGATACATTAAGAAAAACGTATGGATTCGGAAAACTCTCCTCGCTTTAGCGATCGATTCGAATTCATTCCAGGGGAGAATGATCTATATTCTCTTTTAGAGTCTTTTAAGAGATCAGGACAAGACTGGATCGATCTTACAATTTCTAATCCAACAAAAGTAGGACTTGTTTATCCTAGAGAAGCAATATTACATTCTCTGGAAAAACAGGAAAGTATGGAATATGATCCGGATCCTAAAGGTACGCTTGAGGCCAGAAAATCGATCGTAAGTTATTATAAAGAAAAAGGCCATACAATCTCGGAAGAAGATCTGTTTCTGACATCCTCTTCCTCCGAAGCATATTCCTATTTAATAAAGTTATTATGCAACCCGGGGGAAGAAGTTCTTATCCCTTCTCCCGGGTACCCGCTCTTCGAATTTTTATCCTTACTGGATGGTGTAGAATTTAATTCTTATCAACTGGACCAAAGCTCCGGTTGGAAAATAGATTTTGAAAATTTAAACTCTAAGATCACTAATAAAACTAAGATCTTGTTCTTAGTTTCTCCGAATAATCCGACCGGTAACATACTTAGCTTGGAAGAATTCGAAAAACTGAAAACTTTAGCCAAGACTAAAAGGATAGCGTTGGTCTTGGATGAAGTATTCTCAGATTATCTTCATGAAGAAAACCGGGACCAAATCGATTTCTTTCATACGGATTTTCCTGTGTTTGTGGTGAATGGGATCTCTAAGATACTTGCACTTCCCCAAATGAAACTCTCTTGGATCCATGTTGGAGGTCCTACAAGTTGGAAAAAAGAATGTAAGGAAAGATTAGAGATAATCGCAGATACTTACTTGTCTGTCGGAACTCCAATACAGCTGGCTCTTCCTGAATTATTCCAATGGAGAAATATGATCCAAAGCCAGGTGCTTAGAAGAATACGCAGAAATCTTCAGGTCTTGGAAAGTTCCTATTCTTCTCATCCTTCTATCGTTTACGCATCTCCAAAAGGAGGATGGTACGCCGTACTACAATCCGATTCTTTCTTAAACGATGAAGAATTCTGCTTTAGATTATTAGAAAAAGAGAAAGTACTCGTTCACCCGGGTTCCATGTTCGGGTTTGAAGAAGATCAGGGAAATATCGTGATTAGTTTAATCGTTGAAACTGAATCGTTCCAGTCCGGTTTGGAAAAAATCTCAACTTTCCTATAAAACCGCTTTCTGAACGAAACTTTTGTATTGTTTAGGAGTAAGACCCGTCGCCTTCTTAAACTCCACATTAAAAGAAGTTTTAGAACCGAAACCGACTGCAAATGCAATATTCAAAATATTGTCTTCAGTATCGTTTTTCAGGAGAAGTTTAGCTTCTTCTATCCTTTTAGAATTCAAATAAGCGGCAAATCCCATTCCAAGCCTAGAATTCAAGAGTTCCGACAATTGGTGAGTGCTTAATCCGATCTTAGAAGCGAGCATTTGGATCGTAACTTCTTCCTCTGCGAATAATTTCTCTGTGCTCATCAGATGTTCCAAAGCATTCAGGGATTCGTCCACGTCCAAACCGGATATTTTAGAACGAGCATATCTAGGTTTATTTATAAAACCCCTAAGAGTCTCCAAAAGGCTGTTCTTCTCCTCCAGATTTTGAGAATACTTTTGTATAATATTATAGAGAAGAATGAGAAGGTCCGCTGGAAAGAAAAGTGGCACTGAATAAACGGTAAAAAACCCGTATTCCAAAAATCCCATATAGTAAAAAATACTAATATATCCCAGGGTCATATACATACCCCAAGAGACCAAAAACAGGTTTAATTTGCGGTTTCCCCTTCCTCGCAGATAGATCCCTGAGATCAAAATTAAAGGAATAGAAATGGAATATATGATCTCATTGGTCAGAGTCAAATACGCAATGGTTTCCATCGTAAAAATGAGTGGAAGTGTAAGGCCTAGAATAACGGAAAAAAAGAATAAGATCCGATCCACCCAAGGCAGAAATTTCTCCGTTTCCAAAAATTTTCGAATAAACTGGAATCCGAATAACCCTCCTAAATTAAAGAAAAAGTAATTCACTTTTTCGGCCCCAAGAGGGGAATCTTCCCAGAAAAGCTCTATCGCATTTCCGTAATTTACATCGTAAGAAGCTCCCATACAGAAAGCATAGCAGGTATATAGTAGGAATTCCTTATATTCCGTCGCCCTATAGTATAATAAAGCGACCAGGATCAGCATCCCGTATAAGCATGCGGAAAGTGAAAATACTCCAGTTTCAACCGCAAGATTGGCTCTTAGGCCGGCCTCATCCATGATCTCGATCGGAAATGACATAATGGATTCCGATTTGATCCGAACGATAAATTCTTTTTCTTCGCCTGGTTCTCCTTGTAAGAGTAAGGTTGGATAGAGAATATTTTTTACAGGCCAATTACTTTTTGATAATGTATCTCCTACTCTCTGGATTGGAGTTACCCCATTTGGGGTATACAATTCAGCTAAATCGTGAGCCTTCCATCGAATTACGAAGTAAAGATTTTCACGAATTTCTTCGCGAAATTGAATTCTGAATTTTAACCAATACGATCTTTTAGAAAAATTGAAATTTAAGGCGTTTGATCTAGTTTTTTTCCAACCGTCGTTTTGATTTATAGGTGGAGGAATATTTTCAGTATCGGTTTTTTCCCAAAGATAAAGTTCGGGCGTAATGTTTTTATTATGTTCATTTGCTTTTAGAATGAACGGAAGTTCTTTTGCGAAGATGGAACCGAAACTCGAAATAAGAACGAGAAAAAAAAACGAAATTCGGATCATGCGTTAAAAAACATTTTTTCGTAATTCAATTAGGTGCAAACAAAAAACGTTCATGTATATAATTCCGAACGATTTCCGGATCTATTTAGTATATTATTGAAACGTTACTCTCCAGTAGGAGTTATCACTTAACTCATACGTTAACTGGAGTTAACACCAACGCCAACACGGCGTTTTCTATTCGCCTTGCCTCGGACGAGTTTAATCCGCTTGTCCGAATGATTTTCAGGCCCGCATCCGCGGGCCTTTTTTTATCTTTTTCTAAAAATTCTTCCGAAATCCAGTCACACTAAATCCGCAAATTCGATCCTATTATGCGAAATCAAAAAAGGATATTCAAATGCATCCAAACGAAGCCAAAATCAGAGACTTTTATAAAAGTTTTCATTCAAGAAACTCTGCAAGTATTGCAGACTTCTATTCACAAGACGTCGAATTTTCAGATCCTGTATTTCCGAAGTTAAAAGGCGGGGCAGTACCAGGAATGTGGTCCATGCTTTTAGAAAGAATGGACCCGAATGCAACAATAGAACTAGTCGAAGCGAACGCTAGTGCTGAAACAGGGACCGCGTACTGGGTGGCAACTTATCTATTCTCAAAAACAGGAAGGCAAGTCCAGAACCATATCAGATCCGAATTCCAATTTAAAAACGGAAAAGTGATTAAACAAAAGGATAGATTTCCACTCTGGAAATGGACCAGAATGGCTTTAGGCGCTCCCGGAGTTCTTTTGGGATGGTCACCTTTAGTCCAAGGAAAGGTAAGATCGGAAGCCGCCAGAAATTTGGAACATTATCTTAGGAAAAAAGGGATCAAAGCTTAGAATGGAAAAATCCGTAACGATACAAGACGAGTTTACGGATACGATCCGAATCGCTCTAGAGGGAAGACCTAGAGCGATGGAAACCCTTTTGGAAAAGATCCAAGACTATATCTTCAATCTTTCCTTAAGAATGTTATGGGATCCTCAGGAAGCGGAAGATGCCACCCAAGAGATCTTATTCAAAATTTCTAATAAACTTTCCGGATTTAGATTCGAGAGTAAGTTCACTACTTGGGTATATTCTATCGCAAGCAATCATCTTCTCACCGTCAAAAGACCTAAGAATATCGTTTATTTGAGCAGGATCCGCCAAGAATATTTGGCAAAACCTAACTCGATCTCTTTAGAAGACCAAGTAGAAGATAAAATTTTAGAAGAAGAGATCCGATTCGGCTGCGTACATGCAGTTTTATTAAAATTGAATTCGGCGGATAGGATAGTATTCGTTCTGTCCTCGGTTTACGGTATGAGCAGCGAAGAAGGAGCCGAAATTTTAAGTATCAGTTCCGAAAACTTCCGCCAAAAACTTTCTAGATCCAAAAAGAAACTTTCCGAGTTTTTATCCAAAGAATGCGGGATGTGGATCGATAATAATAAGGCTTGCCCTTGTATAGGATTGTCGGGGCATCTTTTAAATCGGAACAGAGACAATGTTTCTTTCTTTACCGAGCTTAAAAAACTAAAAAAGAAAAGCCCGAATTTAGAAGATTCTAAAGTATTAGAACATTTAAAAGAACTGGATCGACTTGCCTGGATCTATAAAAGCCAAGGGATTTACGAAACTCCCAAAGAAATTTTAGAAAAGCTGGGACCTTCTTAATATTCCTTAAACACCGAGAAAATTACTGGGCGTCTGTCCAATCTTTCGGTTTTGTTAAACCCAATCGTACGAAGTCCCTTAAAAATCCTCTGTATCTAGTTAGAACCTCGCTCTTATTATGCTCGGCCGGTCTAAAAATCCCTTTTTTAGAAAACAACTTCATAGGTTCTTCTTTGATATCGGACCAAGTCCCTACTTCCAATGTTAAAGGAAGAAATTTAGAATTCCAATTCTCTTGTTCTGAATACAATTCTTGGTAATGATCGTAAAATTTATCCCAAAGATCTCCATGAGTAGTATAACTCGCACTCTGAGGACCGTAAGCAAAATTGATATGACCGCAATGATCCTTAAAGTGAGAAGCGATCTTTTCGTATAAAACGGTATCCGTGCAAGGTCTATGAGTATAAGCATAAGGCCACCATACATTATCCACCGTTCCAAAGCCGGAATGAAGATCTAAAACAGGCAATATAGAATCCTGTACATGGAAGAATTTTTCGAAAACGGTTCTGGAGAGTGTTCGGGATTCAGGTTCTAATCCATGTCCTCTAAAATAAGGAAGTTTATTGGAGAACTTTTGGCCCCCAAAAAAAGGAAGAGGTTTTTCCGCATCTATGCCTGAGTTTCTCATTAGATCCACTCCTCCGGGATTCGCTCTGGTCTTTCCGGCAACTCCTCCGGGATTCACGATTGGAATAACAACTAATCCTAATTTACCTTTTTTTAATTCAGGAAGAAAGCCCGTGGATTTGGGGCTAATGATATATTCCAAAAAATCGATCAGGATCTGGATCCCTATAGTTTCCAATCCATGAACACCTGCAGTAATTCCCACAGGATGTTTTTCCAGACCTTCTTTGGTCCCTATTTCCAAACTATAGATCGGAAAACGAAAACCCTCATCCGTCCGTCTAGAAAAACCTGCTTGGTTGATTTTTACGAGTTTGCCGCCCAGTTTTGCGATCCTGAGCAATCTTTTCTCGTATCGATTCAGTCTTTTGATACCTCTGAGCAAGGTTCGCCTCCGAAAATTCAGATCGTATCTTTAGTCCACGGTTGGGTTTATAACCCGGGTCTTTTATAGACCTTTATATTTTTACTCTTTAGAGTTTTGAAGAGTTTGTAACCACTTACAATCTTCCGAAAGTTCAGAAACTCCTTTTTTGATCAAAGAGCAGTCCGCTTCCGTTGCCGACTTCAAACAGGAAATAGTCCTATCAATAACCAATTTAGGTTCTTGAGCAGCTAATGTATACACTTTGGATTCTTTAAATTTTTCTAAACAAAAATCCTTTCTTAGTCTTTTCTCTAGAATCGCTTCCGAGTCCGGATTTAAGGTTTTCATGTCGCCATCCGCACATTGTCTGACCTTCTCACAATACTTGGAAACCCATGCAAAGCCGTTGGAATTCTCGACTCCATTCTGATCCGCTTTCCATACCGATTCTACAGCGGCCGGAACTTTCCTTTTTTTGGAACAGCCGAATGAAAAGACCGCTCCTAATAATACGAGGACCAATCCTAAAGGAATTACAGTTTTATTTATTTTAGAGATCATTCCTTATTCTTCCTTACCCCGTTTACGAATGATAATTTCTATTCTTTCTTGGGAAGCTTTTACTTCCGGGCTGGGACCTTCCTCCGGTCCTAACTTTCTAAATCCGTGATATGCTTGGACGGAAAGCCTTTCTCTAGAGATCCCATATTTTTCCGCCAATGTCTCTGCGATCAATCCTGCGCGATGGGCATTATATTCCCAAATATTTCTGAAACCTTGTCCTGCTTGTTCCGCATAAGGCACTTGGACTCTCAACGTGATATCCACATCCATACCTTGTGCTACTTCGGCCACTTTTTTAAAAGTGAAGTCGGTATCCTCATCAGGATGGAATTCACCCTCTCCCAAGGATGGTGCGAACACTTGGATACGGATCTCTTCCGTTTCGTTGATACCGATGAATAATTTCGTTTTCTCTTTCAGTTTCTTTAATGCGTAAGAGATCCTTTCCCAGAAGCGATACATTTGGGTCCTTGGTTGTAATAAAGGATCTTCTTCTAATGTGATATTGGAACCTTCAAAAAAAGATTCCCCTAAACCGAATCCGCCTCTGACCAAATCGGCAACTTGTTTTAGTTTGTTTTGGTCTACTTGGGAAATAGAATATAAAATTATAAAAAGTCCAAGAAGAAGTGTGATCATATCCGCATACGTCAAAAGCCATCTGTCCCGGTTCTCATCTCCGGCTTCGACAGACTTTTTGTATCTGGAAAAACGTGATCTTCCGTTCAAGCAGACGGCTCCTTAGGCTGCTTTCCATTTAAGAAAGCCGACTCTAGATATTCCGACTCTCTTCTCTCCACTTGCTCGATAAAAGAAACAAAAATTTCAGGAGATACAGGTAAAACTGCGTTGTACGCCTTCTCCACTGATTCGAATAAAAGAGAAACTCCTAACAAAGATGCCATAAATCTAGCGGGCCGGATCAGATAAGCAGAGATGGGCTTATGAGCTAGCTCGTAGAATGTCCTAAGGTTATGAAGTACTATCTCTAACTGTTTTTCTCTTTCTTCTTTATGACCGTATGCTTTGTATAGATCGTCGTATTCTTCTCTAGAAAGTTTTTTACCATCCCAATCTCTTTGGATGAGTAGCTGCGCCATTTCGGAATCCAAATGATCTGTTAGATTATTCAATTCGATCAGAGTTTCTAGATTGGCCCTAGTGGTTTCTTTCATCATACCTTTTACTTTTTGGTATGTGTCCAAGGCAAGATGCATCCAAGCTTCCTTGCCGTCTAAATTGTAAATGGTTTCGAAAAAATACTCCACCATAGAGATCGTTTCTTCTAGATGAAAATAGTCCGCATAAAATTTGCGGAATCTTTCCACCTGGGCTCTAACGACCTCTACCTTGGCATGTTTAAGTTTATGTTCTTCGAAACCACTCACGATATTATCCGATTATTATTTGGACTTTCCTCTTGAAACCAAAGGTAGAGGATAACTTTTGAAACCTTGCTGGTCTATCTCCGTTTTTACGGAACTGTAATCAGTCGGAAGATTGATCGTATCCCTATAAGACTTAGAACTAGAACGTACTAGTAAATTAGGAACACCATCAGCCTCGGGAGTGTATTTGAAACGAACTCCGTACTTATGATTTCTTGCCCAGCCTTCTTTCGTAATTTCTAATAGAGGAACCTTAGAGTTTATATATTTTTTTTCGAAAGAATATACGGAAGATCCGGGAGAATAATATCTCAATCCTTCTTTGCCTTGGTCTATCTCTACTTTTCCTCCTTGAGGAAAAGAAAGACTGATATAAGTAGTTCCTGAATAAGATCCTCTGTTCTTGAACCAGATCACGACCTCGGATGTTACGTCCTTTTTCCATTCTGCGGGAGCTTCTACACTTAATAAACCCGGAGCGGCAACACTCGGAACATCAGGGACTAATTCCCATCCGTTGAAGTTAAAATTCTGAGCGTAAGTACGATTATTCGGAAAGATGGTAAGATTTTTCTCTTCTTTATTATAAGAGAAATCGATCCTCTTTGATTTTGCTAAAAACTGATGGTCTTTTAAAGAAGCTAAACCATCTAAAACTTTTTCACCCTTACGAATTACGTATGGAACTGAAAAAAGTCCTAAAGGAGGTTCTTCACTTAAAACTTCTAAAAATAGAGAATTGAAAGAATCTCCGGGAAGTTCTTCCATTAGGATTCTTTTAACTACATAGCCGGATTCTTTCGCATTCTCATCTTCTCCCGCTTTCCAAGAAGAAGTTTTAGGATCATGAATAAAAGGTCCGATGTTCAGAAGATTAAATCCTATCTTGGATTTGAGCGTCCATTCTCCGTTTTGTTTTTTGAAAACTGCAAGGATCTCTTCCGTCCCGTTACGGACCAAGGAAAAGACTTCCAGGTCGGGATCCTCGTCCAGGTTTCCCAATTTTTTCAGGACCACGTCGGGACTTTTTTCTTCGGACTCCGGAATGGTTAAGGAAATGATCTTGGAATCGGATGGTGTTTTTGAATTACAAGCGATGAGTAGAATGAATACTGAAAAAAGGATCAATACTCGGGAAAAAGAAACGAAACGAAACATATTCTGAACTACAGCTTCTTTCCAAGAAAAGCGGATGTCCATCGATTTATGGTAGCAAATTTGCAACCGTACCTAACACATTTTTTACGATCCTGGCATTTGTAGTGCCATCGTATTCGTCCGAATAAGCTCCTAAAGCCTCCGCAAACTCAGGCGATAATCCTGCCTTAGTCCTAAGCTCCGGAAAGTATAAAAATCCCTTTGCTCTTCTGGGAGTGAATGGATGGGTCAAATATTCCAGATACTTTTCCCATTGTTGTTCTTGCAAAACCCCATCGGAGAATACTACCTTGACTCCCCTTTTAACATGACTGATCTCGTCCTCATGAACGATCTGCATGATATCGGCTCGTTTTTGATCCCCGAATTTTTCGAATGCCTTTTGGTAGATCATAGAAAAATCCAAATTGGCTCCTTCGAAAGTTAAGGCCATGATCGCAAAAAACTTTTGGAGAGATTGCATATTAGGAATTTGTTTCCAGAAGATATAATTGAGAGGGCGATCTCCTAGATCCATTCCCCATTCTCTGATGGATCCCAAATAAAGTTTGAGATGTTTTTGTTCTTCCAAAATCGTTTTGTATAAACTTTTACGAACGGAAGAAGGAGCATTCTGAAATTTTAATATAGCCCAGGCAAATATCTCCACAGCCATGAGTTCATGATTCGCAAAATGATGGAGAGAAAGTATCCTATTCTCCTCGGAATTCAAATGTTCCACCCGAGGCATTTTTGATCTTTTATCCGAGAAAAGGATTTTAGAAGATCGTTCCGGTCTGTCCTTAGGAAAAAAGTCCGGCCATAAAATATCTTCCGGCATTTTTTCCGGAGAATATAGTTTATCTTCTAAATTGGGAGAACTTAAAAGAAATTGAGCGTACTCGTTTAAAGTCAAGGTCAGTGTTTTTTAGAATCGAATGCTAATTCGATAATGGACCCGCGGATACTGGAATCGGTAGGGTCCGAGGAAATTCTTCCTTCTTTGCAGTGATACATGATCTTCACCGAATCCATTAAGGATTGCATGATCAGTAAACCTTTACCCAAATTCCTGTGTTGAGTGAGCTTTCCTCTGTTAGGAAGAACTTCACATTTACCTTCTTGGTAAGTTTTTACTCTTTTTAAGAAGTCTTGGAGAGAAGAAGGTTTAGCTTCCGTTATCTGCTCTTCTATCTTTTCTTTTTTAAGACCGGAACCATAGTCCACGATCCATAGAGTAAATTTGGAATTGTTTACGATCCATCTGCAGATGATCGTTTCTTCGGAACTGGAATTATAATTTGCGGAGATTGAGTTGGTGAGTGCCTCGTCTGCAGCGAGCTCAATCTGCTGTATATCTTTAGAGATAAAAGTATTCTCTTCTAAGGATTGACGAAGTGCTCTTCTGAACTCCCGAATGCTAGCTAAGTCAGGAGGTAGGAACATAACGTACGAACCCGAATGATGCCTAACCAAAAGTGAATCGGCCGTATCCCTCATTTCTTGCCTGAGAAGTCCTCTTGTATATTAATACAGACCGAAAGGGGGGTTTTGCAACAAAAATCCCCCGAAAAAATCCTAAGGTAAAGAAATTCCTACTTGTACCGAGATTTTCTCTATTCGTTTGAGTAGCTTTTCCTTCCCTAAGAGGGGAAATAGGATAGGTAACTCCAGTCCGTGAGCTTTTCCTGTAGCGGAGACTCGGATCGGCATAAATAGGGTCTTTCCCTTTTGGCCGGTCTGTTCTCCCGCTTGGGTCATTAAAGCCTTATAATCTTCATCGGTTTTAGGATCCGACTTTTTTAATAATTCGTAAAATGTAGTGACCACTTTTGGAGAAAATTCTTGGGAAAGAATTTCTTTCGCTTCTCCATCCTCTACTTTCAGGTCGGATACGAAAAATTCTGCGATATAGTCGGGTGCCTGGCGCAAATTATCCAAATAAACTCTAACGCTATCCACTAGAGAATGTAATTCCTTGTTTTTCGGATCTCTGTATTCCGCCGGAATATCCGTTCTGTTTTCCAAGAATGGAGCCAGACTATCGGCTACCTTTTGGATAGGAAGTTCTCTGATGTATTTATTAGAAAGCCAATTCAATTTGGACTTAGGATTCATCGCCTCTGCAATTTGATCCAAACTGGAGAAGTTAGTCGCAACTTCCTCATCCCCGCCTTTCGGTTTTTTGAATACGTCAAAGGTAGAAGGTGATTTGGAACAACGATGTACATCGAATGTTTTTGGAAGAATGTCCCCCGGCAGATATTCCTGACCGTCTGGAGAAGTCCAACCGAGTAGAGCCATATAATTCAAGAATGTCTCAGGCAAATATCCTAAATCACGAAATGCTAATATAGAAGTAGCTCCCGCACGTTTGGATAATTTTTTACCGTCCATTCCCACGATCTCGGATGCGTGAGCGAACTCAGGAACCGGAAATCCCAGAGCCTCATAGATCAGGATCTGGCGGGGTGTATTGGAAAGGTGCCCCACTCCTCGGATCACATGAGAAATTTTCATGAGCCCGTCATCCACAACCACAGCGTAGTTATAAGAAGGAAAACCGTCCGATTTTACTATGATGAAGTCACCGATCAATTTTGTTTCGAACTTCACTTTCCCTTGGATGATATCATCGAAGATCAAAGTTTTAGAAGGAGTTTTGAAACGAACGGAATAAGGAGTTCCTGCTTTCAATTTTTCCTGAACTTCCGATTCGCTCATGTTCGCATGAAGTCCGTCGTAAACGTAAGGGACTCCCATCGCCTCGGCCTGTTTTTTTTTGGCTTCTAATTCTTCTTGGGTGCAGAAGCAGCGATAGGCTTTTCCTTCGGAGATCAACTTTTCGGTATATTCTTTATAAATAGAGATCCTTT
Source organism: Leptospira dzoumogneensis (assembly GCF_004770895.1). Lineage (NCBI taxonomy): Bacteria > Pseudomonadati > Spirochaetota > Leptospiria > Leptospirales > Leptospiraceae > Leptospira > Leptospira dzoumogneensis. The sequence goes on along the minus strand of NZ_RQHS01000019.1, from coordinate 679,063 downwards.
CGGATTGTACATAAGGACCGTAAGGACCTCCTACATGAGGACCTTCATCCCATTCTATCCCTAACCATTTTAAGGATTCAAGGATGGTTTTAAAAGATTCTTCGGTGGATCTGGCTTGATCCGTATCTTCTACCCTTAATAAAAATTTTCCGCCTTGGGATTTGGCGTATAAGTAATTGAATAAAGCGGTTCTAGCTCCGCCCACATGAAGGAAACCGGTAGGTGATGGTGCGAACCTGGTTCTAACTTCCTTATTTTCTGGCATTGTCGTAATCTTTTAAGAGGATGATTGGATAGTTCTTCAAATCGGCCGAGGCAGTAAACGGAATATTATTGGCAGCATCATAAAAATGTATCGATACGAATTCATCCTTTTTCTTCTGTTTCCATTGGGATACGTTCTTAGAAGATAATAGATCTTCCGGAAGAATTCCCCAGGCCCAACGATATTCACCTTCTTCCCTGAAAGTCCAAACCGGAAGTCTAGCTTCTATCAAATTTACATACTGGAAGATTTGGTTCTTATAATCGTAGTCCGCATAAGGAAAACTTCTGCCGCCAGGGCTTGTATAATCCGTACTCAAACTAGTCCGGCTATTACGAACATTCTCCCAATGTAATTCTACATTCTTACCTAAACTTCTGTATTCTTTGGCGATCCATACTATATTTGATTGGGAAAAATTATATAAAATCCCCCAATCGGAAACATTGAGTTGTTTAGGAGAAGAGATATGAATCCCCGATCTGAAACCTTCTCCTTCCCAATTCCAAGAAAGAACACCTTGCGGATGAAATGAAATAAATTTAGGATTAGAAAATTCGCCTTCTTCTAATCTAGCCGAACCTGAGAATAAGGAAGCCTTAAAACTTAATTTAGGAAAAACGACCCCTTTAGGAAGAGTAGTATGAAAATCTTCTTTGGTTTCCCAAAGATCCACTTCTCCGGTCCAAATTTTTTCCTTAGAAGATTGGGTCTGCAGTACTAAATATCTAAGATGACCGGGTTGGTTCCGGAAAGATTCGGAACTTGCAGGGATCGAACTGATATTAGTATAGATCCGAATACCGGGAAGATCGGAGACTAAAGGTTTTTCTTCCGTCCATTCCGTCAAAAGAGAACAGGACATTAAAAAAAACAAATAGGTCAAACCTAGTGAGAAGAATGTTGCTGTGAGATAAGATCGAGACTTCGGTTCCAAAAAAATACAGCCGGAAAAAGAGGATTTCTTGAAAAACTTCCCGTTTTCATCCGAATCTTCAAGGAAAAACCGGGAAATTTTCTTTCCTTATCGGTGTTTCCCAACGAGAAAGTAAGAATTACTGTAACTTAAGTCGATTTCTTCCTAAAAAGTATGTACGAATTCGGGTAGTACGTTAAAAGGTTGACAGTAAAACCGTCCTAAAATCCTTTGGCAATAAAAGTCCCATGAAAGATTCCAATAAACCAGGCAAAGAAAGCTTCCCAAAAATACCATTTGAGGACCAAGTTAACGACGATCAGAGAAAATATTCTCGATATGTCTGCGATTCCAGGGCAATTCCTCACGAAATCGATGGTTTAAAGCCCGTCCAGAGAAGAATTCTTTGGGCAATGTGGAATTCAGACGCACGTAACCGTTTCACTAAGACCGTAAAAGTAGCGGGACTCGCGATGGGATATCACCCTCACGGAGACAGATCCATCCAAGATGCTCTTTCTCAGATGGCTCAGGACTTTACGTTCGCAAACAATCATCCATTAGTTGCTGGAGAAGGTACTTTCGGAGACGTATTGGATCCGAGCGCGATCGCTTCTCCTCGATACACTGAGGTAAAACTTTCCGACTTCGTAAAAGACCTGGGATTTTTCGAAAGTTTACCCGATATAGATTACGTTAAAAATTACGACGAAACGGAAGACGAACCGATCCACTTCGTAGGAAAAGTTCCGATCGTTCTTCTGAACAATATTATGGGAATTGCAACCGGTTTCCGTTGTTTTATCCCGGGCCATAAACTTTCTGCGATCATCAACTCGCAGATGAATTATCTAAAAACCAAAAAGCCTCTTCCTTTAAAACCTTGGTACAAGGATTACAAGGGAGAAGTGAAAATGGCTAAGACCGAAGCTGGCAATATCACAATGACCACTACATTCGGTTTTACTTGGGAAGGAGACACTCTCTATCTTACGGACGCTCCTATGAACTGGAATAGAGAGAAGGTGATCAATCTTCTAGATGATATTCTGGAAAGAAAAGATTCCTGGCTCAAAGACTATGTGGATCATTCCAGCCAAACGTTCCGTATAGAATTGAATTATAAGAAGGGAGAAAAACCTAGCGCGAAAGAGATCGCTGCGGTAATCTCCAAAGAAGATACGCAAACTTTAGCGAATAACGTGATCACTTACGACGGTCGTCTGAAAAACTTCGGACCGGAAGAGATCATCAAACGTTTCTGCGATTTCAGAAAGACCCACTTGATCCGCAGATTCAAACGTTTGGCAGGTTTGGAACAAGAGAAGATCGAAAGAAACTCGGAGTTGATCCGCTTTATCAAAGAAAAGTGGAACGAAAAAGTGATCGGTATTAAATCCAAAAAGGATTTCGAGGATAAACTCCAAAAAGCGAAATTCGTGTACTATGAATGGTTAGCATCTATTCCAATTTACAGAATGACTTTGGAAGAAGTTCGCAAATGTGAAGAAGCCATCGTAGAAGCAAAAACCGCCCTTTCCAGATACCAAGGGCTTGTGAAAGAAGATAAAAAATTAACAGAATTCATGATCGGAGAATTATCCGAGCTGAAAGATAAATGGGACAAGGAATGAGCACTGCTAAAACCAAAACCGAAAAGAAGCCCGCGACCGGAGGGGAACGGAACTTCAAAAAACTCTCCAACGTTGAACACGTAAGGATGAGGACCGGAATGTGGTTGGGGCAAAACTCTGCTTCCACATTCGAGCAGCATTTTTTCCGTAAGAACAGCGGCAATTTATACGAGATCGTACACGAGGAATTGGAAGATGTTCCTGCGAAATTAAAATGTTTGGACGAGGCTTGTATGAACGCGGTGGACGAATACCGCAAAAACCAAAAGGACAAGTCTATTCCTGAAAAGGACAAGATGTCCAAACTGATCATCCAACTTTCTTCCGACAAAAAGACCGTAACAGTTGCCGACAACGGAAGAGGGATCCCTGCAAAGAATGCGGAAGGTGTATATCTGCATTTGATGTATGGAGAGAACTTTGACGACCATGTAAAACAAGACCATGTGGCCGGTCAGAATGGTGTGGGTATTTCTTTGGTAAGAATGGTCTCTTCTTACTTTAAAGTAAAAACTACCAATGACGGCAGTACTTTCAAAAAGCTGTTCACTATTCACGAAGACGCAAAGAAACAGATCCGTTCTTATAAACTTTCCAAAGAAGATACTGAAAGAGCTTTCTTATACTTTGATGAGCACGGAAAATTTGACGACTGCCCTCTTCTTACAAAAGATCAGATCGAAAAATTAGTTCCGATCAGTAAAAAAACGAATATGATAGAAGCGATCGAAAAGGCTTCTAAAGAAGATCATGGAACTGCTGTCGAATTCGAACTGAATCCGAAATATTTCAATAACCTGGACACTTCCTTCAATGTGGATCTGATGAAACAGTATCTGCAGGACATCGCAATGACTAATCCAGGATTGGAAGTGCAGTTCGTTCATAAAGGTAAGAAGGAAAAGTATAAATTCAAAAAAGGTTTGGATGAGATATTCTCCCATTCGGATCTGACTTACTATAAAATGGATTATAATGCTCCAGCTACCGGATCCCAATTACATCTGGAAGCATACTTAGTGATCGGTCAGAACAAAAACCTGACTTGGGTGAACTCGATCTTCGCTCCCCAAGGCGGTTCCGCTATCGAGTATCTGGAAAACAGGCTTTGCGACGAGGTCCGTAAAAAAAGCCAGATCGTTTCCTTAGAGAAAAAACTCAAAACGAGCTGTACTCGTAACGACGTAAGGAACTGCTTCCACATGTATGTGAACATGAGGTTATTGAATCCTCGTTTTAAGTCTCAGGATAAGTCTTATCTGATCAATGACTTGAACGAAGATATTCGTAATGCGGTAGATAAACACTTAGATAAGTTCATTAAAAAAACCGGCTTATTGGAAGAAGTTAAACTCCAGATGGAGAAAAGGACTCAGTTGAAAGCTTTCGAAGACGCACAACGCGGACTTAAAAAAGCAAGTAAGATGAATATTCCTAAACTCATGCCTCCAACAGGTAAGCCGAATGATCCGGGTCGGGTTTTATTCGTAGCGGAAGGAGACTCGGCAATCGCTGGTCTTCGTCCCGCAAGAAATCCTAAACTTCACGGTTTGTTCCCTTTGAGAGGAAAACCTATGAACTGTAAGGGAGTTTCTCTTGCAAAAGCGATCGCAAACGAAGAATTAAAGAACATAGTAGCGATCCTGGGACTTCCTCTGGACCAAAAAGTAAAGTCCATAGAAGAACTAAATTACGATAAAGTAAGTATCATCACTGATGCGGACTTTGACGGATACGCGATCCGTTCCTTGATGCTTTCTTTCTTTTATGAGTATTGGCCCGAACTTTTTGAATTAGGACTTATCCATATATCCAGCGCTCCTCTTTACGAGGTGGATATTAAAGGTGGAGATTCTAAAAAAGCAGAGACTGTATTCTGTATCGATGATAAGGATTATGATGCTCTAGTCAAACGAGTCGAAAAATCAGGCGGCCAGATCGTCCGCAAAAAACGGAATAAAGGACTTGGAGAGACAGGAAAAGAAGCAATGAAATTTGCAGTAGATGAGTGTATGACCAAGATCACCATCGGAAACAAAAAAGAAGCTTCTAAGATCCAGAACCTTTGGTTCCATAAAGACTTTGCGGAACAAAGAAGGGATGCGATCTCCGAATACGCAATGAGCGTAATCGAAGATTAAAATTCTATTTTTGCAAAATGGAAAAAGCCCGGAGTTTCCGGGCTTTTTTGTTTTATACTAAGTTCACAGCCTTGATCGCCGAACTCAATGCAGCCTCTACTGTTCCGGTAATTTCTCCGGTATGTTCACCCGCGAAGAAGATACGATCAAACGGTTTTCTTAGAATGATCTCCGACCCAAAACTTCCCGGTGGAAACTCGGCAATTCCGTTCGGAACGTAATCTTTTTTAGGTTCCGTAAAATAGAATCTTTGGATCTGTAGATCTTTTTTCAGACCTAGACGATCCAGAGTCAGACGAATATATTCTACCTTTTGGTCTTGGTTGGCAGTATCAAATACGGAAAATCTGTCACCATTAGCGATCACTCCTAAAACCTTGTCCGAAGTATCGGACTTGGTACCGGCGTCGTATAAAAATTGAGCTGCCGCATCCGAATGAACCGCAAATGGAGAAGATTCCCAAGGAGATTCTTTTAATACCAAAAATAATTTATAAATTTGAGAATAACGAACTCTTAGTGCCGCTAAAAGTTTTTCCTTATCTAATCCCGGGTTCCATTTCACATTAGAGATTTGATTTGCAGGTAAAGTGCAGATACAAGTAGAACCGCTGAATTTTCTTCCGGAAGCGGTGGTAACCGTAACCCCTGTGGGATCCTGATCCACTGAAAGAACAGGATCCGAAAAAACGAATTCTGTGTTTTCTATATTCATCACCAGAGTTTTGGCGATACTTTCCATTCCACCTTCTATCTTGCTATTCCTTTGAGGGAATTGTGCAAGATCACTCAAAACTTTTTCAGCGGATAGAACTCGAATACTATCTCCATAATGAAGAGAAAGTTTATGACCAAGTAAGGTCAGATCTTCCGGACTGACTCCTTGGTATACTAGATAATTATAAATGCTGATACGATCTAACGCTTGTTGTTGTGCAGTATCTAATTTAGAATTTTGTGATACTAATTTGTTCAGGATCTCTTGGGATTTAGTAGAAAGTTCCCAGGCACCTGCCTTCTTATAAGTTCCCAAAAATAGATCCGGGACCAATGGAGAAGATTGTAATTTTAATCCTAACTCTCTAACTAAACTGCGAACAGTTTTATCTTCGGATGAAACCCATTCTGCTCCTAGATCCACGACGTGACCGGAAGGATCTTGTATCGATCTTACTCTTCCTCCCACTCTATCTGTGGCTTCGATCAGAGTTACTTTACTTCCTGTTTTTCCTAAGATGTATGCCGAATAAAGTCCTGAAAGTCCTCCGCCAAGTACGATTACTTTTTTCCCTGAGTTCGTATTCTGAGCGGATAAATTTCCCTTACGACTTCCCAAGAAAGCTGCGGCAGTTAAAATTCCGGCTTTTAGAAAAGTGGATCGGGTAATTTTCATCGTATTCCTCTTGGAAGTTTTATTAGAACTCTCTCTTTTATTTTCGGTCTATGAAAGATCTTTCCCGAATTTTTTGTGGATTAGAATGTCTTATCGATCTGAAATTATGTACCGAATCCTTCCTAATCGTTCTTATGTTTAGAATATCGTCGATTTATCCGGATATTGCAAGGAATACACTGCTTTTATATCCCAATAGTTTTTCCCTTGCCAGGGGAAGTGCTAAACCAAAATCTGGAATTACGCTTTCAGGGAGGAAGTCGGGTGAAAATCCCGCGCTGACCCGCAACTGTGATGTCCGTTTTAAACGGAATAAGCCAGATCTTCCCCGCGATACTTTAACCTCGAGGTTGGGGGGTATCGTAAATCTCGCTCTTTAGCGCATCCGCGCTTTCTGCGATGGGGCCCCGAAAGCTAAAATGTCGGGGCTCTCGAACGGAAAAAGAAAACCACCGCAAATACAAAATCGTTCTGATCTTTCTACGGTCAATGATCGACTAACGTTATTTTGCTTTTATTTTCTTTTTCTGCGATATCCGGCAGAAATCAGGAGAGGAAAATGAGAAAATTCACAAAGTTGGCGGCGATAACGTTTGCCGTTTGTTCATTATTCGTGTTCGCGAATTGTTTCGATCTAGGAGAAACCAAAAAATCGGACAATGAAAACGTACTTGCCTTAGTTGCCGTAGCCGGATTAAACCCGATCGCAGGTAACTATAATTATTATAACGGAACTACTGATTATGCGGGCGGAACTTATACTGCACCGGGAAATGAGATCGTAGGAACATATAATATCTCTCTTTCCCTAATCGCACAAACTATGTTCGACGCGACTTACGGCAATAGCTATTTATACGGTGATATCCAAGAGATCGACACGAATAAAAAAGTGATCTATGTACGCTTCCGTGGAGATTCCTCTTTTTCCCAAGGGAATTATTCTTGGTATCGATGGACCGTTAAAGACGGCAAAACTTATGTCTGCCCGGACCTCTCCGGTGTTTCATCTCAAACAACTCTAGCATCGGCTAAAGCGGATGATTTGGATTATTATTCCGACCCGAGCGATATCAATGCCGGCTGCGGTTTGAATAGCGGCTTTGATCCTGCTCCTTGGAGTAGGCTCGAATCTCAAAACTGATCTAAATCGGATAACGGAAGGAAAATGTAAATGTTCAAGTTTAAAAAAGTTATTCAAATTTACGTAATATTTACTTGTTTTTCTTCAAGTTTCATCGGCTGCGAAGATCCCAAAAGTTCTTCAGGTGCTGAGGCCCTTCTTGCCCTTGGGTTGGGAGGGTCCGGATACTTAAGTTCCTGCGATCAAAGAACACCGGAATCAGGCAGGGGAATTTTTGTGGCTGATGAGATCGTTTCGGCTCCTACGAGTACCGGTATTGGATTCAAAGATTCAGATTGTTCTATCGACGGAATTCGTGGTGCAGGAAAGTTTAACGGTTCTCTCGACGTGTATACTTTAGATGCTTCCGGAGTCGGATCTTCTATTATACTACGATGGTCAGGAGTAAAAGTGCTCCCTGCTAGCGGTATCGACTTTATAGTTTATGAAAACCCTTTCTTTGTAGGAGTTCAAAATAACTCAAACTCCTTCGACAACGTTTTTATGGAGCCTCTAATAGTAGAAGTAGGCAACGATCTAACGAATTGGTGTGGATGGAATCCAACCTATACGAACTCGGATCCGAATACTTTTGTAGGAAATCCTATATACTGGAATAAATTCGCAGGGATCACACCTTTCATATATAACCAAGACTCGAATCCAATGACCGTGTCCGAAGTTTTCGATACGGATATTATAAACGGAGGCGGGGGTGGAGACGGTTTCGATCTAGCTGATCCTAATTTTGGAAACTCCGGTTCCGGTTGTAATAGTACCTTAAAAAGCGAAATCCAAACGAATGGATTCACTTATATCAAAATATCCGCAGCTAAAACGATTTTGACCTCACTACCTATAGATGCAGCTCACGCAAATCCTGATATAGACGGAGTTATTGCAAAATCCGTAACTCCTTAACCTAAAACTGAAAAAGATCTTCTGACCTTTTCCAGTTTCATATTAAAATTTTAACAAGTGAAAACATATGATCCGCCCTAAAGACGTGTACCAATTGGACTTAGATAAACATTTACGCAATAAAATCGATACCAAGACCAAACCATTAGGAGCTTTGGGAAAATTAGAAGATCTTGCCTACCGTATCGGCACTATCCAAAATACGGTAGATCCTGTATTATCGAATCCCCATTTATTAGTATTCGCAGGAGACCATGGACTCGCAGACTCGGGAGTTTCCGCCTTTCCGAAAGAAGTTACTTACCAAATGGTATTCAACTTTTTGAATGGAGGAGCGGCGATCAATGTATTCTGCAAACAACATGGGATCAAACTGTTGGTTGTGGATTCAGGAGTTTCCGGCGACTTCGAACAATCTCATCCAGATTTTATATCTGCAAAGATAGCAGCCGGGACCAGAAACATTCTGAACGAACCAGCAATGACAAGGGAAGAATGTGAAGAGGCAATCCGTATCGGTGAAGAGATCGCAACCACCAAAGTACCAAAAGATTGTAATGTGATCGGCTTTGGAGAGATGGGGATCGGAAATACTTCCAGCGCTTCTTTACTCGCTTCCGTATTTTTAGATCGTTCAGCAGAGGATCTTACTGGAAGAGGAACAGGCCTGGACGATCTGTCCTTAGAACGTAAAAAAAAGATCCTATCCGAATGCAGGGCAAAACACCAAGTAAATCCAAAAGATCCGATTGAAGTTCTCTCCAAGTTCGGCGGTTTCGAGATCGCAATGATCTGTGGAGCAATGCTTTCTTCCTATAAAGAAAATCGTTTGATCTTAGTGGACGGTTTTATTGCAAGTTCCGCATTCTTAACCGCTTCCAGAATCGAACCTAAGATCGTTCGTAACGCAGTATTTGCTCATAAGTCTTCCGAACAAGGCCATAGACTGATCTTAGAATTTTTTGACGCTGATCCTGTCTTGGATCTTGGGCTTCGCTTGGGAGAAGGAACAGGATGTGCACTCGCCTATCCTATCTTAGAATCCTCATTGGCATTCTTAAGAGAAATGGCAAGCTTCGAATCCGCCGGTGTTTCCGAAAAAAAAGACTGATCGAGGATCAAATTCTCGCTGCCCGAATCGGAGGAATGAATAAGTTCGTCTTTGCATGTTTGGATTTATCCGCAAAGAGCTGATCATTTTTCTTTCCTCCGTTCGTTATAATACTCGTATCATTGTTCCTTCTTGGGTGGAACATTCCGACGAATATCTAAACTCATCTTCCAGATATTTTCCCTTAGTAGGATGGATTGTTGGAACTGCAACATGGTTCGTTCTATGGGTTGCGGATCTTTCCTTAACCTGGGAGATCAGTATCGTTTTAGCGATGTCGGTTTCCGTTTTGGTTACAGGTGCTTTTCACGAGGACGGATTTACCGATGTATGCGACGGATTCGGCGGAGGATGGACTAAGGAGAAGATCCTAGAGATCATGAAGGACAGTAGGATCGGTGCCTTCGGAACGATCGGGATCATACTTGTTCTTCTTCTTAAATTTGTATGTTATAAATCTTTGGAAGAATTTTCCATCGAAGTATTATTTATCACCATAGTTTCCTCCCATTCTTCCAGTAGGTTTTGGGCATTATTCACTGCAAAAACACTTCCTTATGTGAGAGAAGATCAATTATCCAAAGCGAAACCGATCATCCAAACTTTAAGAAATTCTAATGTATTTATTGCGGGGATCTGGGGATTAGCTCCTTGGTTTGCATTCTTACATAATGAATATCTGCCTTCGGATAGAGTTTTCGGATTCTTATTATATCCGTTCCTTTTACAAACATTCGGATATTTGTATCTCAGAAGTTTTTATAAAAAATGGCTGGGTGGGTATACTGGAGATTGTTTAGGCGCAGTCCAACAAGTCACTGAACTATTATACCTGATCGGGATTATTGCCGCATGGAAATCTTTTTAGTCAGACATACTACTCCTGAAGTAGAACCGGGAACCTGTTACGGTAAATCGGATCTAGGACTTCCTGCCAGTTTTGAAAAAGAAGCGGAGAATATTTTGAAACTTCTTCCCGAAAAAGTACATTCTATCCGCACCAGTCCTTTATTCAGATGTTATAGTTTAGCGGAGTATATCAGCAAACATTTAGAATCAAAATCGATCACTCCCACTTGGAAAGTGGATCCGAATATCCAAGAACTGGATTTCGGCGATTGGGAAGGACGTTTATGGGAAGACCTGCCTAGATCGGAAACGGATCCTTGGATGGAAGATTATGTAAACAGAAGGCCACCAGGCGGAGAAACTTATTCCGAATTAAAAACCAGGATCTTAAGGTCATGGGAAGAAGGTCTACAAGAAGCAAGAACTTGGGAAAACCTTAAAAAAGAAGAAGAGGAGACATCCGAATACAGAACAATCTGGGTCAGCCACGGAGGACCAATCCGATGTTTGTCTTCTATCGTATTAGGTTTTCCTTTGGAGAATTCGTTTAGATTGGTTTTAGAATACGGGTCCGTTTCTTGTTTTAAGATCCGATTCGGAGAAATGGGATCTTATCCACAGTTCGTTTATTGGAATAAGAAATAACCTGCTCAGGATCAATAAGACATAAATAGAAAACCGGATCTCTAAGGTGTTTTTATTTTTATCCGATAAGGAATATAGTATTCGAATCTCCCATGTTTTCTTTCCGAATGTTCAGATCCAGATCCTTTATTCATTATAAAAATTTAAAATATCTTCTTTTTATAATATTATTTCTTGGTCCTTCTTTTATCATTTCGGATACATCTCCTGAACTCGCAGTACCGGGACAACCTGAAACTGCAAAATTATTCATCTTAGATGCAAGCGGTTCCATGAATGAATATCTTGGGATCTACCAAAAGGTACATCTCGCAAAAAAATATGTTCGTCATTATGTGGATAAACTTCCGGAAGAAACCGAAGTAGGTTTTATCGCTTACGGAAATCGTCTGCCCGGTTGTCAATCTTCCAGACTTTATCAGCCATTAGAAAAAGGAAATCGTCCCGGTTTTCAAAATAAACTTTTTGGCCTCACTCCTTCCGGAGCCACTCCACTCGCAGAGTCCATTCGGATCGCAGGAGATTATATCGTCCGCAGAAAATCTCCGACTGATTTGATCTTAGTAACCGACGGAATTGAAAGCTGCTATGGAAATCCGGAAAAAGAACTGCAGGTCCTGCAACAAAAAGGTATAAATTTCAAAATGCATATCTTCGGTCTAGGATTGAAACCTGAAGAAAAAAGAGTCATGCAATCTCTGGCAAAAACAGGAAACGGAAAGTATTATAATGTGGGAGAAGACAGCGATTTCTTTCTCGCAATGGAAGATCTTTTAAAACAAGAATCTCTACCTAAAAGAACGGAATTAGAAACTGAAAAGCGCAAACCTAAGATCAGAATTGCGGGTATTGAAAAAACTCAAACCGATTCGGAAGAGAATTTTTATAGAGTGAAATTCAATTTTGAGAATTCCGATTCTGATAGTCAATGTGTACTTTTAAATTTGAAAAGAAGAAGTTCCACTTCTTCCAAAATACAAAACTGGAATCCACAAAGAACTTCTGAACCTGAAAGAGTTTTGAGAACGGAACAGATCTGTTTCCAAACTAGAAAAGGAGAAGGAGAATTTCAAGTCTCCGCTCCGGCACATCTTCCTTTAAATTTGGAATTGGAACTTTGGGACACGAAAGGTATCCCAAGTTCCGTGGACAAAAGTGGAGAAAAAAATCTGACTGAGTAAGATCTTAGAAGGATCTTAAAAAATCCAAGTTTTGGTGATTCGGATAAGTTACCTTATACTCCAACTTGATCTCTTTTTTTCCGGAAGGAGGGATCACCAAACTCCATTCTATAATTCCTGAGTTAGCCCGATATTCCTTGGAACCCGGAGTGCTTGTCTCTTGATTTACTTCTACCTTAACACTTGCAGATTCGGAAATAGGGATCTGTTCTCTTACGATCACAGTTTTACTTTCTTTGCCGAAATTTTCCAGGCTCAGATAAACCTTTTTTTCCATTACCTTTTGAGTGGAGATAAGTCCTTCTTTTGTTTGGTTCCAATCCTTTCTATAAGAAAGTCTTAAACTACCTTCCGTGCCCAAAGATACGGAAAGATTTTCTTTAGGAGAAACATAGGAAACTTTTGTTCTTCCTACAAGTCCTGAACTTCTGAATAAAGAAACTTCTCCAGGAAGGATCGAAAATTCCCCCATGTTTTGAAATTCAGCTTCCAATAAAGGAAACGGTTTATACCTGGGAGAAGCCACGGTTTTTACTTGGATAGGCGCACTAAAGGATAACATTTCGAATTTTCTGGATTCTTTTTGAGAAGCTAAAGTGATCGTTTTAGGAAGCCTGAACAAAAATCCGCTTCCTCTTTCGCTGGAAGGAGAGGGCTCTTCCGTAGAAGGAATATTAGATTCTTCATTCGGCATTTGAGCAGCACCGACCGCCTGAGTTTGATTCGTAAGGATTTCCTGCTTGGAATCCACTTCTACATCAAATAATCTTAATGGACGAAGTCTGTCCCTTCTGAGAGATAGATCCGGTCTGGTGGTAGAAAGCAAAAGTTGCACTCCTTTCCAATCTTCTCCGGATTCTTGTCGGATCTCCACTATATATTCCAACTTTGCTTTACTCAAAGAATCATCCGCAGTTAGAATATAAGTAGGTTTCCAATCTGCACTTGGAACCAAATAACTCAAACGAAGCTCCACACTTTTTGCCTCGGAACTTGTGTTTACGATCTGGACCCAAGTGGTGCGTGTACTTTTTTCCGCCTGGGATAATAAAAGGGAAAGTTGTGCTCGAGCTTCTTCCAGCTCGGTTTGGACCTTACGTTTGGACTTTTCTAACTTCTCCCAAGAAGCAAAAATGGAAACAGCCTCATCCCTGGTTTTTTTAAGGTAAGTTCCCCAGTTTTTTCCATCTCCTTCCACCCTACCATACAAAAGATTACGGCCCACAACATCCGAAACTTTTTTGCGCATCTCGGATAATAGGTCCTTTTCGGCTTTCAGATCATTCTCTTTTGCTAATATACTTTCTTGATCCTTCTCCAGTTGTTGCACTTTTTTCTGAAGAAGGGCAACTTCCGGATTTGAAGCTGCAGTACCTTCTTCTTTCCAAGTCCTGGAACCTGTGACCTCCACTTGAGGAGAAGTTATGGCAGCCGTTAAGGTTTCTTCTAAAAGGGAGACCGGGAGATAAGAAATTTCTATCTTATTGGTTCCCGGTTCCAATTGTACTCTCCCGGATCTTAAGATCTGGGCTGTTCCCTGATGAACAGTCACCTCTTTGATAGGAAGACTGAATTCCTTTCCAAATATAGGAAAAGAAACCAAGGCGAAGATGAATGTGAATTTCGTGATTGATGAATACATTAAATTTTTATAATTTTTCATGATAAGCCTCAATAAGAATCCGAACCGGGAGTTTCTCTTAGAATATTATCCGCAGGATAAGAGACCGTATATTCGAACTGAACTGTTTTACGTGAGTTTGCACCGATCTCAAATTCGTAAGTCAAAATTCCGTCTTCCGTTTTGGACTTAGGGGTATCCGTGCCTGCGGACCATTCCACTTTTACACTATCATCATTCGTATAAGGAATACGATCGATCAATCGCACCGGAACAGCTCTACGTTTGTTATTTTTGATGGAGATAGTAACTCTATAACGGATATTCTTTTTACGAGAGATGATCCCGGACTTATCATCCAGTTTTTCCTGCTTTCTTTCCACCTTGATATCCCTATCAGGCCCGAGTTCCATTTTGATCTCTTGGCCGGGCTTTAATGTGGATACAGTAGTCGTTCCGAGTAGATTTTCGCCCGAATAAATTTCCAAGGGACCCGCAAGCAAAGGTTCTCTTTCCGTATTCGAAGAGACCACGTTTAAAAAGACTCCATCATTCGTAAGTGGAGAAGTTTCATAACCGGGACGAACAGTGATATTTCTTTTACGAAGAAAGACCCGATTCAATGTGCGATCGGAAGGAATTTTTTCTCTAGACTGAGCAATATATCTGAAATCAAATCCTTCGGAAGAAATTCCTGGAGCGATCAATTGGTTAGAATATTTTTTATCCGAACTCAATTGAGAAGATCTATTTAAAAGATTTTGTACTTCATTCTCCAGATCTTTCAGTTCCTTTCTGGAACTTTCTCTTAAACCTGAAAATCTGCGGAGAGCTTCTTTTCCATATCGAATGGATTCTTCATAAGATCCTTGGTCGAAAGAATATTTTTGGTTCGCAAGTTCTCCTTGCAGCCTATTCATATTCTCTTCTACACGAAGTGAATTGGATCTATCTTTATAATTTCCTTCTATTAATGCACGGGATTGCATCAAAGGACTGTCGTTCTTTTCCTGGTAATAGGCATCGTCGATCCTCTCTTCTGCCTTACTTCTTTGAGAGACTTTAGGAGCCGGTGCTTTTTTCTTGGATTCCTTTTTGGTCTGGATCATACTTCCTGCATTTGCAGAAGGTTTAGAAGGAGCGTCATACTCCTTATCAGCCGGAGAATAATCTTCGTCACCTGAATACACGGCTACTTCTTTAGAAGCGATCCTATATTCTCTATATTCAGGTAAGTCTATATCTTGGTTCGGATTTGCAGTAGAAAATTCCAATCGAACGTTTTTCCAATCTTCTCCGGTTTCGTTGCGAACTAATGCATGCCAACCTAACTCTGCTTCTTGTCCGTTTGAATTTAATTCCAAAGTGTAACGAGGGAACCAGTTTGCTCCGCGGATCAGATATTTATATTCAAACGGAAATACATTTGCCGAGTCGGATTCCACATCCAATCGGATCTCTTTTCTGCGAAGAGTATCTCCTTCCGCAAGATGAGAGATCTTAGTACTCACTATATAAAATTCTTCTCGGATACGATCTAGTTCTTCTAGTTTTGCTAATCTAAGTTTTGTATTATCTTCCGCTAGTTCAGCGTATGTTTTTCGGAAGGAAGAAAAATTTTCCGAGTCGATCTTCTCCACTACTCCGTCTTGTTCTCGGATCGCAGGTTTAATCGATTTGATAGAAGTTTCCCAATCCAAAAGGTCTTGTACCTCTCTGGACTTTGTACTTAAAGCCAAGAGTAGACCTTCTTTCCTTTTTTCTAACTCTTCCGCTTCTTGGGATTTTTTTCTTCTAGAAGCTTTTTCCGAAACTCGTATCCCTTTGATCTTAAATTTTTTATTCGGATCTGTAAATGTAATGATCACACTCTTATCCAGAGAAGCGATTGGAACTTCTCCCAATAGTACTTCCGAAACTCCCGCAGGAAGTTTTACCTCGGATTGTCTTGTGACGTAGACTAAATCGGAATACAATAGAACAGAATCAATTCTTGCGTAAGAAACGGAGACTGGGGACTTGGAAGCCTTCTCCTCTTCCGTAATGGCAGTAGGAGTATCGCTTGTAGAAGGGACCGATTCTTGGGCGTAAAAATTAGTCCCTAGCAAAATCAGAAAAGATGCCGCAAGAACCGAGGAAGAAAAACGAGAAATCATAGGTTCTATGTGGATACTTGCCGAAACATTGTTCGTCAATTTATTTTCAGAGTGATAAAAAAAGCGCCTTCGTTGAAAAGGCGCCTTTAACTCTAAAAACTAGCTCAAAAATACCGAACTAAACTGTTTTAGGCGTGTATCCTTTGATGCTGAAAAACCTTTTTTGAGAAACCAAAAAGCCCCCCAGCACAAAGAATGAGATCAATGCGACCTGCTTCATAAGTTCAGGAAGATATTGCAAAGTTTCTATCGGAAGAACTGCAGTTAATTTTTCCACATGAGTGAAATCAAACGGATATACATAGGTTAGTGCGGCAATAGATGCCAGACGGATCAGCTCGGAAACGATACCCGAAGTTTTTAGTTCGAAGATCGCTCCTATATTCCAAAGAGTCCAAAGCACATAAAAACCTAAGACGCACATTTCAAACAAAGGTAATTCTTTTTTGAACTCTAGATAGACCATAGAAGCGCCCAGCCCGAAGAAGAACTGAGTGATAGAATACGCTAATAATGTATAAGGAATAGATGTATTAAATTTTTGATAAGTAGAACGATCGATCTCCGGAGGAACCACCGATTCTCCCAAGTCTTTCGGCTTCCAACCCGGAGGTTTGATCCAAACTAAAAATTTATCCTTCCAAGATTTGGTTTTCCAAGAAAGAAGGAATAACTCCTCGAAATAATGGAACTGTGTCCAAATAGGACTCCAGGTTTGCATAGGTTTTACGATCCCAAAAATAGGCTCTTCTTCTTCCTCTTTATAAGATCCGAACATTCTGTCCCAGATCGCAAGCGTTCCCGCGTAATTTTTATCTATATATTTAGGATCTCTTCCGTGGTGCACTCTATGTTGAGAAGGAGTGTTGAACACCCACTCAAAAATCCCTAACTTAGGAATTGCTCTAGTATGCAGCCAAAATTGATAAGCAAAATTGATCTGGATACAAAGAAGGAACATGATAGGCGGAAACCCCATCAGGGCCAACGGAAGATAAAAAGGAAGAGAGAATGTATTCTGAGTGACCCCTTGTCTTAAGGCCACCGTAAAGTTATAATCTTCACTTTGATGATGAGCCACGTGAGAAGCCCAGAAAATATTGATCTCATGCCCGAATCTATGGTACCAATAATAAAAGAAATCGGCTAGAACGAAACAGAACACCCAGCCTATCCAAGAATCGTTTGAAATATTCAATATTCCAAATTTTGCATATACCCAGGAATACACTGCCATCAATGCCAGAGTGATAAACACCGTAAAGATCTGCATGAAGATCCCGGCGGAAAGATTATTGATGGAGTCCTTAAAACGATAGAAGGGTTTGTCTCCAAACAAGGAGTAAAGCAGCTCTACAACGATCAAAACGAAAAATACGGGAGTGATCAGTTCAATTATATTCTTTTCCATCTCTATTACCGAGTTTCGACTATCTCTGTAGCGATCATTCGGTCAAGAAAAAGAACCGAGGCGGTTTTCGAATTCCGCCTCAGATGGAGCTATTAGATAACAGATGTTATTTCATTTCCCCAGAAAGGGGAAAAAGGTTAGAAGAATAAGCTTACGGAGAAGTTTACGGACCAGATATATCCGCCGTAATTATAGCTAGGATTCCTTTCGGAAGGGAGAGTTTTATTGATCTCCACATTTTTCAACTGTTGGTTCGTGATCGCTAAATCGAAAATCACCGGGTTTTTCAATCTATCTTTCAAGAACGCAAAGTTCCTTCCGTTGAATATATAGGAAACACCAATGGAGTAGATCATACGATCATTATCCATCCAGTTGTTTGCGCCCGCATAATGAGGAACCGGACTAGGTCTTTTTCCGATACCACCTCTGAACTTCAAGAAAGGACGGAAAGCATACTCTGCTCCCATACGAACGTTTGTAGTATCATGGAAATCAAGAGGTTCCGAATATTTTTCTTTAATTCTAGAAAGTTTATATAAACTCCAGATCTCTCTGTTCACATCTACGTTTAATAAAAGTTTTTCCGTAGGTCTGAATCCTATACCGTAAGACCAAACTCTCGGGTTATACTGATCCAATAAAGCCAGGTCGAAATCCAATTGGATCCCTAAAAGAGTAGTCTGGGCACGAGCAGGAATCGGATCCGCAGACAGATAAGTTTCTCTTTTATACGAAACCCCCGCACTCCATTTACCGTAAGTGAATTGGAGTCCATAAGTCGGGTTGATGATCGGTTTTAAAGTAAGAACTACTTGTGAGTTTGCTTGTACAGGATCCGGAGAGATCGGAACGTCTTTTAATAAGATCGCACCGGAACCGCCTGCAAGTGCAGTGATACCAACCCCTGCAAAAAGACGGTCTTTCCAAAGTTCCACACCTACCCCGGCCATAATGGTAGGACGTTCATTACTTTTTCCTGATTGAAGGTATCTAGGAACAGTAGGGTTTTGATCGTTCACCACCATCAAGTTTCCGGAAGCAGGAACGATAGCGTTCAATCCGAAACGAATGGTTCTACCTATATCGAAAATTTCGTTTAGGTTCATTGTAAAACCCAAACCGACATAGCTGTCGTCAGGGTTCTTAGTGTTCTCGTTCTTAGGTGCGTTGTTCTTTAATGTAGGATTCGCATAAGTTCCTAAGAAAGACACTTCATGATAAGGACGGTTCGGGCGGAGAAGAGGCTGATAAGTGAACATCCCCTTTCCCATATTCGCAAAGCCGTCTCTAAAATTAAACCAAGCTTTTTTATACCATTTGTCCGGAGGTGCACCGGCTTCGGTTTGAGGCTCGGTGTTTAGTAAAGGACCTTCTTGAGGAATTGGATTCCCATTCGCATCCTTAGGAACTTCTCCATTCGCTGCTGCTTCTTTCTCTTTTTCTTTCTGTTCCCATTGAGAGATGAACAAATCCGCTTCGTTCAATCTTCCCAAACCGGCAACATTATAGAAAACCGCAGATGAGTTGTTCACCGTAGCGGTAACTGCACCCGCCATACCGGCTGCACCCGCATGGGCACCGTAGATATCCCCGTAACTACCGGCAGTCAGCTCGGATGTGCCGACTCCCAATATCCCCAAAACTGCGAGGATAATCCTCGACCCGGAGATAATTTTTTGACTAGAAACTCTGTTTCGCATTTTCCTTCCTGCTTTGAACCAATTCCATAACTTACCCTAACCCATCTAGAATTGGCTGATCTCTTTATTACACATCAGTTATTTTTTAAAAATTTTCCGTATCTTAGCGGAAAGGTCAAAATTGTCCACCAAAATCAGAAAATGAGCCCTTGGTCATTTTTATCCATAAAACAATAAAAATACCTAAAAATAAGAGATAAATACCTATTATTGTAAAAGAATGAACGCTACATATATTTTTAGGTTTTAAAGAAGGACTAAAAATTCAATTTAAGCGCCTGAAATTGGCTTCGAAGATCGGGTCTTCTCAAAATATATCGAAATAATGTCAGCATAACGTAAATATCCCAAATATTTTCCATTCTCTCCCACTGGAATCTTATCCATCCCCATATCCAAGAGAGTTTTAAATGCAGTCGCCAGGTTTGTTTGGACGGAAATCGGCAAAATTGATGTGTCAGTCACATCTTTCACGAGGATCAGGTTCTGAGTGAGATCTCTTCCTTCTAAAAATAAGCGGCTTGTACGTAGAGAGATCATACCGAAATAGTTTCCGTTCTCTTCCAAGACGATATAGTCGCTTGCATTAATTTTTAGTGCTTCTTCTTCCAACTGAGAAAGAAGGACGGAAGTTTTAACCTCTGCAATATTTCTAAGCCTATCTTTGATGTCTTCGATCCGAATTCCTTCCAGCAAGTCTCGATTCATGTCCCAATCATGAGCGGGAGATTGGAAGCGGGTGTTCTTCTGGCTCTTATACAAATTCAATTTATGAGAAAGAACAAAAGTGATAATAGAAACGATCATCAAAGGGGGAAGAAGAGAATAACTTCCTATGATCTCGCAGATCATCACCATTCCTGCAATGGGAGCACTCGCGATGCCTGCGTAAAAAGCTCCCATCCCAACAAGTACGAAAGAAGCTACGGACACTTGGTAACCTAAAACTAATTTTGCAAATGTCCCAAGAGCTCCTCCTAACATTCCACCTATGAATAAAGAGGGCCCGAACATTCCTGCGGATCCGCCGCTTCCGATCGTAAACGAAGTAGTGATAATTTTTAAGAACGCGAGAAGTAAGAAGAAGAGTATGATCTGCAGATCTTGAGTCAGATAAGGAGTGTAATTAGGAAATTGAAAGCTGCCTTCTAATACATCTTGTAAGACACCGGAGCCTGTTCCTATAACTTCCGGTAAAAAATAACCGATGATCCCTACAGGAATTCCGCCTAACGCAGGTTTGATCCACATAGGAAATTTCCAGCCCTTGGACCATCCTTGTATGAATTGAAATACCTTGATCAAAAAGGCTCCGTTCAAATAACAAACTATCCCTAAAAATAAATAAAAGATAAGTTCCTTATACTCTATAAATCCTATCTCAGGAACCTTATACACGGAACCGAATCCGTTAAAGGAAGAGTAAGTTAAGAATGCAGTCACGGAAGAAATGATACAAGGAACCAATGTATCACTTTCTATATCTTCTCTGTACACCATCTCAACCGAGGTCAATGCACCGCCTAAAGGAGCATGAAAGATCGCACCGAGTCCGCCTGCGGTCCCCGCGAGTAATAATGTACGTCTTGCTCTTGCACCTGCCTTGGTTAAGTTTGCGACTAAGGAGCCGAATCCTGCACCAATTAGAGAGATAGGACCTTCTTTACCTCCACTTCCTCCTGAGGATAAAGTAAATACTGTTGCGATCGATTTGATCAGAGGAACTTTCGGATCTACCTTACCTTCTTTATTATGAAAAGAATCTATTAAGGAATCTGTTCCGGTACCTGCGGAATCAGGGGAAAATTTCCAGATAACCAAACCTGCAATCACCCCCCCTAATATGGGAATAAATAAAAGAGCCCATCTTCCTAAATAAATGGAAGCGATAGGTCCCAGAGAAACGAAATATTCTCCGCCTGAATGTGTATTATGTAAACCTGATATAGATTCTAAGGAAATATATTCCGCCCAGGCGAGCGCTCTGGAAAAAAGAAGAGCACCCAAACCGGAAACAATCCCTGTCAGAACACAATATAGGTATAAAGACCTTCTGCCCTTAATCGTAAAATAAGAAGAGATCGGTCTTTGTCGGAATTCCGCGTAGATATTTCCGAACATAAAGGATCCTTAAAATGATTTGGAAACCGAAATCTCCATGATCCGATTATGGGTATACGTATCCTGCCAACCGCCGATCATTCTATACAATCTAGGAAGTACTAGTAAACCGATAAACACGGGAGCACCGGGAGAATCCAAAACGTTTCCGGAAGCAGTAGGCTTTAAGAAATAAGATTCAAGAGCGCTGTTTTTTTCCATCGTAGTGGTAGCGTAATAATATCCTATCCCTGCGAGTAAAAGATCTAGACCGATATAACCGAACATACTTTTGAGCCTATCCGAACCCCCATATACCGGAGATTTGTAAGAGTTATAAAAAACGGAAGCAGCAGGTTGGACCAATGCCAAAGACTCACTCCAAAAATAACTTTTACGATAAGGTTCGAACTTTGCGTCTTCCGAAACATCGGTATAATTCGTAAGCCCTCCGGTTAATTCTTTTTTAGTAAGTTCTTCCTGTAGAAAATTCCTAAAAACCCTTTCGGCTCCCTTTTTAGAAGATTCAATTCGGATCAAACTCATCTTCTCTCTTTTTGCCAATCCCAAAACGAATACATCCAACTGTAGGGGAGAATACCATTTAGAAGTATATCTAAACGCAAAACCTTTCGTGTTTTGGTTGGATAATACTCTATCATAAGTCAATCGATTCAATGCGGAAAGAAGTCTGGTATCGTTCTCACCGGGCTCGCCTTCTAGTTCGAAAACTTCACCCGCATAAACATGGGAGAAGGAAGATAGAAAGAAAAATACGAATAATGTCTTTAGGATTTTATGTTTAAATCTTTTTTGCATGTTCATTAAGAGATCCGATCCCCAAGCAGAAATCCGGCCAAAAGCATGGATGCATTATAAGTGATATGTGCAGTCACAGGCACCCATATATTACCGGTTTTTAAATAAGAAATTCCGAATGAAAGTCCCACGAATATAAGAAGGATCGGAGCCACATAAGATCCCCCGTTAAAATGGACCACTCCGAAAATTACCGAAGTTATAATGAGTCCTATGGAACCTAGGTTCTTTTCCTCGAAGTATTTTAGTAAAAATCCTCTAAAGAAAAATTCCTCAAAGATCCCCGCTCCAAATGCGATAGCAAGTAAGGTCCATCCTAATAATTTCCAATTTAAGAAAAGATTTTTAGTAAGGATGATCTCCAAATAATTGGATTGGGGTTTGCCTATGATAAAAAAGATCAGACTGCTAGCTACATTCACAAAACAGAATGTAGCAAAGCCGGTTGCAACTCCTGCTAAAATATCTCTGCCGTTTGCAGAATCCGTGAATTCCGCAGTTTCTATTCTAGCGATCTTTCGGATAAAAAAGTAGGAAGGGACCAGAAAGCATAATCCCCAAATAATCCTGTCCAAAGACAATAGCCAAGGACGTTTAGTGACTACGAATTCGGTATATTCTCTAACTGCTTTTTCGGCGGAGGCAGGTTCATTCCAAGCCACTTCCGAAGATACCGTGTTTACTACTTCTTTTGTTTTAACGAAGTTTTGTTTAGGAGCCTTGAGAGATAAGGTGCTCTCCACTTGGAATCTGGTGACCCTCATATAGGAATACATACCGATGAACAGTATGAAAACCTGGATCAGACCCATGAGCAGAACGTCTCTGCCGGGAGCGAGTTTTTGATCTTCCTTTTCTAAATCCATTCCAAAGGGCCCTTCCAATCATTTATGGGGGATTTTTTGCGTCATTGTTTTTTTATAATCTGCCGACTAGAGAAAAGATATGCCTTCCTTCAAAAGACATCTCATTTTATTATCCGCACTCATACTAATCTCTCTAAACGAGGTCCACGCGGTTTACGATCGCCTTCCCTTAAAAAGTTTAGAATATTCGGATACTAAGATCATCCGAGTCAGAGAAGAGATAAAATATAACCTTCAAATTTCGGTTTCCAACTTAGCCCAAAAAGATCTGGTCCATCTTAGATTCCTAGTCTACAAAGTAGGACCCAAGGATACTTTTTTTAAGATCATGGCCAGGACCGGAATGGACTTGGACACTCTTTCCTCCGTAAACGAATTAGCCTCTCCCCAAGACATCTATTCCGGGATGGAACTTTTGATCCCGAATATGAGAGGAGTTTACGACTCGGAAGAACATTCTCCCGACGAATCCGGACGCAAAAAAGTCGCGGCCCGTTTTCGGATCTCTCCCAAATTCTTATACTATGATGACCTCAGAAAATCCTGGTTCGTTCCAGGAAGAGGATTACCTAAAGAAGAGAAAAACTTTTTTTACGGATTAGTATTCTCGGATCCGTTAGCGGAAGAAGGAAGAGTCAGTTCAAAGTTCGGAAGAAGAAAGGATCCTTTCACTAAAAAGGATACCTTTCACGGCGGCATTGATCTAGCGGCGGAGGAAGGAACTCCGGTATATGCATCAGCAGATGGAGAAGTTTCCTTTTCCGGAACAAGAGGCGGTTACGGAAGTCTGATCGTTTTAAAACATGGATTGGGTTACGAAACCAAGTACGGACATTTAAGCAAGCTGTTGGTTTCTCCGGGCGCAAGGGTCAAAAAAGGACAATTGATCGGAGAAGTCGGAATGAGCGGAAGAGCCACCGGATTTCATTTACATTTTGAGGTGTTGAGAAATAGTTTGAGACAGAGGCCCATATTTAAGGGTCATGTCTGATGTTCCGTAGATCCCTTTCCAATACAACTGTCAGGATACTTATTCCTTCTACTTTTCTATTCCTAATTTTCGGGACCTTTATTCTATTCGGTTGGAGCAAAACCGATCCGACAGATTACGATCCCGACGATATTATCCGCCAAGAAGAAAGAGATATATTATTTATTTCTAATGTAGTAAACGAAAAATCCCCTATAGAAAAACCGTTCGGTCTTGCAATTGATTCTAGAGGATCTATTTATACAGGCTCCTACGACGGAAATATTTATAAGATCAAAACCGACGGACAAACCGAATTATTCGCTAAAACTTCCGGAAGAGTATTGGGGATCGTATTCGATGGAAAAGAAAATTTAGTCGCCTGCGTCTCCGGACTAGGACTTGCATTTTATGACTCTAAAGGAAATGAGAACGTCCTTCTTAGAGAAGATTCGGAAGGAAATCCGTTAACAAATCTATATGGTTTAGATATTGGATCCGATGGAACCGTTTATTTTACGGAAGTAAGTCGAAAGTTTTCTTACGACGATTCTTATTTGGAAGAATTAGAATCCAAACCAAACGGTAGAATTCTTTCTTATGATCCGAGAACCCAAGAAGTAAAAACGGTTTTAGAGGATCTATATCATCCGACCGGCATCAGTTTATCTTCTTCCGAAGACTTTTTGGTCTTTGGAGAAAAGTACAGGCATCGTGTTTCTCGTTTTTGGTTAAAAGGGAAGAAGGCAGGCAAAGATCAGTTCCTTATCACACATCTTCCCGGAAGCCCTGCACTGATCAGTTCCGACTCTCAGAAAAATTTCTGGATCGCTTTATCTTCTCCCAGACATATCGCAATCGATAAGATACAAAACTTTCCACTTTTAAAAAAGGCAATTGCCGCACTTCCGTTCTTCTTTAAACCCTTAGAAGGAGAATTAGCTTATATCCTTTCCATAAATGAAGAAGGAGATATTAGCCTTTCTTTGATGGATAACACTTCGGATAAATTGGGATCGATTACTTCTGCTTTGCAGTACGGATCCGGGGTTTTACTTGCAGGATTTTCTTCTCAAAAAATTTGGAAGTGGAAGTTTGAAACTCTGGAGATGTTTTTTTAAACAAAAAAGCGCCCCGATCGGAGCGCTTTTAACAAGAGTCGGTTTACATCGCCCCTAACAATTCCCTGAACTTATCTAAGGAATATCGAGCAGCAAAGTCCCCGAATCTTTCGTTCGGGTTTCCTTCTTTTTTCCAAACCTCGAATGCTTTCTCTAGTTGGACGGGAATATCCGCGAATGGAACCTTCTTAGCAACATAGTCGCCCACTTTGGTTCCTTCCGGATTTCCTCCAAAGAATAAGGAATATTTTCCACCTGCTTGCTGGCCGACGATACCAACTTCTGCGGAATAAGGTCTTGCACAACCGTTAGGACATCCTGTCATTCTCACGATAGGAGCTCTGTCGTTCAGATCCAGTTTATCGATCACTTTTTGGATGGATTCCAATAGCTGAGGGAAAGTTCTCTCGGATTCGGTCAATGCTAATCCGCAGGTAGGAAGTGCAGGACAAGCAAGTGCACGATCATATAAAGGTTTTGGAGAAGCCGGATTAATATTATATTCTTTTAATTTAGCTTCTAATTTCTCTTTATCTTCTTTTTTGATCCCCATCAGAACTAAGTCCTGATCCGCAGTTACCTGCACATTCAGTTTGAAAGTGGAAATAATATCTTTTAAAGCGGTCTTTAAAGGTTTTTCAGGGAAGTCTTTGATCCTTCCGGAAAGAGTATGGAATCCTAATGCAAGAGTTCCGTCCGCTCTTTCTGTCCAACCTAGATAGTTTGGAGTTTCCCATTTAGGAAGTTTACGATCTATATCGAATTTTGCACCGGATCTACGTTCTACTTCGGAGCGGAACCATTCCACACCCTTCTCCGCTAAAACATATTTCAAACGAGCATGTTTACGATTCGTACGATCTCCGAAATCCCTATGTGAAGTTACTATACCTTCCGCAACGGAGATCAGATCGTTTTCAGGGATCCAACCGAGTAAGTCCGCAGCTCTAGGATAAGTCTCAGCCTTATTATGGGTCATTCCTAGTCCGCCGCCTGCGAAAGCGAAATAACCGTCTATCTTACCATTCGCATCCAATGTAGCTGCAAATCCCATATCATTCGTATAAATATCGACTGAGTTATTTCCTGCGAGTGTAACCGCTATTTTGAACTTTCTAGGAAGATAAGTGGTTCCGTAAATCGGATCAGGTTCATCTTCTTTATTAAGCTGGCTTTCACCTAACCAAAGTTCAGCGTATGCATTACTCTTATATTTAAAATGATCGGATAATAATTGAGCGATCGGATCTAATTGGGTAAGTTCTTTGTTTCCCCAAGGGTTCAAAGCTTGAGTCACGTTACGCACAACGTCACCGCATGCTCCCATAGTGGAAAGATTCACCTTATGGACCGCCTGCATGATCGGTTTCAGATCTTTTAAAAGGATCGTGTGCATTTGGATGGACTGTCTAGTAGTTAAACGTAAAGCCCCACCGCCGAATTTATCCGCTAGATCGTCCCATACCATGTATTGGTCAGAAGTAAGTCTACCTCCAGGGATCCTGCCTCGGATCATAAAGGAGGTTGGGTTCTCTATGAATTCTCCGGCATCGTCTTTTCTACGGTCCCTGTCCTTTTGCTGGTACATTCCGTGGAATTTGATCAATTGTTTGTCATCTTCCTCGAATCCATCTGCACCTGTTTCGATAGCAGTACCGATCTTTCCTCTTAGTCCCCTAGAGGCGGTTTTAATATGCTCGACTTCGCTAAGTTCTTTTTGTTCTGACATCGATCGTATTCGTCCTTTTGGAATAGCTTTCTATGATTTCTTATCCGCGGAGAGATATTTCTCTTTGAACTCTCCAAGCAGGAATTTGAGAGCCGCTTTTCTTTTTTCGGGATCTCCCAGTTTACTCTTACTTAAATTACGGATTTCTAATAAATTTTCCAATTCCGGGTCATGATCCTCGGGCAGGATCTCCTCTAGAATGGTGCGGATGGTCCCTGCAAGTCCAGCGAACCCTCCTTGAGTGGAAACCGCTACACGGATCGGCCCCCTGTCAAAATATGCGGAAGAATAAAAATCACAAAGTGAAGGATCGTCCGCACAATTGATCCAGATCTTTTTTAGTTTGGCGTATTCAACCAAGTCACGATTGGTCTGTCTATCGTTCGTAGCGGAATATACCAGATCGAAACCGTCCAGATCGGAAATCCGGACTTCTCTTGTTTCTATCTTTGCATCTTTCACGGAAGAAAGCATACGAACGGTTTCCGATTTGAATTCTTTAGAGATAACCGTTAGAGCACAGCCTGTATCTTTCAGATGTTGTAATTTTTCGAGGGCGACATTTCCCCCTCCTACTACTAACACCTTTTTATTTTCTAATTTTATAAAAACAGGAAGAAGTTGGTTCATACTTCTTCTCCTTGAGAAGCATATCCTTGAAAGTCCAGCTCTGGATTTTCTCCGATAAGATGTACAACAGGCCCTATATAAATAATTCCAGGCCCCGAACTTTGTTTGGATAGACCTTCTTCTATAATTCTACCCAAACTAGTGACGGTTGTCTTCTGGTTTTTTAAACTCGCGTTCTCTACCAAAGCTACGGGAACAAGAGGAGAAGCTCCGTTATCGATCAAATTTTTAGAGATCTGTACAATGGAAGAAGTTCCCATAAATAGAGCGATCGTTCCCTTAAACTCCGCAAACCATTTCCAATCGGTATCTTCCTGCAAAACGGTATGACCATCCATGATCAGTACCTGTCTGGACAATCCTCTATGTGTAAGAGGGAAACCAGCTCCGGAAGATCCTGCGCTTAATGCGCTTACACCCGGAACGATCTCGTAAGGAATTTTATGTTTTCTTAATGTGAGTAATTCTTCTCCGCCGCGGCCGAATACGAAAGGATCTCCTCCTTTTAAACGTACAACCGTTTTACCTTGGAGAGAATACCGAACGATCAGTTCCTGGATCTCCTCTTGGGTTGCTGAATGCTGCCCTGCCCTTTTACCCACATAATGAACGATAGAAGAAGAAGGAAAATATTCCAAAAAGGAAGAATCTAATAAAGCATCGTAAAGAATTACTTCCGCTTTTTCTAATATTCTTAGGGCTTTTAAGGTCATTAGTTCCGGATTTCCGGGACCTGCTCCGACCAAATATACTTTTCCAATACCGGTATTCATCAAATTAGATCAGTAGGCTCCTACGATCATTCCGGCGCCCACAGTATTATTGGTACCCTCGTCCACCAAAACGAAACTTCCTGTTCCGCGATTTTCGGAATAACTATCGAACGCAATAGGTTTCGCAGTTCTGATCTTGATCCTTCCGATCTCATTCAAAGCAAGCTGGGAAGATTCTAATTTTTCGTGGGTTTGGATATCTATCCTAAAGGAAATTTCCTTAACTGCGGATTTTACGGAACCAGTGGTTTGTCTTAAAAGATATTTATTTCCCGGGACCAAAGACTTGGCATCCATCCAACAAACCTCAGCTTCCAGATCCTGAGAGACGGTAGGCTGGTGTTTGTCTACCACGAGCATGTCACCGCGGCTAATATCAATTTCGTCTTCCAGAAGAATAGTAACAGACATTGGAGCGAAAGCTTCTTCTACTTCGCTTTCATAAGTATTGATCGATTTGATCTTAGAGCGTAATCCGCTGGGAAGAACTGCAATATCGTCTCCCTTTTTGAAAACGCCGCTTCTGACCTGACCGGCATATCCCCTGTAATCATGGTGCTCTTCCGTCTGAGGACGGATCACATATTGAACCGGGAATCTAGGCTCGTGTTTTGTTTCATCCACTTCGATCTCTAGATCTTCCAAATAACCCAGAAGAGTTTTACCTTTCCACCATGTCATGTTCGGAGAAGTATCCACAACATTATCCCCATTCAGGGCGGAAATCGGTATGAACTCCAAACCTTTAAAATCCAGATCGGAGGCGAAGTTTTTATAATCTTCCACGATCTCTTCGAAACGTTCTTTGGAAAAATCCACTAAGTCCATCTTATTCACGCAAATAACTACATGAGGGATTTTTAATAAAGAAGCTATATAAGAATGTCTATAAGTCTGTTCGATCACTCCCTTACGAGAATCGATCAGAATGATCGCTAATTCGGAGTTAGAAGCACCGGTCACCATGTTTCGAGTGTACTGTATATGCCCAGGAGCATCCGCGATGATGAATTTTCTTTTAGGAGTAGAGAAGTATTTATAAGCCACATCAATTGTGATCCCTTGCTCTCTCTCCGCTTTTAATCCATCCGTTAGAAGAGCTAAATTGATCTGACCATTCACTTGACCCGTTTTTTCGATCGCTTCTAATTGGTCTTGGAATACCGATTTGCTATCGTACAAAAGACGACCGATCAAAGTGGATTTTCCGTCGTCTACACTTCCTGCAGTAATAAAACGTAATAAGTCCATCAGAAGTAACCGCCTCTTTTACGTTCTTCCATCGCAGCTTCGGAACGTTTATCGTCCAATCTGGATCCTCTTTCAGTAGTTCTGGAAGTTTGGATCTCACGAATAATATCATCTAAGGAATTTGCTTCGGATTCCACTGCCGCAGTGCAAGTCATGTCCCCCACTGTTCTAAAGCGGACCGTTTTTTCTTCTACCTTATCGGAAGAATCCAAGGTCACAAATTCGGAAACGGGGAATACTACATTCTCTCTCCAGACAATCTGCCTTCTATGAGAAAAATATAATGAAGGAAGCGGGATATTCTCGGACTTGATATATTCCCAAACATCCAGCTCGGTCCAGTTACTGATCGGGAAAACTCTTACGTTCTCTCCCACATGGATCTTTCCGTTATAAATATTCCAAAGTTCCGGTCTTTGCAATTTAGGGTCCCAGCTTCCAAACTCGTCGCGCACCGAGAATACTCTTTCTTTAGCGCGGGCTTTTTCTTCGTCCCTTCTGGCTCCGCCGATACAAGCATCAAATTTGAATTCTTCGATAGTATCTAATAACGTAACCGTTTGGATTGCGTTCCTGCTTGGGAATTTTCCTTTTTCTTCCACAGCTTTTCCTTGGTCTATGGAATCCTGAACGTATCTAACGATCAGTTTTTCTCCGATACGATTCGCAAGATCATCACGAAATTGTAATGCTTCCGGAAAGTTATGACCTGTATCGATATGTACCAAAGGAAACGGGAACTTTCCCGGACGGAATGCTTTCAGTGCAAGATGGACCAAAGTGATCGAGTCCTTCCCCCCTGAAAATAAAAGCGCAGGCCTTTCAAATTGGGCGGCAACTTCCCTAAGTATATAAATGGATTCCGCCTCTAGTTGTTGGAGATGCGACAATCGAGTTCTAGTCGTCATACTTCTGATCCTTTTTTTCTTACCAGTTTTCCGTCCACCCAATGCAGTCCGCATTCTTTCGTGGATTCATTCTCCCACCACCAACGGCCGGCCCTAAAATCTTCGCCCGCCATAACCGCCCTCGTACATGGAGCGCATCCGATACTGGGATATCCCTTATCATGAAGAGGATTGTATGGAATATTTTTGTCTTGGACGTACTGTTGCACCTTCTCCCAAGACCAATCCAGAATAGGATGGAATTTCAAAATATCCCTTCCTGTATCCAACTCCACTTTGGTTAAATTTTCTCTGGAACCGGATTGATCGTTACGAATTCCGGTGATCCAAATTTTTGCTCCCTCTAAAGCTCTGTTCAAAGGGACAACTTTGCGAATATGACAACATTCTTTTCTATTTTCTATAGAATCGTAGAAGGAATCGGGTCCCTTCTCATTGATTAGATCTTCTACAGCTTGTGCATCCGGGAAGAATGTTTGGATACGTTTACCATACATTCCATTCGTTCGCTTATGAAGTTCGTAAGTTTCGGTGAATAATCTTCCGGTATCCAATGTAAAGATACGGATGTCCAAATTTTGGGAATAGATTGCGTGAGTGATTACCTGATCTTCCAAACCGAAGCTAGTGGAGAAGACTGCTTGTCCCGGAAAATCCTGGGAGATTTTCGCCAAAGAATCTTCTAAGCTCAGGCCTTTTAATTTTGCTTCCAGATCGGATGGACTCATCGAAATCGAACCTTTTACTATTGGACTGACCCAAATTGAGGGTGACCAATATAATGTACCAAAGTTTTATATATTGGACTATTTGTAAAGTATAGTTGATGCTATATTACAAGGTTCCCACCGGAGTCGGTACAGAATAGAGAATTTTTATAGAATATAGAAAATCTCCGATTTACTTCGAGAATCTTAGTTCTCTGCCGAATTTACTGCCTATTTCAAATTTCATTTAATGTAACTTTCATTTATGTCGCGAAAATTGTGAGTAAGCGTAACGAACCCAATTTGTTTCGAATCGTAGGATAAAATAATTTATTTCAAATAATCTCCAAAACTTATAATCGAATATTGTATACTCTTTCAAAAAACGTAACGATCCATTTTCTAATCACGTCTAACTCCTCGTATTCGATTCAGACAGGATCGTTTATTTTTTTATAGGATTTGTTCAATTTAAACTTAGAAGAATAAATTAGGATCAATCTTGATCACGACTGAACATCGGTCTAATATTCATTTTTTATAACTTTCTTTTTAGTCGTTGAGAAGGTATCATATATTTGGTGTAATTGACGAATTACATATCCTTAGGAATTTTGGATAAAGATGGGAACTATAAATAAAAAAATTATACTAGAGACATTCTCCCGTTATTCCGTTTGGGTTCTACCAGCAATAATACTAATTTCAGACATCATTGTCAGAGATGAAATATTACCTACATTCAAACCCTTACAGTGGATGTTTTATTTTCTCTCATTCATCTATTCCGTAATTTTATATTCCGCAGTGATCATTCTTCTCAGAATATTATATCTGCAAAAATCTAAGATAGCGTACTATATCGTATTCTTTCTTATCCTGTCTTTTTACACAGGAACATTATTAGGCTCTTACGGATACTATGCGTATACCGGGATCATGCCTAACTTCTTCGTATTCTCTTTTATATTTCATGAACCTTTGAACAGTTGGACAATCGTAGAAGGTGGATTTACTAAATCCTCTTTGGTTTTCGGACTTCTTTCCTTTAGTATATTAGGAGTTTCTCTTTGGTTCACTACAATTAAGGAACCTTTAAAGTACAAATTCCAAACTCCGGTAAGGATCGGAGTAGTGATCGTGTTTTTAGCGATCAGCGGGTTCTTACATAATAATACCAGATTTAATGACCAAGTATATGTTTCAGATACGAACACCATCGCATTCGTTTGGAGGAACTTATACAATCATCTAACAGGAGATAGTTTAGGTTCCGCAGGATTACAATCCAGGAACAAACCTAGACTTCCTCAGATTAGCTCCAATCCCGGGTTCAATGTTCTATTCGTAGTAACGGAAAGTTTGAGAAAAGGAAGTTTAGGAGTTTACGGTTACGAAAGGAACACAACTCCTTTCATGTCTAAGTTCGCTCAAACTGCGGACCGCAGCCAGTACTTCTTATTCAAAAGGGCATATTCAAATTCAAGTTCCACTCTCCTTTCTTTTCCTAGTATATTGACTGGAGTTTCTCCTTCTCAACCTGTTCCGATGACTCATACGTATCCGTTATTCTGGGAGTATGGAAAATCTGCAGGACTTTCTACATTCTATATCACTAGCCATAATTTGCAGTGGAATAACTTCGAAGGATTTTTCAAAAACTCAGGGATCGATTTCCTTTGGGATAAAGAAAAAAGCGGTCTAAAAGTATTCAATGATATAGGTATCGATGATAGGGAAACCGTAAAAGAATTCAAAAGGTATCTTACTGGATTTAAGTCCTCCGGCAAAAGATTCGCAGGAGTTTTACACTTCAATACGAATCATTTCCCATACATAGTCCCTGAAGAGTCCAAGTTCTTTGCAGTTGATTCCGTTCCGGACCAATATGATAACTCTGTTCGCCATATGGATTCCCTTTTGGAAGAAGTTTACACTTATCTGAAAAAAGAGGGTTTCTTAGAGAATACCGTAGTGATCTTCACCTCTGATCACGGAGAATCTCTTTTCGAACATGATTACCTGGGACATATAGACAGTAACTATGTGGAAACTGTCGCCATCCCTATGTTGGTATACATTCCGAATTCTCTTAAAGAATCCGTGAACCTGCAAGCACTCAGAAGGAACACTGATAAACCCGTTGCAAATACGGATCTAATTCCTACGTTTATAGATATTTTAAATTTAGAAAACAACCCTTCGATCAAAAAATATTCTACAAATCTGGAAGGTAAATCCTTGCTCAGAGATATTTACGGAGATCGTAGGATCATCATTACTAATAATAATGAGATCTCTTTGTATAAAGTAGGGATCAGTTATATTAAGGGTAATTATCATTATATAATGAATATGAACTCTAATCCTTCCAAAGAACGCCTATTCGATCTTTCTAAAGATCCGAAAGAGTTAAAAGATCTTTGGGCGGAAGCAAGTGAAGAAAATAAGATCCATTTTAGAGAAGTAGTAAAAGATTGCGGGGTTTGTGTGGAATTATTCACATCCCAAGGTTTGCCTTACCAGGTATCTGAAAAAAATCTGGAAACTGCTGAACTAAAAAGAAACTCTATAAAACCGGCAGCATTCTGATCAAACATTAGATTTCTCGGAAGAAGATTTAAATTCTTTCCAGAATTTATCTAGCTCTTCTTTGTTTTCAGGTTTAGTATGCCAGCGTCTATGCAGCCAGAAATAATCGCCTGGATGTTTATAGACTTCTTCTTCTAAACGTTTTACCCATTTGTAAGTGAATTCTCTCTCCCATAGTTCCGGGTCCTTTCTAGGATCCAGATCCGGTTTTTCGAATTCTTCTACATGAAAATATAATTTTCCGGTTTTATCGTACCAACTGCTGCAGAACAAGATAGGAACGTCTGTCATTCTGGAGAATGTTGCGGGCCCTAAGAATGTAGAAGCCATATTTCCTAAAAAAGGGAAGAAGGACCCGGTCTTGCCTGCGTCCTGG
The DNA here is from genome assembly GCF_004770895.1 of Leptospira dzoumogneensis. Classification (NCBI taxonomy): domain Bacteria; kingdom Pseudomonadati; phylum Spirochaetota; class Leptospiria; order Leptospirales; family Leptospiraceae; genus Leptospira; species Leptospira dzoumogneensis. The sequence continues at coordinate 645,151 of NZ_RQHS01000019.1, read as the reverse complement.
TCGGATATAAATGCGACTAACTTTCCTTGTTTCAATAAGGTCAGCGCCTTTCTAGGACTTTCATCAGTGTAAACTAATTTAATTCTTTGAGAGGCTCTGTTCTTTTCGATCCAGGCATTGGACCAAGGATTGGATTGTCTTTTTGCGAATACGTATAGATCATTTTTAGGAGCGGTATAACAGATAGAAACTCCCATAGTTTCCCAGTTTCCCAAATGGCCTAAAACCAAGATCCCACCCTTCTCAAATAAACGAGTATGAGTTTCTTTATCCGGTAAGAAGGTCACCCATTTATCTATGAACTTTTGGTCCATCCTAGGCTCTTCGCAGAACTCATTAGCCATATGAGAAAGATTTCTGAGGTTATGAAAAATGTACTCTTGTATCTTAGATTCAGATATTTGAGGGAATGCAGTTCGTATATGTCTTTCGATCCTTTTTTTAGTGGCACCTGTCGTTTTGGCCAGGAATCGAATAATATAAAATAGGATCTTTCCCCTTAGAACATAAGGGAAAATAGAAAGTGTGCCTACCAACATTCTTGCGAATACATATTGTAGGAATTTTTTGACTTTTTGTCTTTCGCTTCTGGGTTTAGGATTCGCCATAAAATCAATCCAGTGTTTAGAAAAGATCCAGGGTCACACGACTGATTCTCAAATTTTAGGACCTTCTCCAAATCTAAAAATAAAAAAAACGAATCGATTGAATACTTAAAAAGAAAAAGAAACCATGGTCGGGTCTAATTTCTCAGGACTTTGTCCGACAGAATAAAAAGGACGATATATGCCCTTCCAATTTTTAAAAAATAGAGTCGTAAGACCAAATAGAACTCCCGGGATCCTAGTTTTAGTTCTGTTCTCATCTATGTTCTTAATTTCGAGCGGAAACGGATTCGCTGCTCCTAAAACCGATCTAAAAGAAACCCAAGGCAAAAGTTTTAAATTTCCCCAGGACCATTTTTTCCATAAAGGATATAGAGTAGAATGGTGTTATTTCATCGGTATCTTGGATACGGAAGAAGGTAAAGAATTAGGATATGAATTAAGCTTCTTCCGAGCTTATCTCGGACCGAAAGTGGCATTGTATCCTGTTCACTTTGCGATCTCCGATCTGGAAGAGGAAAAGCATAAGATCTCTCAAACCATCGAAAGAGAATTAGGCGGAGTCGCCGGCCAAGACAAGAGCAACCTATGGAGTGGGGACTATCGTATGGAAGTTACCGGCCCCGCAGACTTTAGGATCTCCGCTTTTCCAAGAACGGACTCAGGATTCGGTTTAGAATTGGAATTAAGTACCAAACCGAAAAATATTCTTACTCACGGTAAAAACGGAAAATCATTCAAGAGCAGAAAGAATCCTAAATTTTTCTCCTATTATTATAGTATTCCTCGTTTGGAAACTAAAGGCTCTCTTTATCTAGAAGGGAAAGAATATCATGTCAAATCCGGCACAAGTTGGATGGACCATGAATGGAGCAGTCCGGAAGGAACCGAGGCTACATTCGATCTTTCCTCCAAGGATATTTCCTGGGACTGGATCTGTATCCAAATGGAAGACGGTTCCGATATCATGGCATTCAATTTTAAGAACAGATCTGGAGATGTGGAAACTTTCGGGACGTATCGTTCTCCTGATGGAAAAGTAATCTCTTTAGAGAACGAGAATGATCTGAAATTTGTTCCGGAAGATAAGACCTGGAAAAGCGACCAAACAGGAAATTCCTATAAATTACGATGGAAATTAATTTCCGAACGATTTAATTTGAATATCTCGCCCAAATTCGAGGAGCAGGAGTTCGACGCGAGATCCAGCACCGGACTAATTTATTGGGAAGGTGCAATTAAAGTCGGCGGAGATATCGAAGGAAAATCCGTAAAAGGAAAAGGTTACCTGGAACTAAAACCTTTCCGTTAATTGCTGATTTAGGCCGGAGAAAAAACCTTTATCCCAGGCAAACGGTATGGAAAGTTGTTCGATGTCCGAAGCGGATCGCGATTTATAACGGACTTTAATCGGAATGAGAAATTATTTTTTAAAAAGGATCCTTCTGATCGTTCCCACAATCCTCGGAATCACTTTCCTGGTATTTATTTTATCCCACCTGGCTCCAGGCGGGCCCTTGGAAAGAGAGATCGCAAAGTTAAGAGGATATGGCAACGAGGATGGAGCCAGATCTTCTTTGATCAATAACGAAGAGATCGAGATCTTAAAACAAAAACTTCGTTTGGACAAACCTCTTCCGGTCGCTTATCTGTATTGGCTTTGGGATGTGGCAAGTTTGGATCTGGGAGAATCCAGATTACATTCCCGGCCAGTGAACGAACTCATCTTTGAAAAGATTCCGGTCTCTCTCACGTTCGGTCTTTCCGGATTTTTACTTTCTTATTTGATCTGTATTCCATTAGGAATTCGTAAAGCGATCCAAAGCGGACAAGCATTCGATAGTGGAACAAGTATCATCATTCTGATCGCGTATTCAATCCCAGTATTCGCACTTTCTATGCTGCTATTATATTTGTTCTCTTCCGGAGAAGTGTTTTCCGTATTTCCTCTAGGCCACGAATATTCAGATAATTACGATGATCTGGACTTTTTCGAAAAGATCATAGATAGAGCGGAGCATATGTTCTTACCTGTGCTTTGTTATGTTTCCGGATCTTTTGCAATGCTCACTCTTTTAATGAAAAACTCCCTATTAGACCAGATCTCTAAAGAGTATGTGAGGACTGCGATCTCCAAAGGTTTATCTTTTAAGGATGCGATTTACAAACACGCATTTAGGAACAGCCTAATCCCGATCGCTACAGGTTTCGGTTCTAATCTAAGTTTGGTATTAGCTGGTTCTTTGATTATCGAATTAGTATTCAGTATTGATGGGATCGGCCTACTCGGTTTCCAAGCGGTTACCGAAAGAGATACCAATCTGATGATGGGACTACTCTTGATCCAAAGTTTTCTTTCACTGATCGGAAATATTCTTTCGGATCTATGTTATGTTATCATTGACCCTAGGATCAATTTCGAAGCATGAACTCTTTAGCCAAAAGAAGATTCGAAAAATTCAGATCCAATACAAAAGCTTGGATCTCTCTTTGGATTTTAGGGACTTCTTATATTATTTCTTTATTTGCACCTATACTTGCGAATAACCAGCCTTGGATCGTTTCTTACGACGACTCTTGGAAGTTCCCTATCTTCTTCCGTTATACGGACAAAGATTTCGGTGGATCCGAATATTCCCCCATAAATTATAAAAAACTAAAATTAAGGGAAGATTTCGAAGAAGACGATGATAACTGGATCTTATTTCCTCCGGTTCCGTACGGATACAATGAGGACAATTTAGAAACGATCGATGATGACGAAAATCCTCCTTCTTCTCCCAGCCTAAAACATTGGTTAGGAACGGATGATAGAGGGAGAGATGTATTCACTCGTATCTTCTATGCATATAGGAACTCGATGAGTTTCGGGCTCATCTTAGTAATTATAGAATTTATCTTTGGAACGATCGTAGGCGGTATCCAAGGATATTACGGAAAAAGAACGGATATAATCCTGCAAAGGATCATAGAAATTTTATCCGCTATTCCTTTCTTATACTTAATTCTCATCATGGGTTCTTTTTTCGGAAGAGGATTTATAGTTTTAGGGATCACTTACTCCGCATTGAGCTGGATAGGGATCAGCATGTATATGAGGGGAGAATTTTATAGATCCAAGGCACTCACTTATGTGGATGCGGCAAAAGCGTTAGGCGCCAGCTCTTGGAGCATTATGAAAAATCATATTCTACCGAATGCGATCACACCTCTTGTGACCTTCTTACCTTTTGCACTTATTAGTTCTATTTCCATATTAAGCGCTCTGGACTTTTTAGGTTACGGAATTCCTGCACCAAATCCTTCTTGGGGAGAAATGATCAGCCAAGGAAGAGATAATCTTAGAGCTTGGTGGTTGATCGCATTTCCTTCTTTGTCTTTAGCGGCGACCATTCTTCTTTCTTCTTTTATAGGAGAAGGGATACGTGATTCTTTTGATTCTAAGGAGAAGGTAACGTACGAATGAATTCGGAAGCTATTCTCCAAGTATCTAACTTAAATTTAGAACTTTCTAAAGAAGGAAAGTTCGTGCCATTATTAGAAGATATTAATTTCGAGATCCGCAAAGGAGAAGTTCTCGCGCTCGTAGGCGAATCAGGTTGCGGAAAATCGGTATGCTCCGCTGCTATCACAAAATTACTTCCTCATGAATCTTTCAGATATTCGGATGGAAAGGTATTATTCGATGGAACGGACCTTCTCCAAACCGACTCCGAAACTTTAAGAAAGATCCGAGGAAAAAAAATCTCATACGTATTCCAGGAACCCTTCTCCGCTTTAAATCCTTTAAGCAAAATTAAAGACCAAATGACGGAAGGATTTTTAGAACATGGACTCGGAACCCGTAAAGAAGCGGAAGATAAAGCCGAATATCTTCTTGGAGCGGTAGGAATTACCGACATAAAGTTAAGGATGAATTGTTATCCTCATCAGTTGAGCGGCGGGATCTTACAAAGAGTCGGGATCGGGATGGCATTGATGTGCGATCCTGAACTTCTGATCGCGGATGAGCCTACTTCCGCTTTGGATGTTACTGTCCAGGCTCAATTGGTGGAACTCCTACTAAGGCTCAAAGAAAAGATGAACTTATCCGTATTATTCATCTCCCATGATTTCGGTTTGGTCAGTCATATCGCGGACCGCATATGCGTATTATATGCAGGACGAATTGCCGAACTAGGGACAGTCGACCAAGTTTTGGATGAGCCGAATCATCCTTATACAAAAGATCTTTTGGATTCTCTACCTTCTCATTTTTCTCAGACCGGCGTTTTTAAACCGATAGAAGGAAGATTACCTTCTCCGGGAAATTATCCTAAAGGCTGCCATTATTCGGACAGATGCGATTTCGTATTCTCTCATTGCAACACAGTGAAACCTATATTAAAAAATACGAATGGATCCGGGCATTTTTCCGCATGCTTCTTAAATGAGAAGAAGGAGCTTGCAGGATGAAACTTTTAGAGATCAAAGATCTGAACGTAAGTTACGGAAAAGAAGGTTTTTTCGGCGGCAGAAAATCAGTCATCAAAGCCGTAGAAAATGTAAACCTAGAAATGGAAGAAGGAGAAACATTCAGCCTAGTAGGAGAATCCGGCTGCGGAAAATCCACATTGGGCAGAGCGATACTCAGACTCCTAAAATCGGATTCAGGTTCCATATTTTTCAAGGGAAAAGAGATCTTAGATCTAAAAGAGAAAGAATTTTTACCTCTTAGAAAGCAGATACAGATCGTATTCCAAGATCCTTATTCTTCCTTAAATCCAAGAAGAAATATTAAAGATATTTTAACGGAAGGGCTGTTTATCCACGAAAATTATACGGATGAGCAAGCAGAGAAAGAAGCTTCCGATATTCTGGAAAAAGTTGGGCTGTCTCCGGAAATACTGAACAGATATCCACATGAGTTTTCAGGAGGACAAAGACAGAGGATAGCGATCGCAAGAGCGCTTATCCTAAAGCCTGAATTTATACTTTTTGATGAAGCTGTCTCCGCCTTAGACGTTTCCAATCAGGCTCAGGTACTTCTTCTATTACAAAAACTAAAAGCTGATTTTGGACTTTCTTATTTGTTCATTTCTCATGATCTAGGGATCGTAAAATCTATCTCCGATAAGATAGCAGTTATGTATCTGGGAAAGATCGTAGAGATAGGAACCAAGTCACAAATTGCAGAAAAACCTTCTCATCCATATACAAAGGCTTTATTCGGAGCTATATTCGAAGTAGAAAATCGAAAGATCCGAAAGACCCCTCTGCAGGGAGAAGTGCCAAGTATATTAAAAAAACCGAAAGGTTGTCACTTCCATACTCGTTGTCCTATTGCAAAAGAGATCTGCTCCGAAAAAACTCCGGAATGGAAAGATCTAGGCGAAGGTCATAAGTCCTATTGTCATTTTCCGGACGGAAAATAAGATGCGCTCCTGGGATGTACTCAATCGGTATTTAGAAGAGAATAAGATCCGTTATATCTCCGCTTTCGGATTTTTTGTATTATTATTCGTACTGATCGTTTATATTCCCTTCGTTCAAAAGAAAGACGTATATAAAGAATTCATACTAGATCGTCTCCGAAGTTCCACCGACCTGGACATCAAAGTAGCAGATTCGGATCTGTATCTTCTCCCTTTTCCCGGGATCGAATTGAATCAAATTGAGATCCGAAAAGATAACGTTCTTATCGCTGTCAGCGATAAAGTAGATATCGATATTTCTTGGTTCGGTTTAATCAAAAGAATGATAGAGATCCGAGACATTTCCATCAATGGAGGAGCTCTTCATTTAGAAAGAAGGAAGGACGGATCTTTCGATATAGTAGAATATTTGAACGGAAAGAAGAAGGAGACGGAACAGAAGAGTAACGTAAAAGAACTTCTGGATGATGTAAATTCTAGGATCGGATTTTCTACCGAGGACTTCTTTGCAGTCAGTTTAAAGAATATTGAAATAGATAATTTCACATTAGTATATAACGAACAGAATCACGATAAAAAATACGTAGTATATTTTAAAAAGTCCCAGGTCTCAGTTTCATTTTATGGGAAGGACGTGGATCTTTTATTCCAAGGAAGAATAGACGATCAGCCTATCGACTTGGAAATGACGGGCGGCTTACAGAACTTCCCGGTCGATTGGGAAAAATTGCAATTTAGCGCAGTCCTAAAAACGGAAGAACTTTCTCTTTCATTACTTAGAGAAATATTTAATATTTTCCCGGTAGGAGACTTCTCCAAAACAAAACTTTCCGGAAGAACGGAGGTAGTAAAGGAAGAAGGCACCATCTTTAAGTTCAAAGTCCGAAATCAAATTAAGGATCTTGCATATAAAGGCGGACTCCCTTTCGGGAATATCAGATTGAATGTGGACTTCGATCTGGACCTGATCAATAAAAAGGTGGCCTTTCCCTTTATAGAAGCCGTCTGGGAAGGAGTAGCAAAAGCAACTGCAAAAGGAAGTGTGAATTGGAAGAACAGGAGTTTAGGCCAGTTCGATATCAAAGCGGATTATGGGGACTACCATAATCTTTTAAAATTAGGAAAACTATTCCAAGTAAGAGAAGATCTTTTCGATCCGAATTCTCCTCCTGGTATCTTCTATTTTACCGGGGAATTGAATAATATTTTTGCATTCAAACATAGATTCGCCCACATCAACATGGAGGCCAAATACGTATCTCCGCTGCTTTCTATCCCGAATTTCCATGCATATATCTATAACGGAGAAATATTAGGAAAAGCTAAAATATATCCCGATATACCTAAGATAGAAGTAGAAGGAGATGCGCACAGACTTCAGGTGGATAAAGTCCTTCTTCCTTATGTATCCGAAAAAATTATGGAAGGTGAACTTTCTAGTTGGTTCTCTTTCGAAACACAGATCAGAAACCATTCCAGGGATTCTGTGACCGAACTTTTTGCAAATATGAAAGGGATCGGGAATATCACCATCAAAAACGGAGAACTGGTGGGTTACGCAAACTTCATGGTCCCGGTCTTGAATACGGTCGGCAAGATCATCACATTCAAAGGAGTCGATGGAAGGCAGTTAAAATTCGAAACTCTTAGATCCGACGTGAAAATTTCTGGAAACGAAATGTACTTCCCCAATATGAAACTGGAAATTGAAAACAGTGGAATGGATGTGGATGGAAAAGGTACTGTAGGATTTGACCAAAAGATAGATATGAGATTACATCTGCGTTTAGGTGGAAAGTACATCGGTAAAGGTTTACAGATCCCGATTATCTATGCGGGAACTTTCGGAAAAAGTATACCTTATGTAGATCCTATCTGGCTTGGAAGTGTGTATACCGGCATGACCTTATTGGGGCCCTATCTTATTCCTTTAGGCGGACCTTACGCGGGTGGTGTCGCAGGGTCCGTGATAGGCGAATATGTACGAGATCTTTGGGACGGAGTTACCGGTCTATTCGGTGGAAGCAGTTCCGAGCCTGACAAAAAACAAAAAGAGAAATAATTAATACTCTTTTCTTTCCAATTCTTCCTTAGTTGGAAATACCAAATTCTGATTCATTAATTCGTGGCTCAAATTTAAGAACGCTCTCGCCTTATTAAAATGAGAGTCGCAAATCTTAGGTTGAGTATCACAAAGATCCACTTCTTCTCTAGGACCTTTTGCGGAATATTTTAAGTTACGATTTCCATCCACGAAATGGATATAAAATAGATCCGACTCTATCCAACCGATCAGATTTCCATAAGCAAAATACGCGGACTCAGTCTTTTTAGGAGCGAGCAAGTTTCTTCCCATAGCGGAGAAGTACGCTTCTTTACCTACAAGACTTAAAATAGTAGGGATCACATCCAATTGAGAAGCGTCTCTATCATCGATTGCAGGTAAAATTTTTCCCGGCGAATATATTAAAAACGGAATATTCCTGTCTTCATAATAATCTAAATATCGGTGGTGAGTATGATCCGCCACAAATACAAAGATCGTATTATCAAAGTATTTGGATTTTTCCGCACGATCCATAAAATCTTTAAGGGCCCAATCCGCATAATGATACACGTTTAGATATTCAAAGTCTCTCTCATCTTCTTTAAAGATCCTAAACTTAGGATCCGGAGCACGATAAGGATAATGTGTGGATAATGTTAGAGAAACACCTAAAAAAGGTTTTTTGGATTCTGAAATTTTTTCATGCAGTACCTGAAGTACATCCGCATCATCATAACCCCAGGCTCCGATCTTAAATCTGTTCAACTTAGCGATCTCTTTTTCACCCAGAACGGAATCGAATCCCCAATGAGGCATTAAAGTAGCTTTATTATCAAAACTTAAATCTCCACCGGTTACGAAGAATGTATCGTATCCTAAACCTTTGAAAATATTTCCGATTCCGGAAAAATTCCCAAGCACTTGGTGAGTTCTAACTACTGTCAACCCTGGACGATCCGGCAACCCGGTCAGGATGGACATCATACCGTTCGTTGTTCTTCCCCCAGAGGCAAAAAACCTGGTATAAAATCTTCCTTTTCTTAAAAGTTTATTAAAATTAGGAGTGAGTTCTTTTCCGAAAACTTTTCCATCACTGATCGGATCTATAAATTTTCCGGTCCAGTTTTCCAGAAGGATCAAAACTATATTCGGAGGTTTTCCGTTGTTAGTTTGTTTCTGTTTTCTTAATAAAGGGTACTTTTTACCGATGAATTCCGCGCCATCATAAGAGATCTCTTCCCTAACGATACGAACCGATTCTTTGGTTTCTAATTTTAGATAATTCGGAATGGACTGGCTTTTCAAATCCATGATAGAAGTGAATACGCCATTCAGCGCGATATTATTCACGAAAGAATGTCCTGAAACAATTGCATTACTCGCTCTTAAAGGAGTTTCCTGAACTCCTCCTCGGATCGCAAAAACAACTAGTACTAAGACAACGAAAGAAAGAATGGAGTCCCTTTTCCAAGATTCAGGCTCGTGTTTGTATGGATTAAATTTTAAGAAAAGATAAGTGGATAAAGGTAAAAATACCAAAACCAAAAGAGAAGCAACTACAGCTAAGAAAGGATTCTGTTCAAAGGCGGACTTTAAGATCACACCCATATCCTTTCCGATAAATACGAAACCTTCGTAACCTATATGTTTGTTCGCATTCTCGAAATAGACTATATCGGCAATCAAATGAGAGAGCATCCAAACGCTGATCAGGATCGGAAAGTATCCCCAGAAAAAATTAAAAAACTTAAAACGATTTATATATGGAAGACAAGATAGAAAAGCGAACGGTCCTAAGATCATCCCGATCACTGAAATATCGAATCTAAGACCAACCAAGATGGCCAACAAAACATCCTTGGTTTCCGCACCTTCTAATCTATAGGAATAGACCCAAAGAAAAGCTGCCTTATAAAAAATTAGAATGAGAACAAAGTAGATGGCGTATCCGCCGATCAATTTAAGATTGCTTGGTAAACGTTTCATCTTTTCCAATTGATTAGAATTTTAGAGAGCTTGTCGGGCAAGACAAAAAAGAGAGATACCGGCTACCAACCAAAGTCCGGTTTTAGTCCAGATCCAAACCTTCTAATCTCAAAACTTCCAGAGCATTACTGGACTGGACTATACCGGATCTGATCTTATAATCGAAAGTCATTTTGCCGTTCTCTATCTCTTCTCTGAAATGAAACAAAGAAAGCTCCGGTAAGTCTGCCAATTCCAGATCATGGGTCGTAATGATCCCGAATACTCCGTACTGTCTTAACTTCTTCAATATCCCTTTGCATGCGATTGTTCTTTCTCTGGAATTCGTACCTTTTAGGATCTCGTCTAACAGTACCAATCTGCCCTTTTGGGAATTTTTCACTTCTTGTAATATTTTTCCCAGTCGTCTTACTTCCGCATAAAAGAATGAGATCCCTTCTTCTACTGAGTCTTCGTTCCTGATACTGGAATGTACTTCTAAGATAGGAGTTATAAATTCGGTGGCAGGAACAGGACCTCCAGCCATCGCAAAAATTCCGGAGATGCCCAGCGCTCTTAAGTAAGTGGTTTTTCCCGACATATTCGATCCGGTTAAAAGAAGAAGTTTCCCTGGCTGCATAGGTTCCAGTTCATTCGGTACTCTTTTGTCGGAAGGGATCAACGGATGCACAAGATCTTTTGCATGGATCCTAACATTTGATTTTTCTAATTTAGGAAACGTAAAGCCAGGCTCAATCCAGCTCAAATTTGCAAGTGGAAGTAAAGAATCCAACTCCGCAAGATCGGACATGGAAACCTTAAGAGAAGATCCGTCTTTTTCCCACCATTTAGTGTACCTTCTCCAGATCCAAAGATCGAAGAAAAATAGAATATTCAATAATGCATGAGCAAGAGGAGACTGAGTATAAGCGGCCAGATTGGAAATTTTAAGGAATTGTTTCCAAGAAATTTTTAGTTCTTTCTTCTTCCAATTGGATAGAAAGATCTCTCCTTTACTTCCGGAAAGATTTGAAGAACGAATATAGAGCAGAAGTTTTCCTAATTCTTCCAATGTTTCCGAATCTTCTGCAATTGGTTGTAACATCTTTAGAGATCTATTTCTATAAGATCCGAAAAACGCAGAATGAAGAATGAAAATCCCGAATCCCCAGGTTTGTCCGAATAGAAAACTTCCTAATACTAAAAGCCAAACAAGAACTAACCAGATCGGAAATAAAACTCTAAGAGCACCTGCCGCCTTCCCGAAGGAAGATCTCCAGAAATCATTCGGCTCTTCTTCAAATAGATTAAATGGAAAATTTATCTTATTCTTTTCGGAACGTTCCGGTTGTAAATTACCGATCTTAGGAATATAAGAAGGGAGTTTTTCATCTTCTCCTTCTCTTCTAGCCGGAAACGAAGCTTCGTACAATCTAAATTGTCTGAGCAGCTTTTGGAGAACCTTTTCTCTTTTGGAAAGACCTATTACCGCTGCTTGTCTTGCAATAACCTTAGACTCTTCGGGAGTTTCCAAAAAGTATTCTAAAAATCTAGAGGTTCCTTTTGGGATAACAGTGGTGTCTATTCTGGAAAAGATCCCCTTCTCCCCTAAAAAATCCAAATCTTTGGTCCAAGAAGGAAGCCCGGTCTCTAATACAAGATTTTTATAATATTCTCTTTTAGACTTCGGATAATGTTTTCCATCCAATTGGATCCTGGAGATCTGAGCGGTTAGAAAATCGGACCAGACATGTAACCTTCTGATCTTCTCCCTTCTCTTTTGATAGGCGGATAATAAACGATAGAATACGGCTAAGATAAGAATAGAAGGCAAATAATATAGATCGGGAATAGTACGTAAAAGATAAACTCCAACGATCCAAGAGATAAAGAATAAGAAGGAAAGTATTCTGAAAGTGGATAATAGGGAAAGGGTGGATTCTTCCTTTTGGATGATCCTGCCCAGGCGGGAAATTTCGGATCCAAGTCGAAGGACCCTAGTAGGGGCGTTCATACCGCTAAAGTAACGTTCTCGTAATTTTCGGTCTCTCTTTTGTATATTTCATGGTCCAAAAGACGAACCAAAGAGCCTACATCTTGCATCAACCATGTGGAGACCATTTTGCCTTTATCGCGGCCCAAAAATTTGTCCACATAGACATAGCCGAATAGATCCGTGCCGTACTCGTATACGACGAATCTTCCCGATCTTTTGCCGGTCCTATTTTCCAGACGGATCTGCATTTTACCGAATTTACTCCGCACTTTCTTTTCGTACAAGAAAAAAAATATCTCAAGTATTTTCGCAAAGTCCCGAAGTACAGTTTGGGAGAAAGCTTCCTTTCCAAGGATGGAAAACCCGGAACTTTCTCCCTTTTTTCCCGAATGGGGTCGCACGGAGGCGATTTATGATATATCCCGAAATGGATCCGGATCTACGGAGTTCCTTCGCAAAAATCGGAAAAACCTTTGCCAATCTTACAAACGACACTGCTTTACCTGAATTCGGTCTAAAAGCTGGGAATTTGCTGGATAGAAGACAAATGAAAATCCTAGTCGAAATTAGAAAAAGAAGGATCAATTCCAAACAATGGAATAGTTTCCAAAAAGATTAAAACCCAAACCAGGAACAAAAAAGCCCCTCGATCTCTCGAGAGGCTCTCTTCCTGAAAACTAAATATTCCGATTTCTTAATATTTAGTCTTGGTAGAAGGAAGTTTCACATTCAGGATAATATCCACTTCAGTAACTTCTCCCTCTCTCACCTTAATATCAGCATTATTCAAGTTCAGATCTTCCGCGAAGGTAGCCTTGATCTCATACTCTCCCGGTTTTAAATTCGTAAACCAGAAATTACCGTTTTGGTCGGTATTCAATTTTTGGATACCGCTTACGCTTGTAATAGTAGGCATGAAGATCGGCTGATTGATCACAGGGTTATCCAAGGTTCTGTAGAATACTTTTCCTCGGATCGCTCCATAACCTGTCATAGAAGTCACAACCTCTAGATCATTTCTCTTATTAGGAAGAACCGCCTGTGTCTTTTGAACTTCAGGATAATCATCCGCTTGGATAGTTACCTTATGAACTCCGGCAGGTACACCTTTTACGGTTAAAGTATAGGTCGCACCTGGGATCAATTTACCCATTCTTTTGACCGCTCCCCAATAGTTTGAAGATTCGGTTGTGATCGTCTTATCCACTTCTTTATCGTCGATCAGCACTCTGATAGAACGATTTCCCACTCTCTTCTTACCGGAAGTTATACGGATCTCAGGAGGAAGATCTGACACAGCATAAGCTCTATCTTGGATGATGGTGGTTTTGATCACCAGATCACCTTTCAGATTTGTAGGAACAACTGGAGGCTCTTCGTTAGTGACCACAGGCGCTTCAGGTTCCGGTTTAGGAGGTTGAACATCCGGAATCGGAGTAGGATTTACGGGAGGTTTAACAGGCTCCACAGGTTTTGGAGGCTCAGGCTTTTTTTCTCCGGCTAAGAAGATACCTGACGCGTTACCCGAAATTTGAGGCACTTGTTCGTGATCGTACTTTTTAGCCATATTCACTGTTTCATCTTTAGAAGCGAAGAATGCTTCGAGCGCAGTGATTACATTATCCTGGTTTAAGTCCCCGTTAGAAAGAGCCTTTCCGAAATTATAAGTAAAGATCCCGTGATTGATCGTTCCGCCGACTTCGATCGCAGTTTGGTTATCATCCGCACTGGAAATGATCGCTTTATCTTGAAAGAAGAAGTCCTGAGAGTCTTGTTTAACAGTTCCATCACTTCCCTCCGGAATTGGAACGTTAGCAGAACCTCTGGTTGCCTTTCCTTTTTTAGCGATCCCTCCGGAGAAGCAGCAGTCGAAAACGAAAACTGTTTTAGGAGATTTGATCCCTTCTAGATAATCATTCAACTCGTCGTCTGAAAGGTGAGGCCTATCATAACAGATGATTAGGTTTCTCATTCCATTCTTTGCTTTTTCATCTCTTTGAAAAGCGCCGTGACCCGAGAAATAAAGAAATACCGTATCATCCGCTTTTGCTTTGGAAGCAAGAGACTTAATTTCTTTTTGGATATTGTCTTTGGTAACATCTTTACCCAGAACAATTTTGATCTCGTCGAATTTTCCTACACGTTTGATCTCATCGTGTAAGTATTTGGCGTCTGCTTCACAAAGATTTAATTCAGGGATTCCGGCTTTGTTTCCTTTATAGTTGGATCCGAAGATAAGGCCGAACCTTTTCTGCGCGAATACATCTGTAGAAAACAAAAAGAGGGAAATTCCGATTATGGAAATTAAGGATTTCAATCAGAGCCTCCTGGCTTGGGTGTCTCAAAATAGCAAAAAGCTAGGCTTTGTCATTATTTTTTTGCCCTAAGGATAGATACCTTCTTTGAGAGAATACCAGACTTAAGACCTGGGATTTTCCGATTTTTTTTCCAAACTTAGAACGATTTTAAGGATTTGGGCAAGAAATTTCCAAAAATTATGCCGTATAAACAAAAAAGGCCGGAAAACTTCCGGCCTTTTAAATCCAAGTATTAGGATTTTATTATTTACTCAGCCATTTCATCATGCTGCGTAATTTTTTACCTACGTCTTCGATTGGGTGTCCTGCGTTTTTCTCTCTCATTTTATTGAACTCAGGATAACCAGCTTTGGTCTCTGCGATCCAAGCTTTTGCGAACTTGGAACCGTTTGCTTTTTGGATGTCCGCAAGAACATCTTTCATGCGAGCTTTCACACCTGCATCGATGATACGAGGTCCGGAAACATAGTCTCCGTATTCTGCAGTTCCGGAAATGGAATAACGCATACGAGCTAATCCACCTTCGTAGATAAGGTCGGTGATCAATTTAACTTCGTGTAAACATTCGAAGTAAGCGATCTCAGGATCGTATCCTGCTTCAGTAAGAGTTTCGAATCCTGCCATGATCAGGTTAGAAAGACCGCCACAAAGAACTACTTGCTCTCCGAAAAGATCCGTTTCTGTCTCTTCTCTGAAAGAAGTTTCTAGGATTCCTGCTCTTCCTCCACCTACTCCGGCTGCGTGAGCGAGTGCTCTTTGTTTTGCTGTTCCAGTTGCATCTTGGTTTACAGCGATCAAACAAGGAACTCCGCCGCCTTCTACATATACTCTGCGAACCAAGTGTCCCGGTCCCTTTGGAGCTACCATGTAAACGTCTACTGTTTTAGGAGGTTGGATGAATTCGAAATGGATATTGAATCCATGAGAGAAAACTAATGCATCTCCATCTTTCAGGTTAGGCTCGATATCAGCTTTGTAGATATCACCTTGGATCTCGTCCGGAGCTAAGATTTGGATAATGTCCGCTTTTTTTGCAGCTTCGGCAACGGAGAATACTTCGAAACCTGCTTCTTCGGCTTCTTTTTTGGATTTGGATCCTTCTTTCAGACCGATGATAACTTTCAGCCCGGAATCTTTCATGTTTTGGGCTTGTGCGTGACCTTGGCTTCCGTATCCGATTACGGCGATGGTCTTCCCTTTTAATACGGAAAGGTCCGTATCTTTATCATAGTATAAATTAGCCATTATGGTACCTCGAATTTTAGTAAACGGGAGTCGAGCCGGTTCCTAAAAGGGTCTTTTTTACAAAACATTGTGAAATGGCCGATTCCACAATCTAAATTTGTTTCAGTAGCCCTTCGATTTCAATAGTTCGTCCAGCTTTCGGACTCCCGGGCTTTCTCCATCTATGGATTCCGCAGCTTCCAGGATCGAACGTGCCTCGTTAAAGCGACCTAATAATCTATAATTATCCGTAAGGTTGATCAGGTTCGCTAGACGATGAGGTTGGGATGAACGGACCTTCTCCGCCGCTTGGCTGGACTTAGTATATTCTTTTAAATGTTTATAACATACCGAAAGTAAGAACCATATGTTCGGAGAATCCGGATCGAACTCTAAATATTTTTCAAACCAACGAGAAGAAGATCCATATTCCTTTCGATCGTAGTACACTTGTCCCAATAATCTTGCGGCGGCTTTGAAAGAAGGAACGGATTGTAATGCTTCTTCCAATAATACTACCGCGGTGCCTATCTCTCTTTGTTGTAGAAGAGCCTTAGCTTCGGTGTATTTTCTTAGTATCGATTCAGGGATCCCTGTCTTAGATTCAGTAATATTCGTAGAAAGTTTTTCATGAAATCCGATACGTATCAAAGAAAGGTCATCGGATAAAGCGCCCAAACTATGGATATGATCCACTAAGTAATCCAGATCTCCTTTGGATTCCTCCACCGTTTTGAGAAACATATTCTCGTCGGAATTCATGATCCAATTTACACCGTCTTCGGTTAAATTTATATCGTCTCTTCCGTCGGAGCCTATATAAAGAATATCGCCAGGCATTAGATCGAATTCCAAGATCCTAAAACTCATCTCGGAAGGAGAACCTAGTTTACGCAAAGTTAATTCTCTTTCTAAGAAAGAAGCTTTTCCATCTCGGAGAAGTACCGCCCAAGGATGTTCCGCATTAAAATAGTACATCTTTCCGGTTTTTTCATTTATGAGCCCGAGAATTGCGGAAGCCATCATCACTCCGTCGAATGTTCTAAAAATATCATCCAATTCTCGATATGCTTCTCTCACCCAATCTTCCGGAGAGATATTTAAAACTTTTCCTTGGCTCGCTGATCTTGCCATGATGTTGTTCATAGCCGTTCCGAGTACGATGGCTCCTCCAGCTCCTTGCATGGATTTTCCCATCGCGTCCCCGTTCAGGAATACGGACCATCTTTCTTTTTCAGGACCGAATAGAAGGTTTCCGCTGATACAAATATCTCCTCCTATCTCCGATTCTTTACTCTTGAAGACGAATTTTTTCTTTTGTTCAATATAGAAGTTAGTCGTAACAGTAGAGGAACGATTCCAATTCGTCATCAAAGGTTTGCTTAATAGAGAAGTTAGAAAATAATCTCCGTCCTGCTGCACCTTTAAGGAATGGATCTCTTCCATTTTTTCGGTAACTTCTTTTGTACGGGCATCCACCTTTTCTTCCAAAGTGTCCGCATATTCTTCCAACTTTGTTCTTCCTTCTAGAATACTTCCCACCATCTTGTTGAAAGATTCCGAAAGATAACCTATCTCATCCTGTACAAGTACAGGAATTCGGATCGTAAGATTTCCTAAATTTACTTCTCCCACTCCTCGGATCAAAGTGTTCAAAGGACGTACCAAACTTCGATTGAAGAAGAATGGGAACAAAACTAAGATCACAAAAACAAGAGAAAGAGTTAAGAATACCAGCCAGCTATTCGTTTCATCCAAAAACTTTCTGTAATGTAGATAAGGAAATGCAACAAGCAGTGTCCTTTCTTCTGCCTCATCTCTCAGATAATAAGAATAAAACAGATCGTTTGGAGAAGGTACGTAATCTTCAGAACTTGTCCTAGGAATATTCGTAGTAGGAGTTCTTTTCAGGAAATTTCCAGACTTTCTATTTTCTAAAATTTCCTTTTGGGCCAGATTTAGGTTCGGTTCTATACCAGCAGATTTTATCAGAACCTTAGGTTTATTGGAAGAATCTCCCAAAGAAACGGCATACGCGATAGAAGAACCTTCCGATTTGCCCGTATTCAAAAATGTAATAGCTTCTTTAATACTGATCTCATCGAATAAGGACTCATTCTTCAAATTCACTACGGTAGAAAATGCCTGGGCGAAAACCAAACAGGTCGCCACGGTTATCCCGATGATCTTGGTCATAAAAGAGGTTTTATCTACCGTATTATTAATAAATAATATAGTTAGAGTAAAATACCCCAAGATCATGAATCCAACGTACAATTGCTGGAATGTATTGAAGGTAATCACTCCTTCACGAAGAAGTAGATTGGAAACTACCGGAACAGTATAAGTGATGTCCATTCCTATGGACATCTGTACCAGTGCCTTTCTCTCTTCTTTATCCGCGCGGAGAATTTTTCTGACCTGGATAAAGATCATTACTAAAAGGAATGCAAGTAAAGAAGCAGCGAGTAGATTACCCACCTTTTGTTGATAATTATATATTTGCCCCTTAAAATCGAATAAAGGTTTGTTCGTAAAAATTTGAAAGTAGGAATAGGAGATCGTAATTAAAGAAATCCCGAGTAAAATTCCGATCACATATCTTGTTTCTTTTGAACGATCGTTCCTTGGATATAAATATGCGAAAATACAAAGAAAGATCGTACCGAATACTGCCGCCGGACCGGTAACAAGTCTATGATACGAAGCGGTTGGATAAGGAAATATCGCAGATATAAAGAATCCGAAATTGATCAGAAAGACGAAAAAGAAAAGAAGAGAGAAGGCACTCGTATAATTCGCCTTCTTCTTTAGCGCGGCTAAAAAAGCAAAGATGATAAAGGTAAAAAGGGAACAGATAAGCGTAGAGATCGCCCAAGAGTTAAAGTAAACCATGGAGCGACTTTTCTAATCCTTAGTGTTTAGAATTCAAGATATTTCCGAACAAACTAGTTCGGAAATTTTATCGAAAGATAACTAACCTTTCGATGCCAATGTTTGAGCTTCGGTTTCCAAAATTTTTATGGTTTCAGCCAACATTTCGCTCTTTCTTAACAAAGAATCCATAGAACTCTGTAAAGAAGATACGGACGTCATGATCGCATTCGCTCCTAACGACTGTTCTTTAGAACCCGCTTCGATATCCGAAGATAAATTTCTTAAAACGGAAAGGCTGTTCAAAAAACGCTCGTTCACTATCTTCTGCTCGCTCAATAATTGATTCAATTGTTTAAAGCTATCTAAAAAGTTTGTGAACAAAGTATCCTGCTCTTTCACTTTTTCATTCGCGGTATGAGCGGACTTTTGTCCGTCTTGGACATACTTAGTACTTTCGTTTATGATTTTAGAAATACGATCCGCATTTTCAGAGCTACTTTCTGCGAGTTTGGAGACCTCCGTCGCGACTACTGCGAATCCTCTTCCTGCTGCCCCGGCTCTTGCAGCTTCAATAGATGCGTTTAAAGATAGAAGGTTCGTTCTATCAGCAACATCCGACATGATCTGGTTCACTTCTCCCACGGAACGGAAAGAGCTTCCTAAAGATTCCAAAGAAGTTCTAAGACCGTCTACGAATTCACTTACCGCTTTTCCTGCATCCAGCACTATATCCATATTACGATTCAAGTCGTTAGAATGTCCCGAGATCCGATCAATCAGAGTATTTAGATTTCTACTTTCTCCCAATAATCCCTCGATCTTTGTGAATTGGTCTTTTACGGTTTCTGTAGATTGTTCCGTTTGAGCCAAAAATTCTTCCATAGTGGAACTGATCTCTTCGAAAGAAGCGGCATGATTACTTATTACTTCCGAAAAATCATCCGAGAAGTCTTTTAACTTTTTGGAATTCTCTTTTAACGAAACTGCGGATTCGGTCATTCTGATCCGGCCATGCTCCAGGTCTTCTTTGGACTTTTCGATGGCTTGGGATTTTTCTTCTTCTACACTTTTTAACTGTAGAAAGATCCGGATCACCGCAACTACGATAAACGCAGTGGTCATTAAGAATAACATCTTAGTGATCTGTTCGGACATAGCAGCATAACCAGGAGTGATCGAAGTAATACTATCTTCCGTAAAAATAACTCCGGTATAAGCTGCATTCACAGTTACTAAACTTTGGCATAGGATGGTTAAAAATCCGGTCAAGTATACGAATCTAGGAGAAAGTAAGAGCCCAGCGTAAACTATGTAAATAACATTGATCGTATAGAGCACAACTTGTTTGATTACGTTCGAAGCAAGCTTTGCATCCTCTGTGGTCGCACCGATCATCACCAAACAAAGAACGATCACATCGGCCACTATAAAAACTTTTCCTAAAAAGGGAGATACTCCGCTCCCGAATCTATTCTTGAGGAAAGAATAAGTGACGTACATCACCATAATAGAAGTCCCTATAATATAGAGCGAGTTTTGGAATATTGTACTTCTTTTATAACCCATAGCAATGGAGGCGAAGTACAATAATGTCAGCCCAAATCTGATTCGATTGATCGTGATCGGACCTTGAGCGAGAATTTTTTCCGTTTCAGAACGTGCTACCATATTAGAAAAACCCGACTTAGGAACATTTTTATTAACTAATATCCAAGACGGTAAAAGGGCGAATAAATCGATCCTTTTTCGGATTTCATTCGTGGAAAATTTATTGCAAAAGAAAGTTAACGTTGTCCTTAATTAACGAGTCACTAATATAATCGATCGTTTAACTGATATAGATCAATGTTCTGTTCCGAGAAGTTCTGCTTCCTCTTCAAGTACTTTTATTGTGTCCGATAAAAGTTCACTCTTTCTCAATAAAGAATCCATCGAGCCCTGCAATTCAGATATCGCTCCCATAATCATAGAGGCTCCGGTGTTTTGTTCATTTGAAGAAGTCTCTATCCCTGCTGAAAGTTTACGTAATTCTGATAAACTAGCCAGAAACTGATCGTTTATTTTCATCTGATCCTCAAGGAGTCCATTCAATTCGTTGAATCTACCTAAGAAAGCGGCAAATTGATCCTCCTGATCCCTGACCTTCTCCGATGTTACCGAGGCTCTATTTCTGCCCTTGTCCACATAATCATTGGATTCACCGATTATTTTAGAGATCCTTGCGGCATTTTGTCCGCTGCTCTCCGCAAGTTTAGAAACTTCAGTAGCAACCACCGCGAAACCTCTTCCTGCAACTCCCGCTCTTGCAGCTTCTATAGAAGCGTTTAAAGAAAGCAGATTGGTACGATCTGCGACCTCGGCCATTATTACAGTAACTTCTCCCACGGAACGGAAAGATTCTCCAAGAGATTCCAATGATTCGGAAAGACCTGAAACAAATTCGGTTACTTCTTTACCTGTATTCAAAACGGAATGAATGCGGCCGTTTAACTCCGAAGAATAACCTGAAATTTTATCGATCAAAGATCTTAAATTTTGACTTTCCTTTACAAGCAGCTCTATCCTTCCGAATTGATCCTTAACACTAGAGGCAGCACTTTCAATTTGAGACAAAAATTCGGTTAAAGTACTTCCTATCTCATCAAAAGAAGCAGCATGATTATTGATCACATCGAAAAATTCATTGGAGAAATTCCGTAAGGATCTGGATTTTTCTTTTAAGGAAACCGCGGCAGAATCCATTCTCTCCTTACTTCTTTTCAATTCGTTCCCGGATATTATGATCGTGTTTAATTTTTCCTCTTCTGCGTCACGCATGAGTCCGAATATATTGATCACACTTCGAACTATAAAAGCGATAACGATCAGGAAAATTAATTTTAAGATTTGTTCGGAGATAGAAGCGAATCCCGGAGAAAGCACCTCTAAAGGTTCTTCCGAAAATACCACTCCGTGAAAATAACAATTTAATACCACTATGCCTTGGGCAATTGCCGACACTAACCCTGCAATAACCACAAATCTCGGCAATAGAAGTAATCCCGAATATACTATTAATATTACATTAATTGCATATAATATAATCTGCCTAATGATGCCGGAAGACATGTTCTTTTCCGTAGAAGCGGCGAAAAACATAACACTAGCGAGTATTAATATATCTAAAATGACCGAGATCATCCCGATCGATTTCGGGATCCTTCCGTTTCGATAAGAAAAGAACAAATTCAACAAAGAGACGACCGCCATAGAGATCGTCCCTCCCAAGTAAGCCATATTTTGTTCAAAAGAACTTTGTTCCCAAGAGGCAGCAAGGGAGGCTAGGATCAAAAAAACTAGTCCGATGCGGATCCGATTGATAGTCAAAGGGCCTAACGCCGCGATCTTTTCCGTGGTTCGTTCGTCATTCATTGGCGCCCCCAATAATGTTTGGTTTTATCTAAAGAATACTCTAAATTCAAACCGAAGGCACATAGAATCGATCTTATTTTTTATAAAGTGAGCAAAAACTCACATTTTAATTCGGTATTCTAAGGACTATATCTTTAAAAGTTGATATTAATCAGAATTCTAAGTGTGTTAACGCCAATTTTTCCTTAGAACATCTCTGATCCTGAGTACTGCCTCGTTTTCAGGTTCTATATGCAGAGCGGATTGGACCATATACATCGCTCTTTCATAATTTTTTAAAGCGATATAAACTTGGGCCAGATTCATTAGGTTTTTAAAATGATCTGGCTCTCTTAATCTCAATCTCTCCCCAAAGTCTAGCGCTTTTTTTAACTGACCTGCCTTTCTTGCTGCAAAGGAGGCGACATATAAAATTTCCTTATCGACAGGCTTGATATTCAGATAGTCTTCCGCGTAATGTGCCGCTTTGGAATAATCTTTAAGTTTTAAGAATAATTTTACGAAATTTTTCTTCACTTCAGGGATGCGGCTGTCCAGGTTCTCCGCCTCTTCCAAATAAGTAATCGCTTCCGCCACATCTTTGTTTTGAGAAGTTTCTTTAGCTCTATTTAACAGTTCTTTTATTTTTTGTTTTTGTTCATTATGAAGTTTCTGATCCGAATCAGCTTCTTTAAATGAAAGCCTGATAAGAGAAAGGTCGTCGGTTAAAGGACCTCTTCCAGTAATACAATTATAAATTCCACCTAGGTCGCCTTTGCCTTCTTCCACAACGCGAAGGAAAAGTTTTTCATCATCATTGATGATCCTTCCCCCGTCTGCGTCCGTTCCGATCAAAATATCATCTCTACCGTCGGATCCCGCAATGATCACATCTCCAGGCTCTAATTGGAATGTTTTGATATAAATACGACCTTCCATTCCGGTGGTTCCCAGTTTTCGGAACATCAACTCGTCTTCTATAAAACTTGCAATGCCATCCCTGTACAAAACCGTCCAAGGATGTTCTGCATTAATAAAATATAAAATACCGACTTCATCGTCCACAAGGCCCATTACGGAAGAAACCAACATGGAACCGTCAAAACTTTCGAAAACTTTATGAAGTTCAGTAAACGCATTTTTCAACCAGCGTTCCGGAGACTGATTTTTCATATTATCCGCAAGTCTTGTTCTTTCTATGATGGATTCAAAAACGGATCCAAGAACGAGAGCACCGCCTGCACCCTGCATGGATTTTCCCATTGCATCCGCGTTCAAGAATACTGTATAAGATCTGCCTATTAATTCTATATGATTGGAGATATTTAAGTCCCCGCCGATCTCATCATGATATCTTCTGAAAGTGAATTTTTTCTTTTGTTCCAGTAAAAAATCCACCTTTACGTTTTCATGAACTGCTTTATTCGCACCTAAAGGTTTGATCAAAAGAGAAGTTAAGAAATAATCCCCGTCCTGTTGTTGTTTGAGTTCTTGCACTTCCCCCAAGGTTTGTTCTAATTCCTTGGTACGTTCCTTTACTTTTTCTTCCAGTTCGTTAGCATATTGTTCTAATCTTTTTCGGGCCGCTTGGATGGACCTTGCCATTCTGTTAAAAGATCTGGCGATAAATCCGATCTCATCTTCTACTCTTGGTTCCAGTCTATAATCCAAGTTTCCTGAATTCACTTCAGTTAAACCTACTACTACTTCGTCCATAGGTTTGATAAGAGCATTTTGGAAGAAGAACCTAAATCCTAGACTGATCACTAACATGATCGCGAGTAAACATACTACTAAGATCAATGCAGGCTCATGTATAAATTTGCGGAAAGATACGTATGTAAAACCTACTTCGTAAACATTTCCGTTTGTAGGGTGTACAACCAGGTAAGAAACATAGTATTGCGGTTTCTCATCCCCGACTTTATAATATTTCGTTCCTCTATAGATCCTTTCCCCCACCTCTCGGATAGGAGTTAAGGGTAGAAGGATCGTTTTATCCAGATCCGATTCCGATATATCCGCCTTAAGATCCGCTTCCGCTTTTATTTTGACTTTTTCTAAAATAGCGGAAAGGCCGACTTCTTCCGATCTTAAAAGTTTATAAATTGCAGGCGCATCCGATTTAGAAGGCAGGTGAGAATATTTGCTTCGAACTACTTTTAATCTTTTGTTCAAATGTCTGAAAAATTCATGTACATCTTCGTCTGAAACCGGATCGCTCCCTTTAGATTCTAAAAATTGTTTCAGTCCTTCTTGGTATGCATAAAACTCTTTGGGAGAATTTTCTAAAATCGTTTTGGATCTTTCCCATCTAGATTTTGCGGGAAGACTTCCTAAACTAGTGAGATTTTTAGAAATATAAAAGAATTTTATCTCTAATCTATCTTCAGAATCGGATCTTGGATCCTTAAAACCTTTTTCCGTTTGAAAACGATTTTCGTTCGGATCATAAGAAGTTAAATACGCGAATCCGCCCGGGGTCTCTCCCTGTAAAACGACCAGTTTAGCTTCTTCTCTTTTTATTAGATCGAAAGAAGAATCATAACCGTTTAATATTGCAAATCCGACCAACTGGAATGCGAGAAGGAAGGTTGCCATACTCACTCCCACGATCCTACTTAAGATCGTAGTTCTTTCCTTGGTCGCGTTTACATAAACGATAAGAATTAAAAATAATCCGGCTACAAGAAGAATGTCCGCTGTTTGCTGATAAACAGCTCTGGATACGGTACCTTCTCTACTTAAAGCATTTGTAATGCCCGGTAAAAGTGTGATGGTAAGGTAGGCGAGAGTGATATAGATTACCGACCTTCTCTCTCCTCCTTTCTCTACGATCGCTCTCCAAATTGCCGCTATCAAAAAGATAAAATTATAAAGGAAAACTATTAGAGAGAAAATTTTATAAAATAAATGAGTTTCGAAATCCCAATAATGGCTCCCCATCACGAAACTTCGGGTGGATTTTAAAGAAAGAAGAATATAAAAGATCGCTAAAGTGATCACTCCCACATACAAAAGAGAATAAAGTGCAAGTCCTAACTTTTCCCTTTTAGGAGTAGGGAAATAGAAGAAGAATATAAAAAGCTGAGTATACCCCACCATCGGGAATGGGATCACGATCCATCTATGAAAGATCGTCCAATCTTCAGGCGAGCAAAAGGCTACCAAATACCCGAAATGAAAAATAGTAGTGGATAAACTCGAAAGTCCTAAGTGAAATGCAGCCTTACTTCTTTCCTTGATGGTCAGAAAGAAAAAAGATACGTATAAGGAAAATAAGGAAGCGAGTAAAGATCCGAAGAAGTAGAAGTTAAAATAAAAAGGGTCCATAAAAAGGGCAGCCTAAGAAATTGATCCGGAGGACCCCTAAGTCAAGGAAAATGCAAAAAGAAGTCCGAACTCTAAGGACGAAAATTTTTTTACAAAACTAACAGAGAGAATTCGAAGTTTTTAAGATCAGCCTTGTCCGCCCCAGCAGATATATTTTATTTCCTGATACTCTTCTATCCCGTATTTGGAACCTTCTCTGCCCATACCGGACTCTTTTACTCCTCCAAAAGGCACCTGTTCAGTGGATAATATGCCTTCGTTTACGGAAACCATCCCTGCTTCCAAGGCTTCTGAAATTCTCCAGATCCTGGCAGGATCGTTTGTATATACGTAAGATGCCAAACCGACGTCGCTTGCGTTTGCAATTTGTAATGCTTCTTCTTCCGTTTTGAAACTTTTGATAGGTGCGAGTGGACCGAATGTTTCTTCTTGGAAACATAATGATTTTTCTGAAATTCCCGATAGAACGCTCGGTTCGTAAAAGTTCCCACCAAGAGAATGTGATTTACCTCCGATCAGAAGTTTTCCTCCTTTTTCGAGAGCATCTTTTAAATGTGAATCCACTTTTTTGACCGCGGCAGAATGGATCAAGGGGCCAATATTCACTCCTTCTTCAAAACCGTTCCCTACTTTAAATTTGGAAACTTCTTCCGATAAACCGTGAGCGAATTCTTCCGCGATCTTTTCTTCTACCAAAAATCTGTTCGTGCAAACACAGGTTTGTCCTGCATTACGAAATTTTGATACAATTCCACCTCGGATCGCTTCTTTAATATTTGAATCCGCGAATACTATAAAAGGAGCGTTGCCCCCTAACTCTAAAGAAATTCTTTTCACTTGGTTTGCTGATCTTTCTAAGAGTATTTTTCCCACTCTTGTAGAGCCCGTAAAACTGATCTTACGAACGATTTTGTTTTCTAAAAATTCATTTGCGATCGGTTCAGGCTGCCCAGTTACGACTTGAAAAACTCCGGAAGGAATTCCTGCTTCTTCTGCAAGAACAGCTAACGCGATTGCGGAATAAGGAGTAAGTTCGGAAGGTTTAGATATCACAACACATCCCGCCGCAAGCGCAGGTCCTATCTTTCGAGTGATCATGGAAGAAGGAAAATTCCAAGGAGTTAAAATCCCTGTAACGCCCACCGGCTCTTTCCAAGCCATCAATCTAAGTTCTTTTCTATGAGTGGGGATCAAATCTCCGTACGCACGTTTTGCTTCTTCTGAAAACCATTCCAGATAAGAAGCAGCGTAATCAATCTCTCCTCTGGATTCAGCTAAAGGTTTTCCCTGTTCCCAGGTCATAATTTTTGCTAAGTCTTCTTTGTTTTGGATCATTAGATCCGCCCAATTCCTGAGAAATCTGGCTCTTTGTTTAGGGATTGTTTTGGACCATTCTTTTTGGGACTTCTCCGCAAACTCCAATGCTTTTCTTACTTCTTCGCGGGGAAGATCGGGCACTTCTCCTATCTTCTCACCTGTTGCCGGATCAAATACAGGGATCGTTTTAGAAAAGGTTCTCCATTCTCCCGAATAAAAATTAGAATTTTTGAATAAAGAAGGTCGATTGAGTTGGATCATATTTTTGCCTGAAAGAAGCTCTTTCTCCAAAGATACATCTTTGTTAGGATGCTGAAAACCGAATTTTATACGGACTAAAAATACAAAATAGTTTAAGGATCAAATCTTCGTGGGACTCTTAAGAGAAGAAAAAGTTCATGGCATTTCGGAAAATAAGGATTGTTATACATCAGTTAAGGGATTAGCAAATAAATGATTACAAATGTATGTGTATTGAAGAAACTCCCCCATTTTTAATAATGGTTGTATGGGAAGAATTTTTGGTATTTCCTCAATCCTCCTACTGATCCTCACTTTTCCTCTCGAATCAATTTTAGCAGTAACGATCCAAATGAATGCGGGTCGCATTTTCAAAAAAGTTTCCATTCAAAAAGAGTCGGAAACCGAGATAGAGGTGGTTGATCCGGACGGAGTCATATATAGAATCCGCAAAGATAAAATAAAACAAATCACGGAAGATACTCCGGATACTATTCCGGAATTTGCCTCCGACGAAAGTGTTCCGACTGGAGCGGTCAAGACGCCTTCTCCAAAAGATTCACTTCCGGAACATTCTATCTTACTTTCTCAATCCTTATCCAATGACGGTGCCTTCCAAGGTTCCGATCTATTCGGAGAAAGACAGGCGAGAAGGAACGGAACTTCTTACAAAGATTTTTACGAAGCTTATTTCTTAACTACCAGCGTGGAAATATTAGGTTTGCCTAAACAATTTAAACTTGGGCTTACCGTTATGAACCCTTTGGTGGACAGAAGTAACACCGACTCGGATCTGAGATTACAATCCGCGCCCGGAGGTCCTGATCAAACTTATCTGTTAGATAAGTCACTTGCCGCTGGAACTTTACAATTCGATCCGAACGAAGTAAAAACCAGAAAGGAAAAAAACGGGCTTTTTGATTACGTCTTCACTAGAGCGATGTACGATCATGAGACCAGACTTGGTACATTCTCCGCTGGATTCTTATTCATCAATCAGAACGATCCTACTTATGTAATGAGAGGATATTGGGTGATCGGATGGAAGGCTCCTTTTTGGGAATGGCTCAATCCTCAGTTCTCGATTAACAATAAAATGTTAAACGATTACGGCGGGACTTTCCAAGGAACTCATAATTATCGTCTCACTCTATCTCATGAATTTTTTAAAGGTGAAACTTTCAGGATCACTCCAAGTTTGGTGGTAGGTTATGCGGAAGTGAACGATAACACGGATCGAAAAAAAGGGATCAGCGATATTAGCCCTAGACTCCAATTCGATTATGGAAAGTTTTTTTTCGCTGCGAATATGATGTATAGAGCTACACCTGCATTGGTGGATAATCCGACTTATACACCGAATATCGGCGCGTATCCGGATAGTAATTCTAACGATGGATTAACTATCGATCCTGCGAAAGCTTATGGATATAAGAATGAACTGATCGTTAACTATCTTTCTTCCTTATCGGATGATCCTGCGGTAAAAAGGGCCTTGGTGGACCATTATCAGCAGCAGCATATAGTTCATGTGATCTTCTTCTATAATATCGGATATACGATCCGAATTTGAGTCTTGTCTCCGGTTCTATCTGAGCCGGAGAATATCATTCCATAAAATATAAAAACTGCAAAGTAGCGGCAAGTTCCATTGCCAGCGCGACACCTATATGTATCAAAATTCCTGCATATACTGATTTAGTCCGATAAGAGATCATTCCTAAGATAAAACCTCCGAAAAAGGAACCCAATGCCTCGAAAGAAGGTTTTGTAAAATGTAAAAGGCCGTACATGAATGCCATGCCCAAAACTGCAGGTTTACTTCCTGCTCTGGAAGCCAGAGGAAAAACCATAAACCCTCTAAAGAAAGTTTCTAAAACCGCAAAGTCTGCTGCATAAGAAATTTCGAACAGAATGATCCATAAAGCGGGAGGATAGATCAAATAACCGTCCGACAGTCTTCCTGCAAATCTAGGATAAACGGAAAGAAAAGAAAGGGAGAAGGATGCGATCGCAATTACAGGAAGCATCAATCCTAATAAGAATAATACCTCACCGAACTTTGGAGATCTACTTAGTCCTAAAAATCTGTCAGGAGAATTTTTGCGGAGAAGGATCCAAGCCAAAGGTAATGCAGTGTACGCAAGGATAGTCCCTACATAATTCAGAGTAAGCATTGCAATCTCTACGGAAGAAGAACCCGCCCAGCGGAATAATTCAGAATCTCTGATCCTTGCGGAACATACGATTGCAAGAACAACTACATAACCTAAGATCAAAGGAATAGAAGGTTTGAATTCGTTTAGTTTTCCATAAAATGCGAGAACGATCGGATAGATGACCATTGCACCTGCGGCAAAAAATAAAAAGTAAAATAGGCTTAAACCTATCTGATTATCTTTTAGAGCCTGGGTAAAAAGCGGAGCAAATCGAAAGGAATAATTATAAGACCAGAAAATCAAAAATAGAAAGAACACTCCCCCGAAAGAGATCCAATCCTTTTTAGTTTGAAAAAAATCCTTTAGACTTTCTTTTAATAGGCTCAAAATCCTTCTCCGGATCGGTGATGTCCGATACGGAGAGAATTTCTTTTAGCTAAGTCTAGGTCTATCGTTTTCGGATCAGATTTTAGGAAACACTACGGATGTGATCCCGAATTGTTTTTCAAATTCAAAACTAGAGACCGGCTTATTCTCTTTGGGAGGGATCATGGACATTGCTCTTTCAGTCATTGCAGTTATCGAAAGAGAAGGATTTACTCCTAGGTTCACAGGGATCATAGAACTGTCACAAACTCTTAAATTTTTATAACCGTAAACCTTGTTCTCAAAATCGATCACACCTTCTTCCGGATCGGAACCCATTACACAACCGCCCATGATATGCCCGGTGATAGGTGCATTCAAAAGAACATCATTTAATGAACTTCTAGGAATACCTCCTATCTTCTTCGCAACCTGTCTAGCTGTTTGGTTTGCGATCGGAATATAAGAAGGTACTTTCTCGCCCGAACTGATAGTGGAGGTCATTGACTTCTCGAAAGGCCAGGACATTCTTCTTTGTCTAACTAACTTTACCTTATTATCCAATGTTTGCATGACTAGAAGAATAAGAGAATTTTTAGCAAAACCGAAAGGCCACGATGCTTTCAAAAAATAAATAGGTTGAGTGAACATTGTAAAAAAATATTTAAGAGGTCTAGGAAAGAGTCCTCCACCATCGGTCAAGACGCTCGCAAGAGTTCCAAAAAAGTCGGAACCTTTAGAATAACGGACCGGTTCTATATGTGTATGTTCATCCGGATGAATAGAAGAAGTAATCGCAACTCCCCTGGAAAAATCCACATCCTTTCCGAATTTAGTAACTCCTAAAACTGTTTCACTATTCGTACGAACATCATCTCCTAAACGAACTGAAAGACGTTTCATATGTCCTGCTTCTCTAGAACGTAAAAGTAAACCTACAGTTCCCATCACCGCGGCAGAAAGTACAACGGACCTGGCTTTAAATTTTCTTTTAGGAGAACCGAACCAGCCTGTAGTAGATCTGGTAGAAAGTTGGTAACCGAATTCTCCATTCGCATCCGGATCCGCTTCTCCATATTCGTTTAATGGAACTATATCGGTTACTTTTGTTTCAGGAAGTACTTTAGTTCCTAATTTCTCCGCAAAAAATAGATAATTTTTATCTAATGTGTTTTTAGAATTAAAACGGCATCCTACCATACAACCTCCGCAAAGATTGCATGTAGTTCTATCCGGACCATCTCCCAGAAAGTAGGGATCTTTCACTGTTTGTCCTTGTTTTTCTCCGAAGAATACTCCTACAGGAGTTGCGGAAAAAGTTTCTCCTCTTCCCATTTCTTGTGCGATCTCTTTTAAGACCGCATCGGACCTATCCAAGTGCGGATTTTGAACGACTCCCAGCATTCTGGAGGCGACTTTATAAAAAGGGAGCATTCCATCCTTACCGCCGATCTTTTTATATGTAGGGTGATTTAACGTTTTATCGGAAGGAACGTAAAGTGTGTTAGCATATACTAAAGAACCTCCTCCTACCCCGGCACCACTGACTAAGAAAAAATCTTTTAGAAGATTGAGTCTTTGGATCCCATAAAAACCTAATCTAGGCATCCATAAATATTTATGAACGGACCAATTCGTTTTAGGAAATTCTTTTGCAGTCCATCTCTTACCGGACTCGATCACTAAGACAGAATACCCTTTTTGGCTTAACCTCATTGCAGAAACACTTCCGCCAAAGCCAGAACCTACTATGATATAGTCGTAATCAAAATGAACGTTTGTTTTCTCTTCTGTCTTCATAAGTCCGACCTAAACATATCGATTTATTAGCTCAATCCATTTTCGGACTTGACTATGCGTTTGAAAAACTTCTACTACTAATTCGTTTTATCAACCTCATAAAAAGATCGGAGAACTATATGCAAGAGCTGCCGAAAGTCTGCGTTATTGGCGCCGGCTCTAGTGGAATCACTGTTTGTAAATCATTGCAGGACAAAGGGATCCCCTATGACTGTTACGAAAAAGGAAGCGATGTAGGAGGTAACTGGAGATATAAAAACGACAACGGTCTGAGTAATATTTATAAGTCGCTACACATCAATACTCATAGAGACAGAATGGAATATAGAGATTATCCGATGCCGGATTGGTATGCGGATTATCCGAATCATGAACCTATCCAAAAATATTTCGTGGACTATGTAGAACACTTTGGACTCCGCAAACATATTAAATTCAAGAATGGTGTCGCAAAAATAGAACCTCAAGACGACGGAACTTATTTAGTTACCAGCGAGAAGGGAGAAAAAATATTTTACGATGCAGTCATAGTCGCAAACGGACATCATTGGTCCCCGCGTTGGCCTGAACCCGACTTTCCAGGTAAATTTAACGGAAAGATAATACACTCTCACGACTATGTAGATCCGGAACACCCGGTCCAATTAACGGGCAAAAGAGTCGTAGTACTCGGCATGGGAAACAGCGCCATGGATATTTCCGTAGAACTAAGTCGTCCCGGAGTCGCCAAAAAAGTTTTCTTAAGTTCCAGAAGAGGTGCTTGGGTGATCCCGAATTATCTTTTCGGGAAACCTTTGGACAAACAAACAGAGCTGCTTCCTCCTGGAACACCTTTTTGGTTAAAACAATTTCTGTTTGGGACCATGTTAAAGATAGGAGTCGGTAAGATGGAAGATTTTGGTCTTCCTAAACCGGATCATAAACCTGGAGAAGCACATCCTACCATCTCCCAAGATATTTTAGTACGACTCGGAAGAGGAGATATCAAATACAAACCTGT
This sequence comes from Leptospira dzoumogneensis, assembly GCF_004770895.1. Taxonomy (NCBI): domain Bacteria; kingdom Pseudomonadati; phylum Spirochaetota; class Leptospiria; order Leptospirales; family Leptospiraceae; genus Leptospira; species Leptospira dzoumogneensis. The sequence continues at coordinate 613,100 of NZ_RQHS01000019.1, read as the reverse complement.
GATCCAAGAATATAATGGAAACAAGGTAAAATTTGCGGACGGATCCGAAGAAGAGATCGATGCGATCATTTATTGTACTGGATATAACGTTAAGTTCCCATTCTTCAAACCCGAGTTTATTTCCGCACCGGATAATCATCTACCTTTGTTCCATAGAACTTTTAAACCGGATCTGAATAATTTATTCTTTGTGGGATTGTACCAGCCGTTGGGCGCGATCATGCCTCTTGCAGAATTCCAAGGGAAATGGCTGGCAGAATATCTCACAGGAAATTACAGTCTGCCCACTGCACCGGAAATGCAAAAACAGATCCAAGACTACGAAAAGAAAATGAAGAAAAGATACGTAACTTCTGCAAGACATACGATGCAGGTGGATTACGAAGACTTTTTATATTATATGCAGAAGGAGCTAAAGGCAGGAAAAAAAAGGGCCTCCAAAAGTTTACAAACATTGCCTGTTCCATCCAAAGCAAAATACAAACAATCCGGAAAACAAAGCTCTTCTAACGGAAAATCAGAACCAAGGAAAAAAAGTGCTCTGGCAAAAGTTTGAAACCCTAGCGGCCAGAGCCTTACTTTCACTTCCGAATTCTATACTTAGGATTTTTGGAAAGGATACCAAAAGAGGAAGAACCTTAGATCCAAAGGTCAGAACCGCTTTACTTTTAGCTAAAATAAAACCGAAACCTGAAAATCTCCCTCCACCCAAAGCAAGGGAACTTTTCAAAAACATAATGAGCTTTTTCGATCTGAAAAAAGAAGAAGTTCCCAGGGTGGAGAATTTTTCCATACCTGGGACCGGCCCGAGGATCAAAGTCAGATTATATTCTTCTAATATAACTAAAGAACTGGAGCCTTGTTTACTCTATTTTCACGGAGGAGGATTTGTGATCGGGGATCTGGAATCCCACGATGCGCCTCTGAGATATTTAGCGAAAACTTCGGGTAGAGCGATACTTGCAGTCGACTATAGATTGGGCCCTGAACATACTTATCCTTCTTCTTGGGAAGATGCATACTCTGCTTATAAATGGGTAAAGGAAAATGGAAAGTCAGTCGGTATTGACCCGAAAAAGATCGCTGTGGCAGGGGATTCTGCAGGAGGAAATTTAGCGATTTCCATTTCCACTCGAGCCAAAAAGGAAAAACTCGCTCTTCCCCAATTCCAAATACTCATCTATCCTTGGATCGATCTAATCCAAGAAAGAAAAAGTGTGGAAGAATTCGAAAATGGATATGCTCTCACTCGAGATCTGCTTCGCTATTTTAAATATCATAGTGTGCCAAATTCGAAAGATTGGAAGGACCCAAGAGTCACACCTTTCCAACAAACGAATTTTTCCCATACACCTAAAACCTATATGTTGATAGCAGGCTTTGACCCGCTGCAGGACGAGGGTCTCGCATATACGGACCTTCTTCGGAAAGCAAAAGTAAAACTGGAGATCAAAACCTATGAAACTTTGATCCATGGTTTTTTTAATTTAGGAAGAAGTGTCCCGGAAGCCAAAAATGCCTTGGACCAAATCGCAAAATGGATCCAGACGGGGTTTTTAGGAAAATAACATTAAGCTATTATAAAGTTTATCGCAGTTATTTTTAAAAAGCCCTGTATATCAAATTATGTTGGACTGATTCTACAAAACCGGATTTGGCAGAAGTATTCTTAAGAATATCCAAACCCGGATCGGATTTATATTTAACCCTATATGTATCTTCCATGATCAGTTCTATATTTAGGATCGTAGAATTAGGAGCTAACTCCTTTATTCTTTCCGAACTAGTTCCTGGAACCAATCTAAAAATATACTCATTCGGGACAACTCTCCCAGGCTTCACATATTTACCTTTACCATTAGGAAGATCCTTAGGAAACCTTTGTGCGAATATAGAAAACGCAGATATCGATATAAAAACAAGGACCGAAATCGTTTTTAAAAAAATCTTAAGGAACATCTACACTCAAATTAGTAGGAGCTTCCAAATTTCGGATCGCTCCATTTCCATTCGCGGCCTTACCATATTTAGTAATATTTTGGATAGAACTAGTCGCAGTGCCGCCTGCAACAATTGCATTAATCGTGTCTGCATATGTAAATTTCGGATTAAATGATCTTAATAAAGCGGCAAGCCCAGCCACATGAGGAGTAGCCATAGAAGTTCCGTTAATCGTATTGTACTGAGCTATATTATCAACGTCCAATGTAATAAAATTAAATACGGTAATGGCCACACCCGCCCTATTAATAGTGGAATCCGAAATAAATTCATATCCGAAAGTACAATTCGAGGAGTGAACACAATTCGGTGCAGCAACTTCCAAGTTAGAAATTATATTCCCATCTCTTTCTCCGGAAAGACTTCCTACAACATTTGCCGAATTGAACACTACTGATTCGGACGTTGAACTAGATGCGTACATATTAATTCCGTCATAACCTGCCTCCGTATCTATAAATAGATTCATTCGAGCAGTGACAGCTTCCGCACCTGAAGTAATTGGGATCGAACCGTAAGCCAGAGCATAAGTGTTCGATAAGTATCCCGAATTGGAAATTCCATTGATCGCAGTAGAACAACTAGTGGATAAATATAGAACCAGTGAATAAGGAGCGCAAATTGCCGTACTCCAGCTAGTTCCAAACATATTATCTGCTAGCCAACTAGTGAAGGGAAGATTATAAACAGCTTCTGCACCTGCCCAAGAGCTTCTAATATTTGTGCCTGGGGCACCTATATCCACATTCTTTTTAGAAGAATCATAATTAGAAAAACTCGCTAACTGGAATTTTTGATCCAAGGCAGCCACACAAAGAATATTAGCTTCGTCATATTCGCAAGGGTAAGAGTTATCCGAACTCAAATCACTACCGTCATTCCCTGCAGCAACTACAAATAACGCGTCATATTTGCTTCCAGCTTCTGAGATCGCGGAACGCATAGCGGAATCATAATCCGGACCGCCTAGACTTAAATTCAAAACTTTAGCTCCGTTCCTTACTGCAAAATTAATCCCTTTGATAATGGTGGCTGTATCTCCGGAACCTGATTGATCTAAAACTCGGACCGCCATAATTTTAGCAGTCCAACAAACTCCTACAACCCCGGTTGCATTATTTCCTTTGGCTCCAATCGTACCAGCCACATGAGTTCCATGACCGTTCAAGTCCATAGGATCGGAATTATTATTTACATAATTCCAACCGTTAGAGCAGGAACCTAAAGAAACTCCTTTATCGGAAACACAAGAACCGGAACTCCACATATTCGCGCTTAGATCTTGGTGATTATAATTCACGCCGGAATCCACAACAGCTACAATAGTATTCGTACAATCCGTATTTACATCCCAAGCGCTTTCCATCCTCATATCACTTGCACTTGTTCCAGGATTATTTGTGGGATAAGTATAAGTTATAACGCTCTGGCCCGTATTATTCATTCCCCATAGCTGGTTGTAAATCGGATCATTCGGAGTATTGTTTGCATGATAAATATAATTCGGCTGTACGTATTCCACATCAGGATGAGTAGAATATTCAGCGATAGCCTCTTCTACAGTTTGACCTTCTCTCAATTCTACTTGAGAAATTCCTGTCTCACCTAGATCGTTCAGGACTTTCCCATTAAAAGAACTAACTGCATAAGATTTTACGGAGTCGCCCGCTTTATCTTTGAACTTAACCAAGACCTCGGAAGATTTGAATTTTATTTTGGAGTTTCTTTTATAATACTTTTTATTATCGGTATTTCCCGCCGGATCCAAAAGTTTAGACAAGCCCGAAGCAATATTCTTTTGTTTTTCGGCAAAAAGATAACCGATAGACAAGATCGAAAAAATAAGAGCAAATAAGGTGAATTTATTCTTCATAAGATTTATTTAATATCCTGGAGAACTTACTATAGCTTGGATCGGCTTCGAAAATGCCGATCCTGTTAGATTAAATTGAGAAAACGATCTCACTCGAATATACCAAGTTCCGGCGGAACTTACCGTAATTGTTTTATAATTCGGAGTATACGGATCTCCCGCATACACTACATCCGGATCACAAACCACGGAACCTCCTTCAGAACTAAAATCAGAACCTTTATTATAACAAACTCTATAAGCACCCGAAGCCATATGGACCGCGTGTTCTTTAGAATGTGCCCAGGTTACTATAATATCCCTTCTTCCTCCCGCACCTGAAACATTCAGAACGGAACTCGAAGGATTTCCTCCTTTTCCTGTAGTGGTATTTAAAGTAACGGTCGCAGACTTGGAACCGGTGCTTGCAGGACTAAACTTGACCAAGAAGGTAGCAGAAGCATTTGGAGCGAGGTTAGCGGAAGAAGGCTGGGTTATCGCAAATTCTGCCGAATCTGTTCCACTTAAGGACACTGGAGTTCCGGAAAGATCTAAATTAGAACTTCCTAAATTACGGATCGTAATCGTTTTACTCGAAGAGATAACTCCAGGAAAAACACTTCCAAAAGAATAAGAAAATCCGGTGCTGCTTGTAATATCTCTAGAAATATTATTATTATCGGAGTAAGTCACTGAGATCTGAGGAACATTCCCTGAAGTCCCTACTCCGGAAAGACCGATAGAATAACTTGCTATATTCGGATCATTACTATCGATCGAGATAGAAGCGGAGAACGTGGAAGCAGAAGGAGGACTAAATGAAATCGTAAACGTATACGTTTTTTTAGGAGAGATCGTAACACCGGAACCGGTTTCGCTAAACAAGGCAGCATCCGTCCCACTTAAAGAAATATTAGAAATTACTAAATCTTGATCTCCGCTATTTTTAACGGTAATCGTTTTTGAAGAAGTTCCTCCGGATGCGGCATAAAAGTTCGTCTGCGCATTCGGAATAAAATTAAAACTACCTTCCGAAACCTGAATAGCAGGGGCTGGAGCCTCCGTGCCGGTTCCTTTCAAATACAGAATATATGTGCCTATATTCGGATCATCCGAATTGATGATCAGATACGCGGATTTTACACCGGCTGAACTAGGTTGAAAACCGATCTGAAAAGAACTAAAATCTCCATCCGCCAAACTAGTACTCGAAGGTTGGGAATTGATTGTATACTGAGAAGAATGGATCCCACCTTTAGAGACTGCATCCGGGTTTCCCGTCAAAGTAACGGTAAAGTTCCCGTCATTCTCGATCTTCAAATTATTAGAAGAGGAAGAACTAATTAAAACGGAACCTAAAGAAAGTGTAGAACCGGAAGAATATCTATTGCCTGCCGAATCTGAAACGTGTAGTCCCTTGATACCGGAAGGAGAAAAAAATGGAAATAATTTCATTCCACCGCCCCCTCCTCCGCAATTCAATTGAGGAAGGAGTCCCGCTAAAACACATAAGATAAAAATAAAACGATAATTACCTGAGCCCAATCTCTAATCCTTAATATGTTGGAATTCCTACAAGGAACCCAATATAGGTATGATATTATAAACAACTGGAGACAACGTTTCTCCCATTCTATTGCCAAATGTTTGGAAAGGTACGTCCAGAAAAATATAATCTTAAACTCAGTAAGAATTGGCAGAATAATCCTAAAAAACAGCGAAAAAAGGGAACTTATAAGGGAAAAATCAGCCCACTTATGACTCCAAATAAAAAAGCCGCAGAACCTAGATCCTGCGGCCTTTTAAAACTTCGCAAACAGCTGAGTTTATTTTTTTTCTAAAGGTTTATTCCTTCTGTATTTTTCGAAATCCTCTTTGGACGGAAGAGTTTTCTTTTTAAAAGCGGAATATCTTGCTTCTTGCAAAGAAGAATCTACAGTCTTACCGATCGATTTGTCGTCCTTAAAAGTTCCCAAAAAGATTTCAGCTTTCTGAGGATCTTTTCCGTAAAATGCGGAAGAGTAACTTCTTACGGACAAATTGCGCAAGGATTTATGCAAATTTCCATCTTCTATCTTACCCCTTAGAACCAATTCAGATTCTTCGGTTGGATAAAACTCAAGAAGAGAGATTGCTTTCTCCTTCACATAGATCCTAATAGAAGGATCTTCCGTAATGGCTTTCAAATACGGGATCGGATCCGAAACAATCCTTTCCAAAGAAGTTTTAAACTCCGCCTTAGATTTATGCCTGCTGATCGTAAGATCCGATTTTACTTTGGAGTATATCGAAGGATCGATCGACTGAGCAGTTACCGGCAGCGTAAAAGCTGCCAGTAAGAGAATGAGTAAAGTTTTCTTAATATTCATTTTTGACTCCATTAATATGCCAACGGGTTACTTCTTAGGACCCAACCTTGTTCGCCTGTAAGTTGGATTTGAGGAGTTACTCCGTCCCCCGCCCAGAACATCAGGTTTGAGGCACCAGAGTTGGTGAATCCTGATCCGGAACATTCCGAGATGGATACGAAACCGTCAGTGTTAATATCCTGGGAACTCAAGCAGTAAGGAGTTTCGATCAAAGCATCTCTCGCATTCAGACCGAACATGCTCAACGTGGAGCTTGCTCCTTTTCTTTCGTTCGTATGGAAAAGTCCCAAGAAGTGACCTGCTTCGTGAGCGATCGTATCACCCAAGAACTGTTGGTCAGCCGCGCTTAAAGCAGTCGCAGCGGATCCGGAAGTTCTATGAGGTTCGATCAACACGATCATTCCAGCCTTCTTCGTAGCTACTATTCCAGGAACTCCAGGGATACCCGCGGCCATTCCAAGTAATCCTGCATAATTCGTATTAGAAGTATCCGAAGTTAGGAAGATATTCAAGGAATTAGCATTTTGAGAAGAACCGGTCGTAGTGTACAACTTAGTCAAAGAACTTGCAAGTGTTCCAGTCTCATCTTCGAAATCCGTAAGATCCAAGAACTCGGAAGCATTTACACTCGTAGCCGTGAATTGAACGTCTATTTTCACTGAATCTTGAGAATAGATGCTGGTAATTCTATCAACCGCGTCTTGTAATCCTGCAACGGTATAAGTAGGGTAAGAACCTTGAACGAATATCAATCTGATATTCAATTTCTTTCTGTAAGTCCAAACCTTAGACAAACCGCTGGTACTTGTAGTACCTGTAGTGGTAGTAAATGTTCTTTCTTCGTTCAGTCTTGCATGACATCCTTTCACGATCGAGTAGCTTGCGTTAGTTGCAGCAAAGCTGACCGGAGAATTCACGTCGAAATAAACAGCTTGAGAAGCATTAGGAGTGATTGTGATCGCTCCGGAACCTCCCAGAAGATTTAAGAACTGAGAAGAAGTTGTTCCGTATGGTAACAATCCGGAGAAATTCGTAAGTCCTACTCCATCCCTTGTCTCATAAAGAGCTGTCTGAGTAGAATTATAAATCCCGCTGAACATTCCGAACAATGTAGAAGTCATGCTATGCGGTTGATTGATATAATAGATCGCCGCAGGGTTCGAAGGCCCGATAATTATCGGGATCGTGCTTGAATAATACAATGTTTGGCCGCTTCCACCATAGTTCGCAATACTTCCTAAGTTAGAACTAATGGTTTGATTGGTGATATCGAAACAAGGGGCACTTGGCTCAATTCCATTTGCAGACAAATTGATCACATAACTACCTTCATCCGAATCGTTATTTGCGATCGTTAAAGTCGCAGTTTTAGTTCCGGTAGAAGTAGGAGAGAATGTTACCGTGAAAGTAGATGTTCCACTCGCTGCAACAGTAGCAGCAGGTTGAGAAGCCACAGTGAACAGAGAAGAATCCGTTCCCCCTACGACTACACGAGTGCCTCCTGTTAAGTTCAAGGTTGCGGTTCCAGTGTTTTCAACGGTAAATGTTGTAGTTGCACTAGTAGTACCAATTCTCGTATCAGCCATACCCGAATATGTTCCAGAACTTGCGATACTTGTAGAACCTTGTTTCAAATTAATTTCAGGAGCAGGTGTTGGAGTTCCGGTACCTGTGATCGTAAAATCATAAGGATTCTCGTCTGAGTCGTTATTCGCTATCGAGATAGAAGCGGTTTTTGCTCCGGTAGAAGTAGGAACAAATCGAACGGAGAAAGTAGCGGTTCCGGCGGAAGCAATACTTGAGGTGCTTGGCTGAATAGTAACTTCGAACTGATTCGAATTTGTTCCGGTGACTTCCACAATAGGAGTTCCGGATAAAGTCAATGCAGCAGTACCCAAATTTTGGATCCTGAATTGAACTGCGGAACCTGCAACATTCTCCACTTGGCTTCCAAAATCGAAAGAACCACTTCCATCTGCGATATTTACGGAACCTGTAACTCTTTGGACGTTCATTTCAGGAACAGGAGTTGGATTCCCGGTTCCGGAAAGACCGAAAGTGTAATTAGGAGTTCCGGCATCGTCACTCGGAATAGTGATCGTTGCAGTTTTCGCTCCTGTAGAAGTAGGAGAGAATGTTACGGAGAATGTTGTGGAACCGGAAGCTGCAACAGTGCTGCTTATTCCGGTTGTGTCCAAACTGAACTGATTCGCATTCGTTCCGGTTAGAGTAATCGTACTTAAATTTAAAGCAGCATCTCCGATATTATTGATCGTAAAAGATACGGCAGTTCCGCTCGTATTCTCTTGAACACTTGTAAACGTATGAACGCTAGAACCACTCGTAAAAGTAGTGGATCCTCTTTTTACTTGGATATCCGGAGCAGGTGCAGGATTTGCAGTTCCGCTCAAGTTCAAAATAAAAGTAGGAGTGTTCGGATCGTTAGACGCTATTTGCAGCTGAGCGGATTTAGTACCAGTTGATCCGGAAGGGGAGAAGGTCACTGAAAACTCAGTAGTTTCTCCAGGATCCAAAACATTATCGGTACCTGATTGATCCACAGTAAATTGCGCAGCATCTGCTCCTGTCTTTGCGACGATCGGAGTGCTGGTAAGATTTAAAGTTTGCTCACCGTTATTTTGGATCGTGAAAACTCTAGCAGTACTGCTTTGAGTAATTTTCACACTTCCCAAACTTTCGGTAGAAGTATCCGGTACAGAAGTTACAGTACCACTTCCTCTATAAACTCGAATGGTAGGATCAGGATTGGGAGTTTCTGCAGTTTCGCCGGGCGGCAAAAGCAGAGGCCCCTTTCCTCCGCCCTTCGGACAATTTACGAAGGAGAAAAGAATAACAAGAGTTAATAAACTCTTGAGAAAAAATGTCGTGAGCCGTTTCATATCGGAACTTTTCGACCTCTCTGTTTCCAATTTTATAAGCACCAATCCCGAAAAGGATGAATAATGCCTTCTTTCTACGTTAGCCAGAATTGTATACAATACAGACAAAGGTTCCCAAAAAATTATCAAAAATGTATTATCCAACTTGTTTTATCTAAGTTTTTTCCCTAAACCGCTTAGTATACGAAAAGTTATTCTCTCCTTGATTGATTTTTCTTAAAAATACATACCCCAAATTGGATAAACATAAAAGACGTGTCGGATAACGTATAAAGGAAAATAAGGACCATTCAGAAGAAGGGGCACCTATGCCGAACCAAACGGGCCATCTCCGAGGAGAACCTTTACCCGCAAAAACCCCCAAATTAAGGGGATTTTGAAACCTGATTGTGATAAATTTGGAAAGAAAAATTTCGATATTTTGCTTCGGATCGGCTTATAAAGGGAAAATACTTAAACCTTCGGGGTCGGCATATGCCGATAGATAGTAACAGCCCAAAAACCTCGTCCAATAGAGATTTATGACCCTCAGAAAATATTCCGTTTTTGTTTATATTTCGGTTTTATTCTTCCATTCCCCTACTTTTGCCCTGGGAACCTATTCGGAAGGCTGGACGGTCGCCAAATTAATCCAATTCGAAAGCCGAGGGATCGTATACGAGTCCTATGAGGGAGTGATAGAGGTAATTACCTATGATCCGGCCCAAGAATGTGAAGAAACTCGGGATGAATGTTATGTGCCAATGCGTAAAAAGGCAAATTTCAGCGTTCGTCCGGAAAATGCGGATGCGGTTAACTTCTTAATGAAAAATCTGAATCAGACCATACTGATCCAGTTCAATATCCACAGAATACAGCCAATCGCACTTTCCAGCAGTGTAGAAGTAATCCACGCCCAATATCAAGAAAACATAATACCACATACTGCTCCGGTAAAAGATCCAAGCGGAAGAATTACCGTTTGGGTCCAAGCTCACGATACTTCTCATCCGATCGATAAGATGGTAAGTAAGAAGACCGGAGGAAAAAGGAATTTCTCCGTAATGGGAAGAATACTCAGCCTAGAATATAAGGGCACGATCGTAGGTACTTACGAAGGTCTTTATATGGATGAATCTAAAGGTAGGATACATCCATTCTCCATTACTTCCGAAGAAATGGCTGAGTATGCATGGAAGGCGATGAAGTATACAGGCAAATATTATTTGGGAGTCTCTGTAGCATTCGTGACTGGAGTCAGAGAATCACATTACGATATATTCGAGATCAATTTCAGGGAACCTGCAGGCTCCCAAGAAAAACCTAAAAACTAAAATTGCTTAAGTAAGATTTAGAATCCGAAGTAAATTGCCTGCTGACTAGATAACCTTCACTTCCGTTTCCGGTTAGAACAAGCACCTCTAGATTACCTGAAAAATTTCCTGACAGATCTTCTCTAATATAAACTTGAGCATCCCCAAGTTCTAGAGGAGCTTCCAATCCAAAATGAAGAATGTCCCAAGCCAATTCTTCTTTCCAAAAATTCTCATCAACTGGATTGCTCTTCTTCCAACCTTCTTTCAAAAAAAGTTCGGGAGAAACTTTCAAATTAAAATGAACGTACACATTATGATCGGAAGGCTCGGCAAAAATTCTCAAATTCCGAGTGTCTGTCAACTTGTGAGTCTCTACGTAATAGGCCGCGTCTTTCACCATTCCTAAGGAAGGATCTTGGATCTCGTACAAATCACCCTCACAATTCGAACTCAATATAAAAGAGAGAACGAAAAGCAGGGAATAAAAGAAATGTCTAAACGAAAGTCCCATATCTAAATAATCTTAACATGAATGAATGGAGGTTTTTTCAGAATTTTCGAAGAAAAACCATTTTGGAAATAAATTTCTGAACTTCGAAAGAGACTAAATACTAATCCAAATTATGTAGAAAATGAGACCCCTAAGTATTAGAAATCCCTCCCTTTTTTTTCTTGACAAAACTTTTCAACTATTTCGATGTCTAAATAAATGAAACCGGAGTATGTAATTCATTTATTATCCAGGACCAGGGATCGGATCCAAAAACATTTGTCTGAAGAATTTCTGAAGCAGGGAATCCAAGATTTGGTTCCAGCTCACGGAGGTGTGCTCTTTGTTTTGGGTAAAGAAGGTCCTCTCACTATGAGCGAATTAGCAAAACTGCTGGATAGGACAAACTCTACTGTGACTGCTCTTTTGGATAAAATGGAAGAATTCGGCTATGTTAAAAGATCCAAACCATATGAAGACGAAAGAGTAACTTCTGCGGAATTAACGGATAAAGGAAAACAAACTTTAGAGAAGGTTCAAAGAGCTTCTAAGGCCACACTTACAAAACTTAGCCAAAATTTAGAGCAAAGGGAAAAGGAAGAATTCATGCGAATTTTAACTAAAATCCATTCGAATTTTGATCTGTGATGTAAATTTTTTTGCATCAATATTTCGACATCGAAATAATTAGGAGAGCGTATATGTTAGAAGGTAAAACTGCGGTGATCACCGGATCGGCGAGAGGAATCGGCAAAGAGATCGCAAAAATGTTTTTAGAAAGAGGTTCAAAAGTTATTCTTTCTGATCTAGAAAATTCCAATTGTAAGGAAACGGCAGAAGAGTTAGCAAAATACGATCCGGAAGGAGTTTTCTGGAAAACTTGCGATGTTACTTCTAAGATCCAAAACAAAGAATTGGCTGAATTTGCAATAGAGAAAACCGGAGCCTTGGATATTTGGATCAATAATGCAGGAGTAGTTCAGGACGATCTTCTCTTAAGAATGTCCGAGGAAAAATGGGAGAAGGTACATTCCGTAAATTTGAAAGCCGCCTTCTTCGGCATCCAGACTGCTGCAAAGTTCATGTTAAAGAAAAGTTCAGGTAGGATTGTAAACATCGGATCGGTTTCCGGATTTTACGGTAATGCAGGGCAGGCAAACTATTCTTCCGCAAAGGCAGGACTATTTGCTCTTACTAAGTCCGCGGCCAGAGAACTTGCTTCTAGAAATATCACGGTGAATTGTGTTGCTTCCGGCTTTATCAATAACCGATTTGCCGAGCATGTTCCGGAAGAAATTAGAAATTCTATCTTGGATTCTATTCCTTTAAAGATCAAAAGAAATCCGGAAGAAGCCGTTGCCTCTGCTGTCGCGTTCCTTTCTTCGGAGGAGGCGGATTGGATTACAGGAGCGACTCTTAGAGTGGATGGGGGAATGTTGATCGGTTTTTAGACCGAATACATGTTTTATAGTTTTACGAACAGGCAAGAGAAGAATTCGAAAAATTTCTTGCCTGTTCTTTTGTTAGAAGCGACCTAATTCATAGGATCTTCTTCTTATCATATGAATTCTCTTACAAAATATTGCCATTATGTTCTTTCTCTCGAAAAGGACAAAGATCCTGAAAACAAGATCTATCACGACACAGAGTACGGTTTCACTTTAAGATCGGACGACGAACTATTCGGCAGGCTTATATTAGAGATCAACCAAGCCGGACTTTCCTGGACCACGATCTTAAGAAAAAAGGAAAACTTTCGCAAGGCTTACAAAGACTTTTCCATTAAAAAGATCTCTAAGTTTTCTGAAAAAGATTTTGATCGGCTTTTGAACGATGCGGGTATCATTCGGAACAGGCTTAAAATAAGCGCTGCCATTCATAATGCAAATGTGATTGTCGGCCTGCAAAAAGAATTCGGAAGCTTTCAAGATTGGCTGGCTTCTCATCATCCTAAATCATTAGAAGAATGGACCAAACTATTCAAAAAAACTTTTGTATTCGTAGGCGGAGAGATAGTGAATGAATTTTTAATGAGCACCGGATATTTAGAAGGCGCTCACGGACCAGGCTGTCCCATCTATAAAAAAGTATTAAAGTCCAAGCCTGCATGGAATTCTAAAAAGAAAAAATAGATCTCTCCCGATCTAAAATTATTCCGGAAAAAATTCGATCCTTCTCTTTTAGAGGAATTCGCGAAAGACATCCGAAAATTGGAAGCAAAGAGCAATAAGTAATGCTAAATCTGTAATGAAAAGCAGGTTTTTCTGCTGGCAGACTATCCTAACCCATTATAAAATATCTTTCAGACAAATGAAAGTTAAGTTGTTTTCGTTCTCCATTCTACTTTGTTTCGCACTCAGTTTTCCTTTTTTCTTAGGAGCTCAGTCGGAAAGTAAGACTATATGTTTAAACTGGGAAAAAAATTTTCCCAAAATTGATTCCAAACTTTATTTAGAGATCAGCGGATTAGAATTGATCCTCAGTCCTCCTACAAGTGCCGTAATGAGAAGCAGAAGACCTGGAGAATTAGTACCTATCATACGTGGATCTTATAAGACCGAAGGAAATAAAGAAGTACTGGTCGAATTTCCGTATGAACCTTCCGATCCGGACGAATGTTCTTTCAACTGTAAAGAACAATCACATACTCTTCGTGCCAATCAAAACGTCGAAGAAGAATACGATAGTTGTTTTAAATCATGTAAAAACAATACTAGTTTCAAATTCGGAAAGGATAAATTCAAACTTCATTTAAAATTCAAAATTTACAGGGACGAATCGGATACCCTAAGAATAGATTCCGTTTCTTATAAAGATCTAAACCCGATCATGGGAAAATTAGCATATTCTTTCCCTCATTATTTCGCGGGCGATCTAGTCGAATGTGCTAACTCTATTTGGGATTAATATATTCTAAAAAGATATTATTTATCTAAGGATAAAAGCGCTTTTTCCAATCGATGTATATGTTTGAAATCTCCGGACATTCCATATAACTGTAAAGCGCCTTGGTAATAAAAAAGGATACTTTCGGAAATTTCCTTTAACTCGGATCCGGTTTTGGACTTTTTAGAATTCCAAGTAATATCTTTTAAACAATTTTCGAAATCCTGGACCCAGCGATTTAATGCGACCTTTACGAAATCCGATATCTCGGGCTCGTCATGGGTTTGGTTGGATAAATTCGCGTAAGGGCAGCCGTAAATATAAGTATTTTTAAGTCCTCTTCTCAACATCCTCATCCAAGATTTAATGAAATCCGAATACTTATTTTCTTTTTTAGCGATCCTTTTAACAAAACCTAATATTGCTTCTTCTTGTTCCAAAAGATAAGCCTTACCCAAATCCTTTTTGGAAGGAAAGTGGATGTACAAACTTTTCTTAAAGGCTCCCGCTTCTTCCAAAATTTCATTTATTCCTGTATTGGGATAACCCTTGGAATAGAATAATTTGAAAGCTGCCTTTAGGATCCTGTCCTTTGCAGGGTCTTCCGACCGAATTAAGTCCTTCTGGATTCTCATCTTTTTTCAATTTTGATTATAATTATGGTAGACCGATCTGTCTACCATAATTTATCCTGAATCTTATCGAGTAGACCACTTTGTCTACCGGAGGCTTTTTATGAGACTCATGGAAAAAACGGATAAGATTATCACCTCTTTTGCCGTTCCTGTCCGCAAATCAGATATAGACGTAAACGGACACGTAAACAACGGGACTTACCAAAGTTATTTTGAAGAAGCAAGGATCAAAACCTTCCAACTTTTAAAAGAAGAAGGGGAAACAATCCCGAATTCAGACGGCTTAGTAGTTCGCCAATGCGAGATAGAATATAAAGCGGAGTTAAAATATCCGGAAGATGCGGTCGTTACTACGGACATTCTTAGCACCGATCCTGAATCCACTGAGATTATGCAGGAAATTTTCCGAGCTTCCGATTCGGCGTTAGTATGTAAGGCAAGATTCGTATTAAGTCTTTCCGACAGTTCGGAAGAAGTCTTCTATTCGGAAGAAGATTATCCATATGCGTTCTATCATCCAATCAGCGTAGGATGGGCGGAAATGGATCCGAAAGGTAAGGTAAATTTAGAAACTATCCAATATTATTTGGATGATGCAAGGATCCGTTCTTCTTACCAATGCGGACTAGATTTACATTCATTACAGGCAAAAGGGATCGGCCCGGTAGTTTACAAAGCTGAGTTGAATTATTTCGACACTATGGGTTTTCCGGATGATTTTGTGATCGTTACAGTTTATCAAAAAGCGGAGAAGAATCGATTGGCTTTCCGACATGACGTATTCTCTAAAAAGACCAAAAAGTTGATCCTTACCTCTATGGTGCATGGGCTCTTTATGGATCTTAAAAGAAAAAGACCTCATCAATTCACTGAAGAGGAAATGAAAATGATCTTCAGCGTTAAAACTAAGCCGCTCTTTGATTGAATAATGATTTGAAATTTCACTAACGTAAGGAGAGGGTATCTTCGATGAGATTCGAACATTGGAGCCCTCTCCATTTTATTATACTTTTTCTTACTACATTTCTCGGATTCGGTCTGCCTTATTTCGGCAGAAAGTTCGCTTCTACCAAACTCAAGAACAATATCGGTTATACTTTAGGGGCCATTCTAGTTTTAAACTATTTAGTTTATGTAATATATAGGATCGATTCGGGCTATTGGCAAATTCGTTACGACCTGCCCATGGAGTTTTGTAATTGGTCGGCCATCGTAACTTCTCTGGCATTATTTACCCGAAATAGAACTCTTGCAGAGCTGTCTTATTTCTGGGTGATTGCAGGCTCTATGCAGGGAGTGATCACTCCTGACCTTTCGGTTACCTTTCCTCATATTTACTTTTTTATATTTTTCATCGCACATTCCGGACTGGTGATTTCCGCTCTTTATGTTGTGTTCGGTTTGGAGTTAACTCCTAGAAAAGGAGCAGTGATCCGATCCGTTCTTTACAGTCAGATTTACGTTGTGGCTGCTTTAGTTATAGATTTTGCTTTGGATGCAAATTACGGATATATGAGAGAAAAATCCGCTGCAGGTTCTCTGATGGATTATTTAGGCCCTTGGCCGATTTACATTCTCTGGATGCAAGCACTCGGAATGATCCTATTTACTATATTATACCTTCCATTTTGGAAGAAGAACGTAAGGGTTAATTAAAAAAGAATATAACGAATCCAGACTAAGCGAGAGGATTCGATTCGTATCACGATGCCCGTTAATATATGAACAAATATTATTCGGATTCTATTTTTTCTACAGCGTCTACAGGGATAATCAAGTTTCCATCCGGTCTTAAGACCACATAGAAGCTGTCTTGCTGGTAAACGATCCCTCTTTCCGTAGATCCGTCTTTTAGATAAAGAATACGAACTTGTTGAGAGACAACTTGAGGTGGACCCCCCGGAACTTTGTTATTTAAGATATCCGTAATGGATGCCTTGTCCACCTTCTTGACCATCTCCATCAATTGTTCTCTTTCTTTCAGATCTTTTGGAGGGAAACGGACCATACCCGCAAACTTTCTTTCCAGATCCGCTTTTTCATCCGGAAGTATTTTTTTAAGAGAGTTCTTAAGCTCCTTAGGAGAGATCAAGAATGGATCTTTAGGGAGAGAATCCACATGAGGTTTTAAACTCTTGATCAAAGTCTCATCCAGTTGAGCGCTGGACTGGGACTTTTTGCTGGCCTTGATCGAATCTTCGATCTTTTTAAGACCTTTCATTCTTGCAGGAGATAATCCTTTCCATGCAAGCTGTTGTCCTGATTCTATCGTTAGTTGTTGTTTATCGAATAAGATAGGATATTCTTTTGCGAGAAGTGCAATTTCTTCTTTGGTTAACCAACTTGATACCGATTCCAAGAAGATAGTATCTCCGGATTCTAATCTGACTTTTCCTTCGAGCACTTTTACGGAAAGAGAAGAATCCGTACGCCCTTTGTTGACCGAAACCTTAGTACCTTCTAAGATCAGCCTGAAATCATTAGAACCGATTGAGACATTTTCTCCATCCTTAGGGCCTTGGCTGTCCAAAAGAATTGTGCCGTATCCAAGAGAAACATGGATCTCATTTTCTTTACGTTCGGCAGTGAAGTCCGTATTAGGTAAAGCTCTAACAGCTACACTCTTTTTTCCTTCTAACTGAACGTCACATACGGAAGATTTTCCGGAAACGATCCTTTTACCGGAAACATCATCTCCGGCTTGTGAAGTTTTACCTTCGATAGAACAATCACCGTAAGAATAAGTGAACTTATCTAAAGTGGCCTCGCCCTTTTTGATCGAAGAATTTTGATAGAAGTATATTCCAAAAGACACGAATACCAAGGCTGCCGCCGCGAGATAGACCACAGGTTTAGGAAAAGGTAGGATTTTTTTAGAAGAAGTCTGTGGGGAAAGGTTCTCTAACTCTTTGGATGCACTAGGGGCCCTGAGTTGGGATTGGATCTGAGTGATCTTTCTGTATTCGGCCGCTTTTTCAGGGTCCTTTAATACGATCTCCAAAAGTTGCTTTTTCCCGGCAGCGTCAAGTTCGCCGGAAAGATAAGACTCTAGCAGGTCTTCGAAACTATTTGACTGTTGGATATGTAATGCCATCTTATAGTCCGATCCCTTCCGCTTCAAGATACGTTCTCAATAATCTGAACGCACTAAGCAAGCGACGACTAACGGTCCTCTCGGATATCCCGAGAGCATCCGCAGTCTCTTTGAGAGTTTTCTTTTGGATTTCCTTCAGTAGTATTATACTCTTTTCAGGCTCAGGAAGACGGGAAACTCCATCTTTTAAAGCTAAATTGAGAGAATTTTTCTCTAGTTCCAGAGGATCTTCATGATTTCCGCCGGAAAGTTCGGGAAAGTTCTCTACATTAATTGAGACGTTCCCCGTTTCCTTCTTTGTACGATTGAAATGTTTAAAATAAAGGTTTTTAGCGATCGTACAAGACCAAGAAGAGAAGCTTCCCCTGTCTGGGTCAAAACGATCCATGACCTCAAAGGCTTTTAAAAATGTCTCTTGGGTCAAATCTTCGGCAATTTCTGGATTTCCTGAGAGTTTGAGCAGGAAATGATACACTGTATTCTTGCAGGAGTCGTATAGATTGATGAATTCCGGCTGAGAAAGACCTTGCATTTTTAGTTCAGTTGGACCGAAAAAAAGGATTTCTGCTAATTTTTGGGATATTCCGATTCTGCGGAAGCAGAAAAAATAAGGCCCCCGGAAATCGGGAGCCTTACCTTTCATATAACGCGGCGGATTACCCCGCCCCGGATTTTAGCGCAAGAACTGGAACTTTTCGTTATCAGTCCAAGCACAAGGCCACTGGATCAAGAGACCTCCGTCTCCGGTCGCACCGCCTGCAATATCCAAACACTGGCTGCTATGTTTTGCCTGCAGAGCAAAGAATCCGTCTCCGTAAGAGAGTAATTGGAATCTTTGGTTATTTCCCCCGCCGCAAGAATATTGGATCACATTCATTCCTGCCGCAGTAGATCCTCCCTTTACATCGAAACATTTGCCGCTATGTTTTGCGATAAATCTAAAGTATCCGTCACCTGTAGACTCAAGTGCCCATTTCTGATTGTCTTGGTTTACATTGGTCCATTGGTATAGGTTGACACTGTCAGCAGTACTAATTCCTGGAACATCGATCACCTTACCGCTGTGTTTCGCCATGATCGCTGAATAATCGGAACCTGTAGGATCGTTTACGAAAGGAATGTTCCCTCCCACGGAAGATTTTCCACAACCATCGGATCCGCAGCCTGCGTTAGAACGCCAGTCCCCTCTTTCCATTGGGTGACCGATCCCGTCAAAACATCCGCTTCCTTGGCAATTCATCCAGCTAGGAGCATCTCCGCCTCTTCTCAGCCTCACTAGGTTGTTCCAAGTGTCTTGGTGATAATCGTTTCCGCCTGGATTTCTGAAGTCTTCGAAATATAAACAACCGCCGGATCCGCCGCTGTCATGAAAAGATCCATGTGCGTTTTTACCAACGTATGCAACCGGGTGAGTACCATCTGCAATTTCAAAGTTACCGATCTCTTTGGAATACCATCCGGAGTGCTGCGACCAAGCAACTCGTTTCATTTGTCCATTTACTACTAGGACGCTCATTCCTTCCCAGTCAGCCGCATGGCTTCCGAAACTTAGGAAACAAGTACTTTGCCAAGCGTAGAAGAACCAGTATCTGATCAGAACTGCATTCGTTCCAACTAGAGAAGTCTCATAGAAAATAGGAACTTGGTTATTTGAAATTGTAGAATAATCTTTATTACAAAGATCTTGAGGAGCAACTCCTGCAGCTCTTTGAGTGTAATAAGTCTGAGGATCGCTAGTAAAACATTTTCCAGAATCTCCGGAACCTGTAGTAGTCTCTTGATCGAATCTCAAACGAGGTGCAAATTGTTGTGCAAGTGCATCCTGATCAACGCTTGGTCCGCCGTTATCAGCTTGGCAAAGATATAAGTTCTTATTGTCGCAATAACGACCATTACAACTTACACCTGCGATGTACATTGATTCTGGAGCTACGAATTTTCCACCGTCCTCTTCGGAGATTGTGCCACTCCAATAACATCCTGTTCTTACACCGTTATTGTTCAATTGAGAACATTTTAAGGAAATATTATCACAATAACTTCCGGAACATTTGATACCTGTTACGAATCCGTTATTATCACAAATGCGGGAGTTATTTCCTTCTTCAGAAAACCAATCCGTCCACCAGCTATTAGTCTGAGTGTATCCGGATTCGCTTGCGAGAAGATTTACATCATCGCAATAACGACCGCTACATTTCATACCGCGGGTCAAGAAAGTAGGTCCCGTCTCGATTGGGTTCGCTCCATCGGTGGTCCAATTCAACCAATGTGGAGGAAAAATCTCGTTATGAAAATAAGTGCTGGCTGTGCTCGTTAACTTAGATCCAATTCCGCTTTTAGAAGGAAGAAGGCTGGAAAGCACTCCTAACTCCGCTCCGTTCGACGAAGACTTATCGCTGCAGGCCATGAATGACCCGCCGAGAAGTCCTATGATAACCAGAGTATATACACCCCGGATGATGATTCTCTTCATTATGATCCCTCTTTAGTTTTAATGTGGAGGTTTTATGTATTTAAACGACAAGGTAATATAAGCGTCTTAATTCTCACTTATTTTCGAAACGAGATAATATAATTTCTGAAATAAATAAAATTTTTATTTCTAAAGAGCGTTCGATTTTAATAAGTAAAGTTTGTTCTATAATTTATAAAGAAGAAGGATTGGATCACTAAAGGGATGTATTAAGGCTTGCGGCCCTTCTTCTTTGGAGAAGCAGCTTTTAGATTTTTGGTATCCGTATCTTTACTCATTCGGATCAATTGTGGTCCCATAAATTTTAGGAATTCTTCTAAGAAGGTAACAAATCCTTTAGAAGCTCTATTCTCGCTTATGAAAATTAATATCCTGCGAATTGCGGGATCTTCCGTTAGATCGCCAAGTGCAGTTTCGTGAATATTTTTCTTATCTTTATCTATAAATGCTTTGAGCTCCAAACGAAAGAATAAGCAAAGATTAATAAAATCATGAGTAAGTAGTCTGGATTCTCCTCTTTCAATTTTTCCTAAAAGGTTCGGATTGAATGGAACTCCATATTCTTTTTTAAGAGCGTCCGCAAGTTCCTTTAAAGAGAGTCCTTTATCCATCCGGCAATATCGGAAGACTTCGCCTATTTTTACATAAATTGATTCGATGGAGCCGTTTTCCATATTTTGAACGTTCTGAAAACGTTTAGAATAGAATATGATCTGCGAAGCGGCCCTGCTTCGAATCGAATTATTTTTCTCCGGATTGACTTAGCACTATTTACGCTGAATTTTTTATTCTAGGAGTATTTTTGCTACTTTTGTAAATTTTTTATTCTTTTTATTACTTTTAGGATTTTTATAGAAGTTGTTCGTTCCCTAAATCTTAGGGATTATTTCTTTCCAAGGAAAAATTTCAGACTTCAGAATTTAAGATTCAAAATTTGGTTTGGGGCTTTGTTGTATAATTAGAATGGAAACAGATACAAAAACACTAGACCGTATTATCTCTCATCCTTCCATCTGCGGAGGTAAACCGGTCATCCGGGGGACCTCTATCCGAGTTTTAGAAATATTAGATATGATCTTTTTAGGATTCGGATATAGAGAGATCCTAAATGAATATCCTAATATTAAGGTTTTGGATATCGAAGCTTGTTTGGAATACGCTTCTAAAAGATTACATTCTCCGATATTAGATAAAGCGAATCGAGAACTTCCGAGAGAATTTGCTTCTGAATTAAGGTTAGAGCCTTTCTCCTAAGATCGGTCCTCCGACTTTTTGCATCATTCTTTCTTTAGTTAAGATCAGATCTTCTCTATTGTCCGCAGCCATCTCTGCAGGTCCGTCCAAATAGATCGCGCCCTTAGGACATGCCTCTTCGCACATTCCACAGAATATACAACGTAATAGATCTATTTCGAACTTCTTAGCAAACTTGTCTTCCGGATGAAGATGTTGTAGTTCAGGAGTTACATGTCCTGCTTCTATTTTGATAGCGTCCGCAGGACAGATCCACATACAGCAGAAACAACTGGTACATCTTTCTCTTCCCAGTTCGTCACGTTTCATAGTGTGCATTCCGCGGAAACGAGTAGAGAACTTTCTTTTCTTTTCAGGGAATTCTAATGTGACTGCACCTTTTAGAAAAGCTGCTTTGATAAAATGTTTTAGAGTGATCCAAAGTCCATTCGCAATAGAATACGAATATAATCTTTGGTACCAAGCGGGCTTATGTTTTGCCGCTACATTAATTACATTAACGGTTCCCAACGGCTGCCTCTCTCGTGTTAGAACGTAATTCTAAAGTTTTTGTTACCAATAAGGAAAAAATTTCCTCGGAGCTTGATAACCCCTTTGGCGCTTCCATAGACTTGCTAAAGTTCTGGATCCATCCCTTCTTATTCGTAAAACTTCCGCTTTGTTCCGAATATGCTTTGATCGGTACGGAATATTTTGCCTTAGTCGTATCTTCCGTAAGATTCGTTTCTAAGACTACTATAGATTCGGAAGGAGCACCGGCTAAGATTTCGGAAACTTTTTCTTTGATTACAAAGATCAGATCGAATTCTCCTTTTGCCGCAGCAGAACGAATGGAATCGATCCCTTCGGAAGAAACAAATCCCGCATCTACAGCTCCTTTAGTGTTCGGTCTTTTATCTGTAGTGTACTGGAAATCCACTTGTTCAGGTTCTTTGTATTGTTCAGGGCTTACTCTAGCTTCCGTTACAAATGGAACTCCTAGCTTAGACAAGGATTCTTTGATAGACTTTAAGTTCTGATCAGACTCATGAGCCCCGCCGATCACCGCGATCTTTTTGGATTTGGAAATTTTTTCGGAAATTTCATCCAAAACAGCGGCACTCTTACTTGCTTCTCCATTTTTGTAGAAGGAGAACAATCTATTCGTATTCAACCAATCTACGTTGAATCTTCCTTTGTCACAAAGGAAATACTGGTCCTTCTCCTCATCTATACGAGGCATATAGCGGAACATTTTGTTGTCTCTTACGTTTGTATAAGTTTTACAACCGGTACTGCATCCTGGGCAAACGGATTCTTCGGATTTGTACCACCAAACCCTGGACTTGAATAATGTTTTATGATTTAATAATGCACCAACAGGGCAAATATCCGCAAGAGCGCCCTGGTAATTATGATTGATCGGTTCTTCTTTTGCGAGACCTATAATGGAATGATATCCCCGCTCGAAGAGCCCTAGATTGGATTCTCCCACCATCTCTTCTTCGAAACGGACACAACGATAGCATACGATACAGCGATTATGGTTGATGATCAGGTTGGAGCCGATCTCTTCCTGAGGAATATTCCTTTTTTCTAATGTAAATCTGGAATTCCCTTTTCCTGAACCGAAAGAATTATCCTGAAGCTGGCATTCTCCAGCCTTATCGCAGACCGGACAATCTAAAGGGTGGTTCGCGAGTAGGAATTCCATCGTTCCTTCTCTCGCTTCTTTTACTCTATCGCTCTTTGTGACGATAGAAAGTCCTTCGGTAACTTTAGTATTGCAGGCAACTTGTAAGCGGGGGATCCCTTCTATCTCGATGAGGCACATGCGACACATGCCCACCACCGATAATTTAGGATGATAACAGAAAAACGGAATATCCACTCCGGCATCTTTAGCCGCGGATATTAGATTTTTTTTCTCGTCGACCTCGTATTCGATCCCGTCTATCTTTATCTTGACCACTCGAACCTCCGTTTTTCTAAACAAACCAGGGCGCCAAATTTCATTTGAAACGTACTATTCAAAGTTGGCAACCCGTTTCTAGATCGCAAAGATATGAGAGTCTGTCTCAGGCGCGAAGTCCGCAGAGCGAACTGTAAGACAAGTTTAGAGTTTTAAATCTCTGTAATAATCCGGAACTTTGGCCCATTTCTGGAACCACTGAGGATTCATCGCCCTTTGGTACAGATATGCGTCTACTAGAACTAGGTTTATCGCTGCTTCTACAATCGGAACTGCTCTAGGTAAAACGCATGGATCATGCCTGCCTTTCGCTTCCAATGTAGTTTCTTTTCCGTCGATATTTACAGTATTTTGTTTTTTGAAAATGGTAGAAGTAGGTTTAAACGCAGCTCGAACCACCAAAGTTTCTCCGTTGGAGATCCCACCTTGGAGTCCTCCGGAATTATTTGTGCGAGTACGGACTCTTCCACTTCCTTCTTCCACATAAAACTCGTCGTTATGAGTGCTTCCGGTTAGAAGAGTTCCAGAAAATCCGGAACCTACTTCGAAACCTTTGCAGGCTGGAATGGATAGAATTGCCTTTGCTATGTCCCCATCCAGCTTATCATACACCGGATCTCCAAGACCTGGAGGAAGATTATAAGAAGCAGAGCGGATAATTCCACCAACGCTGTCTCCAGCTTCTTTCATTTGAAGAATAAGAGAACGCATTTTGTCCGCGGCCTGAATATCAGGACAACGAACCTCGTTTACATCCACTTCTTCTCTGGTTTGAGGATATTTGTTTTCTGCAATTTCAGAAGAGATGGTGCCGATCGTGTCCACCCAAGCGACCGTTTTGACTCCCAAATCATCTTCTAGGATCATTCTGGCAATCGCACCTGCGGCCACTCTTGCGATTGTTTCACGCACGGAGGATCTTCCTCCTCCTACGTGAGCACGGAATCCGTACTTGGTTTGATAAGTATAATCTGCGTGAGAAGGACGGAAAGTTTCCCTTAGATTTTCGTAATCTTTGGAGATCGTGTTCTGATTGTTTACGATCAATGCGATCGGACTTCCGATCGTTTTTCCTTCAAATACCCCGGAAAGAACTCGAACGGTATCCGATTCGTCCCTAGGAGTGGTGAGTTTACTTTGTCCGGGTCTTCTTCTGTTTAGATCCTTTTGGATCTCATCCAATCGGATCGGAATTCCTGCAGGAACTCCTTCAACAACAACTCCCACGGCTTCGCCATGAGATTCACCGAACGTACTGACTTTGAATATTTTACCCCAACTGGAAGGCATACAGTACCAGAAAACAGGAGACCACCAACGGAAGAAAGTAGGATTCCGAAGTGAGAAGGAAAAGAAGACTGTTTACGCGACAGATTTCGGAGCTGTTTTGCGGTAACTTTTATCGATCAGATCGAACAAAGGTGGATCTAATTCCGGATCGATAGAATAAATCACCCTTCTTGGGTCCACTGCGTTGGCTAGATTGAAGACAGCCTTTCTAATATCAGGACGGAAAGTTTTACGATCGTAACCTACGATCTTAAGTTTTCCTTTATTGGAGAAAACAGGTCTGATCGTTCCAACCCTTTCTAGAAGAGGGCGGGTTTGATTTTTATTAATCTCTTTGATCACACAGGTCTCGAAGTGGATCTTATGCTGTGAATCCGTGGAAACCACGATCACATAGTCTCCCTCATTCAGAACACTTTTGTTCTCGCATAAACTCAGAGCCATAAAATCGAAAAATTCCTTAACCACTCTTTCATTATATGAAAAAAAGCTGTTATTCAAGATCAGCTTCATGGCGGTAATAGGAGAATATGCCGATCTCCAATGTTGCTGGCTGCTGAGAGATGCAAATTCTCCCGCGATGGAAATAATAGCAGGATCATCTTCACTATAAGAATTATTTTGAAGAATATACAATTGTCTTTGCATATCTTCTACAAGTACACTTCTAGAAGGGTCGTTTTTATATTTTTCGTAATATTCTCCCAGTTTTTTTACCAGGAATGTCGTAGAAGGATAGTTATTGTTTAATCCTTCTCCCCTATACGGCCTATGACTATTTAATACCGCGGTTTTTACTGGGCTTTGTATTGAAGCCATATTCCCTATCATCAAGTAACTAATGATCGGATGATTTTTTACGTATTCGAATTCTTCGGTACTTAAGTTCCCATGCACAGGGAATTTCATTCTGACCTTGCCTATATCCACCATATAAGCTGCCATCATTAGATTCAATTGTTGGGCTTTAGAATTTTCACTGTCCTTGATGGAGATCGCTTTTAAACTCCGAAGTTTCATCGCCATAGAGATGACGGTTCTTTTGGTAAGTACTTCGGAATCTGTTTCGACTCCCGCGGATTTCATTACTTCGATTACGTTGACTAAACCTAATTCAACGTCTTGGCTGTTCGCAAAATCATCTAAGATCCCGTCGATCGCCTTCGCAACATTTTTCACATGATTTCCGTTTAAAGGATAATCTCTCAGGTCTTTGAGAAGATCGGAAGCCTGTCTTGCCATCTGCAAGGTAAGATCAGGATTCACTAATTTGATATAAGAGACTTTTTTGCCGTTTACCGAGTCCGGCTGCTCTACTTGGATCCCGACTTTATGTCTTTCGGATAGAAGGTAATAAATCCCTTGTAGTTCGAACTTTTGCAGCTTATTAATATCCGCTTCGCTAGCGCTGTCTTTGCGGTGGATTAAGATCTGTCCGTTCTTATTGTAAAAATCGACCGGGATGGATTGGCTTTCCTTAAACTGCCTGATTACTTCCGCATTGAACTCAAATCTTTCAAGCCTGAGAGGATCGATTGGGCCGCTTTGGAATTGAGTCATAATAAAAATCCATACGCATTATCAGAGGGCCGAAAATATATGCCCAAAGTATATAACGTTTAAGTAAGATATATGTTTAGTAACAAAGAAATGATTTAACCTTGCTAGTAGGCAAGAATAAATTTCCGAAATTGTGTCAATCGCTTAAGAAACAGGCGCTTTAGAGGCGGAATCCGAATCAGAAGAAGTCCTAGAGGGATATGTTTCCCTAACTTTACGATCCAATGAGTCAAAAAACTCAGGATCTATTTCAGGATCCACTAGATAGATGATCCTTCTAGGGTCGGCATTACGTTCCAAATTGAATATCGCCCTTCTTCTATCCACGGTCAAGCTCCCCATTTCGAAGCCTGAGATCCTGACTTTACCGTTATTTGCAAACTTCGGTCGGATGGTTCCGATCCTTTCTAACATCGGTCGGATGGAATTTTTATGGGATTCTTTGATAATGCAGATCTCGAAGAATACCTTACGATTTGAATCTTGAGAAGCTACAATAACATAATCTCCGATTTTCACGAACGGCTGGTTATCGCATAAGGATAGACCCACATGATCGAAGAAGTCTTTGAGTGTTTTTTCGTTATAAGCAAAGAAACTATTATTCAAGATTAGTTTCATGGCCTTGAGACCGTCCATCGGTTCTCTCCAAGGCTGAGGAGTCGTTAAAGAAGCAAACTCTCCCGCAATGGATAGTATCCCGATATCTTCGTAAGAGATCGCGTTAGTAAGAATAGACTTTACTTGTCTTTGGATATCGCTAGCTAAAAGATTTTTGCGAAAATCGTCTTTGTATTTTTCTCTATAACCTTGGAGCTTTTGTACCAAAGGTTTGGTTTGGGGATAATTATTATTCATCCCTTCTCCGCGGTGAGGTCTATGATGATTCAGGACCACCGATTTGACCGGATCTTCGATCTCAGGAAGATTAGCGATCATCAAGTAGCTGATGATCGGATGGTTCTTGATATATTCCAACTCTTCCGGTTTTAGATTCGCGTGAGTCGGTATCTTCATCTGAGTATAGCCGATATCCGCAAGATAAGAAGCCATCATCAGATTCATCTGCTCTGTCTTCTTCTGCTCCATATCTACTTTGGTAAAAACTTTTGCGGCCCTTACCTTCAATGCCATTGCGATCACAGTTCTTTTAGTAAGAACTTCCGAGTCCACGGGCATTCCGGCATTCTTCATAACTTCTATAATATTGACTAGTCCAGTCTCCATATTCGGAGAGGATTTAAAATCATCTAAGACCGCGTTAATGGATTTATTGATCTCTTTAACATGCTCTCCATTTAAGGGAAACTTTTTGATATCGGATAATAGATCGGTCGCTCCTCTGGACATATCCAAAGTAAGAGTAGGATTAATCAGTTTATCGAAAGAAGGATCTAAAGAACTTTTTTTACCGGAGCCTGGATGGATCTTAGCGATCTCAGCAGTTAAAAAATAGATCCCTTGTTTTTCGAATTTTTGAAGACGACTGATATCGTCTCCGGTGGCCATATCTTTTTTATGAATTAGGATCTGCCCGTGTTTATTATAAAAATCGACAGGTATAATTCTATTTTCTCGAAAGTGTTGGATCACTTCTTCCGTAAAATCGAATTTTTGTAAATCTCTGGCTGCGTCCATCGTCAGGTGGAAGGAACTCCTGCAGTATACTATCGGCAAATTGATCCGATGAATCGAATCATTCCGATACCATAATACATTTCTTTATGGGTTTAATAGTTTGGACGTTTCAAATTTGCCCGATCAAACTTGATTTAGGCTGCTTTGCAGAATATATCTACGGATCCGTTCTTCTGTGGAGCTGCCGGCAAACCCGAGTCCTGTACGAGAGTCGGTTAGTATGAATGTATCCTGGGCTTTTAAGGACTTACCGTCAGTTCTAACTTCGCCGGAGAGAATATTGATCCCCAGATCCTTTAAAACTCCGGTTACAAAGTATAATAATCCTTTTCTATCCGGAGCTTCTAAGTAGAACTTCGTAGCAGAATTACCGGGTAAGTCTTCAAACTCCAATTGAGAATCTTGTCCTAGATAAAATGTATTTCGAATATCTATTTCACTTGAGGTTTGGATCATCTCTTCCAGAGCATTATCATCGGAAAAGACGGAAGACATTAAGACTCCTAGTTTGGATGCCTTAATTTTAGAATCTGTTTCAGGGGATTTAAGAAGAAACTCGTCGTAGCTGATCATGGAGTCGCCGTCTTTGATCGTACGAATATCTCCGGAAAGGATCTCGAATCCCATAAAGAACATTGCCTTCACCATTTTATGAAGTGTTCCAGGGGCAGTTTCAGAAGTCTTAAGAGTAACCCTATAGACTCCATATTCTTCTTTGTAGTTAAATTCTATCATGGTTTCCGCTTTCCTACAAAGCCTGCATATTCCTTGAAAAATAACACTCAAAAACCCTAGTTTTTGAGGAATGTTTTCGAAGTCTAAATGAGTAGTAGCTCCTTTTTAAATATTCTGTCTCCTAAAATTTTTCATCAATGAGACAGAAGTTCTAAGAAAATCCGCTGCTACAGGATATACGCCGAAAGGCCTCCCGAATACACTGGGGAAATCGGAGAAATTTTTTTACTAAACCGATACGCCCTTCTTCCCCCTGGGGATACATATATGACAAATAAACAGAAATTTACCGAAGGATTCAAATTCGGAAAAACACAAGCGACGTACTCTAACTCAAAAGCTGCCGGACCTAAGGTTCCTCCAGGAAGTCAGGCCGCTAGAGGCTCTTATTCTTCTTCTTTAGGACCAAGTTTTGGGGGAAATGAACCTTCTTCCGAATCTCCTTTTCTAGTTCTTCTAGGATTAGGAAGATATTTTAAAAATTATAAAGTACGCTTGGGAATCGTTTTAGGCCTTCTTTTTACCGAAATCATCGTTTATTCCGCGATTCCTTTCTCTTTTAAGTTTTTGATCGACGAAGCTTTGATCGGAAAGAATGAAACGGTTCTTTATATCACCGGTGCACTTTTGATCGGAGGTACGATCTTAATCACCGCCGCAGGAACAGTCAGGGATTATTTATACAATTGGGTCTCCGCTCGTGCCATAAGAGACATGAGAGAAGAGTTATTCATTCATTTACAAAGAGTAAATCTGGACTTTTATGCAAATACTCGTTTGGGAGATGTTCTCTCAAGATTCTCCACAGACTTGTCCGCATTAGAGAACGCAGTACTTGCATTGATCCCTTGGGGAATCTCTCCATTATTAGAAGCAATTTTTGGAACTGCATTATTATTCGCTTTGGATTGGAAGTTAGGCGCAATTGCGACCTTGATCTGGCCGATCACTTTTTTAGGACCTGTATTCTTCTCCACTAGATCTACAGCAGCAAGCTACGAAAGAAAGATAGAAGAAGCCAAGGTCCTCACCGCCGTTGAAGAATCTATCTCCGCTCAGAACCTGATCCGTGTTTATGACTTGGACGGAGCTTTTTGGGACAAATTTAAGGGCAACTGTGAAAAACTATTTCATGTTTCCTTAAGATTAGGATTAACGAATTCTTATTTGGAACGTTCTGCTTCCGGTGGGATTTTACTTTTACAAGCGGTACTTTTGATCTCGGGTGCATGGTTTGCATTCCATGGAATGGTGAGCGTGGGAGCTTTGGCGGCTTTTCTTCCTCCATTCTTGAATTTGTCTTATTCTCTACTTTATGTGTCCCAGTATTTTCCTACAATGAACCAAGCAAGCGGTTCCGCTAGAAGAATATTAGAGATCTTAAGAACTCCAACCTTTGAATCGGAAGGAGAACGTCCGTTTGCGCCTTCTGAATTGCAAAATTCCATCAAACTGGAAGATTTACATTTCCGTTATAAAGGTAGAACTAAAAACCTAAGCGGTGTAAACCTGGAGATCAAAAAAGGAACTTATACTGTGATCCTTGGACCAAGCGGTTCCGGAAAAAGTACCATTCTTAAGTTTATCCTAGGAATGATGGAACCGAACCAAGGAAAAGTTACCTTGGACGGAGTCGCAATGGAGAAAATCCGTTTGGATGCGCTTCATTCCATGATCGGGATCGTATTCCAAGATACTTTCTTATTCCATACTAGCATTCTGGAAAACATTCGTATGGGACGTCCTGACGCAACTCCTGAAGAAGCGATCGAAGCTGCAAAACTTGCAGAGATCCATGAATTCATTTCTGCACTTCCTGATGGATACGAAACGATTGCAGGAGACAAGGGTTCTAAACTTTCAGGCGGAGAAAAACAAAGGATCGCACTTGCGAGAGCATTAGTGAGAAATCCTCAAATCCTTCTCTTGGATGAGGCGACTTCCGCATTGGATCCGATCACAGAAGCAAGGATCTTAAAAACTCTCCAAAAATTGAGAGAAGGAAGAACGATCGTTTCCGTAACCCATAGACTGACCGGTTTGCATGCTGCAGACCAAGTAGTTGTCTTGAAAAATGGAAGTCTGGAACCTTATCCTTCTCCGGAAAATGATTCACTTTCCGCTGCCGCTATCGGATTATAGAAATATGCTAAAAGTACCAACTTATGTTTCCGAGTCTCCAATTGGGGGCCTTGGAGTTTTTGCAGGTAGAGATATAGAAGAAGGCGAACTCGTGTGGGAGTTCCATCCTAAAACCGTTTGGACCCTGACAGAAGAAGAAGTCCAAGCTCTTCCGGAAAGACTTCAAAATCTGATCTATATTTATTCCTATCTATTCGAAGGGCAATGGTACTTCTGCGTGGATAATTCCCGCTTTATGAACCATAGCGATCAAGCAAACACCTTGGAAGATAAAAGTGGAGTCCAGGGAGAAAGTAATCCTTTAGGAAGGGACAGAGCTGTCCGCAAGATCCTAAAGGACGAAGAATTGACCTGTAACTATAAACAATTCGATCAGAACTGGAAGGAAAAACTTCCTTCTTAATAATCTATCTTAAGATCTTTGATCTTCTTATCTAAGGTATTTCTGTTGATGCCCAAGAACTTGGCAACTCTGGTCTTGGTGTATTTGAATTTTTTCATTGCATACTTGATCAGTCTTGCTTCAACTTCGCCAACCACAACTTCCATAGCTCTTCCGTCCAACGCATCCAAATGAGCAGGGGAGAACTTGGAACTTGCAACTTCGGAAGAAGCTTCCGGATCTACGCCGACTTCCACATCTTCTCCCTCATCACCGTAAAGGATACGTCCGCTGATCTCCGAGAAGTCTTGTATATCCAACATTTCGGATTGAGAAAGTACAACTGCTCTTTCGATCACGTTCTCTAATTCACGAACGTTACCCGGCCAGCTATAACTCATCAGAAGTTTATGAGCTTCTCTAGTGATCCCTTTGATCTTCTTAATATTCTCGGAAGTGTACTTGCTGATAAAGTGATTGATCAAAAGAGGAATATCTTCCGGTCTTTCGCGAAGTGGAGGGGTCAGCATATTGACCACATTCAAACGATAATATAGATCCGCTCTGAATAGTTTTTGAGAGATCAGATCTTCTAGATCCGCGTTAGTCGCAGCTATGATCCGTACATCGATCTTTTTAGGTTTAACGGAACCTACCGCTTCTATTTCCTTTTCTTGAAGAACTCTCAAAAGTTTGGACTGAAGATTGAGATCCATCTCTCCGATCTCATCCAAGAAGATGGTACCTGTATCGGCCATCTCGAACTTTCCTTTTTTATCTGCGACTGCACCGGTAAACGATCCTTTTTTATGACCGAATAATTCGGACTCTAAAAGATTTTCAGGAATAGCGGCACAGTTGATCTTGATAAAAGGTTTATCACCTCTGGAAGAGTTGTAATGGATCGCAGATGCGATCATCTCTTTTCCGGTC
Source organism: Leptospira dzoumogneensis (assembly GCF_004770895.1). NCBI lineage: Bacteria > Pseudomonadati > Spirochaetota > Leptospiria > Leptospirales > Leptospiraceae > Leptospira > Leptospira dzoumogneensis. The sequence continues at coordinate 581,217 of NZ_RQHS01000019.1, read as the reverse complement.
CCGGATTCACCTGTGATCAGGATCGAAGCGCGAGAATCGGAAACAAGCTGGATCATCTCGAAAAGTTTTTCCATAGACTTGGACTTTCCGATCAAGGAACCGAACTTATACTTATTCTTAAGTTCTCGTTTTAGTAAGATGTTCTCTCTGGAAATCTCTCGTTTTTCTTCATCGATCAGTTTTTGGATGCGGATCGCTTGGTAAATTACGGAGGCAACAACCTGGAGGAAGTCCAAATACGTTTTTAGATCTACGTATTTTTTATGAACGAAGAATACGCTGACTACACCCAATACATCCGTGTCCGACTTAATAGGCGCAGCAAGGAAACTAACGTTCTCAGGATTGTTTTTAAAATGGCTGGCGTTATTGAGCCTATTCAGGAAATTTTCATCGCTTACGATCGATTCAACAATGACTGCTTCTCCGGATTCGTAAACTTTTCCAGTGACTCCTTCTCCTGGAAGATATACTCCCTTCTCCATTTCTTCCGCGGTAAGTCCGGAAGCCGCACTGAGTTTCAGTATATTTTTCTCGGAATCAAATAGAACGATGGAACCCCTTTCCAAATTCAGAGATTTATCCAATCGATCCATCACATCGTCGAAAATTTCCTGGAGAACCAAGGTAGAAGTTACGGTTCTAGAAATATCTATGAGTACTTGTTGGATCTTATTCTTCTGCTCCAATTGTCTGAAGGTTTGGAGGTTCTTAAAGATCTGAGCCGCCATATTGGCCAGAGTGGAAACAAGTTCCAGGTGCTCATCGCTGAAGGCCTGCTTTCTGCTCGAGTCGAGAGAGATAACTCCGATCACCTCGTCTTCCACAATCATCGGAACCGCAAGCTCGGAAAGAATATCGTCCTTAATAGAAATGTAATGTGGGTTTTGGGTAACATCGTTAACGATCATCCCTTCACCGGAAGCAGCAACGATACCGGTAATACCTTCTCCCACTCTAAGCTTAACTTTTGTACGAACGGAAGGATTCATCCCTCTGAAGGTAACGATGTCCAAAACCTCGTCCGATCTACTGATCAGCATAAGGGAACCGGAACCAACCTCACAAATTTGGATACATCTCTCCAAAATTAGGTCCAGTAAACGATCTGGATCTAAGGTCGAGTTCATTGCGGTTGCCACTTCTTGTATATGGCGGAGAGGGCTGGGTTTTATGTAACCGGACATCTGCTTAAAAAAGGTGCTGATTGATGATTTTGCGGTCAAGGAAAAAAACTTAAAATCCAAGCAACTCGCTTTGTTTACAGCAAGGAATGCAAAATTTGCGTCAGAATCGATGTATGCTTAAGATTTCAAATGACATAATATTACGAATGATCGATATACTTTGGAATTTTAGAATAAGATAAACTTCAAAATTTAGAACGAATTCTCATCATCTGATGATTTTATTTAAAATGAGATGAAAACGTCTTTCCTCTAGTAAACATTTTCTTTACCATTTTTCTCCGGATGTCCTGCGTATTTTGCGGAGAATTTTATCTGCCGGACGGTAAACTCAAAGATGGAAAATTTCTTTGTAATACCTGCGGAAGAGAATGGATCTTAGAAAAAAGAAAACGGAACAGGATCAAACCTCCGGAAGTTCACGCATTATCCAATGAGATATTATTAGAATTTCTTTCTCTATTTAATACTAGTCCGAATCTGGACGACCTTCTTCAAAACTTTACCAATCTAGCATTCAGAAAATTGAATCTTCCCGGGATCTCGGTTATGGTATACGAGCCTAGATTAGATCGAATCCTGGTAAAATCCTGTAAAAACAAAAAAGGTCCCGCATTAGAGAAGTTAGCCTTTCGAATGGAGATAAAAAAAGGGGACAACGGACCTCTAGGACAGGCAATCGAGACCTGCAAATCGATATATTATAGATTCGACGAACAACCTCATAAACAGATCAGACAATACGGCCGAGTAAACAAAGTAGAATCGGAACTTTCCGTTCCAATCCATCTCAAAAAGGAAGTATTAGGATTAATTAATGTAGATTATGAAAAAGACGATCCGATACAAGCGGAGAAGGATCGTTATTTTCTGGAATTGATCGCAAGTCAGTTCGCAACCACATTAAAGAACAGAATTCTTTTCGAGGTTTCCCAAACACAATCCAGGAATTTCAGAAATCTTCACTCTGCTGCTTTAAAACTGAGTAGTTTAGGATTCAAATATAGAACTGAAATTTTCCGGGTCATTCTTCTTTCCTTAACCGAATTCTCGGAAAGTAATCTTTTCGTTTTGTTAGAAAGAAAAATTGACGAGGCAGGACAAACAATCTCTACGGAAGGACATATACTAACAGGAAGTCCAAGAGCTCCGGAGATCAAATTAAATGTACAATTAAAGGGAGAATGGAACGTACTTAAAAAATCTACGGGATCCGCACTCCTAATGGATTCCTCGGATCTAAAAGAATGGAAAACCTTAGGCAGTAACGGAAAGAAAAAACATCTAGCGATCTTACCGGTATTACGTTCGGACAATTCTGAGATCTGGATACTTCTCGCCAAAGAAGAAGAACTACACTGGAGTCCTGAAGAAATAGATGTATTAAACGCATTTGCCGTCCAAGCAGGGATCTCGGTCCAAAACTTTCACTTATTCCATCAGAGAGCGGAAAAAGAAAGATTGGATAAGGAAATTGAGATCGCTAGAGATCTGCAAAGATCCTTACTCCCAAGAAAAATGCCGGATCATCCGGATTACGAATTCGGAGGGATTATGGTACCGGCAATCGGAGTAGGTGGAGACTATTACGATTTTATAACACATCCTACTAATAAAGAAACTTATGTTTGTATCGGAGATGTGAGCGGCAAAGGAGTTCCTGCCGGGATCGTGATGGCAACCGTTAGAACTGTGATCCATTCTCTCGTTCGGAAAAATCCAACTCCATGGGAAATTTTAGTAACGGTAAATACCTATCTATATCAAAATTATTTTAAGGATATCGTATCTCCTCGTTTTATGTCATTGACGATTATTCATTGGGACCAAAACGAGAATCGTTTTGTTTTCAGCGGCGGCGGCCAGGGAAACATTCTAGTTTATCGTAAAAAAGAAAATCGTTTGGAAGAAATCCCTACAGGAGGAGTTGTTTTGGGTATAGATCCTGACATAGATCATTTTGAGAATAGCGGAGAATTTTACTTAGAGCCAGGGGATTTCTTCCTAATGTTTACGGATGGTGTTTGGGAAGCTATGGATCCTTCCGAAGACTTTTTCGAAATGGATCGTTTGCATAAATGTGTTTTTGAAGCTAGAAAAGAAAGTCTCCCTCTTCTTTTGGAAACCGTCTTAAAAAAGATAAAAAACTTTACCGGAGAAAGGGAACAGACAGATGATATTACTTTAATAGGCGTAAAACGCTTACAATAAGAATGAACGAAACCTTAGAATCCATTTTTCAATCTGCTTGGTCCAATTTAAAAAACTACCAAGACCTTATGAAAACTAAACCCGCAGTGATCGCTTTTTCCGGCGGAAAAGATTCTTCCTTACTTCTCCAATTTTATCTTTGGCTTCATAATAAAAATCTAATCTCTCATTTTCCTACGATTTACCATTTGGATCATTCTATCCGTGATAATTCCGAACAAGAATCCGAAATTTTAAAATATATCCGCTCTATCGCTCCTAATTCCACCTTTAAAAAAAAAACGTTCCGAAGTTTGCAGCTAAGACAAAACTAAGCTTAGAAGAAGCAGGAAGAGTTCTTAGATTCAGAGATCTAGAAAAAATTTCCGAAAGGATCGGCGGCTATATCACAACCGGTCATCATGCTGAAGATTATTTAGAAACTGTACTTTTACAACTTATCAGAGGCGGCGGTTGGAATTCACTTCGCACCTTAGGTGTTTTAGAGAATAATAGATTCAGACCGTTAATACTATTCGGAGAAGAAGATCGTAAAACAGCTTTGGCAAAAGCGGATTGGCCCGTATTCGAAGACGAATCCAATTATTCTTCACGTTTTCTTAGGAATCGTATCCGATCAGAACTTCTTCCTGTACTTTTGAAAGAAGGTGCAGACCCGGATAAAATTTTTCATAATTTTCACGATTCGGATACGCCTAGAAGCGGCACAACAAACCGTAAAATTAACGAAGACGAGATTAGAACAGTATCCAGACGTATTTTGGAAGAAGAGCCAGCATCCGTTTGTAAACAAGTTCTGGACTTATATTTAAAAAGTTTAGGCCTTCATCCGCTGAATTCCCAGTTTCTTGCGGACCTTCTTCATAACCTAGACAGAAAAGTTTCCTTTTCTCTCGAAAACAAAGAAGTTTGGTTTTGGAAAAGTGTTTCGTCAGATTTGTACATCTTACCTAAAAACGCTTCCTATTTGAAACCGTTCAGTTATAACTCTGACTCTTTCTTTTTGAAATGGAACGGTAAGACCAAAAAGATCCCTAAAAATTGCGAGCCGTCTAACGACGGAGAAGGAGAAAAAATCCTGCTTGGAGGAATCCATCGAGACGTTTCCGAAATCCTTAGAGAGAAAGAGATTCCGGTTCCGGTCAGAAAAATGCTACCCATTCTAAAACGGGAAGGGAAAACTGTATTGGTTTGTCTTCGTATGTGGGATGCCCGTTTGGATGATATTCGATCGGATGATTTCCTTCAAGATTAGAGAGTCCAGAGGTTTATGGAAGAACTCCAAGAATTAAAGCCGGACCCATTCTTTAGAGAAGTTAGATTTCTATCTTCTTATGCGGACGCTTCTAAAGTTCCTTCCAAAGGTATTCCTCATATCGCATTCGCAGGCCGTTCCAACTCCGGAAAGTCCAGATTATTAAACGCAATCGTAGAAAGAAAATCCTTAGCTAAAGTTTCCGCGACTCCAGGTAAAACCAAACTTCTTAACTTTTTTTTAGTTTCTAAATCCTTATTCTTAGTGGATACGCCCGGTTTCGGTTATTCCGCAAATTCTCATAAAGATCATGAGCAGATGATGGATCTTTTGATGAACTATCTGAACTCGGCTAAAGATCTAAAATGTCTGTTCTTATTATCAGATGCTCAAAGAGAATTGCCCGACGAAGAATTAGAATTGATCGGCACCTGTTTCGAAAAAGGAACTAAACCCGTTTTAATCCGTACTAAAGTAGATAAACTCAATCAGTCCGAACTTTCCAAACTTAGAAAAAAAATGAAAAACATCCAAGGATTATATCCTATGTTGGAAATCGTTTTTGTTTCTCCTAAGTACGGAAAAGGACTGCCCGAACTCAGAAAGATCATAGAGAATATGATGAAATCCTTGATCATTCCTCCAATGGAAGAAGACACGATCCCGCAAGAGATCAACGAACAAGGTTAAAATTAAGCGTGAGTTTCTAAGAGGTTGCCTGCGGAGTTGATTGCATCTCCGTAATATACTTGTCCGGCAAATTGGATCTGTTTTTGATTCAGTTCTTGGATCGTTTTTAGGGTCTCTTCCAAAAGAGCTTTCAGTTTCTCCTGGCTTAAAGCCATTTCCAACTTACGTTTTCTTTCGATAAGCTCCATATGACGACGAGCTTCGTCTTCCGATTTTCTTTCCGGATCATCATGAGAAGAAACCTGATTCTTATCCAATCGGTTCAACTCAAGATCGATGTCTCTTAGCTCGGACATAAGTTCCCATTCTTTATCGGAGATTAGATCGGAATGAGAAGCTGCTTCTTTTTTCTTAGCAGAATCAGCCTGTTTGTTGGAATTTCCACCTTCTTCTTCATTTAAAGAAGAAAGATCGGATTTCTTTTCTTCGGTCTTTTTGACTGTGGTTGCTTTGGTTTCTCCGGCAACAGCCACTAATTTTCCGTCTCTAAGTTCGTATTCGATGGATACGTCTATGGATCTAAGTTCAGCATTATCTCGGATTGCTTCGTTGCGAAACTCTGCAACATGTGCAAGCTCATGGGAAATAACATGGAGTACGGAACTAGCCTGAGGCGCACTTTCCAGCTGCCCGTGGCCAATGTACTTAACCGAAGTATCTTTCGGTCTTTCCATCATGGAAGAAGATTGTATAACTCCCAGGTTCATCCTATTATAAATGTCGGCCTGGCAAGCTTTGAGTTTAGAGTTTTGGAAAAAAATTCCCTTTACTTAATAGAAAAACGTTATCTGCAATGAGCTATCTTATTAAGTATCTCAAGTATGCTTGAGTCACAAAGATCGTGAAATACTATCGCATATCTTTGTCCCATATCGCTGACAGTTTTACGAATAACCTCTCCCGGTATTTCGCAGGTAAACATTGGTGACATAATCGTAATTTTTTTACCGGGGCTCCAATCCTCATTCGAAAGAACAGATGCACCTATCATCGATATATCAATCAGAGTACCTTCGCTCCAATTTCCTCCCTCAAAAAGTTTAACCTTACTGTCTTTACGGAACCTTGTATAAAATCTTTGATCCGCCGGCAAATCAGATGTTACCTTTTGAGAAGGATTCATCCCTATCTCTAGTCTTTGCATAGCCGGGAGAGCATACAGTACTCGGAAAAAATTTAAAAGAAGATTTCTTTTGGAGCTGAGATTCTTTTAAAAAAATAAATTTAGAAGTAAAAAGACCAATCAAGAATAAACCGAAACATCTATTCTTATACTGACTTTACGATTATATTTGGAATATATCCGACTCTCTTGCTAGTACAATCTCTGAAAGAGCAGTGGATTGTTTTTCTTGATTGAACATTCGTATGATTTCTTCATCTGGATGATCCGGTTCATGATGAGTTAGAACCAGTTTATTCACACCCAGAACTTCTCCGCAGCGCACTGCTAATCTACCTGATGTATGGCCCCAACCGATTTTACGATCCGCCTCTTCGGAGCTATACTGTGCGTCTATGATCAGCATGTCAGGACTTCCGAATTTAGAGCGTAAATGTTCGAATTCGGAAAGATCCTCTTCTCTTACTTCAACGTCAGTACAGAATAAGAAACTTTTTCCGTTCTCTTCAATATGATAGCCTGTGCAGTTACCTGGATGTTTTAACAGGAAAGGAGTTACTTTAAAATCACCGATTTGGACTGTATGTTGTCTTTGAAGAAGAGTGAATGTTTTTTTAGACATCATCTCATCCAATGTGATCGGGAAGTTTTCAGGATTTTGCTGGCGATCGAACCTTTCTTTTAGATTGGAAATAGTAGAATAAAAATCTACTTGGACACTCGGAATGTATCCAGGTTTAAAAAAAGGCCAGCCTTGTATATGATCCCAGTGAGTATGTGTCACTAAAATTTTGATAGTGCCGCCTTGAGCTATACCTTCTTTCAAAAGATCATTTCCCAGTTCTCTCATTCCGGAACCGCAATCTATAATTAATTTCTGACCGTTAGCGGATTCGACATACACACAAGTGGTATTTCCTCCCACAGGGCGTAATAGTTCCGGGCTTAAAGATTGTAAGAATGTAGGAACGGAGAAGGTCCCGTTCTTTTGTTTGAATTCCCTATGAGCGGACTCTAGGATCTTTTCTAATTTTTCTCTATATTCCGAACCGGAAAGCGGAGTAGGAAGAGAGCCTCTCACTCCGTATAATTTTATTTTCACTGTATTAAATTAGACAACTAAGAGATTTGGTATTTGCAGGTATTCAGCGATGACATCGAATTTTCGTGAAAAACAATGGAAGATCGCTACTAGAATCCCCTTTACCTCTGATTATTTCTTAAAAATTAACCCCGGAAGTAAATTAAAAAAAAACGATTTGTTCGTAGAAGAATTCGGGACATATTATCTAGAGCTAGGTTCCGGTTGGGGAGAAGTCGCTGTATCCTTAGCCAAAGATAATCCAAACACCGGTTTTATTCTCATGGAGAAGAAGGCGGATCGTTTACGAAAAACAATCCGTGATCTGAAAGAGCATGATATTAAGAACGTTAAACTTCTTTCAGTGAACTTTAATTGGTTTTTAGAGGAAATTTTCGAAGCAGGCATTTTCGACGAGATACTTCTGAATTTTCCGGATCCTTGGCCTAAACGCAGGCATCATAAACACAGGACTTTAAACCCTAGATTTCTAAATACGATCCATATTCTTTTGAAGAATGGCGGCAAATTCCATTTCGCTACGGATTACGGCCCTTATGCACGTAAGGGAATTCGACTTTTCAGAGATGATCTTAGGTATAAACCGATCCACTCCGAGTTTTCTCTTCAAAGAACAAACTTCCCGATCTCCCATTTCGAGCAGGAAAAACGGGAGGCAGGCTCCCGGATCTATTATCTGGATCGGATAAAAATTTCCGACTAGTTTTAGTGATACAATAGAGAGTAAACATTGTCCGAATCTTGGACAAGCTTGTAAGTCCAGACGGTTTCTCCCTTTTCATCATATCTAACAGCAGTATTATCTTTATATAATACGATCACATCTTTCTTTTTACCCGGTAAAAGACCTTCGACTTCTTTGTCGGAAATTTTGATCTCCTTCAGACCGGAAGAATCCGCATCCACGCGATAGATCTTATCGTTACCTGCAAACCAGAGAGAGGTTCCTCTTACGCTGAAAAGATTTGCAGACTTATCAGAGATCTCAGTCTTAGTCGCTTTTCCTTTTCCGGAAACATAAACAATCTCTTTATCCGTGCGGAAAAATGTTCCATCTTCCGTAGCACCAAGTAATCTTGGATTCGTATTTCCGGTCCAAGCGGAATCTACGTCCTTACTCAGTTTCGCATCCGCATATAAGATCTTATCTTCTTTAGAAGAAGACTGTACTAAAAACACATGTCCTTTTTTAGATGCGGACCAAGTTTTTGAATCCAAAGGAATGGATTTGTTTTCTTCGAAAGTATCCGAATAACTAGTTAAGGTCCTTTTTCCGGAAGTTTCAGTTTCTACCAGAATTCTATCTCCGGAAACCATTGCTTTTTTGAATATCCCCGTAAGATTGATCGTTTGAAAAACGGAACCTGAATTTTGGTCTCTGACTTCTAAACTTCTATCCGTAAATGCGTAAACTCTTCGGTCCGCGAGAACATTACGGAAAGGTTTAGTACTTGTGATCCTCCAAAGACGGATCGCTCTGTTCTTATCCAGCGCTTCGATAGAAGTTCCGTAATTCATCAATAATAGATCGTTGATGATAACCGGAACTCCGACCAAAGATCCACGATTCGGGAATGGTTGTAAGATCACAGGAGTATCTGAATCGGAAAGTACCAATCTTTCCGCTTGGCTGGAATAAGGAGAATTCGGATATTTTTCGGCGAGTTCCCTTCCTAATTCGATAACTAACTTTTTGTATTCCGCATTTCCGGGATTTCTAGTTTTTAATTCGGAAAGAATTCTGATACGCGCATGTAAGAACTTCTCATCTCTTTCAAGCTCAAGAGCCCTTACGATCTCAGCATCTGCAGTCTCCAGATCTCCTTTCTTAAAGTAAATATAAGAAAGTTGGAAATGTGCATCCGGGAAGTCCGGATTCTTCTTTATAATTTCCTTAAATATAGTTACGGATTGTTCCAAAAGATTATCATTAAAGAGAACGATCCCTATATTATAAGGAGCCAGTTCATTTTCAGAATCCGCCTTCATGGCGCTTTCGAATTCTTCTTTGGCCTCTTTACTCTTATTCTGATTATAATAGGCGATCCCTTTACCGATCCTGGAAGCGGTGAATTCAGGATTTAATAACCAAGAACGATTGAATGATTCGATCGCTGCATCGAATTTTTTCTTTTGGAGAGAGATAATTCCAAGTTGATAATGGCTATAATAAGAATCCTGTTTTTTTTCCAGGACCTTTTGGAAACCTTTCTCCGCATTATCCACTTCTCCTTTTCTAAGTAAGAATGCATAGATTGCCTCTTGTGCAGCCACGTTTTTAGAACCTTCCGGAGAATTTTCTAAAAGAGAAATTCCTTTCTCTTCCATTCCCATCGCGAGATAACATTCAGCTACCTTAATATATAAGGTAAGCTTTTTAGTCTTATCATACGCGGATTGGTAGAGAGGAACCGCTTTTTCGTAAGACTTATTATCGAAAAGACGATTTGCTTTTTGGATAGTTGGAACTACTTCGGAGAATTTCCTGTTCTGGTCTATGGTTTGTTTTGCTTCCGCGATCTCAGGAAGATCTTTGGTCAATTTTTCAGCTTTTGCCAGCCAAGAACTTGCAGAATCATAATTTGCTTTTTCATTCTCTTCTAAAGCGATCTTATAATAAAGAAATGCCAGACGGAACTGGATAGATTCATTATCCGGGTACTTCTTCATTAAACTTTTATAAGTATTTTCCGCCTTATCGAATTCTTTTTTATCTTCGTAAGTTCTTGCTAATACGATTCCGGAAAGAGGATCGTTTCCTGTGATTGCTTCCAACTCTTTAGTGTATTGAGCCACTTTGGATTGGTTTTTCTGAGTCGCATACAAACGGATCAAACCTTGGAGCGCAGGAAGATTTCCTTTTTGAAGGCTCAATGCTTTAAGATAATTCTGCTCTGAAAGTTTTGCATCTCCACTGATCTGATACAATCGACCGTAAGCAGTATAAACTCCAGGATCATCTTGGTCTTTCGCCTTCGCTCGATCGAAATAAGTTTTAGCGGATTTAGTATCTCCTTTACGAAGACGCAGATCTCCTTCATGGATCAACTCGGAAGATTCTAAGAAGGCCGCAACCTTCTTCGTTTCTTCATCCGATTTTAAAGTGTCCAATTCGTTTTTAGCCGTTTTGTATCTATGCTCTGAAGCAAGAAGATACACAAGGTTCAGGACCGGTTCCTTATAATTCGGATCCAGCTCACGAGCCTTACTAAAAGAAACCATTGCCTTTGCATTTTCTCCCAAAGACTTTTGGTTCAAACCGATCTGGTTATAGATGGATGCATTTTTAGGGAAGAATGGGATCGCCTTTTCTAAAACGGAAATCGCCTTAGGATTGTTCCCTGATTTGCTATAAGCGGATGCAAGACCGGAATATCCTTCTAAATAATCCGCTTTTAATCTTAGGGAAGTTTCGAATGCTTTAATCGCACCGTCAGTATCATTAGAAAGTATTTTAGCGTTTCCTAAAAACACGAATGGAGAAGGGTTCTTAGGATCTAATTGAGTAGAGGAAGTAAAATATTGGACCGCTTCTCTATAACTTTTTGCTTTTAGGGCAGCATTCCCTTTTTCTAATAAACCTGCTACTTTAGTCGCAGAAGCGGATTGTTTTGCGGATGCAAGATCCGGATCCGCATTTCTAGCCTTCTCAAAATAAGACTCTGCAGCCTCGTAATCTTTTACTTGGACGGCGGTATCTCCCAATTGCATGTACAATTGAGCCTTAAATTTAAACTTATCCTCCGGAATAGACTTGAGAGCGGAGTAGGCTTCGTCGTATCTTCCGATGGTTTTTAATAGTACCGCTTTTTTGAATGTATAAGCGCTTCCGTCCACCTTAGGAAGTTTTTCTAATTTGGAATACACTTCCAGAGCGTCTTTATTGGCTCCTTGAGAAGTGTATAAGATCCCGAGGGTCAAAAGGATTTGCTCATTCTCCGGATCTAATTCCGTTCCCTTTTTTAAAGAGTTCAAAGAATCTTCCGTTTTACCCAAACGATACTCGGAAGATCCTATCAAATAATAACCTTCGGCAGTAGGATATGCTTTTACTGCTTCTCTACCTTTAGAAAGAGAAACTTCGAATTTCCCTTTCTGAAAAGCGGAGTTCCCCTCGTTGATAAGTCTAGATGCTTGCTTTAATTTTTGAGCGGCTATAATATCTTTTTCTAAAATCGCATCCTGAGAATTCGATTTTCTGAAATCTTTAGAAATACATTGTACCGCAAAAACGGAAACGATAGAAAATATTATAAAATGAGAAAGTATACGATTCATCACTTGTATCCCTTATAGAGAATCTTCAGATCTTTAATGGGAGTTTTTTCCCTAAACTCTTCTCCTCTGGTCAAAACGGAAACAGTCCAGAGTCCTCCCGCAGGCAAATCTCCCTGCCAAACCACATCCCTTCCAAGATACAGGGACAATTTTTTGTTTTTTAAATCCGTTTTGAACGAGAATGGACGGCCAATATCCTTATCCACATCCAAATATTTATAAGTGCTGAGTGTTTTTCCATCGGATGGAAATTGGAAGATGGAGACCTTCTCCTTTCCTGCTACAACTCCTAGAGAAAGACCATTCAAGTGGAATGTCACGGCCACTGAACCGTCCCCATGATCTACAGGAAGTAAGAAGTAACCTTCGATCTCTAACTCTTCCGGAATGAACGGGAGAGAATACACTCCGTTCCAACCGTTGGATAAGTTTTTCTTTTTCGCAAATTCCAGACCGTTCGGCCCGAAAGGAGAAAATCCGAATTCTCCGGACGGTTTCCAGAATTCTAACTCGGACAATAATCCATATCCGAAATAAGGAAGTGCTAACTCAACCAAACGATCCGGCTTAACATCCAAGATCCCTTCGTAATAAACATAAGCACCATCCGCACTTTCTTTTAGGAGCTCCAACTGATATGCACCCGGAGTTAAATTACTTCTGAAAAAAGGAGTCTCTCCCTGTTTGTAACCGTCCAAAGAAACGGAAAGTCCGTTAGGTACGGTAATCACTTTAGCAGATCCTAATGTACGATCTTCTTCCCATTCTTGGAATAGAAAACTTTTTTTACCTGCTCTTACTTGAATGGTCTTAGTGATCGGTTTTTTCCCTTTTAAGACTACTTGTATATCTTGGATCCCTTCTTGGATCGGAACCTCTGATAATGGAGTATTTCCTAATGACTTTCCTTTCCAAAGTATCTCAGTGTCTCCGGAGGAAGCTCTTACTGTTAAGGTCCCTCTAACGGAAGAATTTACGATTTCCTTAATTCTGGTTAGATCGGGCTTTCTGTCCCAAACCGGAACTGTTGTTTGTTTGGATTCTAATGAGATAACTCTGTCGGAAGATTTCCAGAATATCGCCTGGTTCCAAGCTCCTACTTCTTCGCTGGAAACCGGACGTTTGAAAGAAAGTTCAAAGTCTCCATAAGAAGTTGGATCCACTGAATCTTTTAATTCGAATTTAAAAGTCCAACCTGCATCGGATTCGATTATCGAACCTAAAACCAAAACATCCACATCTTTGGATTTTAACTCTTGAGCTAAATCCGTTTTGTTTTTCCAAACATCCGGAGAAATTTTAGCGTTCGAATATTTTACATCCTTCCAGATCAAACTGATCTCTTGTTCGAAATAAGAGGCCAATTTTTTATCCACTGATTTAGGATATTCGATAGGAGAGAATGCTAAGATCGGGACCTCATGTCCCGCTTTACGAACCCGAAAGTCGGTTTCGGATTCTCTAAAAATGAATACACTCTCGGAGTCGCCTATCGGCTTGTAATACGGTTCTTGTATCAGCTTAGAAGGTTCGTTTAACTTCTGTACCGAGGAGCAAGTAAGCCCAAAACTCGTAATAAGAGAGAATATAATAAGATTACGAAATGAATTGTTCCCCATCCCGTAAAAAAATTTCCCAGGGACTGATTTAGCAAATCTTTTCCTAGTTCTGGAAAAAATGAGGGCTTTTTTACGGAGAATTATCCGACCTTGGTTGGTCTTCTTAAAACATTACAAAATTACGACATGCGCGCAAAGTATGCCTATAAAGAGAAACCCCGCTGCATAGCGGGGCCCTTATAGAATTAGAAAAGCGGAAAAGAAGAAAGAAACTAAATTAGAAAGTTTCTTTCGGATTAAGTTTCAACTTTTCTTTTTGAACGTCTTGTTGGACATATTTAGTTTCGTTCACTTGCTGAGCTGTTCTAGCTACTTCGTCCGCGTTGGCTCTAGTAGCTTCACGTTTCTGCAATTGGGTACGAACTTCTTCCACTGTGGAAGCCTGGCTCAAAATGCGAAGTTCTTCGCTGGATGCTTTCAGTTCATCCACCAGGTTATTATATTCTAAAACGTCGTTTTTCTTAAGAACGATCAGTCCTTTCAGTTCTTTTACCGACTCAGGTCTTAAAGAAAGGATCAGTTTTTCGGTCAATTTCTGGTTTTTCTTAAGAGTGATCTCTCTGTTTCTTTCCAGAATGACTTCGGACTCTTCTCCGACTTTAGATACCGCAACGGAACCTTCTAGTACTGCGAATTTAACATCACAATGATCTTCTGCACAGTTTACTTTTTTGCCTGTTGGGTTTTCAACAGAAGTTAAGAAGGTAGTTCCGCGAACTCCCGCAAGAGCAGTAGGAGTTACTACGTTGAATTCGGAGTTTTTGTTCTCTTTACGAACTAGAGTTACGATCCTTCCGTAGTTCAGATTGACCTTAACGTTAGTTCCTTCGTCTCCGATCAGTGCAGCAATAGATACTTCACTCTCTTTGGAAACTTTAATGATACCGCTTTCGGCAACCATGATCTCTACAGATCCGTTTTTACCGGTAAGGATAGTGTCTGCAGCAGTTACTGTCTGACCGAATTCGGCTTTTTTCTCACCTTCGGCGGACTGGACTTTTACGTCACCGTTAAGCCAAACGATCTTAGCAACTGAAGAAGCTGCTTCCGATTTTACTTGGCCGCTGCTTGTTTTAGGACTACAGGCGATCAGATAGCTGGCTGCCAGTAGAGTCATTAGAATTAGGGTGGTTTTATTTTTTAACATATATTCTCCCCCGCTTTTTAAGCTTAAGAATCCTCTAGATATAACAAACTAACAAGGACTTTTTACCAATACTTCTGTTTAAACCATTTTACAAAAAGCAAAAGATTTGGTTTGGAAAAAAATTTCCTAAAAATGCCCCTTTGGCAGATTATAATAAAAAGCATCGAAAATAACCCTTAAGGGTTAGCGGCATGAGAACGAATTCTATTTTTTCTCCGCCTTTTTAGGCTCCACTTCGGGTAAAGAATCCAGTTCTTCTTCCAATTTGCACTTCGGATAATGATCCGCGCTTAGACTAGAGCCTACCCAACCGAATGCTTCTTGAGATGAGATGACGTGTATATCCCAACCTTGCACTATATTTGGACAATCCCAGACTTTATTCTTACATAATACCTGGCTCGCCTTGGGTTTTGGATAGGCCCAAGCAGCTGGAGGATGAAGACATTGCATCTCCACTTCTGCCAACTTACGCATACGCTTTACGTTTTCTTCAAATTGTTTGAATAAGTTCACTAACGGGTTAGCAAGTACCTCGTTAAAGTATCCTCTAGAAGTATTATAAGCCAAGAAGTATACCAATTCTTCCATTACATATTCTTTATCATGGGAGAAGGAGCTAACCGTATGGATATATCTAGCGATCTTTAAGGAATCAGTAAGGAGTTCACGTAATAGATCTTCCGATTTATCCGGAAGTCCCGCGTCTTCTTCGTCGTCAGGAGTAGAATCACTTTCCCCATCTTCTACCATCATCTCAGCAAAGAATGTTTCGTCCGGATTTTCTCTCTCTGATTTTTTAGAACCTGTCGCTACAACTTCTACATTGTCTTGCAGCCCCAGAGGAACGTGATTAGAAGCGGCAGAACATACAAATTCAGGAAGATCCAACTTCTGCATGAAGTTAGCGCATTGTTTCGCGATCCTTGTTTTTTCCGTATCGTCCGGAAACGGTTTATTCCAATAGTCTCCGGTGACCCTAGCGATATCCATAAAGATCCCGCCAAGGAAAGAATACCTGCGTAACATTTTATATTTGAGTGCATCCGGGATCAGAACGATCCCCAAAGCCAATAGACCTAATTCACAGATATGTTTGAAAAAGTGAGGGTTTGTTTCGTAAACTTTAAAGAGTGCTAGTAAATGTTTCTTATTATTGATCCCGTTACGAATAATTCCCTTAAAGTTGAACTTATTCTCTTCGTACATGAACTTTAAGAATTTCTTATCCGTATTCTTAAGTTGCAAAACTATCTTTTCGGCCATCTTGTCCTGGATCTGGCCGATCAATTCTTTCGTTAATTTTATCTTAAATTCGGGATTGTACTGACCTTTAATTTCCTTC
Organism: Leptospira dzoumogneensis; assembly: GCF_004770895.1. Lineage (NCBI taxonomy): Bacteria > Pseudomonadati > Spirochaetota > Leptospiria > Leptospirales > Leptospiraceae > Leptospira > Leptospira dzoumogneensis. Next base: position 565,260 of record NZ_RQHS01000019.1, on the reverse strand, counting down.
AGTCGAGTCAGAGCGGATTCTTTTACCTGGACCTCTTCCTTTACTAGAATATTGCCGCTATTGTCCTCGATCGCATTTAGGAAACGTAACATATTCCCGGCGTTATAATCGCGCACGAAGTTTAAAACCTCGTCGATCGAGTTGTATTCTACCGATTTAGGATTTACTTTCATTCTTTAAGTGGTCTCTACGTGTGATTCTAAACGGGTTTTCCAGGCTTGCAAGCATAGATTCCAGGCTCTTTCTTCTTTCCATACTTATATCGGTCGCTTCTCCCATAGAAAACAACATTTTGCATCCAGGACCCGCATCGCAACAGTCGGAAATATCACATTCTTCTTTATACTTTCTCAATTCCGGGTAACTTTCTAAGATCTCACCTTTAGTTAAGTGTAAGATCCCCCATTCTTTGATACCTGGAGAATCGATTAATACTATATTATCTTCCAAGACCAGAAAGTTTGAGTTTGTAGTAGTATGTTTACCCTTCTTAGTGGAAAGACTGACCTGAGAAGTTTTCTGCAATTCCCTATCCGATAAGACGTTTACTAAGCTAGATTTTCCGACTCCTGAATTCCCGACTAAGTACGTGGTTTTGGAAGAAAACTTGGAGTATAGTTCTTCTAGACCTTGGCCGGTCTGGCAGGAAACAATGATTATATCATAGCCGAGATCTTTATAAACGGAAGAGCGTTTAATCGCAGTTTCTCGATCCACTAAATCGGATTTAGTGAATACGATTAGGGGAGGGACCTGAGACAAATACGCGGCCGCCAAACATCGATCTAAAAATCCATCTTTGGTCTCAGGATCTTTTAAGGAGGCGAGGACCGCAATTTGATCTACATTAGCACAAAGTACCTGTGCATCTCCCTCTTTACTTTTACGTAAAAGTTCGTTTTTACGGGACAATCTTTCTTCGATGGCCCATTCTCCGCCCGATTCCATCGCACAAACCCTGTCGCCTACAACAAAGGGATGTCTTTCTTTTGCGGAAATATTTCTGAGCCTTCCTCTGAGTACGGCCCTTACTCTTCCTCTTTCCGGAGAGTACAGATCGTAGAAGGCCCCGAAGACCCTTGCTATCGTAAAAAACTCCTTTACTGGAATCGTGGAACTAGACATTCTTAAGCCTAATTTTACGGGCACGCGATGAAAATCATACGCAAATTCGGACCAATATTCGGTCTTGTTTTAGCCGCATTCCTATTGCAATCGGCGCTTATTTTCGGTTTGGATTTCAGATCCTTGGATCCGGATCGTACGATCGTGCTTCTCATCAGTTTGCCTTTTACCACTCTGGCCGCCGTATTTGTTTGGATCTGGTTCAATGAGTTCGGACCTGCATGGAACTTATCATCCGCACTTTCTAAACTGACGGACCAAGAATACGTAAAATACCTTTCTTCGTTAGATAAATTCAAAAGTGACCTAATTGCAACGAACATCACTGAAAGTGTATGCGATAAAATCCTGAAATTTCTCCCAAGTATCATAAATGCCAGCCGGGCCAAAATTTATTTATGGAGAGAAGATCTAGGGAAATTCTCCCCTTATCCTACGGAAACGGGAGAGGATCATTTTTATATCTTCGATCCTTTTCTTCTATGGATCACTGAACACGATAAAATTTTTTATTCGGAAGAATTTGTAGAAAACGCAAAACTACAACAGATCAAAGAACATGCGCTTTCATTCGCTTCAAGAACAAAGGCGGATCTCCTCGTTCCTTTTATCTTAAACAAAAGTCTTTTAGGAATGCTTGTTTTAGGACCTAAAAACGATGGGAGAAGGTACACTGCATCCGAACTGGAAAAACTGAACGAGATGCGGTCCGTTTCCGTGATGTCACTTTCGAATTCCATTTTTTACGAAAGACTAATAGAGCTTACCGAAACCTTGGAAGAAAAAGTCAGACATAGGACCCAGGAATTGGAGAGCGCACAATCCCAGTTGATCATGTCCGAAAAAATGGCTTCCTTAGGAACGATGGTGGCAGGGATCGCACATGAGATCAATACTCCCGCAGGAGTGATCAACGGCTCTGCAGATAATCTAGAATCGAATATGAATTATATAGTAAAGAACGTATTCGAGATCGTTAGATTCGCTAGGAACAAAAAGTTAAGAAAATCGTTCGAAGTCGCACTTCTTCATATCTTAAGAGACCGGAAAAAAAGTCAGGTCATGGAATCCAAAGACAAGTTCCGGATAAAAAGGGAACTGAAAGAAGAAATGATCGAGATGGGGATCGAAACTTCCCTAGCCGGAGAAGTATCTTCCTTTATTATCGAAAACGACGTTATGGAAGTCCGAAAATACATAATGGAAATTTTGTCTCAAGGTGCAAAATCCGGATATGAGATGCTAAAACATGCATCCAACACGAATCGAAATATTAAAAATATTAAATATTCCATCAAAAATATAGTTCGGATCGTAAAAGCTTTAAAATATTATTCTCATCTAGACCAAAGTAAATCTTTCACTAGTGCCGACTTGATAGAAGGTATCGAAAACACTTTGGTGATCATGAACAACCAGCTTAAGTATGGAGTAGAAGTGAAGAAAAACTTCTCCACTATTCCGAAAGTTGTATGTAATCCGGACGAATTGAATCAGGTTTGGACCAATCTAATCCAAAATGCAAACCAAGCAATCCGAGGACAGGGCACGATCGAATTATCTGCGTACTCGGTCGGAGATACAGTTACTATAGAAGTGCAGGATGACGGCCCGGGGATAGATTCTTCCATCAAAGACAGGATTTGGGATCCATTCTTCACTACAAAAGATCAGGGAGAAGGTTCGGGACTCGGACTTGGTATCGTAAAAGGTATCGTAGAAAAACACAAAGGTAAGATTACGGTAGAATCCATGCCTGGAAAAACGGTATTCAAAGTTGAATTACCTCTTAGGCCTCCTCAACCAAATGCGGAAATAAATCTAGAAAAACCCGCCGTATGACCGCGAAACCTAAAAAGAAAAAGATAGAATTAAAGCCGGAAAACTTTTACGATCTAGTTTATAAAATCGTAAAGAAGGTCCCGAAAGGAAAAGTCACCAGCTACGGCAGAATTGCGGTTCTGATCGGAAAACCTAGAGCGGCCAGAGCAGTCGGTTATGCACTAAACGCTTTAAAAAAAGGCCAAGAGCAGAAGATCCCTTGGCAAAGAGTCATCAATAGTATGGGAAAAATTTCTCACAAAGGGGATACTCCCAGAGCGATCATACAAAAAAAACTTTTAGAATCGGAAGGTATCGAATTTTCTAGAGAAGAGGTCGTGGATTGGAAACGATTCGGCTGGCCTGATTAATTTACTGTAAGGTTCCGAATGCAAAAGCCGGTAGTATTAACAATCGCAGGTTCCGACTCCGGAGGTGGAGCAGGTATCCAAGCGGATCTAAAAACTTTCAACTCCACCGAATCTTTCGGAACTTCCGTGATCACTTGCCTAACCGCTCAAAATCCGGACGGTGTCACAGGAATTTTAGAAGTAGATCCCGACTTTTTAGAAAAACAACTCGCAGCTGTGCTTTCCTATTTTCCGGTAAAAGCGATCAAAACCGGAATGTTATTCTCCGAAAGTCTGATCAAAAGAATTTCTAAAATTTTAAAAGAATATAAAACGAAAGGTCAAAACTTCGAATTAGTTTTGGATCCTGTGATGGTTGCCACAAGCGGTGCCAAACTTTTACAAGACGAAGCAATCCAATCTTTAGTCTCAGAATTAATTCCTATGGCGAGTCTAGTTACTCCGAATCTAGACGAGGCAAAAATTTTAGGTTCCGGAGAAATCTCCAAAATCGAATCCATGGAATCCGAAGCAGTTTCTCTTTCTAAAAAATTAGGAGTGCCCGTTTTATTAAAAGGCGGGCATATCAAAAATTCCAAAGAAGCATTGGACGTATTAGGAATTCCGAACGGAGAAGTTTACAAATACGCAAAACCTTTCGTGGAGGACTTCAATCCGCATGGAACAGGATGTACTTATTCTTCTGCGATAGCTTCTTATTTGGCCCAAGGACTCTCTCTTTCCGAATCCGTAGCTAAGGCGAGGGAATTCCTGCATGCAGCAATCTTACAGTCTTTCCCGGCAGGAAAGACCAAGACATTAAATCATAACCCTAAGATCTAGTTTTTAGGGACTAGTCCCAATTCTTCCTTAGAAGCTTTTTCTAAAATTTCCAGAGGAAGAGAACCTTTTCCTAAAACGAATCCGTGATATTCTTTGATATCGAATGTTTCTCCTTTAACCGATTTCCAATCTTCTCTCATTTTTAGGAAAGAGATCATACCGATCTTGTAAGAACAGGCTTGTCCAGGATAAACAATATATCTTTCAATCTCTGCGGAAACTTCTTTTGGAGCCATGCCCGTATTGTCGGACATATATCGGATGGCGTCTTCTCTGCTCCAACGTTTGTAATGGATCCCCGTATCCACAACTAGACGAACCGCTCTGAATAATTCCGCTTGTAGTCTTCCTAAATCCACATATGGGTCTGAATAAAAATTATAATCTTTAGCAAGTCTTTCCGCGTACAATGCCCAACCTTCTACAAATGCGGTGAAATGTGTGGTCCTTAATTTTCTTGGGGCGGAAGTCAATTCTTGGGACCAAGCAATCTGTAAATGGTGACCTGGAATTGTTTCATGATACGTTAACGTATTCATCCCGAATTTAGGGATCTCTTTTAAGTCGCGCAAGTTTGCATAGAATACACCGGGACGTTTTCCATCCAAGCTAGGTTCCTCGTAATATGCCCCGGGTGCTCCTGCTTCTTTGAATTCGGGAATTCTTTCCACCTGCACTTTTGCTCTGGGCCAAGAAGGAAAGATAGGTTTAGATCTTTCGATAGATTCTTTTAAGATCTCTTTATAGACCTCTATGACTTTTTCTTTTCCTTCCGGAGTATTCGGGAATTGGAATTCGGACTTTTCTCTTAACTGCCTCATGGTGGTTTGCAGATCCGAAACTCTAATTCCGGAAGTTTCCAAAATGGATTTCATCTCAGTTTGTATTCTTGCTACTTCTGAAAGTCCGATAGAATGGACTTCCTCCGGAGAAAGATTGGTAGTAGTATGATATTTTAAAGTATGTTCGTAAAACTTGTCTCCATTCGGAAGTTTCCAGACTCCAGCCTTATTATCCGCAGATTTAAGCTGTTGTTCTAAAAAGTTTTGGAGTTTAAAATACGCAGGATAAACGGAAGTTTCTAAGATCTTTTTTACTTCCGCCAAAGAAGAAGTTTTTTGCTCGGAAAGGATCTCGTCATTCTTCTCCAATTTTTTACGAAGGCTTACATATAAAATATTATCTTCAGGATTTTTGACCCTGAAATTTTTTAACTCATCTAAAACCCTTCTTAAAATAAAATCCGGAGGGATCACACCGTTGGATTGTCTGATCTCCAAACCTCGGATCACTTGATCCAATTTTTCAGAAATTCCTTTTAGTCTCGCAATATAAGATCCTACATCCTCATAATCTTCTATCATATGAGAAGTTGCCAAGAAGGAAGGAATATGATTCTGAACTCCGAATAGTTGGTTTACAGGATAATAATTATAGATGTATTTTTCATAGTCCGCCCCTAATTCCAGATCCCATTCTAAGGCCTTATAATAGATCCTATCTTCTCCGCTTAATTTGGAAGAATCATATGTCTTAAGTATTTCCAGATCTCTTTTTGCTTTGTCTGCTCTTTCCATTTCCTTTTCGGGAGAAGAGTCGGACCATTTATAATTATGAGAAGTGATTCCCCAAGAATCCAAAATTCGGAGAGAAGTTAAAGTCTCCGGATCATCCAGAACATTCTCCCAAAATATCTTTTCATAATATAAACCTAATGTGATCGGCCTAAAATTGATCGTATGCCAAATTAAAATCCCGAAAGAAAGTAAAAGTACGGCAACGGTGGATAAAAAGATGATCAGGATCTTCTTCAGCATGGATAAAACTCCGATGTTTAGAAAAGTGGAATAAGAATTTTAGATAAAAATACGAGTAATAGTGTCCAGATCGCGGAAGAAGATGCCGCAAAAGAAAAATGATTTTCCCAATTTAACAAAGGAACACATACGAATAAGAACATACCGAAATAGGAAAGATAAGGATTACGAAGATATAATGTCTTCTGCCATTCGAAAAATCCTTCTCTAAAGTCCTTCGCATCTCCTTTGAATTTATTCAAAAAGATCCATTCTGAAACGAATCCGAAGACGGAGAATGTAAAAAAGAAAAAGGAAATTAGAAGTATCCAAGACCAATCCAAAAATGGGATCGGATTCAACGCGTGTATGATCGGAAGTGCAAAAGCAATCAGAGCCGAAAAAGGAAAAAAGAAAGCAGTGCGAAATAACCTACTTTCTGAAAGAAATTTAAAATAAGGAATTCTTCCAGGTAACTGATAAGAACCGCAAAACAAACATTTTTCCGAATCGGAAAGAATGGAAGAGCCGCAGTTCCTACAATAGAAATTTTTTTTGGAGACTTCGGCTGCTTCCGACACTTAAAACCTCAGACCTTCTTAATTAAACTTTCGATCAAAGCTCTTAAGAAAGCTTCTTTAGGAGTTCCACTTTGGATCGGTTTATTATTAATAAATAAGCTAGGTGTGCTGTGGATCTCTACCTTTTCAGCATCATCCACTTCTTTATTGATCTGATTACGGACCGCAGGAGAAGACAAACATGCACGGAACTGATTCATATCCAAACCTTCTTGCTGCGCTAAGCTCAACACGGAAGCAGGAGAGTGAGCAATACGGTTCTCAGTGTTTCTATAAAGTCCTTCGTAAACCGCAGGGAATTTATTTTGTTTATCCGCGCAAATAGCTGCGGATGCTGCAACACAAGAACTAGCATCAGGACGAGGAGATTGCACCAATCGGTTACAATTCGCATCCAATGGGAAATTTTTATAAACGATCTTTACTAATCCCGGATAATCTCTCAAAACTCTTTTCAAAATATGAGAAGTATCCATACAGTGACCACAATTGAAGTCGGCAAACTTAACGATCGTGATCGGTGCATTAGGATCTCCTTGTATGGAAGAACCTTGTAGATCAATGGAAACTAACTGAGCTTTTTCGTAATCTGCCAATTGTTTTTGGATCTGAGCGACACCAGTATGCTCCCCTTCCACTAAAGAATCATGGAAAGATTTTCCTCCGATTTGGCCCGCGGCTAGGAACAATAGAACAACTATGTAAGTATTTAAGCCTTCCAATTGAAAGATGCCGAATGCTTTTTTCAAAGATTTGTCCTTATAATCCTTAATTTGGAAGAAGGTCCCTGCAACCAAGATCAAAGTAGAGATCCAAGTAACCGCACAAAGTCCGCAAATCGCATCTATATAAAATACGGAAGCGGAGAATAATCCAAGATCAACCACCAATGCTACAAGCAAAATGTAAAAGGAAAGAAGAAGGTACCCTTCTTTGTTTTCAGGGCTTTTTTCAGATCTTACAAAAAGGTATGTAACAAATCCGTAAAATGAAAATCCGAAAAGAGCGATCGGAAGATCTCCCAACCAAGGAACGTTCCTGATCGCAGAGATGCTGCTTTCGGAAACCTTAGAACAAGAACCTGATTCACTGACTGCATCACAAAGTGATTGTGCTAGTCCGTCCGCAGTTTCGCCGCCGAAATATTTTCTGATCAATAAGAACGAGATAAACGCCGCGACACCGGAAATTACGGCAAGAATAGAGCTAGGGGACAATTTTTTCATTCGGGACTCCGATTACAAAATACCTTTTTACATACCTGGAAGGCATAAGGAAAGAAAAAATATGCGGATATGTACTTATAAAAAGGAATTAAAAATTAATCGGAGCCCAAGCTAGTGATCGCTTCGGCAAGATCTATTTTACCTTCGTATAGAGCCTTTCCGGTAATCACTCCATACATCGGAACGGAGGTCCCTAATGAGGATAATGCCATGATATCTTTCAAAGAAGAAATACCACCGGATGCAATTACTTGAAAATTATATCTGCTTAAAATTTCCTTATATGCGTTAAGGTTTGGACCCGCCAAAGTTCCATCTTGGGCGATATCCGTGAAAATAATATTACGGATGCCTGCTTGTTGCATTTTTTCCAGAAGGTCCAGATATTTCACACCCGAGTCCACTTCCCAGCCTGCAATTTTGACTATACCGTCTCTGGCATCTACCGCCACTACGATCCTATCTTCTCCGTATTTTTTGAGAGCAAAATCCAGAAGTTCAGGATTATTAACGGCCGCTGTTCCTAGGATGAAACGGTCGATACCGATAGAATCGTAATATTCTAACTTCTCTTTATCTCTAATACCGCCTCCTAATTGGATCTTAAGTTTAGAAGATTTACGAATTTTTGAAATAGATTCCGTATTGATCCCGATCTGGTTTCTTGCGCCGTTCAGGTCCACAAGATGTAAGAGAGTAGCACCGTTTCTTTCGAAACCTTCTGCAAGTTTCCAAGGCTCTGTAGAGTAGATCGTTTTTTCGTCGTAATTGCCTTTGAATAATCTAACGGCGCAATTATCCAACAAGTCAATGGCTGGAATTAAAATCATAAGGATTGAATAAAGTTCTCCAGAATCTTTAGACCGAAGGAATGGGATTTTTCAGGATGGAATTGTGTTCCAAAAACGTTTCCTTTCTCAACCACTGCCGGGAACTTCTCCCCATAATAATCGCAGAAACCTGTGATCGCGGAACTCTCCACTCCAACGGGACGGTAGGAGTGTATAAAATAAGCGAAGGATTCGTCTTCTAAATTTTTCAATAAATTACTCTTAGAAGGATTTCTTTTATATAATTTATTCCAACCGATATGAGGGACTTTATAGTTTTTTCCCTTAAACTTGCGGATCTTACCTTTGACATAACCTAGTCCGGGAACAGTCGCATTCTTATTTCCGGAAATTACTTCGTCGGAATCTTCGAACAAAATTTGAAAACCGATACAGATCCCGAACAAAGGTTTTCCCGCTTTTACGTGATCATCTATAAAAGTTCTCAAACCTGACTCGTTCAGATTTTTCATCGCTTTATCAAAATGGCCGTCACCGGGAAGAATGATCGCATCCGCCTGCTTCAAAACGGACGGCTCCTTAGTATAAGAAAAATCTTTAGTGAAGAGTGAGATCGCTTTTAAGCAGGAGTGAATATTCCCCATTCCATAATCAAGAACGGCTATCATTCCAAAACACCCTTTGTAGAAGGAATTGCTCCGCCCGCAGCGGGATCTATCTCAATCGCCATTCTCAAAGCCTTACCGAAAGCTTTAAAAATGGATTCATGAATATGGTGACGGTTTTCTCCGTAATGAACATGAACGTGAAGATTCATCTTCGCATTCAAAGCGAACTTCTGTAGGAATTCCAACGACAGCTCTGCATCGTAAATCCCGAACTTGCCCACAAGTTCAGGACCGGTATATTTGTAATAATATCTACCGCCCAAGTCCACAGCAACAGTGGTAAGAACCTCGTCCATTGGAAGAGTGTAATGACCGTATCTTCTGATACCGGCCTTGTCTCCCAACTGCTTGTGAAGAGTTGCACCAAGAAGGATCGCGGTGTCCTCGACGCTATGATGGCAATCGATTTCTATGTCGCCTCGCAGCCATAGATCGATATCCAGAAGACCATGTTTAGAAACATGGGAAAGCATATGCTCGAAGAACGGAATTTGAGTATCGAATTTATAATTACCTGTACCCCGAATATTCAGGGAGAGTTTGATGTCCGTCTCCGAAGTTTTGCGTTCTTCTTTCATTCTATCCTGACCCTACTTTCCTCTTAATTATCGTGTCAATGAATTCCAAAAATAAGCTGACGGAAAGTCCCTAAAGGCAAAATTATCCGTAGGGAAACAAATCCCTCCAACCACTAGCCGAAGTGGCGGAATTGGTAGACGCACTGGTTTCAGGTACCAGCGGGTAACACCGTGGGGGTTCGAGTCCCTTCTTCGGCATAAAATTTCACTAATATTAAAATAGATCCAAGGGACTCGAACGGTCGAACTGGAAAGCAAAAATAGCGACCCATAGGGAGCGTACATTTTTGCGCCTGAAGCACAGGATGTGCTGAGGCCAGTGAGACACGCCGCGGAACCAAGTTTTGCAGGATGCGAAACTGTGTAGCGGTCGAGTCCCAATAGAAGTTTCGTTGCGTAGAGGCGAGTCCTTCTTCGGCAAAATCATCCTCTTCTTCCAGAAAACCAAAAGTAAAACGCAGGAACGACGAACCTACTCAGCACTGTCGCCGCAATTTCTCCGAAAATTAAGGACACTGCCAGGCCTTGAAAAATCGGATCGAATAACATTACGGAAGATCCGACTATCACCGCAGCCGCAGTCAAAAACATAGGTCGAAAACGAACCACTCCGGCATCTAAGACCGCTCTTTTTAGATCCTTTCCCGCTTCGATCTCGGCTTGAATAAAATCCACTAAAATGATCGAGTTTCGAACTATGATCCCAGCTCCGGCAATAAATCCAATCATAGACGTTGCCGTAAAATAAGCTCCGGAGACTAAATGCCCCGGAATAATACCTATAAGAGAAATCGGTATCGGCGCCATGATAATGATCGGAAGTTTATAATCTTGGAACCAGCCAAGTACCAAAACATAGATCAAGATCATCACAACTGCAAACGCCCCGCCTAGATCACGAAAGACCTCATACGTTATGAACCACTCTCCGTCCCATTTTATAACCGGATGTTTTGTATTCCATGGCACCTCGGAAGTATAGATCGGATATTGGATTTTAGGACTCAAAGAAAGAATTCCGTAAACCGGAGCTTCTTCTTTTCCGGAAAACTCCGCAGTCACATATTCCAAAGGTTTTAGATTTTTTCGATGAAGTACTTTTGAAGAAATTCTTTCTCCTTCTCCGACTAAATTTTTAGGGGAAACGGATCCTGAAAATTGAGAGGATAGATCCCAACTGGAAAATGGAGAATGTGAAGATCTAAATTCATTCGGAACGGACAAATCTACCGAAATATCTTCCGGATGTTCCGACTCGGATAGAATGAATACAGGAGTTTCTCCGAAAAACAATCCAGTGTTCCTTGCCATAACGGAAGAAGGAATTCCAACAAGTCCTCCTTTATCAAATCTGTAAGGATATCTTATCTTAGGCCTGATCTCAGAAAGACTGGAATCCAGATCTACAATTCCTTCCTGGGCTTCCGCAATCGAACGGATCTCTTCGGCAACTTTGATCCTTTCTTTTTCAGTCGGCCCGTATATTTCTACGACCAAGGTAGAAAGTACCGGAGGCCCAGGCGGGATCTCCAGCACCTTGCTAAGTACGGAATTTTCTTTATTATATTTTTTTAAAATAGGACGAATAGATTCTATGATCTCGTGACTCTTTTTCTTTCTGGAATCTTTGTCTTTTAAAACTATATGAAGATCCGATTTCCATTCCTCTCTTCTCAAAAAAGTATGCTTTACCATTCCGGAAAAGGAGAAGGGAGCGGGCTCTCCTGCGAATATTTGGACCTTCTCCACATTTTTTTCCTTCAAAATCGATTTTGCAAGTTCGGAACTTAATTCTACGGTTTTGGAAAGAGGAGTCCTAGGATCAAAATCCAATATGATCTGAAATTCGTCCTTATCGTCAAAAGGTAACATCTTCACTTTCACCGCTTTAAATGCCACTAAGGAAACTGAAACGACAAATAATGCAATGATCAGAAGGATCATTTTTATAAGGTTTGATTTAGATCCTAAAAGCCATCCAGCAATCCTGAGATAGATCGCATCCAAACGTGAAATTTTCTGTTTCGCTGCAGTCCCGGTATGTTCTTTCAAAATCCTTAAACTGATCCAAGGAATGACTGAAAAGGCTACCAATAAGGAAAGAAGCATAGCAAGACTGGCTCCGACAGGGATCGGTTTCATATAAGGTCCCATCAAACCGCGCACGAATGCCATAGGCAGTATCGCTGCAATCACTGTGAAGGTTGCCAATATGGTTGGATTTCCTACTTCCGAAACTGCATCTATGATGGATCTGATCTTCCCCTTATTTCCGGGAAATGCAAGATGCCTTTCTATATTCTCGACTACGACGATTGCATCATCTACGAGTATACCTATCGAGAAAATCAGTGCGAATAGGGTAACTCGATTCAGAGTGTAATCCAGAAAATAATAAATCGCTAATGTAAGAGCTAAAGTGACCGGGATCGCTACGAATACTACGAAGGAAGCTCGGATCCCCATCCATAAAGCGATCAAAACGGAAACGGAAATAGTCGCAATAAGAAGATGTTCTATCAGTTCCTTTGATTTTATTCCTGCCGTTTTTCCATAGTCGCGGATCACACTGAGTTTAATTCCGCTCGGAAGATCTTTTCTAAATTCGTCTGCACGTTCTCGGATGATCCTAGATAATTCTTCTACGTTAGTTCCCTTTCTTTTTGAAAATACGATCGTAACAGCATTCTCTCCTATTTCAGGGTTTTCTTTTTGAAAGAAGAAAGATTGTCTGCTTCTCTCCTGAGGTCCTTCGTATACCTGAGCTATATCCCCCAGCTTAACGACTCTTCCCCAGCTTTGTTTAATAGGGATCTTTTTCAGATCATCCGTATTTCGGATCGAGGAACCGATCTCTATATCGTAGACGTTTTTTATTCCCCAGTTTTTCCCCGCCGGAAAATCGGAAGAATTTGCCTGAAGACTTTCGGCCATTTGGATAAAATCTATACCGAACTCTTTCATTCGTTGCGGATTTGCGATTACTCGAACCGATCTTTTTCTTCCTCCCAATAATTCCACTTTGGAAAGATCGGGAGTAGAAGATAATTCTCTAGCCAAAGGAGATACCAAATTACGAAGAGAATAATCGTCCGTATCAGTAGAACTGAAAGTAAGGGCTAAAAAAGGAACATCATCAATCGTATAAGAATTTACCGATGGATCAGAAGTATTCGGAGGAAGTTGGTTTTTGATCTCTAAAATTTTATGATGGATCTTGACTAAAGAAGGCTCTAAAGGTTCTCCCACCTTAAATCGGACAGTGATCAAAGATTGATGATCTCTGGTTGCGGAATAAACATATTCGACTCCTTCCAAACCCCATACGGATCTTTCCACCGGTTCAGTAATTTTTCTTTCCATCTCGTTCGCCGAATATTGAGGAGAAAAGAACGAGATATCCACCATAGGAACTGAGATCTGAGGCTCTTCTTCTTTCGGAGTTAGATATACTGATAAAATTCCCGCAAGGATGCTCACTATTGCAAAAATAGGAGTCAGTTTCGAACCGATAAATTTTCCCGCTAGTATTCCTGCGAAACCTTCGGTCTGTGTTTGTTTATTATTTTCCTTCATTGTTTTCCTCGGAATAAAGGATGAGCTGAGCTCTCGTTCTTAAATATTCCAAATCCATAAACTCTTTCCTGGATAAGGCGTCGGAGGTTCTTGAGAAACTTTCCGCCAAACTTGAGGCGGGAATATTTCCTCTTTTGAATAATGTTTGAGAAAGAAGAAGTTGTTCATATTGTATCCGGTAGGATTGTTCGGAATCTTTTCTATTTTCAGACAATACTCTTTCCTTTTCTAAAAGGATCTTGAACTCGGAGTTTTCTTTCAATCTTGCTTCTTTGGCTTTTGTTTCTGCCGCTTCCGCTTGGATCATTGCTTCTTTTTTTGAACCTATATCAGTAGGATTAAGCAGATTCATTTGTAGAAAAACTCCGGCATTATAAGAATTTGCGAAGTTCCTATCCCCGTTGTATCCGTATGCTTCCGCATAAACTCCTACCTTAGGCAGAAATTTAGAATTCTCCATTGTTACCTTTTGTTTGGATATGTTTGAATGAGATTCCAGAATTTTAGAGATCGCGGTATGTCTCTCGGACGAAGAAGATGGTAAAGGTAGAACTTCTTCATAAAAACGTGATGAAGAAGTTTCCGCCGGTCTAAGATCTTCCAGCAAACCTCCCGAAAGTATCCGGATCGATTCTAAGGATTCTTTTCGATATAGTTCCTTCTCCTTTATCTCGGAAGAAACCCTAAGTTGAACGGATCTTAACGCGAGGGAACCGGAATGACCGATCGGATTCCCAGCCGTATCTAATCTATACGCGTTCACGAAGAAATCCAATTGACGGAGTATTTTCTCCCTCTCCTTAACTCCGCCGGAAAACACTAAGAAAGAATGGAAAGAAACAGCAGTTTGAATATATAAAGTTTTTCTAAAATACTCCGATTCTAGAACATACGATTGAAGTTCTTTATCCTTAATTTCCTTAAAAGCTTGGCCGGAACCTCCTTCATATACCGGGAACTCAAGGCCCAAGGTCCCGCGGGAATATATATTACTACCCGGATGATTTAAGGTGTCTTTCGCAAAAATATTCGCCGAATTCGGATTTATATTTTGATAAAGCTGGTTATTTGAATCCAAAAAATTGGAAAGATTAGATCGATTACTCGCCGTAGAAAAGTCGGATTGAGTTGCGGATCTTTGCCCCAGTTTTCCGGTAAAATTTAGGATTGGATCGTTCGTTTGATAAGTACGAACATCCGTATACAATTTAGGAAACCAATGCAAACCCGCTCTAGCGCTTGCGGATTTCGCAGCTTCTATTTCCAAACTTTTCGTTTGTAAAGAAGGGGAATTTCCGGCCACCTTTTCCCATACGGAGAAAAAATCCATACTAGGATCGGAAGCGTGACTTGTAAGAGGTATCAGAAAGAATACCCCACCCAGTATCAACGATAGAGCGGATCTATATCTCATTGGATTTATTTATCCGATCCGCATTTTTTAGGAACGCCCAGCCTAGTAAGAATGAAGGCCATCGGACAAAAGCCTACCGAGGAAAAAAGGACCATATTGACCCCGACCAAGAGGTTCAGAAGAAGCCCCCAAGGACTAAAAAAGTTCGCGATAAACAAACCGATCAAAGAGAACGACCCTGCAATCAGGAATAAGACCCTTTCCAAATACCAGCTTTGATTATTTGTATTCTCCATATCATATACCCCCCTAGGTATGCAATAACTCCATATACCCGTGGGGGTATATGATTAGTCAACAAAAAACCGAGGCGAAATAAATTTTGCGTTCAAAACTGATTCCGAACGCAAAAAGGCGAATAGGGGTGAAAAAGGGAGATTATAAGGAGAACGCGGCTTTAATTGCTTTTTTCAGGTTTTTCTGAATAGAAGCGGAGGATTTTTTTTCAGAGAAACATCTATCCATGTATTCCTGAACATAAGCTTCTCCAAATTTTTTAAGAGCCTGGCTGGAAGCTTTGAGTAGAATTAATGTTTTTTCACAATCTTCATCCTTATTATGCAAACTTTTTTCAAGCGCGTCCAATTGACCTTTAATCCTATGCAGTCTATGGGTGAGTTGTTTTCTTATTTCATCTAATTCCATAACGTATACCCTGTATGGTATAGCAATATGTCAAGGATTATCCTAAAACCTATCTTTAATCCGCATATACATATAATAAAAAAGGATGGATTACACATCCGATTGCCCGATCTATTAGCTCAGATGAAAGCCATTCTAAGTCTTAGTTCTATCTTATTAATTTCCTGTGTAGGTTCTGCCCAAAGAATGCAGCAGGTCTATACGGATCATCCGGATATTAACAAGGCCTGCATCCAGTTCCTCTCTTCTGAAAAAACAGCTTCTAATGAAAATGAACAGATCATGTTGGATACTTTATATAAAATATCCGAACAGAATATCCGAGAAACTTACTTAACCGGACAGATCGTGTATGTTCCGGAAGCAGGAGAAGGAAAACATTTCCACTTAAACAAAGACGGAAAACCCGAATATTATAGGATAAAATACGAGACCTTACATGCGAAAGAAGGAACCGAATTCTTTTGCGCGGAAAGGATCCGCTTGGATCTTGAAAAAAAGTTTCTGGCTACTTCTACTAAGCTTAAAAAAAATCCATTGGACCTAAAGACCAGACAAGAGCTTGAAACCAATTTGGGTTCTTATCTTAAATTCGCTAACGCAGTTCAGGGCAAGTCTCAGATTATAAGGAACTTTCTTTTCTTCTCTCTTGGAAAATATATGAAAGGGGACCAAGGTATCCCTATTTCTCCTTGTGAATTCACTCAAAAAATACTTACCCCGCTTACAATCGCAACTACCGATTTAAAAGATGCGGATCCTAAACTTGCTTGGGCCGCAAATATCCAAATTTTTACCGCTTATGAGTTGGGATTTACAATGGCCGGTTATTGTAAGTAGCGTTCGACTAACTCAGCTTAGATCTTTCGTTCGTTTAAAATCTCGAATGTAGGAACTCCAACACAGGAGTTCAGTACTTAGTAATCCGTTTTGAGATAAAACAATTTCGAATTCTTTCGATTCTTCTTGACCTCAACTGATTCGGTGCAATAATCTTGGCCCGACAATTTATGCGGAGAAGTTTATGCGTTCCACAATGATGGACTATCCATTGGTTTTGCCTTCCATTTTAAAAAGAGCAAAAGAGGTTCATCCTCATAAAGAGATCGTAACTAAATGGCATGATAATTCCATCCAAAGATTAACTTACGGAGAATTTTATAAAAGAACGATTCGTTTAATGAACGCATTGCGAAAAGCCGGTGTAAAACCCGGAGAAGCAATCGCCACTTTTTGTTTAAATCATTCCGTTCACTTGGAATTGTATTTTGCGATCCCAAGTATTCGAGCGGTTCTTCATACAATCAATATCCGGTTATTTCCGGAACAACTTACTTATATCATCAACGAAGCTAAGGACAAATTTATATTTGTGGATAAATCTTTAGCTCCTTCTATCGAAAAGAATCTAAGCCAAATCCACGGTGTACAAAAATTTATTATCATAGATGATAAAGAGAATGTTCCTTTTCCAAATCTTCCAAATGCGATTTCGTACGAAGATTTTTTGAAAACTGGAGACGATGTAGAAAACTTCGAACCTATAGATGAGTTCGAAGCAGCGGGTATCTGTTATACTTCCGGAACAACTGGAAATCCAAAAGGTGTAGTCTATTCTCATAGATCCACTTATTTACATTCTATGTCCATCTGCATGGGAGACGCTTTGTGTATAAGAGAATCTGAAACTGTTCTTCCAGTGGTCCCAATGTTCCATGTAAATTCGTGGGGAATTCCATTCGCTTCAGTGATGACCGGATGCAAATTAGTATTTCCGGGAAAACATCTTTTAGGCGCTTCTCTTGCAGAGTTATTAGAATCGGAAGAAGTTACTCTGACTGCAGGAGTTCCTACAGTTTGGAATGTTCTGTACCAACACTTAAAGAAAACTAAATATAATCTAAAACTTCACACCATGGTTGTCGGTGGTTCTGCCGCGCCTAGAGGTCTGATCGAAGGTTTTGAAAAAGATTTCGGGATCTCCATTCTTCATGCTTGGGGAATGACCGAAACTTCGCCAGTCGGAACCGTTTCTCATCTTCGCGGTGTTATGAAAAACTGGGATGATAATCAAAGATATTCTTATAGAGCAAAACAAGGTGTTCCTGTTCCAGGTGTAGAGATCCGCGCAATCGATGATAACGGTAAAGATGTTCCTAAAGATGGAAAAACTCCCGGTGAACTTTTGGTGAGAGGACCTTGGATTGCCGCTTCTTATAAAAGTGGAGAATCTTCCGAATCTTTTACCTCCGACGGTTGGTTCCGTACCGGCGACGTCGTGGTCTTGGATGAATTCGGTTACATGCAGATCACAGATCGTAAAAAGGATCTGATCAAAACCAGGGGGGAATGGATCTCCTCTGTTGATATGGAAAATCTAGTCATGGCAGATCCGGATGTTTTAGAAGCCGCAGTTGTAGGAAGAAAGGATCCTGTCAGAGACGAGGCCCCGGTTATATTCGTAGTTCCGGTAGAAGGTAAAGAAGTGGATCCTAAAAAGATACATGATCGACTCAAAGATAATTTTGCTCACTGGCAATTACCAAAGCTAGATGATATTCGGTCGGTTTCTGCGATCCCAAAAACCAGCGTAGGTAAGTTCGATAAGAAAATTCTAAGAAAAGAATTAGAAGAATAGACCTCTAGTATTCGCTTTCGATTCTAGGAGAGTGAGCAAATCTAACGGCACTTTAATCCTAATACTTGGGGCATTGACAGCAATTGCACCTTTCTCGATCGATATGTACCTTCCAGGTATGAATGAGATCGCAAAAGATCTTGGAACTCCTATCTCAGATGTGCAACTAACGTTAACTAGTTTCTTTTTTGGAATTTCTTTCGGACAATTATTTTACGGACCAATCGTAGATCGTTTCGGCCGCAAGGTCCCTTTACTCGTAGGTCTTACACTATACATAGTAAGTTCCCTAGCTTGCGGGTTCTCGAATTCAGTGAATTCGTTAATATTTTTCCGCTTTTTACAATCTTTGGGTGCTTGTGCCGGAATGGTAATCCCAAGAGCAGTCGTAAGAGATGTGTTCTCTCCTCATGAAGGAGCCAAGGTTTTTTCTCAGATCATATTAGTGATGGGAATCGCACCTATACTTGCTCCTACTGTGGGAGGACTTCTTCTTCAGTTTGCTAGCTGGAACTGGATCTTTTTTACTTTAACAGGAATTTCCGCTTTGATGCTTTTTGGATCAGTATTGGTTTTCCAAGATACAAAAGGTGGGGACTCTTCTATCTCCCTTAAGATAGCTCCGGTGATCAAAGAATATATCGAAGTATTTTCAAATCCGATCTTCAAAACATACGTGCTTAGCTCCGGATTTTCCGCATCCGTGATGTTTGCTTATATTGCGGGCTCACCATTCGTGTTTATGGTTTTGAATGGACTCTCTCAAACAGAGTACAGCTACCTTTTCGGATTTAACGCTTTCGGTCTGATACTTTCCAGCCAGATCAATCGTATTCTTCTCAAAAAATTGGAAGCTGCGACCATCGTTAAGTATGTCGGATATTCTTATCTTGTACTATGTTCACTTCTTGTGATTTTCGAAGTTTTAGGTTTAGGATTTATTCCTATGCTTGTTTTGATCTTCTTCTTAGTAAGTGCGTTCGGGTTGATAGTTCCGAACGCTTCCGCACTTGCTATGGCTCCTTTTTCTAAGAATGCGGGAAGCGCGTCCGCTTTGATGGGTGCATTGCAGATGGTATTCGGTGCGGTTTCTACTGCGGCAGTCAGCCTTCTTCATGACGGAAGCGCTTATCCGATGATCACAGTGATGTCTATGTCCGGTGTAATGTCTTTGGCTTGTCTATTCTTCTTAGGAAAGACCCATAGAATTAAGGAATCTTAATATTCTTTACTGATATGATAAGAAGAAGGAATGATGGACCCGAGAATTCGGGTCTTATCAAAGATTTGTTTTTTGTTTAACTGCGAAAATACTTTAACTCGCTGATAAGCACCACTTTTGAAGAATGTGGTTCCAGCAAATTATCCGCGTATGAATCCAACAACTTTCCTAATCTATTTATTTGAGGAAAGTCCCGCCCGGAAATCTGGGAGTTTGGAATATGGTCCAAGACCTCAGTATTGGGTCGGGTATTCAAGGCTAGCCTCCGGAATTGGGATAAGGCGAAGAATTGAACCTTCTCCGAAGCATGTCAAGCCTATTGGACATAATTCGGGAAGATTTTGAATTCTGCGTAAATCCTCGTTTTAGGCCATTCTAAATGAAGAATGTTGGCAGGCCCTGTTCAATTAACGACTTATTCCTCGGAGCTGATTCCTAATTTAGATTCAAGAGCCTTGATTCTTCTGGCCCATTTTTGGAAATTCACCACATTTTTGATATTCACTCTGAGTTTTTGGAACTCAGGGAAAGTCAGTCCATAATCCCAGCCCACATAAATATCCGGCTTGGAAAGAGTGTTTCTGACAGAAGTTCCTCCACCCACGATGGTCCCGCTTGGAATGCCGATATGGTCCGCAACTCCGCAACCACCGCCGATAGTAACGTTATCTCCGATTGTAGTGGACCCCGCAATACCTGTGTAACCAGCGATTACAACATTTTTTCCTAATACACAGTTATGACCGATATGAACTAGGTTATCGAATTTACATCCATCTCCGATGATCGTGTTTTCCAAACCGCCTCTGTCGATCGCGCTATTGGAACCCATTTCCACATCGTCTCCCACGATCACAGTTCCGACCTGAGGGATCTTATTATGCTTACCGTTTGCGAATACAAATCTGAATCCGTCTCCACCCACGGTACAATTCCCGAAAGATCTGAATCTTTTTCCTAGGATGACTCCATGATGGATCACGTTATTCGGTCCTATATGTGAACCTTCTCCGACTTTTGCTCCTCTTCCGATCCGAACTCCGTCTTCCAAGATTACATTATCTCCAATCTCTGCATCTTCTGCAACGGAAGCAAAATTTCCTATATAACAATTTTTACCGATCTTTGCTTTAGGATGAACGTATGCGTTCTCTTCTACTTTGTTTTCGAATTGATGAGGAGGATAGATCAGATCCAAAACCTGAGCGAGTATCAAATCAGGTTTATCCACGACGAGACAAGGCACTTCTAATTCTTTTGCAAACTCGGAAGTAGTTAGTACAATACTTGATGCAGTCTTCTTCGCCTCGTTTAACATCTTTTTATTTGCGAGAAAACTAATGCTGTTCGTAACTCCCGGGTTCACCGGAGAAACAGATTCCACCTGAACTTTTTTGGGGTCCGCGCAATTTTCTATTTTTGCTCCGGAAATTTTGGAAGCCAGTTCTTCCAAGGTATATCTAGCCATTAAGACCCTCTTTTCTAGCTTTTAGTATCTGCCAACGTATTCGCGGATCGAATTCGGATCTATCCCAAATTTCAATATGACACTCATATAAACCGATGAACATCTATGAACGGTGCTTATCTAAGGATTAAAGATAAAAAAGACATAATACGGAAGAATAGCCCTTCCTCTTAGATAAGAGCCTGTCAGCTATTGAAGCCCGCGATTTTATATGAATCGATTAACATATGCTTCGGAACGGACTATAAATATCCCGTTTGACGAATTAGCTTCCGAAAAAAATCTGTAATACATTAGAAATCGACACCAGGATCCAGCCCGCCTATGAAGCCCGTTAGAGAGCCGCAAATCAATATATTCAAAAAATCAAACCCGCTGAAAGCTAAGGTTATCAGTAATGTTCTTCTTACTCCAGAAACTGGAAAAGGTAAAAGACCTAAAAAAGAAGGCGAGTCCTTAATTCATAGAATTACTATAGCTATCGATCATAGCCAGTATCCTTATCTGATAGGACAATCAGGCGGTATCATTCCTCCTGGCGAAGATCCTGAAAAAAAAGCAAAAGGGCTAGCGGACGCAGCTTATACAGTTCGTCTATATTCAATCGCTTCCCCTAGTTACTCTTTCGGAATGAAAGAAGATACGATCGAATTCATTATCAAAAGAGATAATGTTTACGATGCGGATGGAAACATTCAATTCAAAGGAGTTTGCTCTAACTACGTTTGTGATCTGAAAGAAGGTGACGAAGTAGTAATGACCGGACCTTCCGGAAAAAAATTCCTTCTTCCAAACACTGACTTTTCCGGAGACATCATGTTCCTCGCGACCGGAACCGGTATTGCTCCATTTGTTGGAATGAGCGAAGAACTTCTTGAACATAAACTGATCAACTTCACCGGTAATGTAACTCTCGTATACGGAGCGCCTTACTCTGACGAGTTAGTAATGATGGACTATCTAAGAGGATTAGAGAAGAAGTTCCCTAATTTCAAATTAGTAACTGCAATCTCCAGAGAAGAGAACAATCCTTTCGACGGCGGAAGAATGTATATCTCTCACAGAGTAAGAATGTTAGAAGCAGAAGTGAAAAAAGTTCTCTCTTCCGGCGGACGTTTCTATATCTGCGGTGGTCCGAAAGGAATGGAAAAAGGAGTGATCGAAGAGATCCAAAAGATCGACGGAAACTCCGGAACTTACGAAGAATACAAACATCATCTGGAAGGCGCCCACCAATTATTCGTGGAAACCTACTGATCGATTTTCTAAAATTTTTCTAAGTAAAAGGCTCCCAACTGGGGGCCTTTTTTTATGGAAAACGACTGGAAATCCAAAACCGGGGATTTAGTCTTTTGCCGTCAGGAAGGGAAAACTATGAGCGTAATCCGAGATATAGATAAAGGCAAAGGTGAGATCATCCGAGTCGAAATTTCAGAATTTAAAGGAAATAAATATCTGAACTTAAGAGTTTGGTACACAGACAGCGAAGGTGAATACAAACCTACCCAAAAAGGGATCGCTATTCCTGTTGGATTATACTCGGAAGTAAAAGACGCAATACTCGCGGCGGAAAGCTCTTTAAGCTAAACCGCCTTACTTTCTATCCAGGCCTTTAATAAACTTTGGGCCTCTTCTTCCGTTTCAGAAGCACGAATATGAGATTCTAATCGAGTAATCGAGAATACTTTTTTAACGGAAGATCTTAGATTACTTACGATCAATTCCCCGCCTCTTTTTCTGAGCCAACCTGCGACCTGTATCAACATACCGATCGCAGAAGAATCTATATAAGAAGATTTGGCAAGATTGAATACGATATATCTGTAACCTTCTTTCATTTTTTCTTGGATTGCTGTTTTGATCTCAGGACATCTATAAAGATCTATGTCTTCATTCGTACGATATGCGTAGATCTGATCGTGGTATTCTACTCCATCGTCCGGGAAATTTTCCATTGCTCCGTACTGAAGTTCGGAAGCGGAAGCTACCAAATGTTTTGCAGCAGTAGGAGAATTTTCCAAGATCCTATTTTTTAAAGAACTTACTCTAAAGCCGAGAGTTTGCAGAACTTCAGGGGCTAGTTCTTCCTTCTCGTTAATTTCTTTGATCAGATCATTTAAAAGTGCGATGGACTCTTCGGTATAACCTTCTTTCAAAAGTGTTCCGGCTTTTCGTAGGCCCTTTCCGGTTTTTGCGATTGTAGCCTCTACAACTACGTCCGCATCTTCCTTGGCAGAATCGTCGTTCCAATCCAAAGGAATATCTATACTTTTTTGCTCTAACTTAGCACCGTCTGTCAGTTCGTAATAACTTGCAGAAATATTAATATTTGCAGGTGTATCTTTTTTGGTTGGGCGAAGCTGGACTACTAGACTTTTTACATCGTCCGCTCTCATGTCCCCGACTTCTAACACTAGAGTTTTAGTACGTCCTGTCTCTTCCGGATCAGGTTCTTGGTAAGAAGAAACTTCTGAAACTAAGTCCAGATAATCCATTCCTTTCGGAAAATCCACTTTCAGTTCTATGGATTGAGCGTATAAGGTCCCGATGTCCCCAAACTCTTTGAAGAATATATCGCCTGTCTCTTCCGGAGTTTCCACATAATAGAAATTTCCTCCACCGGATTCTGCGATCTCTTTTAGAAGTATTTCGTTGAAGTCGTTACCAAAGCCGATCACAGTAGTACTGATCCCTTTTTTATAAGCATCAGCCGCAATCTGGATCAACTGAACTGGATCCTTGATCCCTAATGTTGGATTTCCATCGGTAAGAAGAATAACACGTTTATAACCGTCTGCAATCGGATGTAATTCCAAGGTCCTGAGAACATGAAGCCATCCACCGCTTAGGTTGGTAGAAGTACCCACTTGGATAGAATTCAATCTGTGAATGACTGAATTTTTTTCGGCCAGAGGAACTAGAGGTTGGATGACCTGAACGTCTTCTGCGTAAGCAACTGCCGTTAAAAAATCACGACGGGTCAACCAATTGACCAGGGAAGAAGAAGCCTGGATCACAGAATCCATTTTACTTCCCTTCATGGACCAACTTCTGTCCAAAGCCAGGCCTAAAACTAAAGGCTGCCTTTGAGTAGCAACTGGTCCCGTAGGAGAATTTAAACGTACAAGTAGAGTGTTAGACTTTGCGGAAGAACCGGCCGGTCTCATCAATTTGGCCGAAAGAATCATGCGCTAGAAAAAACCATTTACATACGCTAAGAGCAAGAAGAATTTAAAAGAGAAACGGAAATAGAAACCGAAAATGAGCCAAGAAATTATAGAGCCATTACTTAAGGTTTTTTTAGACCGATTTGCGGAAATTCGAACTCAAAATTCGGAAGAGATCCCTAGTTTCACGCAAATTTACAAAAACGGAAATCTTGTCTGTGAAGCTTTCAACTCGGTGGAAATTTCAGAAGATTCTTCCTTACATAGCGAAGTTCTAGCGATTTCAGAAGCAAAACGGATCTGCAAGGAAAGATATCTCCATGATTGTATTCTGATTACAACTTTAGAGCCTTGTTTGATGTGTGGAGGTTCTATTCTTCTTTCTAGAATCCCTAAAGTAGCATATCTGGTTCCTGCAAAATTGGGAGAAGGGATCTCATCTCTTCCTTTAGAAACGATCTATAGCAGAAATTTTTTTCCAGAACTTGTACTAATTAAGTCAAAAACGACCACAGAGTTATTCAAAACTTTCTTCAAAGATAAGAGAAATTAGACGGACTTTTAGGCTTTTCCTCCTTTCTTACCCCATGCTATCTGGTAAAATAACAATCCTATGGCCGGAAATCACGAAGTTCTCTCCCGCAAATATCGCCCCCAAAGATTTCAAGACGTAATCCATCAGAATCTTGCGATCGGCGCATTACAAAACGCGGTTAAGTCCGGTAAGATAGGTCATGCATATATTTTTTTCGGACCTCGAGGTGTTGGAAAAACTACAATCGCAAGGATTTTTGCAAAAAGACTGAACTGCCAAAATCCGATCGATAACGAACCATGCAATCAGTGTGATTCCTGCCAAGAGATCACCAAAGGAATTTCGGGAGATGTTCTAGAGATAGATGCTGCGAGTAACCGTGGTATAGAGAACATCAGAGAACTTAGAGATAACGTAAAGTTCACTCCGATGGGTGGTAAGTATAAGGTGTACATCATAGATGAGGTGCACATGCTTACCGATCAATCCTTCAACGCACTTTTAAAAACTTTGGAAGAACCTCCGGCTCATGTGGTTTTCGTTTTAGCTACTACAGAATATCATAAAATTCCTGAGACAATTCTATCCCGCTGCCAAGATTTTATCTTCAAAAAAGTTCCTTTATCCGTTCTCCAAGATTACGCGGAGAATTTATGTAAGGAAGAAAACACAAAGTATGATTCAGAAGGTTTGTTTTGGATAGCGAAGAAGGGTGACGGTTCTGTGAGAGACATGCTTTCCTTTATGGAGCAGGCTCTTGTGTTCACAGACAATCGACTCTTAGGTTCCGAGATCCGAAAAATGATCGGTTATCACGGGATTGATTTTTTATCCGATTTTATCAAAAGCCTGGTAGATGCCGAAAATTCTTCTAAGTCATTACAGATCATCGAGAACTTATACCAAGAAGGTCAGGATATATACAAATTCCTTTGGGATTCGATAGAGTTTACTCATACATTATGTTTAGTAAAAGACTCTGCGGCAGATTCCGAATCTGTTAATTATCCTAGAGAAGATCTGATCAAGATGAGAAAGGATTTCGAATCCGTAGATCCGATCGCATTGAACAAACTTTCTTTCCGTCTTTTTGAATTATTCGAAAAAGTGAAAACTCTTCGTTTGAGAAACTCTTTTGAGATCAAAATTTTCATCGAGATACAGATCAAAAAACTTACGGAAGATCTAACAAAACCTAGTCTTGCAGGACTTGTAGACAGGATCAATCATCTCATATTAATGATCCAAGATCAGGATTCCGTTACAGCATCCGTTGCATTCGAAACTCCTAAAAAACAAGCTCCTACTCCACCTAAAGAAGTACAAACTCCTGTTCCGACCCCTGCTCCAGTTGTGTCTAATGAGAAGAAAGAAAGTCCTCAGGAACAAAAATCAGGACCACTTTCTTCCCTGGAAGATTTGGCTAAAGGTGTTTCCTCTGAAGATGCAGAATGGGAAAAATCTTTCAAAAACGAATTTTTAGGAACGGATATAGATCCTTCCAAAGTGCCCAAGCTGGGATCCTAGGTATAAGCCATGTTTGAAAATCTAAAGAACGCATCCGAAATTTTTTCCAAAATGGGAGAAATGCGCGGCAAGATGGAAGAGATCAAAAAGAGGATCTCCAACCTTAGAGTTATGGGTGACGCGGGTGCAGGCATGGTACAAGTCACATCTACCGGAGACGGAGCAATCGTAGACGTAAAGATCAACCGCGCACTATTCGATTCGGAAGATAATAAAATGTTAGAAGATCTAGTCATGGCAGCAACAAACGATGCCATCCAAAAAGCAAAACAAGCCGCAGAGTACGAATTAAAATCGATTACAGGCGGATTGGATCTATCCGAAATTTCTAAATTATTCGGCGGTAACCTTGGCTGAACATTTAATCGAAGGAATGGTAAATGCACTTTCTTCTCTTCCCGGGATCGGAAGAAAAAGTGCTTATCGTATCAGTTTTCATTTATTAAGACAGGACCCTGCAGTTTTCAACGGGTTTATCCAAAGTTTATCAGAAGTAAAAGGAAGGATCCGTTTTTGTTCCAGATGCGGTTCCTACTCGGAAGAAGAGATCTGTGATCTTTGCCTCTCCGAAAAAAGAGACAGCCATACAGTCTGCGTAGTAGAACAACCTGAAGATGTATTCTTTATAGAAAACACTGGCGAGTTCAAAGGAAGATATCATGTGCTCAACGGCGTGATCTCTCCATTAGAAGGTGTAGGACCGCAAGATCTTCGTATCAGAGAACTTTTAAGCAGAATAGAACCGGAAGATCTAAAGGAAGTTTTAGTCGCTACAAACCCTACATTAGAAGGGGATGCAACCGCGGATTATCTAAATCATCAATTAAAGAATTTTAATGTATCCGTTACCAGGATCGCTTACGGTATTACTGTGGGTGGTTCCATAGAACTTGCGGACCAATACACTTTAGGAAGAGCGATCCGCTCCAGGCTCAAACTTTAGAATCTATGTTCTGCAGTGACGAACAATTCTCTTAGGATTGTTCCTTGAGTCGTATCTAAATAAGCTTTCAAACCATTGCCTGCTATAAAATAACCTGAACGTAAAAGTATCTGCATATCCCTGAATGCACTCCATCTTAAGTTCAGGTTATATTCCTGACCGAAGTATGCGGAGGTATGGTAGAAGTTCTCCTCATTGTAAAAACGATTATTGTCTATCAAAGGAGACTTGGTTCCGTACAATCTATAATAGCCTAGAGTTAAAACCAAAGGACCAGATAAGACTATATCCGTAAAGATCCCATACTCATACAAACCGCTCATATCTCTACCGGAGAATAATGCATAACCTCCCGTAAAGTCGTTCGCGATGTTGGAAAGTGAGTATCCTGGGAACAAAGTTCGATAACCATTCCCATGCAAGTTAGATCTGGTCCCATCTTTTTCATAACCGGGTCTTCCGGTAGAACCTGAACCCATTGCGGTAACTCTTATAGATTCATCGTATCTATAAGACAACTGCATATCAAAGAATCCACCTTTGATCTTATAACGGTCATACTTCTGTTGGATCTCGTTACCGTCAGCATCTCGATACGGATTCAAAGATTTAACAGTTCCATGATTATAGATCCCATGAACTGTTAATGTAAAATCGGAAAAATTAAATTCATTGAATAGTCCGTGCCAGAATAACTGGCTCGCGTCGCTTGTCCTAGAAACCAAACCATATACACCAGTCACATCCTGAACTTGTCTTAAATTATCATCCAAATAAAAGCTGTACAACTCGTGTTTTGCGTTATTAAAGAAACTAGTTTTAATCTTATAAAAGTAAACGTTAGAACCTTGGTAATTTTTATCCGCAAATGTATTCTTATCCAAGTCGGTAAGATTGTTTTGTTTTGCGACGAACCATCCACCTTCTACCGTTGTATTCCAATCTCTGATATCTTTGGTTAAGTTTACACCTGTTCCAGGTACAAAAACAACTCTACCTTGTGCGGAAGTGAAAAGTTGCAGACCGACTCTTGCAGTAAAACTTCTCTCGGGTAATTTAAAGTTAAGATAAAGAAAGTTCGTCTGCATATTCACTGCGGAACTGAAGCTAGCTTCTCCACCTTGCCCGGGTCCTACGTTTGAGCTCTGATTAACTCCTCTTCCGCCGAAGATAATATCACCTATTTGAACACCTACCAACGCCTCGAAATATTTCGAAGTGGAGAAGTTCATATTCAAGGTCATCCTTGTATCGTAATAAGTCGTATCTTCCTTCTGAGGACTGAGAGTGCTAGCATTACCTTTCTCTCTTGCGGATAACTCGTTTTGGTACTTAGTGAGAGTGTCTTGGTTATACTGTTGTAAAAAAGCGGAACGATTATAAGGAGTTACGGGAGTCTGTCTGGAAGTATAAATATCTCTTCCTAAATTAAAACCGCGGACCCTGTAGTTTCCTTGGAAATCTATCTTTGTTTTTTCCTCCACTTCCTGAGCGGAAACGGAAACGCCTGCAAAGATAAATATTACTAGGGCGAGAATTCGGATCTTTTGAAACGGAGAGTCCAACACGAATTATTTTACCCAACCGCTTGCTAAAAAATATTTAGCGCGAAGACCTTCTATCACACCTGTTCTTTTTAATTCTTTGATGAAAAAATTAAAATTATCCGCAAAGACTAGATCGTTCAAAGGTAATGCAGCGCTGATATATTCGTCCATGACAGGATTTATAAGCGCTACATAGTTCGCTTTCAGGCTAGGTTGTCTTTGCAGCATGGATAGAATATACAAACTGTCCGCAACATAACAAATCACATTCCCTTTTGTTAATGCATCTATTGCGATAGAATCCGAAAGGTAACTGTAAATTTGGTTCTTACCGAACCTTCTCAAAAGATAATTATGATTTGTAGTATTGGAACGAACGGAAAAAGAAAGCGCGTTTAAAACGGCCAAGTCTTCCAGAGATTTAAAAGTTCTAGTAGTTACAATACTACCTTCGGGTTCGGGAGGAAGAGAACGTTTATTAACAAGACCTGCAGGAGTCGTAAGTAGATACGGATCTGAGAAGGTCACTGTTTTTCCACGGCTTAGATCCGTGGACATTCCAGCCATCGCAATGTCTATCGTACCGGCCGCAATCTCATCAGAAAATTGGCGGAAAGTTTTGAGAGGTTTTACTTTGAGCGCGACTCCTAAATAATCCGCATATAGTTTCGCAAGTTCCATATCGAAACCCGGAAAACTGTCTTTAGGATCTTGGATATAAAAAGGTTCGTAAACTCGATTGACCCCGACCACTAACTCCTTTTTAGAAAGGACTAAGTCCAATCTGGAAGGCATAGCTTTGGTTTGAGAGTATAAGTCTAGAGAGATAAAAAGGACAAAAACCGAAAGGAATGCCGACTGAAACTGCTTCCGCATTTTCATGATACCTAAGTTATCGGCATCTTCCGGTTGTTAAAGGAGTTTTTAGTCTATTCTAAAATTTGAAATTCAGTCCTTCGATTTTTACGGTCCGTTTCCGGGTTTTTTTCTGGATAAATCGGTTCCTTACTTCCCTTTCCATCCGTGGAAAATCTACCCGTAGAAATTCCTTTTTTGACCAAATAGTCCTTAACTGCCCCGGCCCGATTTCGGCTTAATTCCAAATTGTCGTTCGGATCTCCATGTAAATCAGTATGGCCTGTGATTTTCAGTTTTATGGAAGGGTTTTCATTTAAGAAGGCAACCAATCTATCTAAAATTTCAAAAGACTCTTCTTCGATCTCGAAAGAGCCGGTCCTAAAATGAATGGATTCCAAGGAGATCTTTTTATTCTTCTTCAATTCTTCCCATTCATTCACTGAAAATTCGTAGATATCGTAATTCCCACCTTCTTTTTCCAACCTGCAAAAGTATGCATTTTTACCGTCAGGAGTTTCAGTATAGAATGCTTCGTCGCCGGGGGAATTGATGACCGGTCCAAGGTTAACTGCAGGGGAGAAGGTCCCGTCTTCCTTGATCTCTACTTTATAAATATCTAATCCACCGTAACCGCCCGGACGATTGGAAGAAAAATACAGATACTTACTATCTCTACTCAAAGTGGCAGCTATCTCGGCATGTTCCGTATTTACAGGGCTTTCCATACGGATCGCTTTTCTCCAAGAGCCGTCCTTATATTCTGAAATATAAATATCAGACTCGGCAACTTTTCCGAATGGATAGCGAGTGAAGAATAAATAACTTCCCGCTAAAAAAGGATTCTCTTCGATTGCAGGAGTGTTTACTTCTTGAGGAAGTCTAGTGGCTTTGTCCCAAGCCCCATCTTTCAAAGTGGCGAAGTAAAGATCTCTTGAGACTCCTATCTTGCCGTTGCCTAATTTGAATTCTATACTTCCGTCTCGATTAGAAGAGAAGATGATCGCCTTCTCATTTTCTATAACGAAAGGACTTTGATCGTCGAATTGAGAATTTAATTCGGAAACTTCTACACCCGAACTCCAGCCATCTTTTGTTTTTACAGATTTGTACAGATCCGAGTAATTGGAATTCCTACGTTTGGAATAATAATAAAGAGTATTACCATCTTCCGAAAGACTGATCCCGAACTCGTTTAAAGAAGTGTTAATCTCTCCTTTTAAAGGAGAAACCTTTCCTTTTGAAGAGGAGTCTTCCGCGCCGGATACTGAAAATCCAGCAAATATGAAATAATAAAGTAAGACGGAAATGATCTTGATAGAAAAAGAAGATAGAGTATGGATTTTAGAAGCCATACTCTAACTATCTGTCTTTTAGAGAAAAACCTGATACTTTTTCGAAGAAAAAATCAGAGATATTTTTTCAAAGCTTCCGGGAAGTCTATAGTCCCGTCTTCTTTTTGATACGTTTCTATAACTGCGGCCAAGGTCCTACCGATCGCCAAACCGGAACCGTTCAATGTATGGACCAATTGGTTTTTGCCTTCTTTGGATTTGTAGCGGATCTTACCACGTCTTGCCTGAAAATCCTTGAAGTTAGAAACGGAAGAAATTTCCATCCAACGATTCAGACCAGGCATCCAAACTTCCAAATCATAAGTTTTGGAAGAAGCAGCCGAAATATCACCGCTGCATAATAACATCACTCTGTATCGTATCCCTAATTTTTTTAGGATATTCTCCGCATGAGAAAGCATCTTTTTATGCTCTTCTTCTGAATCTTCTGGGCGAGCAAACTTCACAAGTTCTACTTTTTGGAATTGGTGAACTCGAACCAGACCTCTTGTATCCTTTCCATAGGAACCTGCTTCTCTTCTAAAACAAGAGCTATGAGCAGTGATAGAAATAGGCAGGGAACCTTCAGGAATGATCTCGTCCCTGTATAAGTTCGTTAGAGGAACTTCTGCAGTAGGGATAAGATTGAGTTCATCTCTTTCTAATCTATAATACTCGTCCTTAAATTTAGGATATTGTCCCGTAGTAGTCATACATTCGTCGTTTACCATAACAGGTACCCAAACTTCTGTATAACCATGTTCAGTCGTGTGAGTTTCAAGCATTAGATTTGCAAGTGCTCTTTCTAATTTAGCGCCTAGGCCGAAATAAGTGTAGGCTCTGGCACCTGCGAGTTTTGTTCCCTTCTCGAAATTGAACCAGCCTAATGCCTCTCCCAATTCAAAATGAGGTTTAGGAGTAAATTTATAGTCTCGGACTTCTCCTACTTCATACAAAACTTTATTATCATGTTCGTTTTTACCTACAGGAACATCTTTATCTAGAATATTAGGGAGACCTAAATTGATTTCGAGCAGTTTGGATTCGAGAGATTCAAGATCATCTTCTATCTTTTTGATCTTATCTCCGATCTCTTTTACGGCGGCAGAAGCGGCAGCAATATCTCCGCCTGCTTGTTTTACCTTTCCTATCTCTTTACTTGCTTTATTTCTTTCCTCACGGAATACATCCGCTTCCTTTTGGAGGACTTTTTTCTTTTGGATGATATCTGCAAGTTGGTCCAAAACAGCGAGGTCTTTAAAGCCTCTTAGTTCCAGATTAGATTTTAATTCTTCAGTGTTATCGGTAATATATTTTAGATCAATCATGATGATACGCCTTCCTTTGCGTGAATTTTAAGGAATTATTATACAAAGTTTTTTCCACTTCGGAGTTAGATTCTTTTCTAAGTGAGAACATTTTTTCTAAAACGAATTTAGTATAGGATGGCTCATTTCTTTTTCCCCTGAAAGGAGGCGGTGCAAGAAAAGGTGCATCTGTTTCGATGAGCATACTTTCTAACGGAAGTTTTTCGGCGGCTTCTTGGATATCTCTTGCATTCTTAAAAGCGACTATTCCCGAAAAGGAAATATAATATCCTAGATCCACTAACTTCTTCGCCGTTGGATAATCATAAGTAAAACAATGGATCACTCCAAATGCCTTGTCTCTATGTTCTTTTAAGATAGAAACCGTATCTTCTGCAGCATCTCTTGAATGGATCACTACAGGAAGCGAATACTGACCGGAAGCTTCTAAGAAAGAATGCAGCACGTCCGCCTGATACGCCTTAGTCGAAGCATCGTGATAATAATCTAATCCGATCTCTCCAATCGCAGATAACTTTCGGTCCGTAACGTTTTCTTTGACTAATGTCAAAATTTCTTCTTTTTTAGGAAATTCATGAGTTTCAGTCGGATGGCAACCGATCGAATAAAATATTTCTATCTCTTCATCTGAAAATTTTTCAGATAAACCTTTCGCTCTAATTGAACTCTCAAGGTCGATACCGATCTGGACGATCTTTTTTATACCGGATTCTTTTGCTTTTTTTATAGATTCTGCAATATCCTGCCCTTGCTCTTGTATTATATCTAAGTGGCAATGTGTGTCGATGATGGAGTACATATGAAAACGGCTTTTAAAAGGCAGTTTTCGTGATTTGTATTGACTGAAAAGAGAATTTTTTAGAATCCTTACAGCATAACTACGGAACGGGGAAACTCGTTGGTTTGGGACATAATAGCTTGAATCTTAAATCCTATCTTGCACTACTTTATTATAGGCTCAGATACAAATACCAAGATCTGAAGCTTAAGCTAGATATCAAAATAGCAAATTGGAATAAGAAGGGTAAAGAACGTCTCACCGTCATGGTGAT
This sequence comes from Leptospira dzoumogneensis, assembly GCF_004770895.1. Taxonomy (NCBI): domain Bacteria; kingdom Pseudomonadati; phylum Spirochaetota; class Leptospiria; order Leptospirales; family Leptospiraceae; genus Leptospira; species Leptospira dzoumogneensis. Next base: position 532,230 of record NZ_RQHS01000019.1, on the reverse strand, counting down.
CCCTCACTCCGAACAAAAGACGATCAACTTTCATATCTCTTACAGAGCAATCACCATCTTCATCGGGACAATTCTGGTCCTTCTTCTTATCAGCTCTATCAACGTTCTTAGTCATTCAGGATCCATTCACCAACTTACAGAGTTGAACTTATCCAACCAAGACTTCATTCGTCAGTCCGCAAAAATGAAAGAAGAGATCAACGGTCTTCACGAGCATGTTGAGTACTATCACAATCATGTAGGCGCTCTTTACGGAAGATTGACCGGAGACAATTCCAAAGTTGCAAAAGGGATCGGTGGAGCAGAAAAACTTTCTCTTGGTTCCGATAAAAATTTAGCACCGGGCGCAGAAGTATTCCGACTGAAAGAAGATGTTCATAATCTTAAAGTAGCGAACGAACTTACTCAAGAAATCATAAGTATATTAAAAAAACGTAAAAATCTAATCCGTCAAACCCCGTCTGTCTGGCCGGTAAAAGGATATGTTCTTTATCCTTATGGAGAATATCTGAATCCGGTTACCGCTCGCAGGGACTTCAACAACGGATTGGATATCGGAGCTTTCCCTGGATCAGAAGTAGTGGCAACTGCACCTGGTACAGTTTACGAGATCGGATACACTCGTAACACCGGATATTTCGTAAAAGTAGCTCACAAGTTCGGTTGGAAAACGATTTACTCTAATCTGGATCGTGTAAAAGTGAAAGCGAATCAGCAAATTTCCAAAAACGAAGTATTAGGTTTCGTTGGAAAATCGGAAAACAGTCCTCAATACAGTCTTCATTATGAAATTCATGTGGGCACCAGAGCGATCGATCCGTTTGCATTCTTGAACCAGATCCAAGACTGATGGCCCATACAGAAGAGCAATTAGCGGTAAATAGCATCATCGGCGAAGGCGCCGAATTCAGCGGAGACTTCAAACTTTCCGGGCTTCTACGTATTGACGGTATTTTTAGGGGAACCATAAAAACCGACGGAAAAGTCCTAATTGGAAAGACCGGAATCGTCGATACGGATATTAAAGCTCGTATTGTCGTCGCCGGCGGTGAAATTAATGGGAATATATTCGCGTCGGAACGAGTGACTCTACTCGCAAGCTGCCGTATGAAAGGTGATATTATCACTCCAAAGGTAGTTATGGAAGAGGGAGTACAATTCGAGGGAAATTGTAAGATTAACCCGACCACTCATTGAAGATCCAATCTCAGCAAAAAGACCCTCGCACAGAATCACGTAAAAAAAGAGACTTCGGACTTTCCCTAAGTGCTTCTATATATCAACCTGTTCCTAGTTCAGTATCAGATTCCCAGATACCTGATTCTAAAAGTGAATTTTTCGATTTAGTAGAACATCTACTTCCTTATAACCAGGAAAGAACAAGAGATCTAAATTCTTTGCTTAGAGATCTTCCTGATGCAGAGAGAAATTTTCTAAAATCTCCTACTTACTCAAATCTGGAAGTTTATAAAAGGATCGTTCAAGGGATCTTGAAAGAAGTTCTAGATAGAAATACAAGTTTGGAAACTTTACGCACTCGCGCCCGCGGCGGATCCGAGAAAGTTTACCAAGTAGTTCAGATAGTAGATGATAAGATCCAAACTTTAGCGGACTTTATCATTCATCCTGAGAATTCTACTTTTGATCTGATGAAAAGAATGGAAGATATTCGTGGTCTATTAGTAGACCTGATGAATTGATCAGTTCTTAGAACTTAAGTTCTTAAATACTTCCGGTAGTTTTGCTGGCTTTCTGGATTCCAATACCAAAAATGCCCAGGTCAATTCTCCATTACAAACTAAAGTATCATCCGAACCTTTTCGAACTTGGATATTCCAAAGAATACTAGCAGGTTTGATCTCTCCTGCTTTCACATAAATTTTTAGTTCTTCGTCAAATCTTGCAGGCGATTTATATTCGATCAAAGAGCGAGTGACTACAAAGTCTAGACCATTCTTCTCTAATTCGCCCTTATAGTCGTACTTTAAAAATCTCATGTACTCGTTCAAAGCGGTATCAAAGTAAGTGAGATAATGTGCGTTGAATACTACTGCTTGCGCATCTATCTCGGAATAGCGTACTCTTAGAGTATAATAGAATTCCGAATCGTTTGAACTCATAGGCTAATTCTGATAACTAATATTCTTTAGCGGGTTATAATCCTAGGGCATCTAAAACTTTTTGTAAAGCATCCAAGCTTGGATAAGCAATACTGAGTTTTCCTTTTCCGGAAGAAGAATTATGTGTGATATCCACTTTCATAGAATATTTTTTGCGGAACTTGTTCTCAAGTTCTACAATATCCACTTCTTTACGTTTGGATTTTTTCTTCTCTCTGACTGGAGCTTCTTCCGTTAAGTTTGCAACTATATCTTCTACTTGGCGAACTGTTAAACCTTTCTCTGCAATTTGGTAAGCGAGCTGTTCTGATTTTTTACGATCCGCAATGGATAGAAGAGGTCTTGCATGACCTTCGGATATTCTACCATTCTTAACCAGATCCATAACTGAATCAGGCAATTGTAAAAGACGAATTAAGTTGGATACGGTCGCTCTGTTCTTACCGACTCTAGATGCAATATCAGTGATCTTTAATCCGGATTTTTCAGAAAGAGTTTTGTAAGCCAAAGCCTCTTCGATCGGATTTAGATTTTCTCTTTGGATATTTTCGATAAGGGCCATTTCCAAAGTTTGCTGCACATTTGCTTTTTTAACTACGACAGGGATTTTTACGAAGCCTGCAATTTTACATGCACGGTATCTTCTTTCTCCGGAGATGATCTCATATCCGGAACCGGTGTCTTTAACAACTATCGGTTGGATAACTCCGTGAGCCTTGATGGTCTCTGCAAGTTCGCGCAATGATTCTTCATTAAAAGTTCTTCTTGGTTGGTCAGGATTGGGACGGATCTCTGAAAGTTTTACCTCTCTGAGCGAACCTTCTCCGCCTGCTTCCTTGAAAGATTTTTCCTCCGAAACAGGAATTAAATTCCCGAGTCCCCTTCCTAATGCTTTCGGTTTTGCGCTGGCACTCATTAATTTTTACCGGCAACTTCTAATGCTAGACTTCTGTAACTTTGAGCACCGATCCCGTCCGGATCATAGGAAAGAATGGACTTACCGAAAGAAGGAGCTTCCGAAAGTTTGATGTTTCTTGGAATAACCGTAGTATATACTTTTTCTTTAAAGTAAGACTTAACATCTTCTGCAACTTGTTGAGCAAGATTGGTTCTCTTATCGAACATGGTAAGCAGAACGCCTTCGAGCTCGAGAGAAGGATTTAATTTTTCCTGAACCAAAGAAATGATCTTCATTAGCTGGGTCAGTCCTTCCAAAGCGAAATATTCGGTTTGAAGAGTGATCATCACACTATCAGCCGCAGACAATGCATTGATAGTAAGAACGCCAAGAGAAGGAGGACAATCGATCAGTATATAATCATACTCAGTTCTTAAATGACCGATCGCATCTTTTAAACGATACTCACGATTTTCTTCTCCCAATAAGTCGGCTTCCGCACCGGACAAATTGATATTAGAAGGAATGATATGAAGATTTTCGATATCGGTTCTTTTAATACATTCCGCAGCGGAAGATTCTCCGATCAAAAGTTCATAAGAAGTATTTTGGAGAGTATTGATCTCGAATCCTAAACCGGATCCCGAGTTGCCTTGCGGATCAAAATCTACGATTAAAACTTTTTTACCAATCGCAGCTAGATTTGCCGCAAGATTGATGGAGGTAGTAGTCTTGCCTACGCCGCCTTTTTGATTACTAATGGATACGATCTTTCCCATAGAATTCTTTGCTCTCCTTTTCGAGAAGCTTCCAAGCTCTAGGAATACCTTGCCTTGCCGATCCGACCTTTTTCAAGACTTTAATATGTCGCATGCCTAAAAATTCAAGTTCAGATAAAAATACAGTCTTAAGAACTTCAAAGCCACTATCAGTTAAGATCTTCTTTTCAATCTTTGCATCAAACTCGTCTTTCCCGATAAAAGGGACATAATATCCTCCTTTTATAATACATCTACTTAAGACTTCTGCGCTCCAAGGATAGGGTACAAACCCCCTAGAAACACCTAAATTCCAGTCAGTTTTCCAGTCCTCCGCCCTTGCAAAAAGGAAATCAACCCCTGTGATTTTGTTTTCTTTCACAAACGTTTCTGTGTGAGAGAGTTTTCTTCTTTGTGAATCTAATAGGACTAGTTTAGGCCTTTCCTTCTCTATTAAACAACGAAAGAAGAAGCCAGGTATGCCTGGACCTGTCCCGGCATCTCCCACCTTCATACTGTTAAACGATCCAACGATGGAACGGATCTTATAAATATGAAAGATGGACTCTAATACATGACGATCTAAGATCTCGTTTGTATCTCTTTTAGAAAAAAAACCGCCTGCTTGGTTCTTTTCTTTTAGGAAGGTTAAGAATGAAGAGACAAGTTCCCAATCGAATAAGGGAAGGATCTGTTCTGCGTCTTTTGAAAATCTATATTTAACCGCGGCTTGGATCCCATCCGGATCATGATTGAAGTCCGGATGGCTTGTCTCTGTTTCTGTCATTCTACTTTGCGACTTGGTGATTGTATTCTATGATGGACTTGAATAAAATTTCAATTCCCATCTTGAGCTGAGGAATACTCATGCTCTCATTCTTACCATGAATACCATCTATCTCCTCCGAGGAAAGTAATGCAGGAATGAGTCCATAACATTTTAATCCGATCTGTCTAAGATAAGAACTGTCTGTAGTTCCAGGTGATAAGAATGGAGTTGCGATCGATCCAGGCTCCACTGCAGTCACAGTTCCAGCAAGAACTCGGAAGAGTAATCCATCCATTGGAGAAATGCTTCCCGACTCTAAGTGACGAGCGCTGACTTCTACTCCGTATTTTTCCCCGAGTGCTTTTACTTCTTCAAAGATCTTTTTCTCATCTTGTCCCGGAAGAATACGAATGTCTAATGAACCTGTTGTCTCAGAAGTGATCACATTCATTCCGATCGGATGACTATCTATACCGGTTAGACTCACAGTGTTTCTAGTCATCGCTCTTAAGTGCCTGTTAGAGTTGATCACACCTTTTAATATGATAAAGAGTAAAGGGTTTCTAGATCTCTTTAATACAAACGAGTCAGGAAAATTACTGATGCCTCCTAATGAATAGAAGAATGCTGCAGTCTCATCCTTGATCATCGTTTTGTTCCCGATGTTCTGCACTTCTTGTAAAAAATCCACCATGGACTTTGCAGCATAAGACACAGGAGGAGTACTTCCATGTCCTGGAATAGATTTAGCTTTTAAGTCCAACCACACTGCGCCTTTTTCTGCGAGTTGAATATTGAATACTTTAGAACCTTGGATCGCTATGTCTTTGGATCCTGTCCCGCCTTCGTTCCAAACATATTCATATCCGTTGAATATTTCTTTATGTTTATCTACTAAGAATCTAGCTCCATATTCTGAGCGGCTTTCTTCATCTGCGATCGCGAGGAACATTAAGTTTCTTTCGAGTGGGATCTTGTTCTCATGGATCAATAAGAATGCGTATAGTTGCATGATGCCAAGACCCTTAACATCGACTGCACCTCTTCCATGAATTCTATCTCCTTTTCTTATTCCGGAGAATGGTGGAACATCCCAGTCTTTTGCATCTGCTTCTACAACATCGATATGACTTGTGAGTATTAAACCTTCTTTAGTTGTATCTTTACCTTTTAATTCAGCAAGAAGAGATGCTCTGTCCGGCTTACCAGGATATTCAATGATGCGAGAAGGAATTCCTCTTTTGTCTAATACGGATTTTAAAAAGAGTGCACCTTCCTTCTCTCTACCTCTTATTGTTGCGATCCTTATATAAGCTTGTAGATCTTTTGCGGCCTCTTCACTTAGAGCGGAATAATCTAAGCTTGGAACTGTGGCTTCCGGTTGAATGGGTTTTATCCCTTTTTCAGTGAATGCGATCGTATAAATTAGGAAGATCGCAATAAGAGCAAGGACCGTGATCCCGATTTTTTTGAGGGACATATTTCCTCTCCACTAGGCTTTCTTTATTGGCTTCTAATGTTTTCGGTATAGAAGCCCGTAAAAAATTATTCCGTCAGCCGGCTTCGGCAAGGAGTTTTCCTTTGATTCCGAGAGCGGAATGTTATAATTTTATGTAGGACTTCCTACTAAAATAAAATGAGATTCCAAGAGTCTTACAGGTACTACAAAAAGAAAAGGCCCCAATATCTGATCTTAATCCGGTATCATTACGGAAGAAACCCATTCAAATTTCCTAAAAAGACTCTTAACATTTTACACAAATAGTCGATGTCTAGAGGGAGGTATTCTCCATGTTAAAAAGAGTATTCTTCTCTTTTGTTTTTATCTTCTGCATCAGCCCGATACATTCTTTCACTCCTGGCAAGTGGTCCCATACTGATAGGATCATTTTAGGTTTTGAAAAGGGCGGTCCTAGCCAAGAGCTAGTGAGAGATTCTAAAGGTAATTTAATCTATACTGCGAAGTATGAGTATGATCCTTCCGGAAAATTAGTTAAAGAAAACTATATCGGACAAGATGGAAAGCCCGATGGTTTCACCAAGTTCGTATACAAAGACGGAAAAATCCTAAAAGAAGAACTCTATAATAAAGACGGAGTGAATCTTGAATCCAAAAACTTCGGATACAATAAATCAGGAGTTCTCTCTTCCATCGAACTAGTCGATAAAGACGGAAAGAATATACTTACATGCACTATCATCTCTTGGGGTGAGAACGGTTTAGTAAAAGAGGCTCAAACTGAATGGGCTGATGCAAAGCTCACTGAAAGATTTGCTATCGTTAAAGACCCGAACAAGCCGGGACTTTTCCAGCAGAACATTTACAATGAAGAAAAACAACAGGCTGCATCTACCGTTCTAACTTTTGATACAAATGGAAAACTTTTGAGCCGAATGAATGTTCAAGGAACGATCGAAAGAATGAACCGATTGATCTGGGATAAAGAGAATCGTTTACAACAATTCACTTTCTTGATCAAGCAGGGAGACAAATGGGCCGTGGAAAAAACTCACGAGCTTGTTTACGGAAAATAATCGTCCACGTTTCACGTGAAACGGAGAGAAGGGAGGGCAATCCGCTCTCCCTTTTTTTATATCTTCGCTTGTTGGAATTCCAACATGCTCATCAAAGTAAATGTAAAATCGAGAATTATCTAAGTTCGAACTTTGAGTCGGACCTTTATGACGGATTTCAAATCTTCTGAAAAACCAGTCTAGTCCAAGCAACATCTTCTTTGTTCTTCATAAGACTTGGTTGGTTTTCTATAATTAGTAAATTCCTAAGACCAAATTTTGAGGCATGATCGATACTAATCTTTCCGTCTGTTGGAAACACATGAGTTCCTCTACCTGCCGGACCATTACGAAGTGAAAGTGCAAAAATACCATTTTGTTTTAGAAGTTCAGAAACTCTTCTCATAGAAAGTAACTGTTCTTCTTTATCCAGGTGATGCCAGACTCCGGATGATAGAATGAAATCGAATTGGTTATTATAGCCTGAAAGTTTTGCTAGACTTGGAAGCGAATCATCTATCCATAGAATTTGATCAGAAGAATATAATCTAGAAAGTCTTTATGAAGATCGAAAAAATCAATACCAGATGTAGCTTTGATAAACTCTTCATTATGGTTTGAGTAACCTTGGATGCCTTTAACTTGATCTGAATTCATACTGTTTCACGTGAAACGTTGGAGTTCCAACACGCGGATTATAATGACACTTCCTCATCGGACGGCACATTTGATATTCAGCACTAAGTGATTCATTACAATAAAAAACCCCGAGGCAACCCGGGGTTTTCATTTCATCAGCAAGTGTTTAAGAAGTTTAAACCGGACTAGGCTTTCTTCCTTTGATATAGAAAAGAAGCATATCAATATCACTCGGATCCACGCCGGAGATCTGAGCTGCCTTTTCTAAATTTAAAGGTCGATGTTTTGTAAGTTTCTGGATGGCTTCTTTTTTAATACCAGGAACCAAAGAGTAGTCGATTGTCTCAGGTATCGGAGTAGTAAGATATCTATTCTTCCAATCGATAGTATCTTGTTCTCTTTTGATATAACCTTCGTACTTGATCTCCATCTCGATTACCTTTCTGTCTTGAGCACTCAGCTCTTCCGCTTCAGGTACTAAAAACTTAACATCTTCGAAAGCAATCTCAGGCCTTTTCAAGAATGAGTCCAACTTCGCACCGTACTTTAAACTTTGGATTCCTTTTCTTTCTAGCAGAGCTTCAAACTCAGGCAGAGGTTTGAGAGGAGTGGATTGTATCTTCTCCTTAACTTCGGAGATCTTCTTATATCTGCTAGTCATCTCATGGAAGGTTTCTTCGGATACAAGGCCCATCTTGTATCCATACTTCATGAGTCTTTGATCCGCATTGTCTTGTCTCAAAAGAAGTCTATGTTCGGCCCGAGATGTGAACATTCTATATGGATCTTCTACACCTTTATGAACTAGATCATCTACAAGAACTCCGATATAAGATTCTCCTCTGGAAAATAAGATCGGTTCCTCCCCTCTTAATGAAGAAAGTACACTATAAGCAGCAACCAAACCTTGAGCCGCAGCTTCTTCATAACCTGTAGTGCCGTTGATCTGTCCCGCATGATAAAGACCTTTGATCTTTTTCGTTTCTAATGTTGGTTTTAATTCTGTAGGATCAACATAGTCATACTCGATCGCATATCCAGGTCTTAAGATCTCCGCTTCTTCTAGACCGGCAATCGAACGTACAAGTTTCCATTGAACTTCTTCCGGAAGACTAGTCGAGACTCCATTCAGATAGATCTCTTGTGTATCGTAACCTTCCGGTTCTAAAAAGATCTGATGTCTTTCTCTATCAGCAAAACGAACGATCTTATCTTCGATCGAAGGACAATATCTAGGACCGGTTGATTTGATCTGCCCCGAATACATCGGAGAAAGATGAATGTTCTCATTGATCAGCGCATGAGTTTTTTCATTCGTGTAAGTGATATAACATGGGATCTGTCTACGAGTGATCTTAGTTGTAGAAAAAGAAAAAGGAGAAGGATCCGGATCACCTTCTTGCAAACTCATGACGGAAAGATCCACTGAATTTTTATGAATTCGAGGTGGAGTTCCCGTTTTCAATCTTCCTAATTTCAAATTATACTTAGCAAGTGAATGAGAAAGACCTTTAACCGTAGGCTCTCCGAATCTTCCGTTCTCTTTTTGGTACGTTCCGATATGAACGATAGAAGATAAGAATGTTCCTGTAGTTAAGATCACATGATTGGTGAAAATTTCGAAACCTCTTCCTGTCCGAACTCCAATAATACGATCATCTTCTATCAAAAGATCTTCTACTGTATCTTGTCTAATCGATAAGTTCTGAATAGATTCAAGTGTATGTTTCACTTTGAGTTGGTATTCTTTCTTCTCCGCTTGAGCACGAGGAGCCCAGACGCTAGGACCCTTGGATGTATTCAACATTTTGAATTGAATGCCGGTAGCATCGATGACCTTACCCATTAAGCCGCCAAGTGCATCTACTTCTCGAACCATATGTCCTTTTGCAATCCCACCGATAGCAGGGTTGCAAGACATTTGTCCGATCGTATCTAAGTTCATTGTGATGAGTAAAGTTTTAGCACCGCCAATAGATGAGACATAGGCAGCCTCGGAGCCTGCGTGACCTGCACCGACCACCACACAATCAAATCGATTGGGAAAAAAAGAAGAATTCATTCAGACCTAGCACTCCTGCATAAGCTCATCGCAAGATCGATCATTAGTCGACAGTAGAGCCTATGCTTAGAATCATGTAATCAATAGTATCACTTTCAGGTTCCCTGTACATGCCCGAATCCATCAAGAAACTCTCTTACTTCGAAGGAAAAATAGTCCCGGAGTCAGAAGCAAATATAAACATCAAAACTCACGCCTTACAATATGGAACCACCGTCTTCGGAGGCATCCGAGGATATTATGATTCTAGTTCCGATAACTTATATGTCTTCAGGATCTTAGATCATTATAAACGTCTTGTGAATTCTACTAAGATCATGCAGTTACAATTCACAAAAACTCCGGAAGAACTCCGTGACATAACCTTAGATCTTCTTAAACAATCCGGATACAGAAGGAACGTATATCTTAGACCTTTCATCTACACTTCCGCTCTGCAACTTTCTCCTAGGTTCCATGATGTTCCTACTGAACTTGCAATTTACGTTTTAGAGTTGGACGATTATTTAGATACCAAACGTGGACTTACTACTATGGTTTCTAGTTGGAGAAGGTTCGATGACACTGTCATCCCTACTCTCTCCAAAGTTTCCGGCGGTTACGTAAACTCAGCTCTTGCAAAATCGGAAGCAGTTCAGAACGGATACGACGAAGCGATTTTCTTAGACGGTAGAGGTTTCGTGAGCGAAGGTTCTGCAGAGAACATCTTCTTAGTGAGAGACGGAAAGATCATCACTCCTTCTATCTCTTCTTCTTTGTTGGAAGGAATTACAAGACGTTCCGTTCTTCAACTTGCGAAAGACTCCGGTTACGAAGTGATTGAAAGAGAGATCACAAGAAGTGAACTTTATATCGCTGATGAGATCTTCTTTTCCGGAACCGGTGTGCAAATCGCTTGGGTAAGTGAAGTTGATAAGAGAAAGATCGGGACCGGAGAGATGGGACCGATCACTAAAAAATTGCAGTCCACATTCTTTGATCTAGTAGTCGGAAAAAACCAAAACTACAAACACTGGTTGACTCCCGTTTATTAATCTTTAACAAAAGGAACATGTCTTCCGCATTCGGTATAGAGGAAATCCAAGGCCAGGAAAGAGCTCTAGTATTCTTAAAAAAATACTCATCTCAACCTGACCTTCTTCCTCCCTTACTTATCTTTCATGGACCGGAAGGCACCGGAAAAGAATCAGCAGTCGAAAGATTTATCAGACATGTTCTTTGTTTAGAAGGAACTTCATGCGGACACTGCGTTTCTTGCAGAGCGTTCATGCACCACTCTCATCCTGATATTGTTTGGTTTCCATTAGAGAAGAATAAACAAATTGCAATCGGTAAAGAGGACAATCCGGAAGAGTTCACTATCCGTTGGTTAATACGAACGAGGCTTTACTATAGACCTCATCTTTCCAAGACCAGATTTATCATTATACCAGATGCTTCTTTGATAGGTAACGAAGCAGAGACTGCACTTTTAAAATCTTTGGAAGAAGCTCCATTCTTCACTCGTTTTATATTTATAGTAAACGACTTGGAACAACTCAAAGAAACGATCGTAAGTAGAGCCGTCTGTATTCCTTTCGGTTATCTTCCTCAACAAGTGATCAAGGAACTACATAATAAAAATTCAATACCTTACTTTCCTGCAAAAGGCGGAAGTATGGTATCGTTCGATTGTCCACCTGCGGTGCTCGAACAAATTTCCCAAAGGATCAACGGAAATCTAAGACAACCATTGGATTATCTTAGATTAGAAGAATGGATACTCGAATACAAAGAAGAACATTCCGATTGGAAGGAAGACTTTTCTTTCAAGGACTTCTTAGATCTGATCGGATTATTATTATTACAGGAATTTTCCAAATCGGATTTCGATTCTAACTTACCTAAGATGGAAGCGGTCTTTCGTTTTAAGGAAAAATTACACGAAAGAGTTCATGGGCAAGAGAACATTGCGTTATCTTTGCTTATACATGAACTATCTCTATTAGAACAAAAATAAAAATTTCTTTATATTTTCTTTAAATTCTATCCCATTCACTTCGCATAACAACAGTTAAATATAACAAAATACTAGTAATTACACTAAGCGACATAATGATTTATCTATCACTAATCCACTGTGTTTTTCCTAAGGTTTCCTTTTCGATTTCCGAATTTTCATTTGTATGCGACTGACAGAAGAAAAATAGTGTAATCTCGTTGGATGGTCCTTCGGACCGTTTCCTAATTATTTTTTTTTCTTTTCCGAGACAAATACGAGTTTCGTATTCATTAAGTCGTCGGTTCGTTTTTGATTTTTTTTTTTGGAGTTTTGTTTGGACCCTAGTTGGAAGCGTGTATTAGAGGAAGTCTCCAAGGAAATTCCTCCTACGTACTTTGATAAGTTCATAAATACCTTACAATTAGAGAGTTTAACAGACGATCGTTGCATCCTCATAGCCCCGTCTTCTAATATAAAGACACATGTTGAGAAAAAATACCAAAATCATATAGAAGAAGCTATCTTCAGAGCAAGTGGGAATAGGGTCCCGGTAGAGATCGTACTTGAAAGTGCTTCTAATCTAAACGAAGTTCTTCAGGAAAAATTCAAAGATAAGTCTTACTCTTTCAATCCGGATTACTCTTTTGATAATTTTATCGTAGGAAATACGAACCGTCTCGCTTTCAGCGCGGCAATGGAATGTGTAAAAAATCCTGCAGAGATCAATCCATTATACTTATTCGGTAAAGTAGGAGTGGGTAAAACTCATCTTCTTCATTCTATTGGTTCCGAAATTCTCAAAAAAGAGCCTTGGAAAACAGTACATTATGTGGACATAAAGTCCTTTATGAGCGAGTTTTTATTCGCTCTTCAATCCAGAGATTCTATCGAATCCTTTAAAATTAAGTACCAATCTTATAATTGTCTATTGATAGATGATATCCAACTCTTGAATACGGGAGCGGAGAAGACCCAAGAAGAGTTCTTCTCTATCTTCAACTTTCTATTCGAAAGAAAAAGACAGATTGTGATCGCATCCGATCGCCCTAGTTCAGAACTTCCACTTCATGAAAGATTAAAATCTAGATTCGTAACAGGTGTTCAGGCTGATATCCAACCGCCTGATAGAGATATTCGTATCGGAATTTTAGAAAAGAACTGCCAAATTTTGAATTTGGGTCTTTCTCACGAGCATATACAGTTCATTGCCGATCTGATCGAAGATGATACTAGAGCACTTCTAGGCGCTTTGAATGATTTGGCACTTCATAAGAGAGCATTCTCTCATCTATTCTTCACCACAACGATGATAGAAGAGATACTTAAGAATCGTATCTTCCGTAAAAAGAATTTCCAACTCAGCCAAGACAAGGTTATAGAACATATTTCTTCTCTTTATAATCTGGATCCGAATGAGGTGATGGGTAAGAGCAGAAAACCTGAGTATGTGATCCCTCGGCATCTATGTATGTATGTATTACACAAAGGTTTCCGACTGAACAAAAGTCAGGTTGGAAGAATGTTTTCTGCAGAACATACAACTGTGATCCATGCGGTTCGTAACATCGAAAATAAGATAAAAGATGATAAAGAATTTTCCATTAAAGTGGAAGAAGTTCTGAATCGATTCCGTTTCCAATAAAAAACTTAGTTTCAATTCTTATCTAAAGGCGACATAGACCTTTAGATAATATGTAAATAACTAGTTAATAGTTTATACATAACAAGTAAATAAGACATAACACAAAATTATTGTCTCTTATAGACTCCGGTTTTGAAGGTTATTATAGCAGATACACAGGAGTTTTTTCCGGGTCCTGGAAATTGTACTTTTCAATATATATGCGACATATTTCCCTTATCTAAAGAGTTATGACTCTTATCTACATATGCACAGGTACAAGTACTACAACAGTACATATATAAGAATCTATATATAGATCACCTATATAAATGGAGAATGCAAATTGAAGATCAAAGTGAACACATCTGAATTCCTAAAAGCGATTCACGCTGTAGAGGGAGTTATCTCTGCTAGAGAGATACGTTCTGTTCTCTCCAACTTAAAACTAGAAGCGGAAACTTCTTCCGTATCTATTTCTGCAACCGACTTAGAGATATCTATTAAAACATCATTAAATGCTCAGGTAGAGAAGTCGGGAGATATTTCTTTACCTGCAAAACAATTATCCAGTATTTTTAAAACCATTCACTTTGAAGAGGCTTTACTCTCAACTGAAGATGGCGATGCTGATTCCAGTATCACTTATATCACTGACGCTACTAAAAAGAATGATTATAAAAACAAACTGAACGGAATGGATGCAGAAGAGATCAAAACGATCCCTAAAGTCGATGCATCTAATATCTCCGATTTTCCAACAGCAATGTTTGCAGAGATGATCCGTAAAACTTCTTATGCAATCGCTCACGAAGACCAAAGATATATCTTCAACGGACTATTCATGGTCCCTAAAGGAGATAAACTTGTATTCGCAGTCACCGATGGAAGAAGGTTATGTAAGATCGAGAGACCTCTTTCTACCACTCTGAAATTTAAAGATTCAGTGATCATTCCTTCCAAGGCAATCAGAGAGATCTCTAAAATGATCGCTACTGCAGAAACAGGAAAGATCGGTATCATAGACAATCAGATCTACGTAAATGCAAATCAGATTGAATTACTTTGTAAACTGATCGAAGGTAATTTCCCGAATTACGAACAAGTAATTCCAAAGTCTTCCAAATTCAGCGCTGTAATTCCTAAAGAAGGATTCCAGATCTATCTAAGACAGGCATTGATTGCTGCAGAGGAACCTACTCGTCAGATCCGTTTAACATTCACAAAAAATAATATTAACTTCTACGCTCAAACACAAGGAGTGAACGAGGTTAGTATCAATATGCCGATCGAATATTCCGGTGACGAGGTTACTGTAGCATTCAAAGGTGAATATCTATCCGATGTATTCAAGTCTATCGATGATAATGAATTCAGAATAGAATTCAGCGATTCAAGTTCACCTGTTGTATTCAAAGATCCTTCTGATCCTGATTTTATATCGGTAATTATGCCGATGAAAATTTAAAAGAGAAGATCCGTGTTTTTACGAAGCCTAAGGCTTCTCAATTTCAGAAACCACGAACAAATAAGCCTGGAGTTCCATTCCAGGCTTATTTTCTTTGTGGGAGAAAACGGAGAAGGAAAAACAAACCTACTCGAAGCGATCTCCATGATCTCTTGGCTGAAAAGTTTTAGGGAGTCGGAAGAAGGAAATTTGATCCGTTGGAACTCGGACGGATATTATATCAAAGGTGAAGTAGACAGAGATCATAAAAGAGAAATTTATGAATTAGGTTTTTCTAAAAAACCGGTCAGCCGCCGCAAACTTAAATTCAATCAAGAAGAAGTCAAAAAAAGATCCGACTTAGTAGGTAAATTCCTAAGCGTTCTAATGACTCCTTTGGATCTAGTCATAGTAGAAGGCGGGCCATCCGAAAGAAGACGATTTTTGGACAGTCTACTTTCTTCTTTAGATCCTTCTTACTTAAATGATCTAATAGAATATAATCGTATCTTAAAACAAAGAAATGCACTTTTAAAAAGCGGCTCTTCCGACCCCGGTCTTTACGAAATTTGGAACCAGAGACTGATCGAAAAAGGGATCAGTATATTTAATAAAAGAAAAGAATTCATTTTAGAATTCGATCCTATCTATAGAGAAAATCTAAAAAAGTTAAGCGGTGGAAGAGACAATCTAACTCTGGAATACAAACCCAGTTTTTTTGATCTGGAAAATTTTAAAGAAACCCTACAAAGGAATATTAACAGAGATCGGAAACTAGGTTATACTTCCGTTGGGATCCATAGAGATGATCTGTATATTGGGGAAGATAATCGTGATATCATGGATTTCGCTTCTCAAGGCCAAAAGAGAAGCACTGTAATTTCCTTAAAAGCGGCCGCTTTCGAGTATTATCGCAGTAAATTAGGAAGAACTCCTATTCTTCTAATTGATGACGTGATCAGAGAACTGGATGTAAAAAGAAGAGAATATTTTGTGGATCTTGTTTTGAATTCAGGTCAGGCTTTTTTTACTACAACCGATCTCGAAGGTATTTCCGATTATGTGGGAAGACTAGAAGATGAAAAACAGATCTTTGTAGTCAAAAACGGACTAGTCACTCCTTACCAATGAAAGAAGAATCTAAAATACAAAAAATTGATCCTCAAGAGTTCAAAAACATTCTTCAAGATTTAGGCTTAACGGAAGAAAGTTTAGCGGAGAAGATTGCGGTCCAAACTTTAGCAAAACGCTGGGTCGACATAATAGGCCCGGTATATGCAAATCATTCCGAACCGTTTGCTTTAAAAGATGATACGTTAGTGATTGTAACTGTTCACTCTGCATACAAACAGGAGATCCTTTTTATGAGAAAGAGGATCTTAAGTTATTCTGCTCGTTACTTAGGAAGAGATGCCGTAAAAAAAATCGAAATTAGGATAGGTAATTTAACTCCTAAAAAGCAAAAATCCCCCTCATATACCGCGGATAAAACCGGATTGGAGGGCAAACAGAACTTAGTTTCTTTAGCTGAAAAAGAAACAGATCCTGTCGCGAAAAAAAGACTTTTAGAGCTGATTGAATATCTCTGAGAAGGAGATTCTTTCTAAATAATAAGCCGAATTTCCTTGCCTCCTTAGCGAATTCAGGAAAACTATTCCTAGATTCCGGAGGACAAATGAGCCAACCAGAAAGCAGTTATAGCGCGGGCCAGATCAAAATCCTAGAAGGATTAGAGGCCGTACGCAAACGCCCCGGAATGTATATCGGGACCCAAGATGAGACCGGTCTTCATAAGATGGTCTATGAGGTCGTTGATAACTCCGTAGACGAGGCAATGGCAGGCCATTGTACTGAGATCACTATCTCCATTCTTCCCGAAAACATAATAGAAGTGAAGGACAATGGGCGCGGGATTCCGGTAGCAATTCACCCTGAAAAAAATATCTCCACTATCGAAGTCGTTATGACGATTCTACATGCCGGTGGTAAGTTCGAGAACGACGCCTATAAGGTTTCCGGCGGACTCCATGGTGTTGGGGTATCCGTGGTTAATGCACTTTCCGAATCATTGGAAGTGGAAGTTTACCAAAATGGAAAGATCCACCAGCAAAAGTATTCCAGAGGTGTGCCTCAGGGTCCTGTGAATGTGATCGGAGATACTAGCGAAAGAGGTACAGTCGTCCGATTCAAGCCGGATGCGAGCATCTTCACTACGACTGAATTCCATTTTGACGTGCTGACTTCTCGTTTTAGAGAATTGGCATTTTTGAATAAGGGACTAAAACTAATCGTTCAGGACAAAAGAAAGTCCGATTCCGAAAAGCATGAGTTCATATTCGATGGAGGGATTGTTTCTTTCGTTGAATATTTGAATGAGAACAAACATCCTCTTCACAAAACAATTCACTTCGAAAGAAATAAAGATGATGTGGTCGCAGAAATCGCGATCCAATATTCCGATACTTATTCCGAAAATATTTTTTGTTTCACCAATAATATAAACAATAACTTGGGTGGAACACACTTAGAAGGTTTTCGTGCCGCTTTAACTAGAACACTTAACGATTTCTTAAAGAAAGATCAGCAGCTCGTAAAAAAACAACCTACTGCGTTATCGGGAGAGGATCTAAAAGAAGGGATTACTGCTGTCATTTCGGTAAAAATCCCTCAACCTCAGTTTAACTCTCAGACAAAAGAAAAATTAGTGAACGCAGAGATCAAAGGGATCATGCAAACTCTAACGGGAGAAGGTCTCTCCCTTTTCTTCGAAGAGAATCCTGCGATCACTAAAAAGATATTAGAAAAATGTATATTATCCGCTAAGGCTCGTGAGGCCGCTCGTAAAGCTCGTGATCTAACTCGTCGTAAATCAGTATTAGAAGGCGGTGGTCTTCCCGGAAAATTAGCGGACTGTTCCGAAAAAGATCCGGCTGCTTCTGAACTTTATATAGTAGAGGGAGATTCTGCAGGTGGTTCCGCTAAACAAGGAAGAGATAGACATTATCAGGCAATTCTTCCTCTGAAAGGAAAAATCCTAAATGTAGAAAAAGCTCGTTTAGATAAAATTCTTGGCAACGAAGAAATTCGCACTCTGGTTTCTGCATTAGGTACTGGAATTGGCGAAGATGAATTTAATATAGATAAAGCTCGTTATCATAAAATTTTTATTATGACGGATGCGGATATAGACGGTTCTCATATTCGTACATTACTTCTTACATTCTTCTTCCGTTATATGAAACCTATCATTGAAAAAGGGTTTCTATATGTTGCACAACCTCCTTTGTATTTGATCAAACACGGTAAAACATCCACTTATCTTTTTTCTGATAAAGAGAAGGATGAATATTTAAAATCTTTAGGAACGGAAAAGGCAGTCATCCAACGTTATAAAGGTTTGGGTGAGATGAATCCGGAGCAACTTTGGGAAACAACAATGGATCCTGAAAAGAGAGTCGTTCTGAAAGTAAAACTCGATGATTATGTGGAAGCTGAAGATACATTTAATATACTTATGGGCGACGAGGTAAATCCAAGGCGTCGCTTTATCGAGGTAAACGCTGCAAAAGTTGCGAACCTTGATCTTTAATATATTGGTAATAGGAAATTCTAAAAACAAATGAGCGAAGAGCTAGAGAACGAGACAAAAACTTTAGGATTCAGTCTTTCTTCCCGTCCTGATATTGGTGATGCATTGAAGAATGGCGTCAGGGTAATTCCTGTCGAGATCGAAGACCAAATGAAGGAAGCCTACCTAGGTTACGCGATGAGCGTGATTGTAGGAAGAGCTTTGCCTGACGTCAGAGACGGTTTAAAACCGGTTCACAGACGTATCCTGCATGCGATGAATGAAAGGGCATGGAGAAGTGACCGCCCCTACGTTAAATGCGCAAAAATCGTTGGGGAAGTATTAGGTAATTATCACCCGCACGGAGATAGCTCGGTATACGATGCATTGGTCCGTATGGTCCAAGAGTTTTCTCTTAGGGTTCCTTTGATTGATGGGCAGGGAAACTACGGATCCATTGATGGAGACAACCCTGCAGCGTATCGATACACAGAAGCAAGACTTGCGAAAGTTGCGGAAGAACTTTTAAGAGATATCGAAAAGGAGACAGTAAATTTCTCTCCTAACTTCGATGATACCAAACAACAACCTGATGTACTCCCTGCAAATTTTCCTAACTTATTAGTAAACGGTTCTTCCGGAATTGCTGTGGGAATGGCTACAAATATTCCCCCTCATAATTTGAGAGAAACGATTGAAGCGGTTATCACAGTAATCAAAAATCCTGATGTAAGTATTTCAGAAATTCTTAAAATAATGCCAGGCCCGGATTTCCCTACCGGCGGTACGATCATTGGCGGGGAAGGTTTATTATCCGCATATCATTCCGGTAAAGGTTCCATTCGGATCCGTTCCAAAGTAGAGATAGAAGAGAACAAAAAAGGCAGAGAAGTAATCGTAGTTACCGAAATTCCTTACCAAGTAAATAAAAAGACACTTCTAGAAAGAATTGGAGAGCTTGTTAACGAAAAACAAGTCGAAGGAATTTCCGAAATTTTAGATCTATCCGATAGAAAAGGGATCAGAGTAGAGATCCATATTAAGAAAGATGCAAATGCGCAAGTGATCCTGAATCAACTTCTGAAACTTACTCAACTACAAGTAAGTTATGGGATCACAATGCTTGCGATCTTGGATAATAAACCTAAGATCTTTAATATAAAAGAGATCCTAGTTGCTTATTCTCTCCACAGAAAAGAAGTAATCGTTCGTAGAACCCAATTCGATCTGGATAAGGCTGAAAAACGCGCTCATATCTTAGAAGGATTGAAGATCGCTCTCGAAAATATCGAAGAAGTGATCAAAGTGATCCGTGCATCTAAAAATGCAGCGGAAGCAAAAGAACAATTAATGGCCCGATTCGTTCTTTCAGATGTCCAAGCCGATGCGATCCTGGAGATGAGACTACAAAGACTTACCTCTTTAGAAGTCCAAAAGGTAATCGACGAGTTGGAAGAAGTCCGCGCATTAATCATGGATCTGAAAGATATTCTCGCAAAACCTGAAAGAGTGTCCGACATAGTTTGTACTGAATTGTCCGAAGTTTCCGAAAAATTCGGGAACAAAAGAAAGACGGATATTAGTTTGGAAAGTGTAGAATCTTCCACTTTCAATGCGGAAGATCTGATCGCAGACGAAGAAGTCGTATTACAAATTACTTATGATCAATTCATAAAAAGGCTTCCTCTGGATACTTTCAAAAGACAGAGACGCGGCGGAAAAGGGATCCAAGGACTTTCTCAAAAAAGAGAAGACGTGGTCAAGATCATGAAAACAGCCATGACCCACGACAATGTAATGTTCTTCTCCAATATCGGAAAAGTATATATGATGAAGGCTTACGAACTTCCTCAAGCTTCCAAAGAAGCCAGAGGAAAATCTTTAAAAGCGATCATAGGACTTGGCGAGAATGAAACGGTTTCTGCGATCTTCACATTCAAAGAAGAAGACAAAGGAAAAGATCTATTACTCGTAACCAAAAACGGATTTATCAAACGAGTAGAATTATCCGAATTCGGCAACGTCAAAAAATCAGGTATAATCGCGATCGGTCTAAGAGACGGAGACCAACTCATAGAAGTAATTTCCGTAATCAAAGGTGATAACGTGATGATCTTCTCCGCAAACGGACTCGCACTTAGGATAGAAATGGATACGATCCGCGCTCAAGGAAGGACCGCACAAGGTGTAACCGGGATGAGACTTTCCAAAGAAGACGCAATCGTAGGACTTTCTAAAGTGGTAGAAGGCGACGATCTCTTCGTGATCTCCGAGAACGGTTACGGAAAACGTTTAGGCTTCGAAGAGTTCGGAACCAAAGGAAGAGGAGGCAAAGGAATGGCCTTCTTAAAAGTGGGAGAGAAAAACGGTGCTGCGGTGGCGGTGAGTTCCGTGGGAGAAGAAGATGAGATCATCTTAGTCACCCAGCAGGGAATGGTTATTAGAACCGAAGCTAACCAAATCTCTAAAATGGGAAGAACTGCAGTAGGAGTCAGAGTCGTAGACATCAAGGACAATGATAGAGTCCAAGATTGTACCGTGATTCGTGAAAGCAAAGAAAAATGATCCGCATCGGTTCTGTCGAAATTCCCGGTTGGTTGGCCATGTCGCCGATGGCCGGGATCAGTGATAGCCCGACTAGAACTATGGCCCGCAGATACGGATCTGCATTCTCCTATACCGAATTTGTTTCCACAGACAGTCTCGCAGTAGGATCTAAAAAAGCATTATCTCTATTACGTTTTCGCGAAGAAGAAAGACCGATCACTTTTCAGATTTTCGGCAACAAGTTGGAGATCATAGTAGATGCGGCAAAAAGGATCCGCGAATTAAATCCTGATATCATAGATCTGAACATGGGTTGCCCTGCTCGAAATGTTTCCATGAGAGGATCCGGAGTTGGACTTCTACGTAAACCAGTATATGCAGGAAAGATAATAGAAGAAATGAGAAAGGCGCTGGATATTCCAGTGACCGCAAAGATCCGTTTAGGTTGGGATGATACTTCCAGAAACTATATGGAAGTATCCAGGATCTTAGAAGAATCAGGAGTAATGGCAATTTCAGTTCATGGAAGGACTCGAGAGATGGGATATTCCGGAAAAGCGGATTGGGACGCGATCGCGGATATCAAATCAGAAAGAAAAGTTCCCATCTTCGGGAACGGAGACGTGAGCAGCTATGAAGAAGCAGTCCGTAGAAAGGAAGAATCCAAAGTAGATGGAGTCCTGGTAGGTCGGAATTCCATCGGAAACCCCTGGATATTCTCCAATATCAAAAAAGAAGATCTAAGTTTCGAAGAAATTGTATCCACAACTCTAAGTCATTTGCAATTGATGAGAGAAACCTTCGGAGATAAGTATGGTCTGATCCTTCTCCGAAAACATTTGGTGCGTTATATACAATCCAGAAAAGAAGTAGAGCCAATGAGACTGGAACTTCTCAAGATGGAAGATCCTGAAAAATTGATCGCCATACTGCAAGAGGCTCAAAACAGTTTGAGTCTAGTTTCTTAATCCGTCAGGATTGAGATTGACAAAGGTTTTCTAAAATAAGCTGATAATTCCTTTCTAGGAGGAATTTGATGAGAGCCATTGCACTCATACTCACCATACTTGTATTACTCGCATGTGATAAAAAGAAAGAAGAAGCCCCGGTTGCCCAGATCCTAGGAACTAAATATTCCGGTGGGGACCAGTACGTTTATAAAAAGCCGGGAACCAAAGAAAAATCGGAACAAGTCACTCTAGTCTATGAAAACGAAGAAGTGAACGGATTAGAAATTGTTCCTTTCGAAGTTACGGATGCCAAAGGGAACAAAACAGTAACCGATTATTTGAAACTCAAGACTGTAGATGGAAAAGAGGGTTTTGCACTTCTCAAAAACTTTTATGACGCAGTCCTTTTTGTAGTCGGAGATGGGGACACTGCATTCGCAAAAAATTCACTTACTTCTCCTTCTAAAGGAAAACTAGAAAAAGGAATGTCCTGTTTCGAGTCGGAAGCGAGCGGGGAATTCTCCAAGGTCCGTTGTAATGGTTCCATCCTGAAAGGTGGAAAGTTAAATAATCTGCATGATATTTGGATTCAACCCGTTTCTTCTAATATTTCCAGAGATCCTCTTTTAGGTGATAGTGTTCGAAACTTAAAAGCCGCTAGTTTAAAATTGATCGAATTGAGTAAAACTACTGATCCAGCAAAACAGGAAGAATTAAGGAAGGCTGCAATCACAGCGCTCAAGACTGTTTCCGAGAAGGGAGATATTTACCTGGACTCGGCGAATGCTCTTGCGACTGAATTCGGCTTAACTCTCTCCGAGCAACAACCAACCGAATAACACTCATCCCAAATCGTTCTTTAGAAACAAAAAACCCCACCTTTAAACGGTGGGGTTTTCCATATCAGCTAGAGTATAAACTCGAACTGAATTATTATTATTTACCGATTTCTTGAGCTTTAGCTACGAGAGCGTCGCGTCCACCTGGAAATTTAGCGTAAATAACACACTGGCATTCTTCCCAGTTGTCTTTAGAGATATCTTTTGGATCAGATCCTGGACCGGTAGCTTTACACTCGTAAACTCCCACTCCTTTCACGATACCTGCAGAAGTACCAACGATAACGGAAGCAGTTGCTTCACCGTCGGAAACTCCGGATGCGGATTCAACAGTCTCACCGACCATTTTTTTAACAACGTCGGAAGCACCTTGTAAGCGAGAAGCTTCACGGCAAGTAGACTGCATCATAGCGAGACTTTTTTTCGCAACAGCTTTAGCAGATGCGCGAGAAGCGAACTTCATGTAATAATAGTCTTTAGGGTTGGTATCTCTTGGAGTTTTACCGTCGTTTCTTTGCTCAGGTGGTCCACCCCAGCCTTCGAAAGACCATCCTCCGTCGCCAACGGAAGTAGCATCTTTTTGAGCGGTATTCGCTCCGCAGTAGGTAAGTAATGCAGCAGACAGCGCAAGTACGATTACTTTCTTGATCATCATTTTCTCCTTGATCAGATGGAATTGAGGAATATATCCATTAAACGGATTCCGCAAGCCATTTTTTAATGAATACGTTTAAATTTGAAAGCAGCCAACTTTTTGGTAAAAAAATATTTATTCGCGGCGCACAATTGTCAAAAAATTTCCGAAATTTTCTTTTTGCTCTGCTAACTCTGGCGGCTAGCGACGCAATAGCGACGACAGTTGTATTTCTACCCGGAAATTGGGAAGGACAAGCTCCTCAATCCTTGGAAGGAACAGGAGAAAAGCCTTATGAGTTGGCAAAATTAGGCCAGTTCTATGCGACCAGAATCTATTCTATTCAAATAAAAGAACAACTCTCTCCGAATTCAGATCCGGAAATAAAAGATTTTCTAATTCCCCAAGTCTCCAGAGAAAAATTCAAACAAACTTGTTCCAGACTCAAACCGGATTATGTAGTTCGAGACCAGTTGTCTATCGAGGAGAAGATCCGGATCGATCGTTCCGTATACGATTGTAACCTTTCTAAAATGGAAGAATACTCCATCATAGGCAGAAAAGATCTGTTTGCTACCTTGGAGAAGTTGACCAAGGATTCCTTTCCTTTGGTTCCAAAGAAAAAGATAAAAGAATATTCCAGAGAACCGGTCCGAGCAGCTAAGTCTCAGATCATCGTTCTGGATTCTTCTTATTCTTACGCTCCTGAAAGAAAAGAATTTATGTCGCAATTGGAAGCGATCTCTTGGCAGCCCGAAACAAAATTTCGTTTGGTTGTCTTTAGTGAGAATGGCTCCAAAGTTTTTCCTGAATCCAGCCGTTCAGAATTTATCAAACAATGGAAAGATTTTAAATCGGAAGGAAAATCCAATACCCAAGATCTTACAAATGCACTTCTTCGATTAAGAAGGATTCTAAGTTCGGAAGATTCTCCAGGAAAAAAGAAGGAGAGAATGATCAGCATTCTCACCAATGCTAAGGCTTCCAATTCAATCAGCGGATACGGCGCTGCGATCGAGGGCCTAAGTCAGATCGGTGCTAAGGTTTCCATTCTATATTCTTCTTATGCCGGGCCGGAAGCGCGTAGGGAACATAAAGAAGCAGCAAAAAGAGGCGCGGAATTCAGAGAAGTTTCCTATTACCAGAAAATAGTAACTCCCAGAGATTCCAAAACTTTGGTATTCAAAGAAGGAAAATTATACAGCAGTAACGCTTCTCCCGATCCAAAAATGAAAATAGAGGATTCTTCTCTCGAAAAAGTGGAGTTTGCGGGAAAGTATTCCTTGGGAGAATTCTTAAATCCATGGAGTTTAGGAAGTATTTATGAAGAAGTGAAGAAGGAGAAGATCCTCACTTCCGAGCCTGTCCGCAGTAATTTTGCATCTTTATTCTCCAATTCCGTAAGCCAAGCTTCCAACTCGGAATATTTCGGAAATTTTCCGAAGGTTTTAGTCAAATCAGGGTCTAAGGCATTCTGGATCCGAGTCCCGAACATTTCCGGATTTTCAGAAGGAAAAAAAGGAGTGTGGGCGGTTACGTTTCTTTCATCCTCTTTTTCTTCGGAGGGGGTCGAAGTAATACCGGATTCGTTAGAACGATATACTTTCTCCAGCGCTAAAATTTTAGAATGTGATCCTTCCGTTGCTCGAAATTATCTGATAAATACGGAAAAATTCAAATTCGATTGTTTAGTAAGGGGAGAGATCCTGGAAGTTTCTCAGCCGTAGCAGAGTCATGGAAGAATCTAATTTTATCGCATTATCCCCTTCTACCCGTAAAATCTTGGACCGTATGAAACAAGCGGTCTCTTCCGATTTGCCCATCTTGTTTTTAGGAGAATCCGGAACAGGAAAAAGTTATTTGGGTTTTCTGTTCCATTCTTTCTGCAAGGACAGATTTCCTCAATACCAGGTTTTTGATTTTTCAGTTTCAGAATCGGAAGAAGAAACTTCAGAGATCTTTTCTAAGTTAGACGGCAAAGCTGGAGTAACGATCTTTTTAGAAGCAATCTCTAATCTGAATCCTAGTTTTCAAGTGCAACTTTTGCAAAAGATCCGGAATGAAAAAGGGAAGAATAGATACTTACTATCCGACCAGCCTGATCTTCCTGAAAAAGTTAAGTCAGGTAGATTGCAAGAATCTCTGATGACAGAGATACAAACTCTTCAGGTTAAAATTCCTACATTAAGAGATAGAAAGGAAGATATTCCTCCATTGACCCGATTCTTTTTGGATTTGATCGGTAAAAGATATAATCGTAAGAATATTAAAATTTCCGAAAAGTTAGGAAAGTTCCTATTAGAATATGATTATCCAGGCAACCTTCATCAGCTAAAGAATTTATTAGAAGCTATGGTCTCCATGCATAATGTAAAGACCTTGGATACAAAACATCTTCCACCTGAATTATTTGAAACTGGATATAAACAGAACGATAATCTTACCGTTCGCACCGGAATTCCTCTCAGGGATTATGAAAGAGAAATTATCAGACGCAATTTGATCTTAGTGAACGGGAACAGAGAAAAGGCTGCGAGAATATTAGGAATTTCTGAAAGAACGATTTATAGAAAGATTACCGAGTTCGAACTGTTCGATTCCGAGGATGGAAAAAATCCTCCATCTTCCTGAAGAAGTAATATACTGTTTCTTCTTTTTCGGAACCGGTTTTGATCTTTTGGTTCATTTCTAATAAGAACTCGTATAGTTCCTTAATTTCCAGATCGTTAAATGCAGAACTTTCTTTCCTAAGTCTTTTGAAAGTATGGTTTTTTCGAGCCGGAGAATAGGCTCCGATCCCGAGCAGATCGGATTGTTCTTTTTCGCTCAGAACTTTATCGTACATTCTCAGAATAATTTTATAAATCCTTAATTTATCTAAATGGTCTTTCACTAAGGAAAGGAAAATAAGAAGTGAGTCCTTCCCTATTTTGAACTTAGAAAATTCTCTGGAAAATCTTCCGTAATCCTTTTCGAAAAAATAATCCACAATTTCGGAAGAACTGAATTCGGAACTTTGGAATAATACTTCTTTTAGATCTGCAAGGTTGAAACTTTTTTTACCTAAGTATAATTTCAGTTTTTCTAGGTTCTTTAAATAAGCGCCCGCGCTCGGATTTACTTTGAGCAAAAATTCTTCTTCTGCTTCGTCGTCTAATTTGACTTCGACCTCTTTGCTGGCTCTTAAGAAGGCTTCCTTTCTTTTATCGGGAAATATTTTAGAAGATTTAAAATGAGAGACTTTGTCCCCAAATATGGAGATCAGTTCCTTAGGAAGATCCCAATGATCATAATGGATCAGGATTTTTACCGTTTCCGGAACTGAAAAAGATTTGGGAGAAGTTTTGGACTTTGTTTTTCCCAACCAAGGTTTGAAGAATGTAACACCTGACTTAATGATGAATAATTTCTGGGCTGCGAACATGTCCAGGTTTCCGGCTTCGTTCTGAAAATTCTCCAGGTCTCCCGGCTCTGCAACAAACACCACGATCTCATATGGGTCCGCACTTTTTTTATAAGCCGCCTTGTATAGATCGCTGACCACGCCGAATTCGTATGAATCCTGGGAGACCACAAATAGAATCTGAGGCAAGGACTCTAGGTTTGGTTTGGTCTTATGCAGAAAATCGATCAGATTCTCATAGGAATTCGAAACTTTGGTATCGGCCACGGAAATCATCTTGGAAGGAATTACGGGAGAGTCAAGCGGATGATCCGATTCTTTTTCTAAAGTAGATCCGGGATTTTTCCGATCTTTTAGATAGGTTCAAGCTTTATGAGAATCAGCGACGGCGTTCAAAGAATTTCTGCCCAAGAAGATTATCTTACTTATATCAAGCCGATCTTAAATCAGTCCAGGGTACCTGCGATTGAGCCTATCCGACAAAGGGATTTTTCTGATTTAGGAAAATCTCTGAAATTATACGGCCCAGAAGGAAGTTCTGCACCTGAAGGAACTTCCGCTTCTAAGGGCCGATTCCTAGATCTTTACGTTTAATTCTCCTTCTTCTCAAATACTTAATCAAAGAAACCTGCTCCAAAAAGTATGGTATAAGAAAAATTTACGGATCGGAAATCCTAAGATATTAGAGTAAGATCCTTGGAATTTTTTTGCAGGTGAATTTGGATCTTGGATGCCGTAAGATCCTGCTTTATCGTACGGCTTACAAACTTTAATATATTCTAAAATTTCAGATTTGTTCCAAGAATGGAATTCCACTTCTGAAACATCGTAGTCGAAAATTTTTTCGTTCTTAGTCATGATCCCAAGTCCCGAGTAGACCTGATGTGTTTTTCCGGAAAGTTCTGAGATCATGGAGAATGCTTCCGATTCGTCTGCCGGTTTTTGCAGGATCTTATTTTGAAAAACTACGATTGTATCTGAGGCTAAAATTACTTCTTCAGGATCTTTGGGCTCTGGTCCAAGTTTTGCCAAAGTCACTCTTTCTAAATAGCTAACAGGTGTTTCTTCATGAAAACTAGTTTCGTCTATGGGCAAAGGTAGAACTTGGAAATGTAATCCCAAGGATTGTAAGATCTCTTGTCTTCTAGGAGATTGGGATCTCAGAATGAGCATATATCCATCCTGAAAGAAAAGCCTTGCCAGACACTCCTTTTCCCAGTATCAATGTTCGCACGGATCGAACCAATGAATTTATTTCTTAGATCATTCTTCTCTATACGCACCCTAGTTTCGGCAATTCTTATCTCAGTCATGGCTTTCACTTCTTCTTATTCCCAAGAAGCTAAAAAAACTGCACCTAGCGATAGTCCGGAGACCAAACCGACTAACTCGAATATAGATCCAAAATCCAGAGCATATTCTTTGCGTAAAAAATCCTGGGTGTCCTTACGATATCTTAGAACCAGTCTTTTAAATTTTGGGAAGAAGGCGGATTGGGATACTTGTCTCGCAGATTATGCAAAAGCAGAATCCTCTTTTCAAAGAGGAGAATGGGAATCTGCGGGAAACCAATTCCAAACTTTAAAAACGAAATTGGATCAACTTGCAGAAGCTCAGGCAAAAGAAGTGTTCAATCGTTCCGATGCATTGGAGAAGGATATACAGCCTAAGGTTGTAGATTTGAAACTGAACACGGAAGCACCAGGAAAACAATACATTCCGGTAATGGAAAAACATCTTCAGATCTATAGAGACACTTGGCAGGCAGCTAAGTTAGAAAGAGAGATCGGCAACCAAGGACAGAATTTATATTTTGCGAAACAAGGTCTGTTACAACTTTATAAAGCAAAGATCCTTCTGGAAAAATCTAAAGAAGGAAAGTTGGAATCGGAAGAGAAGCTGAGCAAAAACAAAGTTTTGGAAACAGATTATCTAACTCCTGAGGAAGTAAAATACTGGGACGATTGTCTGGAAGTATTGAACGAATCGGAGGAGAAGAATCGCCAAAAAGAAAAGCAGGCAATCAGAAGTGTTTACCAATCTAGAACCGGCAAAAAACCGAGTGATGGTAAGAATAACTCAGACTCGACGAACTCGCCTGTAAGCGGTGAAGGTAAAAAGTAAGAGGCTTTCGGGTTTTATTTCCGAATATAAGAATAGAATATGAAATTATCTAAAATTATCTTCCTTCTATTCTTTCTTTCCTCGGTTTCTTGCCGAGGTTTCAATCTACAAAATTTTAAGAATCATACTTTTGAAAGTACATGCGATTGGTTCGATCTATTCTGCGATAAGATCGTAGTGAATCCTGATCTTTCCGACTGCGATCCATTTCATGAAGAATACGAAGGATATTCTCATTATATAGATCGTGGAGTTTTAAAGAACGATTATAAAATAGAAGAAGAAGTTAAACAGGAAAAAGAACCTAACGATCCTACGGAACCTGTTCCTAAGAAAAAAGAAAAGATCAAGGCGACCAATACGGATTATGGAAATAACATGAGAATAGATTCTAAAAAACTATTCGAAAGATATGATATTTCCGCAGGAAGAAGATCTGACAAAGATAGATCCAAACATCCTTGTGGCGTTTTGCAAAATGGAAACAAACCTAAAGTGTATTATTCGGAACCTAAAACAGACGAAAAGGGAGGAGAATTTTGAAAAACGTATTCGATTTAACAGGCAAATCAGTATTAGTAACAGGAGCAACCAGAGGGATCGGAAGACAGATCGCTCAAGGATTTTTGGACGCAGGTGCAACAGTGTATGGAACCGGGTCTTCTGCGGAGTCCATCAAACGTTTAGAAGGATCCGGCATCGAAGCATTTGCAGCTGATATTCGCCAGCCTGGAGCAATGGATTCAATCATTGAGACATTGAGCAAAAAACACGGTAAATTGGATGTGCTTGTAAATAACGCAGGTGTAGCAACCAATCTACCTGCAGGTTTTTTTAAAGAAGAAGACATACAAAACGTGACACAGACCAATTTTGTGGGAGTGTTTCGTGCGAGTCAGGCTTACTATAAAATACATAAGAAAAAAGGCGGGAACATTATTAATATCGCCTCAGTCCTAGGTATGGTTGGCACCAAGTTTGCGTCCGTGTATTGCGGAACAAAAGGTGCGGTAATTAATATGACCAAGGCCCTCGCGGTAGAATGGGCAGGTTCCGGATACAGAGTGAACGCGATCTGTCCGGGATTTATAGATACGGACATGACGGAGATGATCAAGGAAAGACCCGAAGTATTGGAGCAGATGAAAGCAAGGATCCCAATGTCTAGATTAGGCAGACCGGAAGATCTTGCAGGAGCAGCAGTCTTCTTAGCATCCGATGCAGCGGCTTACGTTACTGGTCAAACTATCGTCGTGGACGGAGGTGTTACTTCCGGTATATGATATTAGAATTACATCCCCAGAATCCTGAGAAAAGGATCCTCGGACAAATTTCCAAAAAATTATCCGAGGGAGGGGTGTATGTATTTCCTACCGATACAGTTTACGGTTTGATCGCAGACTCCCAATCTCATGCCGGAGTCGAAAAATTATACAAATTGAAAAACATCTCTAAGAACCAACCTCTGTCCCTTCTTTGTGCGGATATTTCTACCGCATCCAACTATATGGAACAACTTTCCAATGAAGCGTTCCGCTTGATGAAAAGAATTACTCCTGGACCTTATACATTCGTGGTTAAAGCGAATAAACATCTTCCCAGAGTTTCCTTCTCGAATCAAAAAGATAAGAATATCGGGATAAGAATTCCGGATTCAAAATATCTGCAGACTTTATTGGAGCTCCATCCGAATCCTCTTACTTCTACTTCCGTATTTTTCAAAGATGAGTTCGTGACCGATGTGGACATGATCGAAAAAGAATACGGTAACAAAGTGGATGGGATCTTAGATGGAGGAATTCTCGAACTAGAGTTATCTACCATTCTTGATTGTACCGGAGATGGAATTTCCATCTTAAGAGAAGGCAAGGGAATGGAGAAGATCAACTCGTTATAATCTCTGGAGGCAATCATGCAGAAAAGACAATTGGGAAAGATAGGCCCATTCGTATCCGAACAAGGATTGGGTTGTATGGGAATGTCCGATTTTTACGGAAAGACAGATGATACTGAATCCATTGCAACCATACATCGTGCGATAGAGCTGGGAGTCACATTATTCGACACAGCAGATATGTACGGCCCTCATATAAATGAAGAACTTTTGGGAAAGTCGATCAAGGGTAAAAGAGACCAAGTAGTGATCGCAACTAAGTTTGGGATCGTAAGAGATCCAAACGATCCTTATAAAAGAGGATATAATGGAAAGCCTGAATATGTAAAAGCCGCCTGCGAAGGAAGTTTAAAACGTTTAGGTGTAGATACAATCGATCTGTACTACCAACACAGAGTAGATCCGGATACTCCTATCGAAGAAACAGTAGGTGCAATGGCGGATCTAGTAAAACAGGGAAAAGTAAAGTATATAGGACTCTCGGAAGCGGGAGTTGATACGATCAAAAGAGCTGCCAAAGTCCATCCTATCTCCGCATTACAGACCGAATATTCTCTTTGGACCAGAGATCCTGAAGACGGTATCTTACAAACTTGTAGAGAACTTGGAATCGGGTTCGTGGCTTACAGTCCACTCGGCCGAGGATTTTTAACCGGGCAGATCCAAAAATTCGAAGATCTGGATCCAAGTGATTTTAGAAGGAACTCACCTCGTTTCCAAGGAGAGAATTTCCAAAAGAATTTAGAACTGGTCGCCAAGATCAAAGAGATCGCTAATGAAAAATCAGTTACTGCCGGCCAGCTCTCGCTGGCTTGGGTTCTTGCTCAAGGACAAGATATAGTTCCGATCGCTGGAACCAAAAGACGTAAGTATCTGGAGGAGAATATTGGAGGAAGTTCCGTCAAATTATCTAAAGAAGATTTAGACAGGATCAATTCAGTCGCTCCTAAAGATGCAGCGGCCGGACTACGTTATCCGGCTTCAAGCATGGGTTCTGTAGGAAGGTAATCGATCTGGGAGGCCTATTTAGTTTTTAAAGCGGCCTTCCATTCTTCTTCTTTAAAACCTACTAGTCCGAAATTTTCTCCCAGTACAAAAGGTCTTTTTACTAGGTTTCCGTTCCCGGAAAGTAGTTCGAACTGCTCGTCCAGGCTCATTTTGGAAAGTTTGTCCTTGAGTCCTAGTTCCTTATAATCTCCACCGGATGTGTTGAATAATTTTTTGGAATCTCCACCTAGGTACCCTAACATTTTTTTGAGTTCTGCCTTTGTAGGCGGGGTTTCCCGGATTGCCTTCTTGTCGAAGTCGACTTTTTTACCTTCCAGGAATTTTAGGGCGTTCCTGCATGTGCTGCAGTTTTTGTATTCGTAAACTTTTAACTTCACGGTTGGATCTCCTACAAAGCTTTCCCTTCCCAAATTCGGAATTTATGTCGTCTTTGCAAGCCGGAACCGACAAAAAAACTTTACCTTGAAAATGGAAAGTTTTGCCGATAGTATTCTTTAGGACGCGCTCAAAGTGCTGAATAAAAAGACCTCTCTAACCGGAAGACAAAAAGCGGCCATTTTTCTAATCGCCGTAGGGTCCGACGTATCTTCGGAAATTTTCAAACATCTACGTGAAGACGAGATCGAACAGATCACGTTCGAGATCGCACGTTTAGATAAGATCACTCCGGAGGATAAGGAGAAGGTTCTAGTAGAATTCAACGAGCTTATGATGGCTCAGGAATTCATCTCGAACGGAGGTATCGACTTTGCGAGGGGACTATTAGAGAAAGCGCTAGGTAATCAAAAAGCGATCGATATTATCAATCGGCTTACTTCGAGTTTGCAGGTCCGTCCTTTCGACTTTATTCGTAGAACCGACCCTCAGCACTTATTAAACTTTATCCAGAACGAGCACCCTCAGACAATCGCATTAATTTTATCTTATTTAGATCCTCAGAAGGCATCCAGCATTCTGTCAGGATTACCGCATACGATCCAAGCGGAAGTTGCTAAAAGGATCGCTACAATGGACCGGGTTTCTCCGGACGTTCTTCGAGAAGTGGAGAGGGTATTAGAAAGAAAACTTTCCACATTGGCGAGTGAGGATTATACCTCTGCCGGTGGTATCGATTCAGTGGTTGAAATTTTGAACCTTGTGGACAGGGGAACTGAGAAGACGATCATCGAAGCTTTGGAAGAAGAAGATCCGGAACTCGCGGAAGAGATCAAGAAGAGGATGTTCGTATTCGAGGATATCGTACTACTCGACGACCGTGCGATCCAAAAAGTATTGAGAGAAGTGGACAACTCGGATCTTGCAAAAGCTCTCAAGTCAGTGGATACGGAAGTTCAAGAAAAGATCTTCAAGAACATGTCCAAACGTGCCGCGAACCTGCTCCGAGAGGATATGGATTTCATGGGACCTATTCGTATTAAAGACGTGGAAGACGCTCAGCAAAAAATCGTTAATATTATACGTAAGCTGGAAGAATCCGGAGACATCGTAGTCGCACGTGCTGGCGAAGACGAACTCGTTATGTGAGGTCCGGACCTGGACCATATATCTCACAAGCGATTTGTATTCTGGATCTGTGTAACCTTATTGGTTTCACAGTTCGGTTGTATTTCCGATACTAAACCTGTTAGAAAGATAGATTTTTCGGAACTAGAATGGACCGGAAGACTTATAACCGAAACTCCTAACGAAAAGAAAGCAGAGACAAAAAATAAAAAACAAGAATCTGCTTCCGAAGATTGGACTCCTCTTCCTAATTTACCTTGGACATTCAATAGTCTTTTCCAGATCCCAATGGATTCGGGTCTACATCAAGTAGAGATCAAAACCGAATTCAATTTAGATAAATCGGACGACTTACTTAAGATCCCTGCAGGTCTCTATATTTCGGATATTGGAGAAAACTGGAAAATTTTCCTGAATGGAATTTTAGTAAGAGAAGAATGGTACGAACCTACAGACGGGCAGCTTACTAAAAATCGTTCCGTAAAAGGCCTGATCATTCCGCTTTCTCATGGAATTTTAAAGCAGGGAAAAAACGATCTAAAGATCCGTTTTATGGGAATGGCAGATAGCAATCCTATAAAAGCAAACGACCATTTCGGATTCTATCATCCTAAAAATTTTAGGATCTCTTCTCTAGAAGAAATATATAATTCTTCTTCGGAATACTTCGATATATTCCTTTTTGGTATCTATTTTATATTCGGTTTTTATCATGTTCTGTTCTTTG
This sequence comes from Leptospira dzoumogneensis, assembly GCF_004770895.1. Lineage (NCBI taxonomy): Bacteria > Pseudomonadati > Spirochaetota > Leptospiria > Leptospirales > Leptospiraceae > Leptospira > Leptospira dzoumogneensis. The sequence continues at coordinate 498,224 of NZ_RQHS01000019.1, read as the reverse complement.
TGACCAGAAAGCAGGATATTTATTATCTGTATTTCGGTCTTTTTTCCCTATTTTCTTCCGTATATTTCTATTTCACAACCTTCCATATATATAATAAATTTATAAACTTCCCAGGTGGTCCTGATACTGAATTTTTCTTTAGGGGAGAAATTTCAGCACTCATTCCTATGGTCCCTGTCTTTATGCTTTTTGCGAAAGACTTCTTCTACCAAAAGGAAGGAAAGTTTTGGATCATTCGCACATTTTGTGTTTTAAGCGGGATCTTGTTCATAACGAATTGGGCTCTGCCTTATAAATACGTTCTTCCGAACCTGACTGTTTTCCAAGTGCTTCTGTTTTTGATGCTCTTGTATGTGATCTTCTTCTCCGCGAATGCGATCCGTTTGAAAAAGCCCGATTCGGTTAAGCTTGCAGTCGGTATCGGAGTATGCGGTCTTTTCGGTCTTTGGGATACCATCGATGCGATGACTAAGATCGCCGGATTCCATTATCCTTTCTTTAAGATCTCTTTCTCAGTATTCATTCTTGTGATTATCAGTCTTTTGGTTTCCAGATATGTGAGTCTGTATAAACAATCTCAGGCTCTGAACTTGGAGATCTCAAAACAAAGAGACGCATTCTACAGATTCGTTCCTTCCGAATTTATTTCTATCTTAGATAGAGAAAGTCCGGTGGAGATCAAGATAGGCGACTCTAAAGAAAAGACAATGTCCGTATTTTTCGCGGATCTTAGGGGTTATACTTCCGTCTCCGAAAAATTGAGTCCGGATGAGAATATAAAATATCTGAATAGGTACTTCTCCGCATTTGAAGATATTATATTTAAGAATGCAGGTTTCGTAGATAAGTATATCGGAGATGCGATCATGGCGCTCTTCTCCGATCATAGCGATAGAGCGGAGAAGGAGAATTTCAACTCTGCGGACAACGCTCTTCAGTCCGCAATAGATATGGTTCGTTACGTGGAATCTCTAAACGATGGGATCGGTATCGGCGCGGACCTGGGAATCGGAGTGAACACCGGGCCTTTGATCTTAGGAACGGTAGGTAGCGAAAGAAGAATTGATACTACTGTTGTAGGTGATACGGTTAACTTATCTTCTCGTGTCCAAAGTCTTTCCGGTTTTTATAAGAGTAAAATTCTAGTAACTCATCATACTTTCTTAAGGTTGAACTTACTTTCTGATGTAATGGCAAGAGAGATCGATACGGTGATCGTGAAAGGCAAAACTCAGCCGGTTATCTTGTATGAAGTTTTCCAAGCAGATGAACCTGAATCGGTAGATTGGAAAGAAGGCTCTAAAATGAAACTGAACGAAGGGATTGCTCTTTATAAAGCCGGTCAGTTCAAGAATGCATTCTCTATCTTTAAGGAATTATATAAAGAGAAGCCAACGGACAATATCGTAAAATTGTACGCTAAAAGAACCAAAATGATCTTAGGCCAGGATCCTCCAGGAGATTGGGACGGGATTTTCAGGCTCCACAGAAAATAATTTCCAATTCCAATCCGTCCTTCTAAAATTTGGGGAACGTATAAAATCTTCTCCTGTCTGATTATTTGCTCGGTTTTGTAATCCGAATTTAACCTCATTCAAATAGGAAATTCTAAAAAATGAAGTATAAGATCCGGACCGTATCAGTTGTTTTACTTCTCTCTGTTTTCGGATTGAACGCGGACGAAAATGAGAAACTTCCGGATTTCAAATTGGCAGACCAAAAAGGAAAAGTTTTTAATTCTAAGACCGCAAAAGGAAATACTTACTTTTTACTCGGTTGTGGCTTTAAAGACGTAGTCCTATGCAGAAAGCATGGACGTAAGATCTACTGGAAGATGCAGACATTATTGAAAGAAGAAGACCATGTTATCTTCTCCGCATATCTGAATTTGAAAAACGCACCTTCTGCAGTTTTTGATTATATTCTCCAAGAAAAGGAGAAAGATTATGAAAGTATTTTGTTGGATAAGAAAGGGATCCTGTCCAACGGCTTAGCGGAAGGAAAGTCTTTTTTAAGAGTATATTCCCCCAAAGGTGTGCTGATCCATAAAGAATATTTTGGATCCGTGGATGATACGAAAGTTTCCGAGCTTTATAAACTGATCCGGAACGGAAAATGAAATGAGCAAAAAAGTTTTTTCATCCTACATTTCGCTGTTTCTACTTCTTCCATTTATTGGCTGTGTGAGAAAAAATCCGCATGCTGCGGATTACTTTGAAAGATATTTTAAATACCAAGACTTTATCCAAACAGAATTCAAAGACGATCCAGTTCGCGGGATTTTATACGGAAATCCGGAAGCGGATTCAGAGGAGAAGTTTTACAAGAAGGACGGGTATCTTGCTCTTTCCTTTCGCTTGAGTGAGAATGGCGGTCGTTTCAGAAAAGAATTATCAGATTCTCCCCTTTCTGTTTTTCCGGAAAGTCCCTATTCCGTCTTTGTAAAAACGGAACCTACGGAGTTTCATAGTAAGCCGACTTATAAGATCACTAGAACTGTCGAGATGATCTCTCCTGAAGTAAGTGTGTTCGATGTATTCCCAATGATAGAAGAGACTGTGGAACATCTTCGCAGGTCTGAACCGGATCAGGTTTTGGAACATTCTTCTCTTCAAAAATTTTTATGCCATCAATTCGATTGTGAGATTAAAAAAGAGAATGGAGAACTCTTTCTGATGTATACACTTTCAGAAAGAATGAAGGAACAATTCCCGATCGCTTATAAAAAATGGAATAAACGATTAGGTCAGGTTTCTTTTAGATTTCAGTTATTTCAACCGGGAGGTTTTACTAAGGGTTGGGAATTTTATAATGAAGGCAGAAAGATCATATTAGGAATTCCGAATTCTCCCAAAGGTTATTGGGCTTTCCCAAAAACTTTGCATCTAAGGACATATATGTTCATCAATATTTTCGGATTAAAGATCGATGTCAGAGGGTTAGGATATACTCTTAAATTCAGTCGTTCCGGGAACACGGATACTGTCACTGGATCTTATACTAAAATTCCGGAAACTACTATAGGTGGTAGATTTCTCTCCATTTTTCCTCCTGGTGCGGTAAACTTCTTCATTCCTGGAAATATGGATGAATATGCCGAAGGAAGTTTTAAACTTTTGGTAGAAGGTTCCGACGGAAAAGGAGGAACAAGTTTCGAAAACAAAACCAAGCGTAACGGGAACAAGACTAAGGTTGTACTCACTACAAGGTCTGAAATTTTTAGGGATCGTTTTCTTCCTTTCAAGTCGAGTGACGAAGATGATGAGCCTTCTTTTTTCACCGAGCTAGGAAAAAATATAGTATTAGATTTAAGAGGTAGATGATCCTCAAAACTTCAAGTAAACTTGAAGTTAGTAAAACCAATTTAGAAACTTTCCAAAACTGCTTGACTTGGCCTCTTTCGCAAATAATCCTAATCGGATTCGGTTAACGACCGAATAATATTTTTAGAACTGTGTTCGGAGGAATCATGGAATTAACCCTGTTTACCACCACGAACGGGCTTTATTACTTAGTTAAGTACATTCACTTTTTATCCGGGGTAACCTGGATCGGAATGTTGTACTACTTCAACTTTGTACAAGGTCCTTTCTTCAACGAAACCGATGCGGATACAAAGAAGAACGCAACTCAGAAATTAGTTCCACGCGCATTATGGTGGTTCCGTTGGGGCGCAATGTTTACCTTCTTATCCGGTATTGCGATGATCGTTATCGCACTCGGTGCTCAAGGTATTCCGCATAACTCCCAATGGGTAGTAGTAATTCTAGTAGGTGCACTTTTCGGAACGGCAATGTGGGCGAACGTTTGGTTCGTTATCTGGCCGAATCAAAAAGTTGTGATCGCAAAAGCTAAAGGAGAGACCACTGTGGATCCTGCTCCTAATGCAAACCGCGCTTTCGTAGCTTCTAGAACTAACACTTTCTTCTCTATTCCGATGTTATTTGCGATGGGAGCGGCTCGTAACCTTCCTATTAATTATAGCCCGGAGAAGTTGAGAGTTTTTCTAGGAATTATGGTACTTTTGATCGTGATCTTCGAAGTGAATGCTTTAACCGCAGACCAAAACGGATCTACAGTTAAACCGATCAAAACCGTAAAAGGTGTAATTACTAGCGGAGTGATCTTTGCTTTAGTTACTTATGTTCTGATGGAAGTTCTTTTAACTGCTTAAGGAATATTGAATGAATCCATTCCAAATCGATCGGAGTGGAAGCGAGAAAGGCGGTAATCACCGCCTTTCTTTTTTTAGCTTTCTACTCTTAGTATTTTTCGCGGCAGTATTCTCTTTATGTAAAGAATCCAAACCGCTTTCTCCGGAAGCGGAAGCCGGTAGAGGATTGTACATGGCGAACTGCCTAGCTTGTCATAATGCAAATCCAAAACTGGATGGAGCTGTCGGACCTTCTGTGGCAAATTCTTCTTATGAATTATTGGAAGCTAGAATGAGAGGAGAATATCCCCCAGGATATGTTCCTAAACGCCAAAGTACTGCAATGACCCGTTTTAATTTTACGGAAGCTCAAATAAAATCTTTAGAAGAGTTTTTAAAACAATAAGATCTTTAATAGGCCGCTGCTATACTTCGCGGCGGCCGCATGTTTCACAAAAAATTAATTTCTTCCGATGGAGAGTCGAACATTTCGAAGAATGTCGATGATCTGCTTATGGATCCTTCCATTGGAAGCTACTACTTCTGCCTGGCCGGATAAGAAGTGTTTTCCTTGAAAGTCGGTGAGTTTCCCGCCGGCCTCCGTTAGAATCACCGAACTTGCGACTGTATCCCAGAGTTTTACGCCCTTCTCCCAGATCCCGTCGAGCACACCTTCTGCCACCCAACAAGTATCTAAAACGAAAGATCCCGTTCTTCTCATGGATCTACCGCAGCTGATAAATGCGGTGATGTCCGAGATTACCTCGTTTAAAATTTCCTTTCTGTTTGTAGGAAAACTGGATACCAAAAGAGATCTTGCGAGTGCATCGGTGTTAGAGACGTCGATTCTGAGTCCGTTCTTGAATGCACCTTGGCTTAAGATTGCAGAATATCGTGTGTCCAGCTCGGGTGCGAATACAACTCCAGCAACCGGAGTTTCTCTATGTTCTAAACCCACCGACACACAATAAAGGGGGATCCCTCTTACAAAGTTCATGGATCCATCGATCGGGTCCAAAACCCAGCGGAAGGAATTACTTCCGTCATGTTTGAAATAATCTTCCGAGATGATTGAGTCGTTTGGAAAGTTTTGTCGGATAAAATCGATCAGGAATTTTCCCATCAATTCGTCCGCTTTATGAATTCGGTCTTTTTCTTCGGAGTCGCTTACGATCCCGAAAACTCGGATCTCCTTTTGGAGTTTACGAGCGGATTCCAGTATAAGCCCGGATACGGATTGGACTGATTTCACTCTCTTCTTCACTTCTTCAAGAGGGAAATCTATGGGAGGTGCTAAGGATTCCATGTTCGGGCTTATGTCCTTTCTGCCCTCAAAATTTTCCAGGTCATGTTTCCTGAAGGGGAAATGATCCTCTCCGACTTATGAGATCGGAGCCACGCGAAGAATGAATTTCGGGCAGATTCTTCTAAGGTCATGCTGCCTGGTCTTAACAAAAGATCAACAACTTGGTGAAATGAATTAAAATCCTTTGCGATCCTGTCTAGAGAAGTATCCAGAAACCTGGCGGTCAAGGTCAGGTATTCCACCGCTAAAGGAGCGAATATTTTTCCTAGAGTCCAGTCTGCAGGTGTAATCCCCAAAGACTCATGGATAAAGCTTACCTGCTTAGAATAATCCACCTCGTCAAAAATTTCGGAATATGTATGTCTAACTCCTTCGAATGTATCCGTGGAGATCTGTACCATGAAGTCGGACTCTTGGTACTTTTTGGCGGTGAAGTCCATCACTGCATCTTCTAAGACAGTAAGAGAATCCAGAGGAATTACTCTAGAAGAAAAGTAAGCTCTCTTGGTATAAACGGACATAGTTTTTCCTTGAGAAGCCTGGGTATAAATATCTTCTTTAGGCGCCCCACCAAGATGCATCACATGAAAACTAGTAACGATTGCAAAGGGGGGAAGTTTCTCTCTCCACACTTCGGGAGAATTTTCTCTGAACATTTCTCCTTCCGTATAGAACGGTTTGATCAGGAACAAACGATCAATATCCCTTTTTGGTCTGGGTTCCGGAAGAACAAGAGAATCCGCGACTAACTCGGGAGCGAGTTGTAGAATAGATTTTAGAAAATCTTCTGCGGCGCTAAATTCTATTTCGAAAACGGAAGTAGAAGGTAGAATAAATTTTTCTTCGAACTCAACGAAGGAAGTATGAAGGTTATCCACATATACGGAATTACCCTTGTTTCTTCCATTCGAATGATTTCGTAAGAGTTTGTTTAATTCTTTAACTTCATTCAGCTTCATTTTTTCGTTTTAGGCAGGATCCTCACCTCGTATGGTTTGAGTAGCTTGAAACCTGCAAGAGCCTTCTTACCGGAATGATTGATAAAAATTTCGTAGTCTTTGGACTTTCCCTTTCTAAAACTGCGCTCCACTGTCGGGCCGTAAAAAGTAAAAGGGATGCCTGCCATTCTTAAGGTTCTTCTGTATAATAGCATAAACGAGATCGGACTCAGACTCGCTCCAACGTATACGACAGATCCTTTTCCGAATCGATTACAAGTTATGACAGGTTTTCCCTTATAAAATTTCTTATTATCGGAATATCTTGCCCAAACCTTGGCCGTAGTAGGCTCCAGTATCTCGCAGATTTTGGAACAGTTTCCCGGTAACACCCTGAATCGGAACTTAACGTTTCGATTTCCGACTGCTTCAAACTTTCTCACTTTGACCCCTGCCATTTCTGAGAATGGACCAGGCACCTGAGAATCCAACATCCAAGAGTTTTTGTCCTTCAAACCTGCTCTATACCCTAAAACTAAAACACCTCCCTCTCTAACGAATTGCTCCAATTTTTTGACAATGGAATCATCTACCATTGTATAGAGTGGAAGGACCAAAACTTTGTATTTTGAAAAGTCTGCCTTGGAAATAGGTAAGAAATGAGTGTTTACATTTAGAATATTCAGACCTGCAAACCAGGTTGCCATTTCGATGTCATACCCAACTTGAGCGAATGGAACGGGACTATGTTTTAAACCGGAAGAGATTGGCTGGTGTTTAAAATTCCTAGCATTCTCAATATCATGAAGAACAGCTACATCCGCAGGAAAATGTTCCGAAGCAAAATCTTTAGCATCGGGTAAGATCTCGGAGATCCCTTTTTGCAATTCTAAATATCTGTCTGTGAGAGATTTATCGTGGTCTAAAATCCCGTAACAAAGTTGTTCTTGTCCGAATCTTGCGGTCCTATATCTGAAAAATACGATTTGCTCTGCACCTTGGACGATTGCTTGTTTCATCCAAAGCTGGACCTGCCCAGGAGCAGGAAGATAGCCTAAAGTATCATGTCCTTGGAATCCTGAAATTTGTTCCATCACGGTAAAAGGGAGATCTTTCAAACCTCGATTGTACTGGTGCATTGCCGAGATGAATGGATGAGGAAACGGTTCTTCTTGGTCTCCCCAGGTAGGATAATTGTCCCAAGAAACGTAATCTAAATGAGTGAATAATTCGCTCATATCAATGATAGGAAGAAAAGGACTCGGATATAAATTCGTAGTAAGCTTTCTGTTAGGAGAGAATTTTCTTACAATATCGGACTGCAATTTTACAAAATCCACGATCGTATCCGAATGGAATCTGTAAAAGTCTTGGATCATAGAAGGATTAAAACCTGCACTCACATGAGGACCTGGAAGTGGGATCTCATTCCAATCGTTGAAGATCACTCCCCAAAAAATATTTCCCCAAGTATCGTTTAAGTTTTGGATCGTTTTATATTTTGATCTCAACCAAAGACGAAATGTTTTGAGAGAAGTTTCAGAATGATCTATGTCTGATCCTTCATGACCGATCTCATTGTCTATCTGCCAACCGATCACAGCAGGATGGTTTCCTAATGTTTGGGCCATCTTAGTCACGACCCGAGTCACTGCTTTTCTATAATTCGGAGAAGAAAAACATGCCTGCCTTCTTGTTCCTATATTTCTTAGGACTCTATCTCTCACTTGAAGAACATCAGGATATTTTTTAGCAAGCCAAGGAGGGAATGTGGCCGTTGGAGTTCCCAGGATCACATCCATTTTATGTTTATGAAATAGATCCAACATCTTCTTCCAAAAAGAAAAATCGAATTTACCTTCTTTAGGTTCGACTAATGCCCAAGAAAACTCTGCGAGACGGACTCTGGTTAGTCCCATGTCCTTCATGATCCGAATATCTTCTTCCCAATCTTTGGGAGTCCATTGTTCAGGATAATAATCAGCTCCGAAAATCATTCGGTCCTCGCATGTTAAAAAGGTAGAGACGATGATCCTGTTGAGGGAAGATCTTTCCAGAAAGAAAACCGTTAAATCCCATCGAAATTCGGAAAAAATACTGTCTTTTCGATACGATTCAGGGAGAATAGATTAGAACCTCGTCCTACAAGGTCGGGAATCCTAACATTGCATGGAAAATCACGATATATACCATTATGGGATCCTTCCCGACGTTCACTTTCGTTTTTCCTCAGCCGAAATTTCTTACGCAGTAACCGCAGCGTCTAACTTACACGGTTTCGATGATGCAGGTACGGAACTTTTGGCAAGGACGATGCTTGCCGCATTCTTCTTAGCGGATCTAGTGAAAGAAGATACAAAGGTAAGCGTTCAAATCCGCTTTTATGATGATACTGAAATACATTCAGTTTTAGCTTATAGCACTCGTGACGGAAAGTTAAAGGCAACTCTAAGACATCGCCCGGAAGAAGATATAGAATCCGGACAGATCTCAGAGGAAAATTTAGGGATTTTAAAAGTATTCCGTTGGAAAGACGGAGAATGTATCTATCAATCCATCGTTCCTTTCAGAAACCAAAGTTTCGAAGCAAATATCGAAAACTATTTGAGAGACTCGGAGCAGGTTCCTTCCTTCTTAGTAGCTTATATTAAATTAGAAGGTTTGCATTGGAGGATCAAAGGTCTATTCTTACAAGCATTGCCGGAAGCAAGACGGGAACATATAGATGCAGTCAGAGAATTAGCCGGAAAATTAGAAGAGGAAAAATCCAAAGTTTACGAAGGAACCGTTTCCCAAGCATTAGAAATTTTGCAATCTTCTTGGAATACAAAATTCGAGATCTTGGCAACAGGAAGACCTGAATACAGATGTGATTGTTCCGAACAGAAGATCAAGGAACTGATCCAAAATTTAGGAAAAGAAGAAGCAATGGATATCGCAGAAGAGCAAGGACAGATCGAAGTCACCTGCGAATTCTGTAATTCCATCTATAGATTTCCAAAAGCAGAGGTCTTAGAGTTATTTTAAGAAATAGAATGTTAGGACGGTTTGAAAATCTTACCTTAGATTCTATAGAAATCCCTGTCTCAAAACTTACGGGAATTCTCGCATCTGTCTGGAAAGAAGGAAAATTTCCCCTAGTTCTTCTTTCCGGAAAAATGGGCTCCGGCAAAACCACATTCGTTTCTAAACTAGTAAAAGCTCTATTGGATGAATTAAGGCCTGGATTGGACAAATCCAAACTATTTGTAAATTCTCCTACTTATACTTTGATGAATGAGTATCCATTTCCGGAGATCCAAAACCAATTGGGAGATCCATTAGAGATCTTTCATTTTGATCTGTATCGGATCGGTTCTTCCGAGGAAATTCCTGATCTTGGATTTGAAGAATATTGGAACGGTAAAGGGATTTCTCTGATAGAATGGTGGGAAAAAGCAGAGCTTGAATTTAAAGACAGAAAATTCCGTATCAAGATCGATTTGGAAGAAGCAGACGAGGACACCAGAAATCTGCAGATCGAGTTTTTGGGAGAAGAATGGAGAAGGTCCGATCTAGAGATTACGTCCTTCCTAAAATCGGAGAAAATCATATGACTAAAATATTATTCTTCGATGCTACAAACTCTTGGATCTTAGTGGGATGTTATCTTAAAACGGAAGATGGCAAATTAGAAAAACTTTCAGAGTACAGGGAATTGCATAATAGAGAATCTTCTCTCTTACTTATTAAAGAAATTTCTAATTGTTTGAAGGTTTCTAATTGGGAAAAGCCTGATATAATAGTAACAGCGACCGGTCCCGGATCTTTTACCGGGATTAGGATTTCAGTGGCTACCGCTCGGAACTTTTCACAGATCTGGAATATTCCGGTTTTAGGAATTGATAGTTTAGAATTGTACACCTGCCAATATTATGCGGAATCAGAATCTCCCGTTTGTGTAGGAATAGAAGCGAAACAAGGAAAAGTTTATTTCGGTCTAAGGGACTCCAGAGGTTATTGGGGCACCTTGGATATTGCTCCGGATCTGATTCCGGAAACCATCCCGGAAGATAGGATAGGCTCTTATCTTACCGGAATTAAGTTCAGCGACTCTCCCGAATTTTTTGCGGGAACAAATATGAAAGAAAATCTTCCTTCGCCGGAAGCGAGTATATTGGAGAAGTCCAGCGAGATCAAAAAGGCGTTATCTAAGCCGGAGGATCATTCGTATTTACAATTGGTTCCGAATTATCTGAGAGGAACTTACGCTGATGATAAGCCTAAGGTATATTATACATGACACAAAAAAAGAAAATGGTTAAACAAATACAAACAAAGAAAAAAACAAAAACCAAAGACAATAGTGAAAAGATCAAAGGATCTAAAAGATCTGTTTCAAAAACCTCAGAAGAGAATGATCTAAGAAAAAAGATCAGAGAAGCAAAGGAGAAGGTCTCCAAAAAGAAAAAAGATCATAAGTCTTCTCGTTCTTCCGAGTTCGAAATTTTTCCTGTGGAGAAAAAAACTTCACGAGACCAAAAGATCCAGAAATTTGATCCGCCTCCGGTCCCTTCTCCACCTAAAAAAGAAAAAGAATTTAAGGCTCCTAAGTTTAATAAAGAATCCAAACCGGAATCTCATGTTCCAGCATCAAAGCCCAAGTTTTATGATAGAAAATTCGGAAGTCATGATTGGGAAAGAGAGAATGAACCTGGCAGAAAACTTCTAAAATTTTTCCGATCTAAAGCCGGAAAGGTTCTCTCTATGCAGGAGATTTATTCTAAGTTTATCGCTCATGCGGGACAGAAAAAAGGTTTCAGGAGAGAAAAATGGGAAGCCCAAGAACAAAAACGTTCTGCGGAAGAAGTTTTGATCTTTTTCGAAAAAGAAGGCCTGATAGAGATCCAAAAAAAGAATATCATAGTTCGTCCCAACCAAACCTTAAGCGGAACTATCTCTTTAAGTAAAAAGGGAGACGGATTCGTAAAACTGACTACTGGAACCGAAGTATTCGTTCCGAGCCAATATACTTCTTCTGCGATACAAGGTGACCTTGTGGAAATTCTTCCTACAGGAATCGGCCGCAAAGGAAAATTAGAAGGAGAAGTTGTCTCCGTTCTCCGCAGAGGCCGTGAACTTTATAGAATGAAGGTCACTGAAAAGGATTATAAATTTATAGTCGGGACCTTCTTAGATATGGAAGGAGATCTGAAAGAAGGTTTCCTTCCCCGCAAAACATTACTCCAGGATCTACAAGATGAGATCAATATAGGAGATGTTTTGATCGTTACCTTAAAGCAGGATTCTGATCACGAAAAAAATCTATACGAAGCTCACTTTGTTCGTTTCGAGTCGGATACAAAAGAAGATACGGATCTGATGAGAATGCTGATGAAGTACAATTATACTATCCTCTATCCTGAGGAAGTAAAATTGGAAGAACTTCCTGACGAGGTGGATGAATCCACAGTCGACAATTGGAACTCCAGAGTGGACTTGAGAGAGCTCAAATCCATCACTATAGACGGGGAATATTCCAAGGACTTTGACGATGCAATTTCCTTTATAGATGAAGGGAAGAAGATCAGATTCTACGTTCATATAGCAGACGTTTCTCATTACGTGCAGCCAGGTTCCGATCTGGATATAGAGGCATACACAAGAGCAACTTCCGTTTATTTGGGAAGTAGAGTGGTTCCTATGCTTCCGCCTGAACTTTCTGAAAATCTTTGTAGTCTTGTGGCCAAGAAGAATCGACTGGCATTCACAGTGGAGATGGAAGCGGATTGGAGCGGAACAATCTTTCATGCTAAGTTCTATAAATCCATAATTAAGGTAGAAGAAAGATACACTTATAATCGAGCAGAAGAAGAGATCAAATCCGGAGATCCTAAGAATTGGATCTTCCAAATGATGAAATTTGCGGACATTCTTCGCAAAAGAAGACTCAATTCCGGAAGAGTGGATCTGAATCTGAAAGAGACAAAGGTAGTCACTGACTCTGAACATAATGTGGTAGAGATCAAACCTGTGGACAGACTACAGGCTCATATCCTGATCGAAGAATTTATGCTATCTGCAAACATAAAAGTAGCAGAGTATATTCGTAAAAAAGAAAGACCTACTTTGTATCGTGTACACGAACCGATGGATGTTGAAAAACTGGAGATGTTGAATTCTTTCTTAAGATTGAACGGGGTCAATGCTCAGCTACAGGATACAAACTACGAATCCATTCGACATGTTCTACAAGTGATTGAAGGAAGTCCTTCGGAGCGTCTGTTCAATATTTCTCTTTTGAGAAGTTTTATGCAGGCATATTATTCGGGAGAATATCTGGGGCATTGGGGATTGGGTTTCAAAGACTATTGCCATTTCACTTCTCCTATTCGTCGTTACCCTGACTTGGTTTGTCATAGGGTTTTAGAAAGTATCCTAATCTCCGAACAAGAACCTTATTCAGAAGAAGATATCAAAGTGATGGGTCTTCATACTTCTCACGAAGAAAGAAAGGCTACGGATTCTGAAAGAGATTATTATAAACTCAAGGCCTGCAGGTTCTTAGAAAAAACAGGGATCAAAGAATTTACCGCGACTCTTGTAGGGTTCAAAGCGGCAGTTGCGTTTGTAGAATTGAATAATCCTCCGGTAGAAGCGATCATTCCTGCGATTGAATTTACCGACGAAGGTGAGCTACAAGCAGAGACAGACTTCACATTCTATTCTAAAAAATATACCAAACAATATTCATTAGGTGAAACCTTTCCTGTTGAATTAGATAGAATTGATTTTGAAGAAATTAAAATTTACGTGAAGATGAAAAAATTCCAAAAGAAAGGATAGACAAAGTCGAACATATTCCAGAACATTCGTTACGGCAAACTTTGTTTTTTCGAACAAAGTTTAGGAGTTAGAATTGGAATCGTTTCTGGATGAGAAAGTTTCTCGTAGTCGCTTTCTAAAGTTTTTGTTCAAAACGGCGGCCATCTCGGCTATCCTAGTTCCTCAAGCTTCCTGCAAACCTGGATCTATTCCTAAGCTGCATGGATTGAGTGATTCTGAATACCTCGCTTTCAAATCTTTGGAAGAAGTTTTCCTGGTAGGAAATCCAATCCAAGGATTCGACTTAGGAGTGGCTGCGGATAAATACATCTACGGTCATCCTTATCCTATCGATACGGAATCCGTTTTAAAATTATTGGCATTCTTGCCTGGATCTTCTCTTGTTTCTCTCGCTTTGGATTTTTCTTTCACCTCTATGGTGGGGCTTTCCAAAGAAGATAGAGAGAAACGACTTCTTTCCTGGAAAAACTCTTCCTTATCTTTGAAAAGAGGTGCTTATAATATCATGCGCCAGTTGTCCTTCTTCTTAGTTTCTATGGAAAAAGATTATAACGAACTAGTGGGATATAAAGGTTAAGAACTATGGGCGGGATTCCTAACGCAAATTCTGAGATCATCACTCCGGATAAACATGAATCTTTGATCAAAGAGAAAGGTATCAAAGACGGAGTTTGGAAATTACAGGCAGAAGCAGTCATTATAGGTTCCGGAGCGGGAGGAGCAGTAGTCGCTGCCACTCTTGCAAAAGCAGGATGGAAAGTAGTACTCATCGAAGAAGGCGGATATTTTACTCCTGCAAAATTCACCGGTGACGAGTTTCTTTCCCAAGCAAGATTGTATAGAGATGCGGGATTTATCATCGCAGAAGAGCAAACTCTTTCTATCTTACAAGGAAGGACCGTGGGAGGTTCAACCACTGTAAACTGGCAAACTTCTCTTTATCCTCCTGATTACGTGACAAACGAATGGGATTCCCGTTTTGGTTGGAAAGGTTACGGAAGACAGGAAATGGACTCTTATATTTCAGAAGTCCATGAAAGGATCGGTGTCCACGAAGTCCCTCAGAATCTGATCAATGCAAACAATAGCACTCTTATGAAGGGTGGAAAAGTATTAGGTCTGCATCCTGAAGTATTAAAGAATAATAATAGAGGCTGTATCGGTCTAGGCCGATGCGGCTTAGGCTGTCCTATCAATGCAAAACAATCCGCATTTTTAACTTGGATCCCTGATGCGATCGAAGCAGGTGCAACTGTAATCTCTAATATGAGAGCGCAGTACATCCAAGACGGAGATATCAAAACCGTAGTTGCAGAATTCACTCCGGATCCTTATGAAAAGGCTCCGAGCAATATTTTGGAAAAAGTAGTGATCGAAGCTCCTGTAGTGATCGTAAGCGCAGGTGCAATTGAAGGTCCTGCATTGCTGCAAAGATCCGGATTAGGAAACGACTGGGTCGGAAGAAATTTAAAAGTCCATCCTACAAGCACGAACTTTGCGATCTTCGACGAAACGATCAATATGTTCTCCGGGCCTCCTCAATCCGCAGTGATCAAAGACGGTCATAACCAAGACAATACAGGCTACGGGTATTGGTTAGAAGTTGCACCTTTCCGTCCTACATTAGCAAGTTCACTGATCCCTTTTTATGGACAAAGACAATTCGATGCTATGAAAAAGTATCCGAATATGAGCGCCGGTATCGTGCTAGTTCGTGACGGAGCTGATGGAGAAGCAAACGCTTCCGTAAAATGGTCTTTGGGAAGAAGGAAAGTTTATTTCGAGATCACTCCTACCGACGGTAAAAATTTACTGAAAGGTTTAAAGGCTCTCGCAGAAGTGCAGGTTGCCGCAGGTGCAAAGGCGATCATATTCCCATTCCCTGATGTTCTAGATCCAATCCCAGTGGATAAAAATTCCAAGTTCGACTGGATACTAGACAAGAGTATCGAGCCTGGAAAGATCGCGATCGGTTCTGCTCACCCTCATGGTTCCATCCAAGCAGCTAAGTCACCCGACCTAGGTGCGGTAGATTTGGATTTTCAACTCTTCGGCCATAAGAATATTTTCGTAATGGATGCTTCCGTATATCCTACAGGATTATCCGTAAATCCTCAAATTACGACCATGAGTGTGAATCTAAGAGCTGCAAGAGCCTTAGCTCAAAGAAAGTCAGAGGTTTTAGGAAATAAATAATTCCTTTTGGAAGGCGAGAATTCCACTTTATTCGTGGCGTTCTCTTCCAAAATTGGATAAATGCCTTCCTTCTTTTGTAGTATTCGGAGGGAAAATGTAGGTCTTACTAGTATGGGTAAGTCCTTCTTTTCTCTACTGATTTGCTTTAATATATTCTTCTTTTCCAATTCTGTCTTCGCAGATATGAAAGAAGGTAAAAAAGCTTATTCCAGAAAAGATTACACTGAGGCTCTCAAACAATTCCAAAAATATAACGATGGAAACCCTTCTTCCGGTGAGGCCTGGATGTATATGGGTTATATCTATGAGAGCAAAAAAGATTATACTAAATCCATCCAAGCGTTCAAAAAAGCGGTCAGTTTAAATCTTCCAAAAAAGGATCTGGTCAACTCTCTTACAAAGATCATTCTTTATCATAATTACCAAAGAGATTACGGAGAAGTGATCTCTTATTCCAATCGATTATTAAAGATCGATCCGGAACTTTCTCATATACAAAAGATCAGAGCTGCCGCAGAAGAAAGATATTCTTCCGGTGGAAGTTATCGCAAACCTGTTTATCATGAAGAAGAACCGGAACAGGAAAGTGTTTCCAGTCTCGAAAAAAAATTAAAACAAGACCCTAACAACAAAGAGATCCTTTGGAGACTTGCATTAGCTTATTATAATGAAAAAGAATTTGTTAAGTCAGAATCCATTCTTTCCGGATTAGTGAAGAATGAACCGGAGAATGTGGAGTACGGCTATAAATACGGTGCCCTGCTCGTTCGAGTAGGAAATTACGATGATGCTCTTGTAGTTCTAAATCGTATAGAACCTAAGATCCCTTCCGAAAGGGAAAAATTACTCTATTATACACATCTTACCCAAGCGGCCGCGTATCATAAAAAGAAAAACTTCGAAGAAGCATCCAAGTATTATAGAAAGGCACATGCAAATAAACATACGGTGCTTCCTTTGATCGGTCTGACCAAAATTAAATGGCAGCAAAAGGATTGTGATAACGCGATCAAAACCGCCGAAAAAGCACTTGAATATGGAGAAAAAACCAGAGAGATACGAATGTATATCGGCCTCTGCAAGATACAGATCGGCAAAAAAGAAGAAGGTTATGATCTTCTGAAAGAGATCGGAGCCGCCATCGAAAAAGAAAATCCGGAACTAAAAGAGCTTCCGGACGTATATTACGACGGTATCTTAAAACTCGCCAGATATTATACGAACAACGGCAACTACGAAAAAGCTCTCAAATATTTCCATGCAGTCCAACCTGACGAAGAAGAGATCAGAGAATATAATTTTTACTTAGGTAAAACGTATCTTTATACAGGTTACGTGGAAAAAGCGATTACCCATCTAGAAAAGGTAGAAGATTCTGCAGGAGCTTACTACCTCTTAGCAAAATGTTACGCGGAAAAGAATGACCAAGAAAGGACAATGTCCTATATCAAAAAATCAGGAAGTATTAAATCTTCCTATTGGTTATCTGCGGAAAAAGATAAGGCATTTAAAAAGTTCAGATCCGACGAAGGTTTTAAGAATTTTCTGGAAACTCGTGCCGGGACCAGAGATCATAAAAAATCGGAAGATGATAAAGAAGAAGACGATTCTCAAGACAGGGATTGATCGTTTATTTTCTTTTAGAAAGTAAAGTTTCCAAATCCACTTGGCCGGGAGCCTTTGGTGCTCCTAAACAACAATAAGTAAATTGAGATCCTATCTTCTCCGGAAAGATCCTGAATTCTTTTCCGGATTCCCCCATTAATATCCCGCAGAAACCGATTGGAATATTCTGTTTAGCACAAAGTTTAGAAAGTTTAAGTGCGGAATCTTTGAATTCTTCCGATTCTTTTTCGTTCTTCGGAAGTGCAGCTACCTTAAAGATCCTTTGGAAAGGAAGTCCTGACTTAACTGTTGCTAAAGCTTCTTCCGTGACGGGTCTTAAAAAAAAGAGTAATTCTTCGTAATCCGGGATTCCGGAAAAACTATGAACGGATCGAATGATCCCGAAACGATCTTCGTCTATTCCGTTAAAGACAGGATTGTCTTTATCCAATTCCAGATCTATATAATGTTTTCCGGATTCTAATCCGGAAAGTAAAGGTGAGATGTTCTCTATATTCCAGGCTCCTAAACTTTTGAGACTGGAATCTTCCGGTTGCCTATATGTGAATACACATGAAGCTTTTAGATCTTTTATTTTTTGTAAGATCTTGTTAGGAGCGTCTTTCTCGGAACGAAATTGGTCCAAACGTATCTCTAAAAAATCGGCTTTAGGATGAGTTTTTAATCCAAAAAACTCATCTTCATTCAATGTAAGAATGATCCCGATCTTTTGAGAATCGCTGCTCATCAGAAATCAGAGTCCTTTTTGTAAAAGATCGTGTATGGAAACGATCCCAAGCAATGCTCCGTCCTTGGAAACAATTGGAGCTACTGAGATCGGTTTTTCTCTTCTTTCCATGGATTGTAAAACATCGTAAGCCATGATCCCGGTTTCGAATACTGTAGGTTTGGAATTCATCAGATCTTTTGCTTTGATGGACTTATCCAGCTTTCCATCATTTAATAATTTTCTAATATCATAATCGGTTACGAATCCGATCAGTTTTCCGTTCGGATCCACAACTCCTGTCGCGCCCACGAGTTTTTTCGTGATCTCGGAAAGAACTTCTTCTAGACTCGCATCTGAGCCTACTTTTGCGAGTTTGTCCCCCTTTCTCATTACATCGTCCACTTTTAGGGACAATCTTTTTCCGAGTCTTCCTGCAGGATGGTATAATGCGAAATCTTCTTTTTGGAAATTTCTAAGTTCCATCAATGCCATTGCTATCGCATCTCCCAACATCAAAGCAATTGTGGTGCTGGAGGTAGGCGCAAGTTCTAAAGGGCATGCTTCTTTTAATACTGGAGTTAAGATTACGATATCACAGTCCAGGGCAAGTCTGGATTGAGGATTAGCGGTTAAACCTACCAATTTGGCCCCAATACTTTTTATGGTAGGAAGAAGGTTGAGTAATTCTTCACTTTCACCGCTCTTACCGATCGCGATGACCACATCACCTTGCGCTAAAATTCCTGCATCTCCATGAGCCGCGTCGGACGGATGTAAAAAATACGAAGGAGTTCCTGTAGAAGATAAAGTGGATGCGATCTTTTTACCTACGTCTCCGGATTTTCCTACTCCGGTAACGATCACTTTTCCTTTGGATTGGAAGATGAGTTCGACCGCTTTTTCCACATTCGGATCTAGATTCTCTCGAAAATGAAGGATTGCCTCGATCTCGGTATCTAAAGCTTTTTTAACTTTATCTAATGTATTTCCCACTTCTAATTCTCCTCGTCCGTTTCTAAAAGTTCCGAATCCAATTCCAAGGATACTGTAGTATCCATTCCGGAAATGGAAACAAGAATAGACGATTTACTTCCTTTTCGGATCACTCTGGCCTTTCTGTTCTTAAAGGGCCCGCTTCTAATCAGTACCTTTTTACCCGGAGCCAGCGACCTTTCTCTTTCGATCTTGATCCTATCCGGATATTCGGTGACAATCTGCCGAACAGTTTCGATATCTTCCTCATCGATTAAGATGGGAGTTTCGCCGACCGAAACAAATTTTACTGCTCCCGCAGTCTCCAGCACTTTTAGTTTTTCTATTCTTATATCAATTTTTACGAATACATAAGAAGGAAAAACAGGTACTAGAACGGTTTTGATCCTATCAGACCATTGTTTTTTGGTCGAAATAATCGGCAAGTATTGGGTTATTCCCTTTTTGGAAAGTTCTAACGCTAACTTCTTCTCCGCCCTAGAATTTGTATAAACTGCATACCATGATTTAGAAGATTCAATCATCTGATTCAATTCGAAAGGATACCGGAATAATTATTATATTTCCTTCCGGCAGTTGAAATTTCCAGCTAGAAACTGATCTTCTAAACTGCGTTTCAAAAACCTTATATTTGCAGGGTTTGATAGTAGTAACTTTTTTGGCCGTTCCGTTAGATCCTATCACTACTTCCCAAGAACAATCCGATTCCAATCTTTGTTCCAATGCTTCCGGTGGAAAATGGATCTCGTTTTTAAATCTTTCGATCTCCGCTTCCGGAGTTCCAGCCAGGCCCGAATTAGAAGAAGTATCCGGTCCTTCTCCCTGATTTTTAGGAAGAGAAAAATGTACACTTGGGATTTGGCCCTTGCTAAGACTGAGTTTGATCTGTTCCGAAAAATTTTCAGGGTTTATATATTGGACCAAATAATAAGATAAAAATAGGACCGCATGAATAGAAAGAGAAATAAAAAAAGAAACCCTGGATTCCATTGGATTGAACCGATTTTACATATATAATTAATATTGAATTTTTCTTGAATCGAATTTTCGGGCCAATAAAACTCGGCCGGATGCACGGGTCAATGATAGAGATCATTTCGATTTTGATTACCTGCTCCTTTGTAGGTTGGATCACAAACTATATAGCGGTGCAAATGATCTTCTATCCTGTTAAGTTTAGAGGTTGGGGAATTTTAGGCTGGCAGGGAATTATTCCGAAACATTCTAAAAAAATGGCCGGACTCATTTCGGACGTGATGATGGAGAGATTGATCCGGCCTTATGATCTGTACAAAAAGATAGATCCTGTGCAAATTTCGGATCTGATCAGAGATAGGATCGGAGAAAAATCCTCTTCCATAGTCAAAGATATCTTTTTCGCAGACAACCCGGTGATCTGGAAGATGGTCCCGGAAGAAGCAAAACAAATTTTAGAAAAAGAGATCAGAGAGGACATTCCTAAAAAGATAGAAGAGATCTATACTTCTTTCGGCAAAAACTTGGAAAGTATATTAGGGATCGGTGATTTAATCAAAGAATCCCTTTCAGGAGAAAACGCAAATGTTCTTTCTGAAATTTTCAGAAGATGTGGAGGCCCCGAGTTCAGGTTTATTATTCGTTCAGGGATCTATTTTGGATTCTTGATAGGTTGTGTCCAAGTCTTGTTCATCGCATATTTGAACCAATGGTGGACCATGCCTCTCATGGGAATTTTTGTAGGTTATATCACTAACTGGCTTGCGATCCTTATGATCTTCTCTCCTTTGCAGCCTAAGAATTTTTTATTTTTTAAATACCAGGGACTTTTCTTAAAAAGACAGATAGATGTTTCCAGAGAATTTGCATCCGTCGTCGCTTCTAAAATTTTAGATCCCGAAAGTTTGATAGGTGTGATCTTCAAAGGAAAAGGAGGAGATCTGATCATTACGGAACTTCTTTCCAAATCCAAAGAATTGATGGATGAGAAATTAAAGAAAAAGATCCCCTACGCTTCTTTGATCTTGGGTTCTAAAAAACTGGAAGAGTTAAAGGAGAAGATCGCGAATTCCATTCTGGAATTAGTGCCTGAAACCGCAGACAAGATGAAAGACTATATCGAAGAGAGATTGGAGATCGAAAAATTGGTCTTTGAAAATTTAAGTATACTGCCGCCGGAGGAATTCGAACATCTATTACATTCGGTCTTTAAGGAAGATGAGGCCACATTGATCAGCTTAGGCGCATTTCTTGGCGGTATTGCCGGATGTATCCAAGCATATTTAGTTTTTATAAAGTAGAGAACTAGGTCGGTTCTAAGATACATTTTTCTATAAAATAAACCGAAAGTATTATGACTGAAGGGAATTTTTTCGGAATTATTTCTCATTCATATTCCGATTTGTTAAAATCAAGAAGCGATTCTTTTAAATTCGCTATACCAAACTTGACCCCAAAAAATTACTGAAAATATGAGAAAGAACCTACCGGTTACAGGTCGAGAAATTCAGTTCGCTGAATCGGCGGTAATTATTTCCAGAACCGATCCGAAAGGAAAGATCACTTACGTTTCCCAGGATTTTGCGGATGTAAGCGGCTTTTCAGAAGAGGAAATGCTGGGCCAGCCTCATAATATTGTCCGCCATCCGGATATACCCCCCGCGGTTTATGAAGACCTTTGGAGCACTGTTCAATCCGGCCGCCCTTGGAATGCGATCGTTAAAAATCGTGCAAAGAATGGGGACCATTATTGGGTAGATGCTACCGTTACTCCTGTTCTTGAAAATGGAGTGATCACCGGTTATATGTCTGTTCGAAAGAAAACAAACAGACAACAAATAGAGAAGGCGGAAAAACTTTTTGCAAGGCTGAATGGAGAGTCGAGGCTATATAGGACCTTCTTCTCATTTATAAATTCTATCCGAGTGAAATTCGGATATCTCGGTCTTGTGACCTTTACATTCGCATGTATATTCATTCCTTCTTCTTACTTAGGTCTGAAATTATTTTTAACGGACCCGGTCGCTTCTATCGTAACCTTTCTTGCTGTGGTCCTCGGGTTTACTCTTTGTTTGAGAACCATCTATAAACTGAAAAAGAAAATGTCGGAAACCCTGGAGATAGTGGGCAAGGTAGTGAATGGAAATCTTGCTTCCGAATTCCCAAGGAAAGAAGGGATAGAAGACGCTGACAAGATTTATTCTAACTTCAGATGTATGACCATCAGTCTTTGGGGACTTCTGGTCCAAATGAAGGAGAACTATCAAAGAAACTTAAAATTGTACGAGGAATTATTCCAATCGGTAGGTTCTTTCGAAAGAGTTTCTCAAAAGCAGGCGCATGCTGTGCAAGAAACTGCCGCAGCTTCTCATGAACTTTCAAAAACGATAGATGAGATCGTATTAACGATCAGCGAACAAACCAGAAGTTTATCCAATGTAAACGATAGCATCGGTTCTATCGATGTTTCTCTGGGCGAAACCTCGAAGTCTATGCAAAACTTAGAGTCTCAAGCGGGGAATGTAGCGGATAAAGCGGACCAAGCAAAACAGATCTTTAATGAAGCAATCCAATCCATGGAGCAGATACGTTCTTATTCCAACGAGATCAATAAGATCGTAAGTATCATCACAAGTATTTCAGAAAGAACGAATATGCTTGCGTTAAACGCATCTATAGAGTCCGCAAGAGCGGGAGAGGCAGGAAAAGGATTTTCAGTAGTTGCAGATGAGATCTCAAAACTTGCCGAACAGACCAAGTCTAGTATCAAAGACATTACATATCTCGTAAAAAGTACATCCAACTCGGTGGAAGAAGGTGCCCTGAAAGTGGGGCAATCAGTAGATGTATTCGAAAATCTTCAGAACTATATAGAAGAAGTTCATAATTCCGCATCTAAGGTAAAAAGTCTTTTGTTAGAACAATCTAAACGACTCGGAGAAATACGCAGCAGCTCCGATCAGGTTTTGGTTTTAGGAAAAATGATGTCCGGCACTTCCGAACAACAAAAACTTTCTGCAGGTGAAATTTCGGACTCTATGAGCGCTATTTCTAAATCGGCGGAAGACATAGCTGCTACTTCGGAGAATATCAGACATTCGGTAAAAGATACTCTGGAACATTCCCAAAAATTTGGCGGAATTTTAAGTCATTTTAAAACGGATTAAACGGCAAAAAAGCCGATATTGATCCTAGAATGGAGAATCGTTTCCTAAGGCTTGCACTCTTACTCGCGATCATAGTGACTCTTCTTTCCTATTGGAATCATGGATGGGTTTCTTATCTAAAAGACTTCGTAGTTTTCATTCATGAAGCCGGGCATGCGATCGCAACTTTGATTTCCGGCGGTTCCGTTCAGATGATAGAACTGAACGGCGACGAAGCAGGCCAAACTGTCGCATCTCCTACGTCAGGTAAAAGTCCTTTTATATTCGTAGTCTCCGCAGGTTATTTGGGTTCTTGTTTGGTCGGAGGATTTCTGATCAATAGAGGATTCAAAGGAAGTCTGGTCCGTCCCACCTTATTACTTTTGGGAGGGGCAGTTTTATTACTCACTTTAAAGTACACTTCTTCCGGGGGGCTTGCTCAAAGAACGGGTTTGCTTTGGGGAATTTTTCTTTTAGTCTCTTCTTTCCTTCCATTCGGTTGGGATAGATTGATCACAGTGTTTTTAGGGACTAGCGTTAGTTTATATAGTTTATACGATCTTTTGGATTTTACTGAGAATGTTCAGAACACCGATGCAGGTATCTTAGCATATTGGGCGACCGGAACTTCTCCAGGTGGAACGGTTCCGAAATCGGTTTTGTTCCTGGGATATTTGATTGCTCTGCTTTGGTCTTTTTTTAGCGTATCCATCATATTCTTTTCATTGAAGCGAGCGGTAGCTCCTCGTCCGGTTCCGGATGAGACTTCTGGATTTGATGAAGGGCCGGTAGTCGGTTTAGACAATCCATTTCCTGGAGAAGTAACTCCGGAAGTATTGGAATGGTTTTTAAGCAGAGGTTTGGATCTGAACGGCAAACCTCTTCCGCCGGAATTTATGGATATCGAGAGAATTGATGGCTAATAGAGTGCTAGTGACCGGCGGAGCCGGATTTATCGGATCTCATCTATGCGAAAGATTGATACAAGAAGGTAACGAGGTTATCTGCGTTGATAACTTTCATACGGGAAGAAAGAAGAATGTTGAAAAACTTCTCTCCAATCCCCGCTTCGAACTAATACGTCATGATATTACCGAGCCGATCCGACTCGAAGTGGATCAGATCTATAACTTCGCTTGTCCTGCGAGCCCGATCCATTATCAATCCAACGCGATCAAAACTATTAAGACCAATGTTCTCGGAACTACTAACATGCTGGGACTTGCTAAAAGAGTTAAGGCAAGGATCTTACAAGCTTCTACCAGCGAAGTTTATGGGAACCCGATCGAACATCCTCAAAAAGAAACATACTGGGGAAATGTAAATCCGATCGGTATCAGAAGTTGTTACGACGAAGGAAAGAGGGTCGCTGAAACTCTTTGTTTTGATTATCACAGAAATCATAAAGTGGACATAAGAGTCATTCGTATCTTCAATACTTACGGACCTCGTATGCTTCCTGACGACGGAAGAGTTGTAAGCAATTTTGTGGTCCAAGCACTTGCAGGAAAAGATATCACAGTTTATGGAGACGGTTCTCAAACCAGATCCTTCTGTTATGTGGACGATCTTGTAGATGGTATCATTAGAATGATGAACACTCAGGACTTCAATGGACCAGTTAACTTGGGGAACGACGGAGAGTTTACCGTCAAAGAATTAGCGGAGTTAGTTTTAAAAGAGACCGGCTCTTCTTCCAAGATCATTTATAAAACTCTTCCTCAAGACGATCCTGCCCGCAGAAAGCCGGATCTGACTTTAGCTAGACAAAAACTGGGTTATGAACCTAAGGTTCCTTTATTAGAAGGAATCAGGAAAACGGTCGATTATTTCAAAAATCACTTGGATTAATCGTTCGCCGAGAAAATCTGGACCTACTTTTCCCCTATAAGGGAATTTAACCGAAAAATTGAGTTTCGAGTAGGCTGTATGAATATCGGAGTTTTAAAAGAAGCTAAGGAAGAGACTAGAGTAGCGGTAACGCCGGACGTAGTTGATGCCTTTAAAAAAATCGGTGCTTCTGTTATCATCGAGAAAGGCGCTGGAGAAGGTTCTTATTTCTCCGACGAAGATTATAAAAAAGCCGGAGCGACCATTCAATCTCGCGCGGATGTACTGAAAAAATCCGACCTAGTTGTAAGCATTCACTTAGCGGATGGAGCAAGTTTATCTAAGATCAAAAAGGGAGCTTTCTATTTAGGAATGTTCCAACCTGCAGTGAATCCTCAGGTTATCAAAAAGCTTGCTGCTCAAAAAATTACAGTACTGAGCTTGGATGCGATCGCTCGTATCACTCGTGCTCAGTCTATGGACGTTCTTTCATCTCAAGCAACTGTTGCCGGATATAAAGCTGTTCTTATAGCTTCCACTCATTTGACCAGATTCTTCCCGATGTTAACTACTGCTGCAGGAACAATTACTCCTGCTTCCGTTCTTATCATCGGTGCCGGTGTTGCCGGTTTACAAGCAATCGCAAGTTCCAGAAGATTAGGCGCAGTAGTTGACGTATTCGATACTCGCCCTGAAGTAAAAGAGCAGGTTCAATCTCTAGGCGCTAAATTCGTCGAGGTCGAAGGTGCAACTCACTCCGCAGCAGCGGGCGGTTACGCTGTAGAACAAACCGAAGAATACAAAAAACGCCAGCAAGAAGCGATCGAAAAGTTTGCTTCTAAAGCGGACGTGATCATCACTACAGCTTTGATCCCGGGAAGAAAAGCTCCTATCATCATCACTAAAAAGATCGTAGATAGAATGAAAGCCGGATCCGTAGTAGTGGACCTTGCTTCTCCAAACGGAGGAAACTGCGAGTACACTCAACATGGTAAGGTTGTATTAACTAAAAACGGAGTTTCCGTAGTTGGTCACCGAAACTTGGCAGGTTCTCTTCCTTCAGATGCTTCCAGAATGTTCGCTAAGAACGTATTAAATTATCTGAAACTATTGGTTAAAGAGAAGAAGATCAACTTTGACTTAAACGACGAAGTTATCGCTTCTACTACGATCACTCACGAAGGAGAGATCCGTCACAAACTTACTTTGGATGCCTTAGGTGGTTCCAAACAAGAAGGGAAGAAACCAGCGGCCAAGAAAAAGGCCTAAGGTCCCGAAACAGGTTCCTATCAACCACCCTCCGAGCACATCGGAGGGAAAATGATGAAGAGATAATAATCTTCCGATCCCCGCAAGCAAGCTCAGCACTAAAAACCATTCCGGGAAACCGAACAAAAACACTAAGATCAATGCAGCCGTCATCGAATTAGATGCATGGGCAGAAGGAAATGAATGTTTCATGTCCGGATTCTGATCCACTTTTCCAGCCACAGTAACTAGCGGTCTTTTACGAGCGATCAGCTTCTTTAATACTAAAACAAAACGATCATTTGCATAGGCAACAAGCCCTGCATAAGGAATTACGATCCACCAAGGATAAGGAAGACTTCCCTGCCATGCAGCGTATGCAAGATAAGGAAGGATCAAAACTAACATGATCTCTCCACGATTGATCCTGGAAAGAGTTTTGTTCAGAAGAGGAGAATGGATCTTCTCGCGAATAAACATCGCGATCGCATAATCGATTCTTTCGAAAGCGGATAATTTTTCCAATGTGTTCTTATCCAAGTAAGGATTTCCGTAAGATGGAGATTAGATCGGATCTGGAAACAGAAGATTGTTCTCCTGAGACGATATCTTTTAACTGGACCTTGTTTTCTGAGATTTCGGATTCTCCTAAGAAGATCAAGAAACGATATCCCTTTTTTTCCGCCGTCTGGATTTGTTTGCCGAGTTTTGCAGGCTCGAGCATAGTTTCCACTCCGATTCCTTCTTTCCTAAGTTCTTCCGCGAGTTTCAAAACTTCAGGAAAAACTTTATCTTCCATCAAAGGAATTAAAACAGCAGCTTTAGAATTCAGGTCTTTCGGTACTAAGCCATGTCCTTCTAAAAAGTTTTTGAAGGTCACATCTCCCAGTCCGAAACCGATCCCGGAAAGTTGTTCATTGGAGAATAATCCGATCAAGTTATCGTATCTTCCTCCTCCGTACAAGGATCTTCTGTTCTCGGGATTTGTATCGAATACTTCGAAAATACAACCTGTATAATAATCAAAACCGCGAATGATAGAAGGATCGAATTCCAATTGGTCTTTGATTCCCAAAGAAGCCAGATCCGAGAAAAGGTTCCGAATAAATGTAACGGAAGAACCGTCTATACCTTCTAATTCTCCGATCGTTTGTAGATCCGTTTCTAAGTATCTATAGATCAGAGTTAATTGTTTTTCAGGATTTGAAAGTAGAGGTTTGATCTCTTCTTCGAAGGCTTCTTTGCTGATCTTGGATTTTTTATCTAAAAGTTTGGAAACGGAATGAGCTTTTTCAGGAGCTAAGGCAAGAGTTTGATTCAAGAATGAATCCAAAATTCCTCTATGAGAAACCTTGATCTGATAACTTCCTTTAGGAGCTTTAAAATTTTCTAAAATTGCATTTGCGATCAGAATGATCTCAACTTCTGCTCTATAAGAATTTACTCCGAACAGATCCACATTGAGCTGCCAATGTTCTCTGAGGCGCCCTTTGCCTGGTTGTTCATATCTCCATAAGTTCGGGATAGAAAACCAGCGAATAGGTTTAGCAAGATTTCTGACTTCTCCTGCTACCATTCTTGCAAGAGTGGGAGTCATTTCCGGACGGATCGCAACATGACGATCTCCTTTGTCCGTGAAATCGTAGAGTTGTCTTTGTACGATTTCCTCTCCGCTTTTTGCCAGATAGAGTTCGAAAGATTCTAGGATGGGGCCGTCGTATTCTTCGTACCCGAAAGATTGGACAGTCTTCCTCATTACGGAAAACATCCAATTTCGGAATCTCATTTCTTCCGGATAAAAATCTCTAGTCCCCTTGTATGGGGCTGTGGGTAAAAAGGCTTTCTGTTTTTCCAAATCTCTTAGACGCTCTTAATGAAGCTTAAATTCTTCTTTAATAGAGTCATATTCGTCTTGGCATCGTTGGAGCCAACTATTTCTGCACCGACCAGGTAAATTTCCCCGATCTGAGAAATATGTCGGATTTTAAATGCGAATCTCAACGGAGCTTGCATCTTAAAAGTTATATCCGCAGTAAAGAAAGGTTTGTGCAGAAAGGATTCGACTAGCTGGGATTCGGTTACTTCTAAAAGAATTCCACCTTCGGAAGCGTTGATCACGTTTTGACGGATATCAATGTCCAGAGTGTTGGAGTCTTCTATCCTTTCATTAAACACGTCTTCTAACTCGACGTATTTTTTTAGAATGGCTGGATCTAAAATTCTATCCTTAGTCTCCGCATAACCTAAAGCAACGAGCTTAGGTCCGGAAGGATCTTTGTAATATATTGGATAGATCGCAAACGATTGTATTTTTCCGGAACGATAAACTTTGGTTCTATCTTCCAGGATCATCTCATCTTCTAATTCTTGTTTTAGATCT
This sequence comes from Leptospira dzoumogneensis, assembly GCF_004770895.1. Taxonomy (NCBI): domain Bacteria; kingdom Pseudomonadati; phylum Spirochaetota; class Leptospiria; order Leptospirales; family Leptospiraceae; genus Leptospira; species Leptospira dzoumogneensis. Next base: position 469,899 of record NZ_RQHS01000019.1, on the reverse strand, counting down.
AGAATATTGAATCCGTTTGCTTCTTCCTTAGAAAGAGGATCCATATTGATCGCATCTTTTACAAAGATAGTTTTGCCAGTACTTTTTGCTAAATCCTGTTCAAAGCTAAGTTCTTTTCCGGTTGGAAATACTAATCTGGAATATGGATACTCCAATAGGATATTCTTGTGTAAGTCAGTCAGTAGGATTTGGCCTGAAGTTCCCAGGACTTTGGTGGAATCCTGCTCCTTCTTAAGCATATGGAATCTGTGCGCGATTACTTTGCCTTGTAGTCCTTCTATCCTTGGAAGAATGCGGCCGTCTTTAGCGATCTTTACGTATTCAGGAGAACAAATCACTACTCCGTCTTCGTGATTCACCGATTCTACTTTAAAGCCGATTTCCATATGTTTACTTAAGGTTTTGTAAACTGTGATCTCGCCTTCTTCGTTCAGAGATTCAGGATCGATCCTAAGGAAAATTTTTCCTTCGGGAGTAGTTTGCAGGATCTGTAATTCTTGTTTTAAAGGATTTTCTTTCAGAAAGAGTCCGTTGTTATGTACGTACTCTTTCAGAATATAACCTACTTTTTGAGGATCCTTGATGGTATCCCATATTCTTGGTGATTGTAGGTAAGATCGGTACTCGACTTCCATCTGCTCTCCTTTATAGCTTGCGGAAGTCGACCCTCCTGTTTTTAGCTCTTCCGTCTTCGGTAGAGTTATCCTCGTCAGGTCTGGAATACCAATAAGCTCTGGTTTTTAACCTAGAAGCTTGGATCCCTTTACTACGAACGTAGTCAAAAACTTTCCGCGCTCTGTTCCCGCTTAAGCGAGTATTATATTCTTTGGAAGCTATATTATCAGTATGGCCCCCAATCTCTATTTTATCCGACGGATTCTTCTTGAGATAGTCTACAATCAGGTCGAGTTGCTTGCGATGTGCGTCAGTCACCTCGGTCTTATTGAATTCAAAATAGAGTTTAGTGTTTAAAACAACTGGAACTTCCGAATCTTTCCTTAAAGGGATAGAAATTGTGGAACCGGGTTTAATATCTTTCTTCAAGATATTAACGCTTTCGGAAATATATTTCTCAGCCTTTGCAAAGATCTCAAAATCAGTGTCAGGGATCAACTCGATATGGAAATTTTTTGACAAACTGTTGTATTTTAAGATTTCTCCCTGTCTATTCTTAGGAGTGAAAACTGTAGCGGTCGCTCCAGCAATTGGCTCTTTAGTAGTGGCATCTACAACTACCACATTAAGTCCCTTTCCTTTATCTCCGTCACCGGTATTGACTATTTTACCTTTCTCTTCATCTTTGATAGGAAGAAGCACATACGTTTTATAAACTTTCTTATTTCTTTCTACGTTTCCACGTAAGTCTAGCTTGTCTTCAGTGGGATAAAATCCAGGAGAAGAAATTTCTACCTTATACAATCTTCCTGTCTTTAATACGGTTTTAAAGTTAGTCTGGATTCCTTTAGAAAGATCCCCTCCAATTCTTCTGGAGGTAATAGTGCGAGAAGGTCCCACGCTGTCCGAAATTTTGATCGTAGCATCCAAGCCTATCATTGTGGCTTCCGAGCCATCTAGGACCAATCCTTGGAAGGAAACATCGTAGGAGTTCCTCAGATTTTCAGGGACCTGGAATCTATAAATATCGTATTGGCCCTGTCCTCCGTTTCTATTGGAAGAAATATAAGCCCAAAGACCCTCGTGATCGAAAGAAATCCCTTCCGAATCGATCCCTTCCGCAGCATCCAAATTGAATGGATGAGGTAGTTTTTCCAAACTCCCGGTTTCCGGGACTGGATGAGGAGAATTCGTTTTAGAAACAGTAAGTTTGTCTTCCGCATCTTCCATGTCGGCATTTCCCGGAAGATTTAAGAAGCTGCGATATAGAGAGAATTTTTTGCGGTCATTCTCTCTATTAGAGGAGAAGTATAATTGTTCTCCATCCGGATGAATATAAGGAAGAATTTCACTGGCCTTGGAATTGATCTCCGATCCAAGATTGATCGGACTGGACCAAACGCCTGTGGAAAGATTTCTATAACTTACCCAAAGATCATGCTCTCCGTATCCGCCCGGGCGATCGGAGGAAAAGATCAGGAATTTTCCATCCGGAGAAACTGCCGGCATCTTTTCCGTCCAATTGGAATTGATCTCCGAGATCCCGATCAGGTCGCTCCAACGTCTTGTCTTTTCGTCTCTTTTCGTATAATAAATATCTAATGCGTCAAAACCTTCCCTATCCGCTTTTACGTTCCGGATAGAAGTCAGAAAAATTTCCTCAGGATTTCCTGATTCATCGAATCGAATGGAAATCCCGCCTTCATACTTATCCGTATTGAATAGTTTGGATCTTTTTTCTCCGGAAGGAAGTTCCTTCTTATTCTGCTCCCAGATATCCTGGTTCAGGTTGACAGGCTTTTTCCAATCCGCCTCTCCATCTCTTTTTTTATAGTTAGCGTTTTCGGAGAGCCAGATATCCATCTCTCCTTCTCCGCCAGGACGATTGGATTGGAAGATCAAATATCTTCCGTCAGGGCTGATGATGGGATTGTATTCTACGTTTTGTGTGTTTAAAGGAGATCCGAAATTTCTTTCTAAAAGTGTAGGAACAGGTTGGGCGGATCCATCCCAGGAAAATAAAAAAAACAGAAGAGTTCCGGCAAGGACGGAGCTTAGAAAGTGATTTCGTTTCAGAACGAGTCCTTTTCCTTGATTGTAAAAAAACATCTTGTAATTAGTATCGGAACAAAGACCCCAAGTATCAAGATGGAAACTAAGATGGAATCCGACCTTCTGAACAGAACCCAGGGCGAAATTTTCCCTCCAAAACCGATCCTATTCGGGGTTTTGAACATAACCAGCGACTCTTTTTCGGATGGGGGAAAATACCTGCGCGAGGAACAAGCTTTAGCAAAAGCGAAATCGTTATTAGAAGAAGGCGCAGATGTCATAGATATTGGGGCCCAATCTTCCAACGTAAAAGCGGAGCCCATTTCGGAAGAAGTGGAATGGGATAGAATGAAAGAGATTATCTCCGAGCTCAAAAAGGAGAAGGTTGCAATCTCTATAGATACATTCCGTCCCTACGTCATCCGAAAGTCATTAGAAGTCGGTGTGGATTATATCAATAATATCAGAGGTTTTGTGGATCCTGAAAGTTTGGATCTGCTAAAGGGCGAAAGAAACAAGTCTACAAAGTACGTTGCAATGTTTTCTCAGGATCATTCTATTAAGGCATCCGAGATTTCGGATCTAAAACCGGAGACAGTAGTTCCTCTTGCTCTCGAATTTTTTAGAGAAAGAACAAAAACTTTCGAAAGTTTAGGATTAGCGGATCGTTTGATCTTAGATCCGGGTATGGGATTTTTTTTAAGTCCTGATTATAAGGTAAGTTTTGCGGTTCTTTCTAAGATCACTGAAATTCTTTCCGAATTCCCAAACCTAATGGTTTCGGTTACTAAAAAATCTTTTTTGGGAAATGCCCTAGGCGGTTTGCCTGTCGAAGATAGACTTGTTCCGACTGCGATCTCTGAAACTTATCTTTGGTCCAAAGGAGTTCGGATGATCAGGACTCATTCTCCCAAATCTTTTCTGTTAGCTATGAAAACCTGGGAAATGTCTCACGGAGTTTATCTTCCGTAACGAATTCGATCCATTGCTTCTTTTCCTTCCGGAGTCAAGGTAGGAAAAAATTCCTCTTCCGTAAACTGAAGCCCTTTGGATCTTAATTTTCTAAAATAAGGAAGAAGTGGAGAAACATCCGCTTTAGGATTTTTGGAAAGAAGAGAAAGTTTCCATAATTCTAAAAAAACCACGGATTCTTTTTCTGATTCCGGAGCTTTTTGGATCCATTCCAATGCTTCGGAATATCTTCTCTTCTCACAATAAGCGTGGGCGATATAATATTCTAATTCGGGGATTCTTTCTCCAGTGCCGTTTAGGCTGAGTCCAAAAACCAGAACATCGTCCCATTTTTCCAGGATATGGGCCATTTTTAGCATTAGGCCTCTTGCATTCTTATGGAACGGGCTTTGTTGTAGTATCTTCTCCAGATAAAAATAACTTTTGGACCATTCTTGTTTGGAGAAAAAATATTCGGCTAAACCTTCCCAGGCGTACACTTCTTGGCCTGGAATGGTAGAGAGCGCGTCTCTAAAGATCACAAGTTCTTCTTCTCTTTGTGCTTCGATCAGAAGGTTCTCGAATTTTTTGCGCTCAATCTGCGGTGCTTGTTTTAGGAATTTTTCCAGGAATTTTTTGGCTTCCGAGATATCATCCACTAGATAATATAAACGTAATAGATTGAGAGAAGGAATCGGATTATTAGGCAGAAGTTTTTGCGAGCTTAGGAACTCTTCTTCTGCATCATCGATTAGAGAAAATCTTACGAATAAGATCCCTAGATTGTTTTTGTCCGGAGCAAGGATCGCTTTTCCTCTATGGGTTTTTGCTTCCCAAGGACTTTTTACGGAGTCAATCTTCTCCCTTGTATAATCCGCAGCTGGAAGATATAGGAACATAGGATCGTTTTCGATTTGTTCGTTGTTTCTGACTGGATATAAGCAAGAGAAGAATAGAAGGAACGGTAAAAGAAAAAGATTAACCGGTTTCAGAAGTAGGATTTTCCTGTAAGTTTTTCTGTGCATACAATAAATACTTTAAGGCCCGCTCTGAATCTCCATGAAACAAATACATAAGGGAAAGATCAAGCGCGTCCTGTGCTTCCGGAGCCTCGAAATCCTGAGGGCTTTCCTTGGAAAGAGTGAGTTTATTCTTAAATTCATCCAATTTTTTTCGGGTTAAAACTTCTAGATTATCAAAGAATACTTTCTCTTCAGGTTTAGGTTTTTGTTTGGCTTGCTTGATAGAGTCATTGAATTGTACGAACCCTTGAGCACTCGTAGTTACTTTTTTCAGTGTCTCGAATGACTGTTTATAATTTCCAAGTTTTACATGGATCTCCGTCATTAGGATTTCCATTCTAGGGTCGTTCGGATTGATCTGGATCGCTGTGTTTGCGGCCTCTAATGCTTGTTCCCATTTTTCGGTATCAAAGTAAATAGTTGCAAGCGCCGCATAAGCGGTTTTATTTTTAGGATCTAACTTGATGGCATTTTTCAGATAAAGTTCGGACTTATCAGGTCGATCTAACTGCTTATAACAATATGCAAGAAGAAGATGTGAGTTTAGATATTTCTTATTTAACTCAAGAGAACCTTTGAGTGCCTTAACCGCCGCATCTAAGCTTCCGAGTCTATATAACTCTACTCCAAGATTATAATAAAGTTCGGTTGTTTTTCCTAGTTCGAGTGCCTTTTGGTAGGTCTTGATCGCATTTTCGGAGTCGCCGGTCCGAGAGTAAAGTGCACCTAAATTCAGATATGCCTTTTGGAATTTGGGGTTCATTCCTAAAATTTCAGAATATACCTTGGCCGCCTGGGAGATTTTCCCTTCTTTTTCGAGTTTTAAAGCCTCGTTGAACTTACGTTTGATATCGGCCTCGGTCATATCCGGAATATCGACTAAAATTCCCAAGAAAACAACCTGAAAAAAACTTCAGGTAAAATCCAAAAACCTCCGAAAATAAAACATAGAAAGACAGAGGTCCGAAATGAAACAGATAGCCGCTATCTTCGCATTGATAACAGTCACTGCTTGCGCTTCTTCCGAAACAAGAAGAAGTATCAGCGCGTCCGGAGATCCTTCCGAAATATTTTTTGAAAAAGAAATCGTTCCAATGGACCAAGAATCCAAAAGAGATTTGGTTCTGGCTAAGAATTCTTCCGCTTCCAGAGGATTGGATGATCTTCTCGCGGATAATAAACCCGTAAAAGCCACTACACCTTCCAGACAACAATCAGGTTCCAATGGAGAATTCGACGAGGTCGGATATTCTTCCTGGTATGGTCCTAAATTTCACGGTAAGCCGACTGCGAGCGGAGAAATTTTCGACAAAACAAAACTGACTGCAGCTCACCCGAGCCTTCCTTTAGGTTCAGTGGTTCGAGTCAAAAATCTGGAAAACGATAAAGAAGTTTTAGTAAAAGTAAACGACCGAGGACCTTTCGTAAAAGACAGGATCATTGATCTTTCTGAAAAAGCGGCCGAGAACTTGGAATTCAAAGATGTAGGAATTGCAAGAGTAGGCCTCACAGTAGTTAGTAAAGGTGGAGCAGCAGAGTCCGAAGACATGGAAGGTTTGGAAGATGAAGAAGCTCTTTTAAAAGAAAACAAACCTGAAAGACTGACCCCTAAAAAAGCGGTGACCCCTGCTCCATTAGTGAAGGGTGCTCCAAAAGGACAAACGGTCCAAGTGGGAGTTTTTAGGAACAGCAGACTTGCCGAGGACTACAGAAAAAATCTTTCCGCAGAATACGGTGAGAAAGTATATCTTTTCGAAAGAGACGGTATGTTCGTTCTTCAAATGGGTGATTTTATGGATCGCGCAAAAGCGGACCTTCTAAAATCCAAATTGAAAGAAGACGGAGTGGATTGTTTTATTCCTAAAAAATAAAACTCTCATTCGATCTCTGAAAGAAAAAGCCTCCTATATCGGAGGCTTTTTTATTTAATTCCGGTGAGCCCTGCAGCCTTTGACTTTCATCCTACTTGCACAAATCGATTTAGATAATTGAACATACCCTGGAAGACAGGTACCTGTTCCTTGCCCGCAGGCAGGATCGGCTATCAATAACATTGCAAAACAATTATCATAATCTTTTAGATCTTCTGCGCAAAGATCTTCATGATTTACTAAAAGTCCACAATCGGAAAATGAATAGAGTAAAATTGTAGAAAAACAAATTAGAAAAATGGCCCTTATTTTTAACTTCATAAACCCTCTGCCGCAAAGGCGGCTAACGAATATAGCCCAAAAGATAGGGGAGAAGGTCAGTTTGTCAAAAAAAATCTTTCAGGAATTTAGATCCCGCCGCCGTGGATGAACTCGTTTAGTTCATCGTCTTCGTTTTTTGTCTCAGGTTTTTTATCTTTCAGATTGGATTTTGCGTATAGTTCGTTCACTTCTTTTTGCAAAGTATCTATCTTTTCGACCAGAATAGAGAAAACTCTCGCTACAGGATCCGGAAGTTCCCCGTGATCCAGCATTCTCTCTCCTTCTTTTCCGAAATCAACTTTGGAACGGACTACTTTTCCGGGAACTCCAACGACAGTACAATCTGCAGGAACATCTCTAAGAACTACAGAACCGGCACCGATCCGAACATTATGTTCGATGACTATATTTCCTAAAATTTTTGCTCCGGCTCCTACTACCACATTCTCTTTTAAAGTGGGATGTCTTTTGCCGCTTTCTTTACCTGTTCCGCCCAAGGTCACACCTTGTAGGATCAAACAACCTTTTGCTATTTCTGCGGTCTCTCCTATGACAACGCCTTGACCATGATCAATAAAGATCCCAGGTTCAATTTTTGCTCCCGGATGAATGTCTATCCCAGTCAAAAATCGTGCGAAAGTATTGATGATCCTAGGAAATAAAGGAATTTTGATCTTATATAAAAAGTGTGCCAGGGAGTGGAACCAAAGCGCGTGTAAACCCGGATAACATAAAATGACTTCCAAATAGGACTTGGCGGCCGGATCGTTTTTTTTAATTGCTTTGATGTTTTCGAACAAATGTTTATCCCGGTTCTTCTTTGACGGTCGATAGAAGAATAATGTTATCTTTAGTTATGAATAAACCTGAAACCATGTGCCGGTATGTAAAGGAGGAATCATTTTGAGAGAGGAACCGAGTCGGAATCTAAAGGAAAACGGTCTAAAAAATTGAACAGATCGTCTTACGGATGGAACGTACTTCTTTTCGTTCTGACTTTTTTTACCTTAACCTTTCAGGACGATATATTCAGGATCCCGTATTTAAACTTCGCAGCGATCTCCGAGATATTTCGGATCAGAACTCCTTATTCATTCTCTCTTCTAGGAATTCTATTCTGCCATGAGATGGGGCATTACTTGGCCGCTAGATATTATGGGATCAAGTCTACTCTTCCTTACTTTCTGCCTGTTCCATTTTCTCCAGTAGGAACTATGGGTGCAGTGATCCGTATCAAGGAACCTATCCGAAACAAGATCCAATTATTCGATATTGGGATCTGGGGACCTGCAATGAGTCTGGTACTTTCCATTCCTTGTATCGTGATCGGATTATATAATTCTCAATTAGTTTCTCTCGCAGAAAGGACCGCAATACTACAAGCTCATCCGGAACTAATGGACATTCATTTTGGAGATAGTATTCTTACTTATCTTTTGTCCCAGAAAATTTTAGGACCTTTCGATGCTTCTCTCTTTACCGTGGAATACAATCCTCTTGCTTTTGCCGGTTGGGTAGGACTTCTGATCACAGCATTAAATCTTTTACCTTTCGGTCAATTAGATGGAGGTCATGTCGTTTATTCATTAGCGGGAGAAGGTTATAGAAAGTGGATCTACTATTTGTTTTCCGCATTTCTTTTGCTTTCTCTTTGGAATTATTCGTGGATCTTATGGGGATTGCTCATCTATTACTTTATCAGAGTAGAACATCCTTTTGTCCCGGATGCTTCTTATCCAATCGGTAAATTTAGAAAGATATTCGGCTGGGGTATGTTATTATCCTTCCTGCTTATTTTTCCTATCTCTCCGATCACTGTTGTGTCTTCGTCCGGAGCCAAGAGCAGTTTAGGAGAAGATCTCTGGAATATTCTGCTCGAAGTATTTTCAAAATGAGAAAACTGATCTTTCAAATTTTCATCCTGCTATTTCTAATCATCTCTCTTTCTATCCATTCACAAGAAGAAGGTGATGTAGACATTCAATTGACAGAAAGCCCTTACGGTCTTTCTTACGATGGAACAAATTTCTGGTTTGCAGACAGCAAAAGAAGAGCGATCATTCGTGTGGATCCAAGCGGCAGGCAGGAAGCTTTCAATTTAGGAATTCCTTTCATCGCGGGTTTAAATTTCGATCCGAGAGAAGGGAAACTATTCGTAGCTAGCAAAAGGGTCGTTCTAAAGGTAGAGCCCAATACAGGCGGAGTTACCGAAAGGATCCAGGTTCCGATAGACAAAATAGGCGGTATCGCAAACTTCCAAAATTATCTATATATTCTGGATTCGGATACAGGAAAGGTTTCCGTTTATGATAAAGGGACCCAAAGTTTTTTCGGCGGATTCTTAACGGATAGATCCGAACCGAAAGATATTTGTTTTGCAAGAGACAGTCTTTGGATCACAGATTCTTCCGACGGAAATGTTTATAGATACGATCCTACCAGCGGAAAGATCACAGGTTCGATCCGTTCTCCTTCTAAAGACATTCGTGGTATTGCAATCCTTGGGAGTAGGATCTATGTTGTAGATCGAACTACTAGGGAAGTCAAAAAGATCTCCTTTGTAGAAACGGATCGATTCCTTGCTTCCGGAGAGGCTACATATCTAATCAATGTAAAGATCAAATATTCTTTGGACGAGGCTAGTTTAGTCGGTGGAGTTTTGGGACTTCTTCCACCTCCTACGACGGAACACCAAAGGATAAGAAATCTAAAAACCAAGGACCCTAAATTTAAAGGGGATATGGTGATGGGAGTTCGTGCTCTTTCTAAAAAGTTAGGCATAGATGATCCTAAAGGTTCCCAAACCTTAGAATATCATTTTGAAGCCAGAACGACTAACGTCAGATATTACGTTCTAGATGATTTTTTAAAGAAGAAGGAAGAGATACCCACCGACCTGGCAGCATTCACCAAAAATAGGGTTTCGGTAAAGGAGAAGGCAGGGAATTTTTTCTTAGATAAAATTTTCGACGCCAGATTATTCCGCTCCGATTGGGACAGTCTGAAAAAGTCTCTACTGGATTCAGGTCTGCCTGTTCGTCCTGTGAGAAGTTTGGTGTTTTCCGGAAATTCAAATCCTTCTTTCAAAGATACCTTGGATATTTATATTCCAAGTTTTGGCTGGGTACCTCTGGCGAGTGTAAAACCGGAGAAGATAGAATCTTCTCGTGCTTACCAAAAGGGAGAAGATATGGTGGATCTGTTTCGCAGCGAAGCTTGGGCGGCTTTACCTTCTCCTATTTTATTTAAGGCAAAGGATTCCGAAATCTGGAAACCGCTTCCTGCAGAGATAGAAGTTACTCTTCTTCCTAAAGGTACGGATCTTTCTTCTAACTGAAGGATCCTTGTCGGCTTACAAAATATCTTTTATAAGCGACTATCCCGAGTGTGATCGCTCTTCCTAACATATAGGAAGAGAGTGAAAGCCAAAGTATATGATTATTATTTTGGATCTTTCCCCAATAAGCGATGGGAAAGAAAAACAGTATGGAACTTACGATCATTGAATTTCGCAGGATTTTACCTTCTGAAATTCCTAAGAAAAAACCATCGAATATGAATGCAAAAGATCCGAAGAGTAGGACCGGTGCGATCCAATAACCGTATTCTTTCGCAATAGTTACGACCGGTTTGGATTTGCTGAATAATTCGAATAAGGATCCGGCAGGAAGAAGGATCAAGATACAAAAAAGTAAGGAAATCCCGAAGCCGGAAACAATCGCCATTTTTAGGATCTTTCTAAGGCCTTCCGAGTTATTATTTCCTTTTAGATTTCCTGCAACTGTTTCCATTGCGATTGCTGCACCATCTATCCAAAAAGCTCCGATCAATATCAATTGATGAAGGATCGCGTTTGCAGCCAAGGTTTCCGATCCTAAACCGGAGCTGTAATTCCTAAACAAACTGAATGTTGTGATGAGTAACAGAGTCCGGATCATTATATCCGAATTTAAAGAAAGTAAGAAGGTATATCCTTTCAGAGAAAAGATCCTGATTTCATGATAAACTTGTAAGAAACGGTCCTTCTCCTTGAATAATAAAACCAGGAAGAATGCGCACATCAAATATTGGCTGATAGAAGTTGCGATCCCTGCTCCGTAAGCTTTCCAATCTAAAAATAGAATGAACCAAATATTCAATCCTATATTGACGACGTTCGCAATGACGGTTGCCACTAAGACAGTTGCACTTTTGGACCTTCCTAAAAACCAACCGGTGAGCACAAAATTACAAAGTGTTGCAGGCGCGCTGATGATCCTGGATTTGAAATATTCTCCTCCGGCGGATTTTACTTCCTTCTCCCCTTCTAATATTGAAAATCCGAATTCTTCCAAATAAGAATTTGAGAGTAAGATAAGAACTCCGATCACGAGACCGAGCAGTAAAGATCTTAATAATATCTGAAAGGATCCTTTATTGTCTTCATTTCCTTCTGCCTGCGCAGTAAGACCTGTTGTGCTCATTCTTAAAAATGAAAATCCCCAAAACAAATAATCGAACAGGACATTGGATAGAGCGACTCCCGCAACGTACGTATGGGATTCCAACTGACCAAGGACAGCAACATCTGCAAAGCTTGTAAGTGGAACAGTTAAGTTCGCGATTATATTGAAGAATGTAAGAGTGAGAAATTTTTTTTCCAAGAGAAGACTCAGGTGCTCAGTCGTTTCTTATCTTCTATACTTTGGAAAACATTACAAGCAACCAAGTCTCCAGTGATATTCACAGTGGTCCTGCACATATCCAAAATACGGTCTACTCCTAAGATGATCCCGATCCCTTCTGTGGGAACTCCTACGCCGGCTAGAATAGATGCAAGTATCACGATCCCAAGTCCTGGAGTACTTGGAGTTCCGATAGAAGCTACCACAGTTGCAATCAGCACAAATGCAAGATTGGCGGCAGTTAATTCTATTCCATATACTTGAGCCAAGAATACTGTGGCAACCGCTTGGTAAAGTGCGGTCCCGTCCATATTCACCGTGGCTCCTAAAGGAAGAATGAACTCTGCAATTTTTCGGGAGATTCCCATCTTCTCTATTCCTGTTTTTAAAGAAAAAGGAAGAACTGCGGCCGAACTGGAAGTGGAGAATGCGAGAAGCTGCACTTCTCCCGCTTGTTTAAAAAACCAAATAGGGCTCTTTTTTGTGACAAGTATGAATATGATCGAATACATGACCAGCACTAGGACCAAGCCGCCTAGTACTGTGAGAAAATAAACTCCAAGACTTAATAAAACCTTGAGTCCTATCTTTGCGGTGATCTGCGCGATAAGCCCGAAGACTGCAAAAGGTGCGATCTTCATTGCCCATTGTACAAATATCATACTTGTCTTGAAGATTGCCTGGAATACGGGAAGAACATAGGCCGCACTTTGTTGTTCTATAGAAAGAATAGCGATCCCGACCAATAGGGCGAGTAAAACTACTCCTAACATATCCCCGTTCGCAAAAGTTTGGAATGGGTTTCTAGGAAGAACTGAAAGTATTAATTCAGGGACCTTTTCCACGGAGACAGTACCCGAGGATTCGGATACTTTGTTCGGAACCTGCACTCTTGGGATCCCGGCAGGATCTACAAAACTTCCCGGCTTAATAGTACTTGCTAAGATCATTCCGATAGATACGGCTAATATTGTGGTAAATACGAAGTATAAGAATGCTTTTAATCCGAAACTTTTCAGATTTTCTAGAGTTTCCCCGGCATGTATTCCTAGGACGATGGAACAAAACACCAAAGGGATCATGATGATCTGCAATAAGATCAGGAAAAAATGACCTGGAAGCCCTAACCAAGAAATGACGGGTTTGGAAATTTCTTGGGGCAACAACGAATTTTCAGGACTTAGATATAGACCTGCTAAAAGTCCGGATACCAAACCTAACAAAACTTTGAACCAGAGTTTCTCTAAAGGAAGAAATCTAATAACATTCGGAAGGTTTCGGTTCGAGTCGGCGGACATACTCGACAGAATAGGAGTCGCATTCTTATTTTTCTATTGATTTTTCCCTTTTCAAAATGATAGTGAAGGCTTTAGCCGATTTTTTACCAGTTCTGAAGATGTATTCCGGAACCGGTAAACTAAAAATAAAAGATTCGGTTTGAAGTCAGTTTCGATTGTCCGGCATCCGGAATTGCTTGCAGGAGTTTATGGGGTTAAATCCGATTTCTTGGGACCTGGTCCTTTTTAATTATTATTCGTTTGGAAGTTTATTGGTCACTTTGACCACCATATTCCTCGGGATTTTCTTTCTTACCTTAAAGAATAGGACCATAGCTACCACTCATCTTGGGATTGGCTTTATGCTATTAGGAATATTCGAGACAGGATATTTCTTAGCCGCCTTCTTATATCATCCGATTGCTGCTTATCACCGTTGGATGACCGGTGGGTTTATTCTTTTTGCTCTTACTCATTTCACTCAGTTCTTACTTAGGTTTCCTGGGAATAGCAACCAACGAATTGCTAAATGGGTTTTGATCACAGAACATTCAGTTGCTGCAATCACCGTAACCTTTTTCGTATATTTTACATATATATCGGAGAAGATCTATCACTTCACCGCTCATCACTGGGACTTCAATGCGTTTGATGCCAGCCGTTATCTTGCGTTAGTGATCGGAATATTCTCCATCGTAGGTTTTATCGTTGTCCCTGCATGGAGAGTGATGATTACCAAAGACAAGAGAAGGATCGCTCTTCTCATGTTCAATATCGGATTTTTGATCGCGGCAATTTATCCGAATATCTCAAACATTCTCAGCCGAGACGGGGTGATGGAACGTTCTACCTACATGACCTCGAACGTAATTTTATTCTTAACTGCGTTCTCATTCTTAGTCATCGCGTTTATCAATAATAGTGCGGAACGTACTACCTTCATGGTTAAGATCGTGGGGATCACACTTTTCACGATCTGTTTGATCATGCAGGCTCTTGTTTATATCTCCAGCCAGGAAAAAGACGCAGAATACGATAGCTTACGTATGGTGAATATCGAAAGGGCTTTGGAGAATGGTGTCAAATCGGGAGATATAGAGTATGCCTTCCATTGGGATGATTCCAAGGAAAGTTTGAATTCTTCGGAGTATGATCCTAACAAAGAATTAAATCTCAAAGAGATAGAGGCAGACTTACAGAACGTCACCACTTACGAAGAGATCCGCAATCTAAAAGAAGAAGGATTTAGAAAATCCTTAAGTTCTCTCCTGGATCGAACTCACACCTACTTCGGCGGTTATAAACGTTTTATTCAAAAATTATTGGATGATAAAAAAGATCTCTCCGATGCGGAACTTAAGAAACTGATCTTAGAAAGTGCGGAACAATGGAACAAACGTGCTTTCGTTGCTACGAACAGACTCGAAGCGATCGTAGGAGGATCTTTCTGTAAGAAGGGAAGAGACTTCGTAAATGCTTTAGGAGATTCCGAGTTCGGCTTTAAGGAAGAAATTTTCTCCCATTGGTCGGAAGACTGTCTTTGGGATGGAAAGGACTTAAGCCAATCTCAACTTCGTTCCGAAGTTCTAAGATATTTCAGATATTTTAAACCGAGCGAGACCCGCCACTACAGAAGAAGTCAGGATGGAACGGGGCATTACGTTGCCTTTATGAAATTCCAACCTGAAAAACAGCAGATGAGCGAGGTCGGATTCTCTTATAGATTGTATAGAGAATTCATGCACCCGACTGCAGTGAAACAGACCGGGATCCTGCTCGCGGTGATCTTTATCGTTCTAGCTTTATTTCCACTCTTCTTCAAAAACAGCTTAGTGGATCCCTTGAATAGCCTTCTTTCCGGTGTGGAAAAGGTAAATAAGGGAGATCTAGACGTAGTGGTTCCAGTCAAGGTCCGAGATGAGATCGGATTCTTAGCGGACTCATTCAACGCGATGGTGGCTTCTATCAAACAAGCCAGAAGAGAACTGCAAGATTACGCGGAAAACCTGGAAGAAAAAGTTCGTGAAAGAACTAGAGAGGTCCAGGAGAAGATGGAAGAAGTCCAACGCCTTAAAGTACAGCAGGATGGTGACTACTTCTTAACTTCCTTATTAGCGAAGCCGCTTTTTTATAACGCGAACAAATCCAAATTAGTTTCTACCGATTTTATCATTCGCCAAAAGAAACAGTTCGAGTTCAGAGGGAAACATTCCGATCTGGGCGGGGACATTTGTGTAACCGGAAATCTAAGACTAGGACGTCCTGATTCATTCAAACGTTATACGGTTTCCATGAACGGTGACGCAATGGGTAAATCCATGCAGGGTGCCGGTGGAGCGTTGGTAATGGGAGTTGTTATGAACTCGATTCTTGCTCGTTCTGCTGCAAATAACAGGATCTTGGATGCAACTCCTGAGCAGTGGTTAACTGAAATTTACGACGAGATCCATGCGGTTTTCAAATCATTCAACGGCTCGATGGTTATCTCTGCTTCCCTTTATCTGATTGAAGACGAAACCGGAAAATGTTGGTATTTCAACGCGGAACACCCTTATTCAGTTCTGTATAGGGATGGAAAGGCAAGTTTTATAGAAGACGGACTGACTCTTAGAAAATTAGGTCTGGATTCGGAATTCGAATTTAAGGTCCGAAGTTTCCAACTCAAAAAAGGTGATATTATCATCCTTGGTTCTGACGGTAGAGACGATGTAGATTTAACCCCTGAGGAAACCATCCGCACTATCAACGAAGACGAGATGTTGTTTCTCCGACATGTAGAGACGGCAAAGGCAAATCTGGAAGATATAGAGACCGAGATCCGTAAAACCGGAGAACTCACGGATGACCTTTCTCTTCTCAAGATAGAGTTCCAAGGAGAACCTAAAAGCGATGAGATCGAAGAAATTTTCGAATCTTCCGATCATATCGACAAAGCATTAAATACGGATTCCGTTTATGAAGACGCTAAGAAGATGTACAAAACCGGACGTTTGGACGAAGCATTAGAACTTCTGAAAACAGGTTATATGCATGATAGCGCTAACCAAAGGTTGAACAAACTTTTGGGACTTCTAAGCTTTAAGGGCAAAGATTATAATACTGCAGTAGAAGTCCTGAACAACTATCTTGGAACGGATCCGGATCTTCATGAGTATTGGTTCTATCTTTCCATCGCGAACAAGAAGATGGGCAAGTATGACCAGGCTTTGACTGCGAGTTTGAAACTTTTAGAGATCGATCCAAACAATATTTCCAATATGATCAATCTATCCGATATCTATCGTTTGATGGAAATGTACGATAGAGCGGAAGAATATGCTCGTAAAGTATTACAAAAAGAACCGGGGAACGAAAACGCTCATAAACTGATCCGTTTGATAGAGAGAGATCGTTGATAAACGATTCTTTCTCTAAGTTCTCTTTATGGATGCGGATAGGAATACTTTCCGCATTCTTACTTTCTGTTTTTCCCATTCTTTCTCAAAATAAGAAGTCCCCTAAAACAAACGAGTCCAACTTCTCCTTTAGATTAAAAGGAGGAGAAGTGAAATTAACAGTTCGAAACGAAACCGAACTGAAAGAATGGGACAAGTACGCTTTCGAGAAAACGAAAAAGATCCTAGATGCCTATGAGTCTTATTTGGGGATCCCATTTCATCAGGCTTCTTCTCCCATATTTAAAACTCTTCCTTCTTCTGAAAAAGATAAGATACGATTGGTCTTAAAAGATACAGTCTTCCTGAATGGGACAAGGGTGGGAGGATACAATAATGTATCCGGCGAATTGGGTAAGGAACTAGGTATTTTTATGGAACTGGGCCTTGTTCCTCCAGGTTATCCTGCCTTGTTATTACATGAACTGGGGCATTATTATTTCACGGAACCTTCTTGGTTAAGCGAAGGGATTGTTTCTTATCTGCCTTACCTTTTGTCCAAAAGAGGTTATCTAAAACTGGATTCGGATGAGCTCCAATCGGTAACTGAAGAATGGAGCCTGAACGAGGCAATCCCTAAAAACGATCCTCCTCTTTCCAAGGATTTTCATCTTTCTAATCCTAATTTGGGGCCTTGGTTCTATTCTAAGTCGATTCGCACTCAATTTATTATCCACAAAGAACTGGGTTACGAAGGTTATAAAACCTTTTTGAAACAGGTGGCTTCTTCCGAAGTACTGAACACCGAATTAGTTTTTAAGATCTTGAATAAGATCCAGAGAAAAGATTGGAATAAGATCTTAGAAGGTTGGGTGGAAGCCGGGCCGTACAGTGTTTATCCTCCCAACTCTTTTATGAAAATCCAAGACATAGAAAAGCTTTAAGCTTGATTTTTATATTGCATTCGTTATACAAAATAGTGAATTCTAAAAGATTCTTTTTTGATTTGATCTGATCGGTTCAGGCTTTAATATAATCCATTTATAAGAACCTGTCCCAGGGGCCAAGTTCTTGGAACCCGGCCGATAGCTGGGTTATAAGTATCGAATTCGATTCCCTTTTGTTTACATGGAAATTTCTTCAATCTTACAAAACGATGTTCTGCTGAACTATTATTCTTTCGGAAGTTTGCTATCGATCCTAGCGTTTCTATGCACTTCCTTATTCTTTCTTTTCTTAAAAGAAAAATCCTCCAGCACAATGCATCTTGCATTAGGTGCTCTGTTTTTCTCCTTCTTCTGTTCCGGATACTTTTTCGCAGCATTCTTGTACAATCCGATCGCCGCTTATCACAGATGGTTGACTGTCGGATTTATTTTGCCTGCGCTCATTCACTTGGGTCAGTTTTTAGCACGTTATCCTGGGCATGCGAACCCCAAAATGAACAGAAATCTCACGATCGGAATGTACTCGGTCGCCGCGATCGGTATTTCTTATTTTTATTATATTACTCTTAGCTCTCCTAGAAAATACCACTTCACCGCTCATCACTGGGACTTTAACGCGGAGAAGGCTTCTTCAATTATCGCGGTATTGATCGGACTATTCGTTCTGATCTCATTCTTGATCCTGCCTATCTATAGAATGACCAAAACCAAAGGAAGGGTTCGATTTGCGATCGGCGGTTTTATGGCGGCCCTTCTTGCGGGTGGTGTGGTTCCCGCGCTTACGAATATTCTAAGCCGAGACGGATGGATTGAGCGCTCTACTTATTTAACTTCTATCGTTCTTTTGATGACCTTAGGGATTTTTTTGATCCTTGTGATCTTCTTGAACTTCAGCGAAGAAAAAACCACATTTATGGTCAAGATTGTAGGGATCACTTTTGTGACATTGATGTTGATCATGCAGGCTTTGGTTTTTATCTCCAATCAAGATAAAGAAGCGGAATATGATACCAAAAGTATCGTGAACATGTCGAGAGCACTCGAGGGTGGAAAACAAATCCCTGAGATGTTATATATCGTTCAGTGGGAAGGCGGATCCAAGAATGTGGATTATTCCCGCTACGACAATCAATATGATCTGAGACTCCCTCAGTTAGAGATAGATTTTAAGAATACGATCATCTTCGAGCATATGAAACTTTTGGCCGAAGAGAATTTCAGGAATTCGGTTAAAAAGACCCTGAAAGATACTCATGAATATTTCAGCGGTTATCGAGCCTCTATTCTGAAGTTTTTGGATGATAATCCGAATCTGGAAGGAAAAGAATTAAAAACAAAATTATTCGATCATCTGATCACTTTAAACACGGCCGTTTTCGTAACTTCCAATAAACTGGACTATATCTTCCCGAAAGAATTCTGCGTAGACGGTAGAAATTATCTGAAAGGTGTCGGGAACAAAGGAGTAATTCCGTTCAAAGAACATCTTCTTCAAAAATGGAAGGAGAAGGACGGCACATGTACGTTTAATGAAAAGGATCTGTTGATCGGACATTTAAAGGCGGAAGTACTTTTATATTTCCGTCCATTCCAGCCCGCATTGTACCGCCATTACAGAAAAAGTTTGGATGAACACCAACATTTCGTAACTTATATTCATTATGATGTTAAGAAGGATGTGGTCAGCGAAGTAGGCTATTCTTACCGCAAGTATAGAGAATTTATGCACCCGACTGCCGCAAAACAGACCCTGATTTTGGGTTTGGTTTTGGTAGTTGTATTCTTCGTATTCCCATTATTTTTCCGGCAAAGTTTGGTCACTCCGTTAAACAGGCTATTGTCCGGAGTGGAAAAAGTAAACTTAGGCGCCTTAGATGTAGAAGTGAAAGTGGACTTAAAGGATGAGATCGGATTTTTATCGGACTCATTCAATAGCATGGTAACTTCTATCCGAAAAGCGAGGGGAGAACTCCAAGATTACGCGGAACATTTGGCAACTAAGGTAAGAGAAAGAACTAGAGAACTTTCCGAAAAGATAGAGGAACTCCAACGCCTTAAGGTGCAGCAAGACGGGGATTATTTCTTAACTTCTCTATTAGCTAAACCTCTTTTTTATAATGCGAATAAATCCCCAAAGGTAAGCACTGATTTTATTCTTCGCCAAAAGAAACAATTCGAGTTCAAAGGCAAACGTGCTGACTTGGGTGGAGACCTTTGTGTGACTGGAAACCTTCGTCTCGGAAAAGAGAACGATTATAAACGTTATACTTTTGCGATGAACGGAGATGCAATGGGTAAGTCCATGCAAGGAGCAGGAGGCTCTCTCGTGATGGGAGTTGTGGTTAACTCCATTCTTGCAAGGTCCGCAGCGAACGACAGGGTCTTGGATACGACTCCTTCCGAATTTTTAACCGAAATTTATAAAGAGATGCAGTCCGTTTTCAAATCATTCAACGGATCAATGGTGATCTCCGGAACTTTCATAGTTATCGAAGACGATACGGGTAAATTCTGGTATTTTAACGCGGAGCACCCTTTCTCAGTAATGTATAGAGATGGAAGAGCTGGATTCTTAGAAACAGGACTCACACTTAGAAAGATCGGATTGGATTCGGAATACGAGTTCAAAGTCCACTCCGGAAGATTAGAACCTGGTGACGTATTGATCGTTGGTTCCGACGGTAAGGACGACTTAGATCTCACTCCTGAAAAGGAAGTCCGCACCATCAATGAAGATGAAATGCTTTTCCTACAAATGGTGGAGAAGGGCCAAGGTGATCTGGAAAGGATCGAAGAAGAAGTACTGAAAGTTGGGGAGTTAACCGACGACCTTTCTCTTCTTAGAATTGAATATTCTCCTGTTGCTTCTCCGGAAACAAACGGAAAAGAAGATGAGATCTCCGATCCTTTTGATTGGAAGTTCATTTATAAAAAAGCGAAAGAAGATTATATGGGCGGCCGTTTGAGCGAGGCTCTCGGCGCACTCGAAGGCCTATACAAATCGGATCCTCAAAACACAAAAGTGACCAAGCTGCTAGGACTTCTTAGCTTTAAAGGTAAAAATTACGGCAAGGCAGTGGAAGTTCTGAACAAGTATCTAGGATCCGATCCTGACTTAGTAGAATACTGGTATTATCTTTCTTTGGCGAATCGCAGGATCGGAAGAATGGACGAAGCGATCTTGGCTGCAAAAAGAATGGAGGAACTCCAACCGGATAATTCCATGAACCTGATCAATCTTTCCGACTTATACCGTCAGACTGAACAATTTGAATTAGCATTGGAATATGCTCGTTTGGCTCTGGAGAAGGACCCGGAAGACGAGAACGCTCAGAAATTAGTAAGACTGATCGAAAGAGATAGAAGAACTTCTTAATAGAAGTTTAATATTTTCCGTTCTCGAAATCTTTGTAAAGCATAGAGGTTTGGATCCCTTTATTGCCTTGGTATTTGCCTGATTTGTATTCTGTAATCTCACCTTCGACAGTATGGTAGAAGATCTGGCAAATTTCCACATTCGGATAAATGACTAGGGGCTGGATGACTGAGATCTCAAGAGTCCAGAATCCTTTGAATCCTACGTCCCCGAATCCTGCAGTCACATGCACGTACATTCCCAATCTACCTATAGAAGAACGACCTTCTAACATCGGGACAAGGTTATGTGTTTCGGTATACTCTAAAGTTCTGCCCAGATAAAGAACTCCAGGCTGTAAGAGTAGTCCTGAATCCGGTATGATCAGATTTTCGGAAGGATTGGGTTTTTTCATATCCAACGGGCTTTCCGTATAACGAACCAATTCGTTATGAAGCCTTAGATTATAAGAGTTCGGATTTAATCTATTGTCGGAGTAAGGATCTATGATGATGTCCTTCTCTAATCTTTTTTTAATTTCCTTACCCGTTAGAATCATTCGTATTCCAGCTTCCTTGTTTTGCCTATTTTCGGGTCGGCCTTGTGTCTCGCCTCCCTTTTTCGGAGTCCTATTTTCCTTTAAATTCCGGTTTTCTTTTTTCTCGGAATGCTTTTAGGGCTTCTATCCTATCTTCCGTTTTTAAGGTTTTATTATAATGTTTCCTTTCTATCTTTAAGGCAGTTTGTATATCTTCTCCTTCTCCTTCTCTGATCGCTTCTTTAGCAAGTCTTAAGGAGATAGGTGCTTTTTCGGAAAGTAAGGAGGCCAATTTTTTTCCGGCCATAAATGCAGAGTCATGCCAAACAGAATTGGCAAGTTGGATATCCAATGCGGTTTGCGCATCTATTACAGAAGCAGTTAAAATAAGTTCTAATGCTTTTGTTTTTCCCACTCTGCGTGGAAGTCTCTGGGTTCCACCTGCTCCAGGAATAATACCAAGTCCTGTTTCAGTAAGACCCACTTTTGCTTCTGCACTCATAAGTATAAAATCACAACAGAGGGCCATTTCTAATCCACCGCCGTAAGCATCTCCATCCAAGGCAGCGATCGTTGGGAAGGGAAGATTTTCCAGAGCCAGAAAACATTGCCCTACTTGGTCCAGAAATTTATGTACTTCTTTCTCGGACATATCCGCTCTTTCTTTCAGGTCCGCTCCAGCACAGAATACGGATCCTTCTCCCCTGAGTACTAGAGCACGGATTTTTGGGTCCTTATTTGCTCTTTCTATATGAGACATAAGCTGATAAAGCAATTCTCTAGAAATCGCGTTTCGTTTTTCGGGTCGATTTAAACTGATTATGCACGTATAATCTTCGATGGAATAAAGAACAGTCTCGCTCATGTTTACCTTCTAAAAAATCTTTCCTGGATAGGCCGGATCTTTCCGATAATTGGGTAGATTCTGCGGTTTTTTAAAAACGGCAAGCAAAAGCGTTAGGTATGAACGGTTCTAGGTTAAAGAAAAAATGCGATTTCAGATTCGGATCTTAGCTATTATTTTATCTCTATTTATCTTTGGACTTGGTTGTTCTACCGGTAAGGACTCGGACCTTGCCAGCCAGTTAGGTTTGGGAAATCCAGTGATCACAGAAATTGATCCCCCTAGCGGATCTCCTCCAATCGGAACAACTGTAGGAACAACAGTCACTATTAAGGGCCGTTTATTCTCTGCGGATAAAAACTTAACAACGGTTAAATTTAACGGAGTGTCTGCAAGTGTTCTGAGCGCGACCAGCACAGAGATCGTAACCGTGGTCCCTGCCGGAGCTTCTACCGGGACATTGTTTGTGACCAAAGAAGGGCCGGTTATTTGTGATGAGAATAACGGAGATACGGCTACTAACTGTTACGGTAGGAAGTTTTATATAGATTGTTATAAGTCTTTCGACAATCTATACGGCGAAGAATTAGGAGTCACTTATCCCGATTCTAAAACTTTTGCAATTTCAGGCCAGACAGGAACAAAAGCACTTAGGATTGACCTGAATCCTGACGGACCCACCAACGTTAAGATCGCCTGTGATACGTATCTGATCTATTCCAAGTTTTCCAAGACCTGCGGCCGCACGGATGTAGGAACTTTTGGAGATACAAGCACTTGGATATTTGAACCTACTTTGACCTTCTCCAGTTATTATACAGTCCAGATGTTCGTTACAGCCGGAAAGGGAGATTGTACAGTATCTTTTCCTTAAGTTTTAGGGTAAAAAAATACTTGGTTTATTATTCGATTTGGATTAGGATCGGAATGGAGGGATTACTGAATGTCAACAATAACCTCTATATATCTCGGACTCGCTGAAAAGGCTTCTTCCGATCCACGTAAAATGCCCAAGGTGGAAGGAATTCCTAATAAGCCTTACGAAAACAAACAAGCCGAGGTCTTTGACCAAAAAGCAATGAATCCTAGTTATGCGGGCGATATTTATAAAACTAAGGGAGCATTTGTAGACAAGATCTCCTAACTTCTTTTGGCCCGATTGTCTAAACCCAATAAAAAAGCCCTCAAATTGAGGGCTTTTCTTTATAAGAGCCTATGACTTTAGGTCTTAATCTTCTTTGTAATTGATCTCTAAAATATTACCGGACGGATCTAAGAAATGAAGGAACTCTCCTCCGTCTCTCGCTTCCGGTCCTCTCACGATCTGAACCGACTTGGACTCGAGTTCTACGATCGCTTCGGTAAAGTCATCCACATCCAATACGAAACTGAGGACTGGGGATTTAACTTCGGTTAAAGAACTTTTAACTCCGTTGGTATTGAGGAGTTTAATGTTCACTGAATCCAAACCGATGATTGCGAATTCGTTTCCTTTTTCCTCGATCGTCTCGAAATCAAATAGTTCGGAATAGAATTTTACAGAGGCTTCTATATCCCCGGTAGGTATTACAATATAATCGATTCCTTCTACGATGATCATTGAGGTAGATCCTGTTTTCCTTTTTCGTCATTATGAGATGAAAACCGGGCTTGTCTATCGGAAAACCGTAAGATACTCGATTTTCAAGTCGGATAGGCTTTATGAGCCTAAATTTTTGAGGCCTATAAAGCCTTCCAGTTCCGAGTTGTTTTTTCCTCCCTTCCAAAGGAACCCATCCAAGATATAATGAGTGAATTGGGGAAGAAAGAAGATAGGCACTAAGATCCCTTCAAGGCCCTGCCCTAGTTCAGCTTTTATTACGGAAGAGTTTCCGAATAGATACGGATGTTCCCTCCATACAAAACTATCCCAAAGCCATTCTTCCGAAAAAGCAAATGCCAATAATACCAATGAGAAGCTTAAAATGGCCAATGCTCCGTTACGAAAGCTATTATAGAAGAAGGAAGAAAGCTGTTTCTTTCTGAAATTAGAATATGCGAATACCAAGGCCATATAAGGAATTCCATGGTTGATCACGTTAGTAAGAGTAAACGCAAGATCATCGTTTAATAATACGATTCCCACATACCAAACAGAAGCGGTGTTGAATAATAGTAAAAGTTTTCCAACACTGATCCTTCTTCCTTTAAGAAGAAGGTAGACTTGGCTCAATGAGTATACTATCACCCAGATCCAAAATAGTATATGAATGAAGTTTGAAAGAGAATGATTTGGATATTGATAAAAATCACCTTCCATAAACCATTCGAAATGCCTTCCACCTGGAACCAGATGCCAGTATAGAACAGGCAATCCGGTTATCATATAAAGACAGATCTTATCTAATAGAAACGGGATCTTGTTTTCGGTTTTGGGTTCTGTTCTTACATACAAACTTAAAAAACCGTATTGTTGTCTGATAAAATGAAATACTGCAATATAAGCCATTGCTCCCCAGAAGAATAATTTTCCGAAAGAGTAAAGTATCAATGCCGCTATAAAACATAAAAATGGAACCAAGCTTAGAAGAACTTTTTTTCGATTCCAAACTTCTTTATCGAAGTAGGCTCTAAACAAAGTAGAATATACATGAGAAACATCTACACCGGGAATCAAAAGTAACCAAAGCCAAGGAGGCAAAGCATTGCCGCTTGTTCTGGAAGAACCAAGGGGAGAAGGTTCAGGAGATCCGATATAATTCGCGGCCAGGACAATAACCACGGAAATCAATCCTGGCGCAATAAACCAAGTAAGATCGAAACTTTTGGAGATGATCCAAGGACTGAGTGTTCTTTTCTCTTCCATCAATATCTCTTGGCAAAGGCCTGCACTTTTTTAGAAGCTTCGAATCCTCTATACAATGCTTCTTCAAAAATAGAGATCCCGCTTAGGTCGCAATGAGCGAAATGAATTCCTAATTCGGATTTTGCCAGCTTCTCCCTTTCTCCTCCCCAAAGAAATCCAGGAACAGGACGTATCATTGCATGTGCATGAGTCATGATATCGATACGAGAAACTAAACTTTCTATATTCGGATGGGGTCTTTTTAGATCGGAAAGTATCTCTTCTTTCCAGCTATCCCAGGTTTTAGGAAGAATAGACCTTCTTGCTGCAAGAGTATCTTTTTCTCCGAAGGCAAGATAATAGGTGAGAACAGATTGAGGTCTGAGCGCTCTTAAGTCTTGGTGGGTAGAAACGACATAGCCGAGAGATTTACTCTTATAAATTACATTCTCCCAAGCTGGCGGATGGCCTTTTCCTTGGGGAAGTTCGTCTACGAATAGATTTGCAACCAACCAAGGAGAATATTCTAATTTTTGTAAGAAGGCTTCCTTCTCTCCCAAGATATATTTTCTGGTGAAAGAAGGTAGGGAGTAGATGACTTGCTCCGCTTGGATCAGAATATCTTTCTTTTCTTTTACATCGTAGGCGTTAATTTCCCAGGTTTGGGAGTTTTTACGAATTCTTTCTACAAGTGTAGAAGTTCTGATCTTATCCTTAGAAGGCTTTTGTAGGAGCTCCAACAGGAATCCGTTTCCTTCCGGCCAGGTTAGAACTGGAGGGGAATCCTCATCTTCTCTCAAACGTGAACAGAAATAATGAAGTCCTGCCCAGGCGGAAATATTGTCGGAATTCCCACCATAGTCGTCTCGAGTGCAATAGTCTGCATACCATAAGATCTCAGGTGATTGTATTCCTAATGATCTTAAATAATCAGCGAAAGTGATACGATCTAATTTTAAAATTTCAGGATCTCTGGAAGAACGATCTATCGGAATACAAAATGCCTTTTGTCCGTCTCTTCCGATCTTGTTCTGCCAAGAGTTTAGTATTTTACGAAATAATAATTCTTGTGAGTCAGGTTCCCCGTTTCTTCTAGGAACTAAACCTGCTTGCCATCTTCCTTGGTAAAAAAGTCTTTCTTCCGGATCGAAGCAGAGATATTTTTCAGGATAGATCGGATTTCCATTCGAGTCTTTGCCTTGGACCAGTCCGTTCTCTTCTAAAAATTTACGAACCAATACTGACTCAGGTCCCGGCTGTGGAAGATAATGTGCACCCCAAGGATATTTTAAGGAGTTTGTTTCGGAATATCTGGAATTGCCTCCCGCATCCTTCTCCAGATCCAGGATCAAATAATCCGAGATCCCGAATTGGGATAGGTAGTATCCGGAAGAAAGTCCTGAGATCCCTCCTCCTGCGATGAGCACCTTTGTTTGGATGGTACTTGTGGGAGAAAAATCCGTTCTGACTTGTCTAAGTCTATGACCTGTTTCTCTGTCCGGACCTAAGATACTTCCTTGGATCTTTCTTTTTCTAAATCTGAAATAAGAGCCGATCCCTAACAGGGCCGCGCAAAATGTTAAAGCGGAAAGGAATACTTTTCTGGAAAAACGATCTTCGGACATAAACGAACGGATTGCAGATTAGTTTTGAGGGAAGAAGAAGCAAGGAAAAAGAAATTTCCTAAACATTTTCCAAAACTCTCCTTGGCTTTCCGATCGGTCCGGGAATTTTAGAGTTATGGCAGTTCTTTTGGATTTGGATAATACGGTCTTCGATTCTATAGGGATCTATGAGTTTACGATCCGTGAAATGGAAAAAAAAGCAAAGACCTTGGGCCTCTCTTCTTCCAAAGAATTTAAAAAGGCCTATGATATCGTTCGTGCGGAAGTGAAAAAAGAACTTCCGAATAATCCAGTCAATCGACTGCGTATTCTTTATTTTAAGAAGATGTCTGAACTTCTTTTTGGAAAGTTGGATCCTGCTTTTGTTTTGAAATTAGACGCCGTTTATTTCGGTTTTTTTTTGCAAGGGATCAAAGATTGGAAAAAGAAGAATTCCACCGAGTTCAAAAAGATTTTGTCCTTATTAAGGGCCCTGCAAGAAGTCCAGGACCTGATCATTATCACAAATGAATCTCTCAGAACTCAATTATTGAAATTATCCGTTCTATTTCCAAAAGACATTCAATATAGATTAGTAACCTCAGAAGAAAGCGGAGCAGAAAAACCTTCCGCTTTGATCTTTAATAAGGCTTTAATGGGGGCAGATCCTAAAAAGTCTTATATCATAGGAGATTCTTTAAAGGATGATGTAGGTGGAGGACTTAGTTTCGGGTTAGAATCCTTTTATCTGAAAAGCCCTATCTCTTCCGCTAAGACCAAATCGGTTTTGGAAAAGAAAAGTTTAGAAGGAAAAGAATATTGGGAATCTCCCGATCTATCCTCCGCTTTAAACTATATCTTGAGTTTGGAGAAAGGGATCGTTCTTTAAACTTTTAAAACGATTACTTTTTCTTTAGCAAAGCAAACAAGGTCAGATTTAGATTCACTTGTTTGAATGTTAGATACCAAAGCATTAGGGTTCCGTAATAGAATGTCTTCTTCAAGAAGATCCCTAATTTTGCTTTAGGGCCGGAAACCCCGGACACGGAAGCGATCGGTTTTAAGATGGAAAATTCTACAGAGGAGAATCCGCATTGTTCTGCCAGAAGTCCCAAGGTCTTTTCCGTATAATCGTTGATATGATCTTTTGCTTCTAGGTAATGTCCGCCTTCTTGCATACCTTTTAAGGCAACTTTCAATTTTGCTTTGAATAGCTGGACCGGGAAATTGGGAGTTTGGACGAATAAGAATCCACCCGGTTTCAAAAGCCCGAACAGATATTGGATGAGGCTATGCGGTTTAGGGATATGTTCAATCACGTCCCAAAGAGTGATGATATCAAAACTTTCTTTTGGAAGTCCGCTGTCCTGAACGATCCCGGGAAATACTTGTTTGAGTCCGTTCTTTTCTCTCGCGAATTTGACCGCTTTTTCGGAGATCTCGTAACCAACCGCTTCCCAGCCTGGTCTTGAAGTTCCGATCGTTTTTACGAAGAAGCCAAGTCCGCAGCCCACGTCTAAAATTCTTCCCTTAGGAGCCGAAAGAAATTTGCCTATGAAGTCTTTATAGATGTCTCTATGAGCCACATCCCACCAGTCTAAATCATAACCGGTTTCGTCGTCCCAGTATCCTTCGTAATGTTCGTCTTGTTCGTAAGTGGAGAATGCGTGACTGCAATTCAAACAACGCACGATTGGGATTCCGTTTTCGACGAATAAGGTTTTGTTTTTCTGGCTTCCGCAAAGATAACAGGTCTGGTTCAAAGGGAGTTCCGTTTAGTTGATAGTTTTATCCTTCGGGGCGAGTCTTTAAATTCCAGTAAAAAACAAAGAGTATTAGGGGCTTTTTGGATTTTCTGCAGAAGGTCCCATTGGAAGCATGGAAACAACCTCTCAGGTTTGATTAGGAGATTCGTTTGGCTAAAGTACATTTTACCAAGATGGAAGGGATCGGAAACGATTACGTATATGTGGATGCGACTAAAGACGATTTACGTCTGAGCCCGGAGCAGATCCAAAAACTTTCCGACCGTAATTTCGGGATCGGAGGTGATGGAGTGATCTTTATTCGCGCATCCAATAAAGGCGATTTCCAAATGGATATGTACAATGCGGATGGTTCTTCCTCCGAGATGTGCGGGAATGGGATCCGTTGCGTCGGAAAATATGTTTTCGATCACGGTCTTACGAATAAAAAACAACCTAAGATAGAAACCGGGGCCGGAATTTTAGAATTAGACCTTAAAGTAAACGGAAGCGGCAAAGTGGAACAGGTTTCCGTGGATATGGGAAAACCGATCTTAGTTCCTTCTTTAATCCCTGTTAAATGGGAGAATGAAAATCCGATCTTAGAACAACCTCTTTCCTTCTTAAGCGGGTTGCCAGGTTATTCTTCTTATAATCTAAAATTCAGCGTTGTAAGTATGGGAAATCCACACTGCATTATTTATGTAGAAGATCCGGATCAATTCCCAGTCAGAGAGATCGGTCCATTGATCGAAAATCATACGGAACTATTTCCCCGCAGAGTGAATGTTGAATTCGTATCCTTAAGAGGAAAAGATCATTTATACCAAAGAACTTGGGAAAGAGGCGCTGGAGAAACATTGGCTTGTGGAACAGGCGCCTGCGCTGTGATGACAGCTTCTCACCTAAATGGTAAAACAGGAAAAGATGTTCGTATAGATCTAAGAGGCGGGACCTTAAGAGTTCAGTTGCTGGAATCAGGCCATGTGTTAATGACCGGTCCTGCTACGGAAGTATTTAGTGGAGTCGTGGAAGTTTAAGCTTCCGCGTACTGACCTTCTTGTAATGCGATCATTCTAGTTCTAACCACATCGGAGAGTTGTTTCATATTCTCCTCTAAGGTTCCTGAAAGAAATTCCCTATGATCTACTTTTTCTCCGTAGATCACTTTTACCTTTTTGTAGATCGCACGCTTTTTGATATCACATACTTCTTTAGGCATTCCCATAAAGCTTCGAACGATAGGCGGTATCGGGATATCCGAATAAGATTCCTCTACAGGTATGATTACGGAAGGAAGAATATCCACTTTGTTGCGAATGGAGAATGCTGCGAATCCTGAATGAAAGTCCACCATTCCGGATTTAAAATCGTTTTTGACCATATAGTCATGGCCTTCCGGGAAAATTCCTAGGGTCTCTCCCTTTTTAAAAACCTGTTGGATCATCTTAATAGAACCGATGGAAATATTTCCGTCTATAGACATCGGTATCCCGCCTGCGATCTTTGCAAGGTCTCGGAAGATAGGAATTCTGAAAGTGTATTCTGCAGCGATCCAAGAAATGAATCTAGGAAAAGTGTAGGAAAGAATGAACGGATCCATATCGGATCTATGATTGCAGGTAAGAATTACCTTACCGTTAGTGATTATATTTTCGGTTCCGTACGCGGTAATATCCACGGCCAAACCTATAAAGGGAGCCACGAAATTTTTGATCCGAAGATATGTTTTTGCTTCTTTCTCCACGGTCAACCTTCCTAAGCGACTATTCTCCTAAGAAAACGCTCCACCATTTTTTATCCTGTCCAGCAGGCTTATTAGAATTTGGATCCGCATCGGAGGACTTTACCTCTTGTCGGAGTCTTCCGAAATCTTTTTGTTTTCGTTTCGGCTGAACATTCGTGAGATTTTTTTTGATCTCCTCATATTCCTTCGAAGCGTTGGCATTTGAGCGAATATAATTACGTATATCGTCCCATTGAGGATCGTCTTCATTGCCGTAAGCGGCATAGTTGAACAGATCGATTTGATCGAATTCAGGCATACTTTTCCTTTCCGTTAAGGGGAAGTTCGAATAGGATATGATCGGAATCGCCTAAAAGCAAAATCCTTTCAAACCATTCGCATGTTTGCCTGGGAAAATACTATGGCAACAGTTTTCGTAAATTTCAAACCGGATTTTCTGATTTCGTTTTTAAAAAATCTAGCGAATGTCACTGAATTTAGGACTTCGATTTTCCGAAGGAATAAGTTATGGAGAGAGAAAATCTCCCCCCTTTAAACAGACATAATCATAAAGAATCGGAAGATATAAAAGAAACCGGTACGGCGAAAAATCTAGGCAGGATCATTCCATTTCCTTCCCCGCCGGGAAGAAATTTGAAAAAGATCCGGGAATTGTACGAGGATATTTTCGATCAGAAACCTTGATTCATAGTCCGCTCCGCGGGCTTCAGGAGCATCGCGACTATATCGTTTCTGATTTTAGAAAAGAGATCTGAGAAAATCCAGATATTGAATTTTGCCTTCACTGTTCTCCGGTGGAGCCCAAGAGGCGAATTCTTTGTCGGTGGTCGGATCGTACGGTCCTGATTTTCCTTCAAAGCAGATACAGGTTTCCGTAAGGCAGACCAATGTATGGTACACTCCCGGAAGAATATCTATCCCATAGACCGGTCCGTCCGAACTCAGGATATGTTTGTCTCTGACAGTACCATCTTCTTCGAAAAGGAGGAAGCCTAGTTTTCCTTTTAGCACTAAAAAGGTCTCAGGTTTAGGAGGATTTTTGTGACGATGCGCTTGGACGTAAGTGTCCTTGGTAAGTACGTTCAGAAATCTCTGATAAGGTTCTAGTAGTTCGTGGAAGTTATGATTGGTTCTTCCTCTAGCGGAAGAGGAAGCAAGTGGAAGGAGTTTATCGAATAACTCCTGATCGATGAGTAATTTATCCGGCCGAGACAAGTTGTAGATGCTGCTCGCAATACGCGATTAGGTAATCAGTGCAGGCTGTGCAAGTATCTGCAGCTC
The DNA here is from genome assembly GCF_004770895.1 of Leptospira dzoumogneensis. Lineage (NCBI taxonomy): Bacteria > Pseudomonadati > Spirochaetota > Leptospiria > Leptospirales > Leptospiraceae > Leptospira > Leptospira dzoumogneensis. Next base: position 438,867 of record NZ_RQHS01000019.1, on the reverse strand, counting down.
CGCAAGCTTTTACCACTTCACGATAGTCTTGCCCTTGTTGTTTAGCAGTCTCTACGATTTTTTCAAATGTGATTTGAGCACAGTGGCACTTTTCCATTCTGATTCCCGATCTCTCTATAACTATCGTTTTTGAGACTCAGTATTAAAGTCAAGTTTTCTGATAGAATTTACAGAATATTTTCTAAACTATATGGGACATAATGTCAGAATTTATGGGGAAAAGAAGAAGTTGGTGCGCCCAGAAGGATTCAAACCTCCGACCTTCTGATCCGTAGTCAGACGCTCTATTCAGCTGAGCTATGGGCGCGGGTGATTAAAAGAATTTCTTTTCCAAAAGCTCTAAATGCTCTTGGGGAAGTTTCGGGACCAGTTTTTTTCCCTTGGTGTAATTGTATAGCAGTAAACCGGATAGGCCAAGATAGATAATCACTCCTGCTAGATGAGCAAGATTCGCTAACCAAGGTCCAGCAACCGGGATCATAGAGAAGAACCAAGATAATACTAAGAATGCGATGAAGTATAAAACGTTTAAAAAAGAAAGTTTAGAATGTCTGTAAACTTCCGCTTCGTTTGAGTAGAAAGAAAATCCGATGAGCCAATTTCCGAATAAAGGAAGAGTCACCAAATAGATACGAAATCTTTCGGTGTTAATAAAAGTTTTGGCTTGGTTCCAGTAAGGAGTGAGAAAAGCGAAGGCCTTAGCCTTGAGTTCCTCTAATTTTGCTGAGTATTTTTCGAACTTCATTCTCTATTTCCGGGAATAATGGTAATACGAACAGTTTGCCTTGGTAAGCTTGCAAGGCTCCTAAAATTCCGTAACCTAGTAAAGCCAACCATGCGACATAGCTGATAAAGTCGGTCACGACAGGATTCGCATGTATCCATTTTAAGATGGTGCTTAAAATAGGGAACTCTCTTAAGAACCAAACCACCAAGTATAAAAATACGAATCCTAGATTTAACTTGATTGCTTGGAGTGCATGAAATCTGCAAATTTCCTGTTTTTTTCTAAAAAACCAAGGAATGACCCATCCTAAAAAAGGAATATAAGAAATGGCGGCGAATAAGTTGGGATAATTATCCCCCTCTAATAATCGCTTGGTCTCTTCCAGGAATTCCCGGGTGTTGAATCTCTGGTCAGACATCTTCTTATTTCTCGGGGTCAGCGTGAGAGTTTGGAACTTTCGGAGACGCAGGGATTCGAACCCTGGGTACAGGTTACCCCATACGACAGTTTAGCAAACTGCTCCTTTCAGCCACTCAGGCACATCTCCAGCAGTGTTCCAACGGAGAAGGTAGGATTCGAACCCACGGTGGGAGTTACCCACGACGGTTTTCAAGACCGCTGCCTTAAACCACTCGGCCACTTCTCCGGTTAAGGATTACTTTACTGACAAGATGGGGGACCCTGTCAAGGTGATTTACCTATGAGTACGGAAAAGAACCGTAGAGAAATTTCAGGATTGGTCGTGGAGAAATGGGCGAATCTTGGTACTTGTATTTCTCATGCGGAGAATAAAACCGTTTTTGTAAAAGCTGCCGTTCCTGGAGAAACAGTTCGGATCAGAACTGATAAAGAAAATTCTAAACTGATTTGGGGCACCGTCGTATCTGCTGAAAAAATTTCCGCTCTTCGGATCGAGTCAGATTGTTCCGCATTTCCGGAATGTGGAGGATGTTCTTACCGCCATATTCCGTATGAGGAAGAACTAAAGATCAAAAAATCTCTTTTGTCGGATTCTTTTTTATACGTTTCTAAATTGGATCCTTCCCAAATCCCTGAAATTGGAATTTTAAGCGGACCTTCTAACTCTTATCGTAATACTGCTCAGATCAAAATCGAATTCAAAAAAGGAAAAACAAATGCAGGATTTTATAAGGAGAATTCAAACTCCTTGGTCCATTTTCCTAAAGAAGGTTGTAAACATCTTCCTTCCGAGATGAACGAGTATGTCAGAAAGAATTTAGCAAATAAGAAAACGTTTTCTAGAAAGGGAGATTGGAGACTTCGATATTCTTCCGGAGAAATTTTAGAATATGATAAAAAAGAAGTGAAGATAGGTCCTTATCTTCCTGAAAAAATAGAATGGTCCATTCCGGCGGAAGGTTTTACCCAAGTGAATCGTTTTCTTTTGGAAGAATGGATGTTAAAGATCCGTTCTTGGATACCGAAGGACTGCGGACCTGTATTAGAATTTTATTCAGGAGCCGGGCTGATCAGTTTGGCGATCGGTCACTTAGTGAGTCGTCTTTCCGGTTACGAGTTGTCCAACTCTTCCGTCCAAGCAGCGGAAAAAAATGCAAAGAATATCGGTTATTCTCACTTAGAGTTCCATACATTGGATCTGAATTCTTCTCTGCCTAAAAAATTGGATTCTTTCGGCGCAGAACTATCTATTCTAAATCCACCGAGGGCCGGGGCTTCTTCTTCCCTATTAGATTTTTTGGATGGATTACGACCTTCTCGCGTTATCTATTCTAGCTGTAATCCAAGCACCTTGGCAAGAGATCTTGGGACCTTGAAGAACTCCGGATATAAGCCGAAGGAAATCGTACTTACGGATTTTTTTCCAAGAACCAAACATTTCGAGGTCCTGGTTCTTTTAGATCTTTGATTTTTTACTTTTAGAATTCCGATCTGAAATTGGAAAATGGTCATAAGGGGCAGGACTCCGGAGAAATGAAATGCCTATCATAGATGAATACGAACTTCCTTCTAAAAAGTCAGATCCTGGTTCCAAATTCGGCGAGGTACTGCAAGGGATTTGGTTAGAAGATGAGATCTGTTTTGCGATCGCAGGCGGTGGTTGTAAGGCATTCTACGGTTTGGGCTTTGGTCATGAATTAAAAACCTGGGGATTAAAACTCAGACAAGTGTCCGGAGTTTCTGCGGGAGCCGCAATGGTTCTTTCTCTTCTCTGCGAAACGGAAGAAGAATCAGTTTCCTTTTTTGAAAGAATAGTCCGCAAGAACCCTCGTAATTTTTATTTCACTCGTTTATTCAGCGGAGAGAAGGCGTTTCCTCATGAAGATATGTATCGCAGGACGATCCGATTCGGAATGGACTTCGATAAAATCATCCGTTCAGGAGCAAAAGTTTTTATTCATACGATCAAAGCATTTCCTAAAGATGATTCCAATAAGAACACATTCAGGCTCGCAAGGCTGATCGCAGAAACAGGAAAAGCATTTTTAGAAGATGAAAGGGACCGTAATAAGGGACTCTATACAGAAAGAACATTTCGTGTTTTAAGAAATTGGAATATGAAAGAAGTTCTTTTTACCGAAGCGGATTTCAGGGATCCGAGCGTGATAGAACAGATCATTATGAACTCTTCTTCTATTCCTCCTATTGTTTCTTTTCAGAACCATGGAAAGGAATATTATTTGGATGGAGGACTCACCAATAATTTACTTTTAGAAGCATTTCCTCCCAATGCAAAAATTATCGGAATACATTACGAATCGACTACCATAGTTGGAAAAGATCCTCATTTATTGGATCGTTGTTTTTTAGTAACTCCTTCTAAACAACTTCCGATCACTTCTTTCGATTACACAAATGCAAAAGGTGTAAGAGAAGCTTACGAGATGGGAAAATCGGACGCATTAAAGAAGAAGGATCAGATCCTAGAATATCTTAAAAAAGATTGGGTGAAAAAAGCGGAAAAGCTTCGTAAGAATTAAACCGATTTTAAATCATGATCTTCAGGTTGTACTGTGGATAAAATTCAAAACCCGATCATCTCGGTATCTAATGTAACTAAAAAATTCAAAGATGTAACCGCCGTCAGCGATCTTTCTCTGGAAATTAAAAAGGGAGAGTTCGTAGGTTTGCTTGGGCCGAACGGCGCCGGTAAAACAACTCTGATCGAAATGTTGGAAGGTATACAATTTCCTGATTCAGGAAAGATCCAAATTTTAGGAACAAGCTGGAAAGAGAGCGAAACATTTTTAAGAAGTAATATTGGTCTCGCTTTGCAAGAAACCAGATTTATGGATAGAGCCACTGTTTGGGAAACTCTGAAATTATTCGGAAGTTTTTATAAGGCGCCTGAATCCAGACTTCATGAAATTTTAGAACTCACCAGACTTACTGAAAAAAATAAATCATTCGTGAATAGTTTATCCGGAGGCCAAAGACAAAGATTGGCATTGGGTGTTTCTATCATGAATAAACCCGAAATTCTTTTTTTAGATGAGCCTACTACAGGTTTAGATCCGGGAGCGAGAAGAGATATCTGGAAAATCCTGGAAGATCTAAGAGCTTATGGAACTACAATGATCCTTACTACTCATTATATGGAAGAAGCGGAAGTTCTCTGCGAAAGGATCATAGTAATGGATAAGGGCCGTATTTTGGACCAAGGAACCTTATCAGATCTTTTAGGAAAACTAGGCGGTGGAGAAATTGTTCGTTTCTCTTTGGAGAATGGAACTGATCCGAGTTCCTATCTTCCTGAAAAAGGAAAATTCAAATTCAGTTGGAATTCCGACATGAAAGAAGGCCGCATCAATGTGGAAAGAATTACCGATTATCTTCCTTCCATGTTGGATTCTTTTTCTAAATCAGGTATCGTTTTAAAAGAGCTGGAATGTCATAAAAAGACATTGGACGACTTATTCCTTTCCATGACCGGAAGAGGGTTGGAAGAATGAAACAAATCTATCATTTAGTCACGATTCAATTAAAAGAATTTTATAGAGAACCAGGGATTCTTTTCTGGGCATTCATATTTCCTATCGCGATCGCAGGTGTATTAGGAATTGCATTCACTACTAAGGGAGTGCCTCAAACTAGAGTTGCGATCATCTCTTCTTCACATGATGCGAGCGGACTTTCTAACAAGATCGAAAAAGCATTTTCTAATTCTTCCGATGGTAACTCCGACGGATTAGGCGTGATCATTCCTCAGATTGTTTCAGAAGAAGATGCGATCAAGGCACTCAAAAGAGGAGAGATCAATCTTTTAGTAAAGGAAGATGAAAAAGGAAATTTAGAATTTTCTTTCGATCCGAGTAATGCAAACGCACAGAGAGATTATCTTCTTCTTTCCAATGCTCTTTTGACAATGCAGGGAAAAGAGCAGGCTAGTTCAAGTATCCGAAGATTAGATTCAAAAGGTACAAGATATATAGATTATCTGGTTCCGGGGATGCTCGCCATGGGAGTGATGAACTCCTGTCTTTGGGGAGTTGGTTGGAATCTGATCGAGATGAGGATGAAAAAACTTTTAAGAAGAATGTCTGCAACTCCAATGAATAAGTTGGCGTTTGTGATGTCTTTCTTCTTCACTCGAATATTTGTCACAACTGTAGAATCCATCATCTTCTTAACGTTTACGTTTACCGTTTTTGAAAATGCGTTTTTCGGTTCTATTCCTGCGGCACTTTTGATCTTTCTGACCGGAAATTTCGTATTCGCATGTATCGGGATCTTTGTAGGTTCCAGAGCACAAAGCGCTCAGGTAGGGAATGGACTAGTGAACGCATTCACATTCCCGATGATGGTTTTATCCGGGATCTTCTTCAGTTATAAAAACTTTCCGGATATAGTGCTTCCTTTTATAAAACATCTACCTTTGACCTTGGTGGCTGATTCATTGAGGGCCGTATTTATAGAAGGAGCAGGACTTGCAGAGATAGTTTACCCTTGCGTGTTTATGGTAGGGATCGGATTTTTTTTCTTGGGCGTTGGGCTTCGCATATTTCGCTGGTCTTAATAGTTCTATCTGCAAGGGGACCGGATGAATTCAGAATGGAAACAATGGGTTTATGAAAAAACCGCAAAACCTTTCTTCTTAAGTATTCATCCGGAGTCCGCTCACTACTTAGCCCAAAACCTACTTGGGCTTTCTAAAAAACTTCCATTCGTGTTTCCTGTTTTGGAATCACTCATGACTTATTCCAGCGATCGTTTGAAAACAAAGGTCGCAGGGATTGAATTTGCAAATCCGGTAGGTTTAGGCGCCGGTTTTGATAAAACAGGAGAGTTGTATCCATTTCTTTCCAGATTAGGTTTCGGTTCGATTGAGATCGGAACGATCACCGGTCAAGGCCAACCCGGAAATCCTAAACCGAGGATCTTCAGATATGCTGAAGATGAAGCGCTAATCAATCGAATGGGATTTAATAATCCAGGCGCGGATGTCGCAGAAGAAACGATCCGAAAGCAGAAAAAGAACTGCATTAGAGGGATCAATGTAGGTAAGACAAAAATTGTATCTGAAGAAGATGCAGTGAATGATTATGTATATTCTCTAAAAAAACTTACACCATATGCGGACTATGCAGTGATCAATATATCTTCTCCCAATACTCCCGGTCTTAGAAATTTCCAAAAGAAGGAAAATTTTACAAAGCTGATGGACGGGATTAAGAGCGGCTTAGGTGGAAAATTTCCTATCCCTACTTTTGTAAAATTCGCTCCAGACATGGAAAAAGAAGAACTGAAAGGCTTGTTGGAGCTCCTACCGGATACAAAATTATCAGGCGTAATTCTTACGAATACTACGATAGACAAATCGGTTCTAAAACGTTTTCCTAATGTAGAAAAAGAAGGCGGAGTTTCAGGCAAACCGCTTCGACAAAAGTCCACAGAGTTCGTAAGATACGCTTACTCCATCTTAAAAGGAAGCCTTCCTATCATTGGAGTCGGTGGGATTAATTCTGGAGAAGCTGCGTTAGAAAAAATTTTAGCGGGCGCAGACCTAGTCCAATTATATACAGGTTACGTATACAACGGACCTTTTTTACCGGTTAGAATATTAGAATATCTAGATGGAGTTCTGAAAAAAACAGGAGCGAGATCGATTGGCGAATTAGTAGGAAAGAATAAGATCTGATCTTATTCTTCCGATACTTTACATTTTCCTTTTTCGTCCCATTCTGCTTTCCAGACGGCGGAGTTTTGCTCCTTCACCAAACGAATTACTATATCCGAACAAAACGTTTTAGAACCGTTTTCAGAAACTTCAAAATCTCCCTCGTATCTAAACCAAAACTGTTCTTTGTTTGGAGTGAGATTCTGCCCGAATTCAGGCTCTGTTAAACGAATTAAATCTACGGATTTAGATTTTCCCTTCTCTTCTAAGATCGCTTCTTCTACTATTTGATAGACCTCGTCTTTAGATGGAGGTTCTTTTCCCGGTTCGGTGACAACAACTGATCTTGCCATTCCGATATCGGAGAAGATCCAACCTTTTTCTCTTACGAATTGGTAGATCACTCCAACCGGAGTTTTGGTTGTTTGACCTTCTTTTTTACGGGTAGTTACGAAGAAGGAAAACTTATATCTCAAATCTACCGGTGCATTTTCTTCAGGAGTTTCTTTCTCTATCAACTTAGGCTTTCCTGCTGCTTGGACGGAAAGTATTCTGTCTCCTGGGAATTTTTTGGACCATTGATTTTGTAATTCTTTTTTAGCCTTTTCCTCATCAGGAGTTCCTGCAATTTGTGAAGAAAGGTTTGTGGCAAAGGATATTAATAGGACAACCCCGATAATATACATCCTTAACATAGCTCATGAGTTTTATCGTCAGGAAAGATCCTTGTCAATGAAATTCCAGATTTGAAAATTTATCGCGGAGGAGAGAATTTTGAAAGAGATCCATCTCATAAGACATTCTAAATCCGATTGGAGCGATACTCATTTAAAGGATAAGGAACGTCCTTTATCTAAGAGAGGTCGTAAAAATGCGCGATTTTTAGGAAAATATGTGGAGAAGGTTTCCTTTGTTGCGGATGTCGCCCTTGTTTCGCCATCGATCAGAACTTCAGAAACTTGGAAGATATTACAAGGTTTTCAGAATATTACAAAGGACACTAAGATTATAAGTGAGATATATGAGGCGGAGTATTCTGACTTACTTAGGATCTTAAGAGGTCTATCTTCTAAAATTAATAATGTAGTTTTAATAGGTCATAATCCTGGAATGGAAGACTTGGCGAATTATTTATTAGTAGGAAATAATCCTGACTCTCTTTTCGAAAAATTCCCCACTTCTTCTTTTATAAGTTTGGTAACGGACCAAAAAGATTGGGCGGATCTGGGAAGACAAAGCTGCAGACTTAAAAGGTTTTGGATCCCATGAGGGATAATACTTCAAATTTTAATAATATACCTTTTGCGGCCTTATTTAGTGAAGAGATGATCTCTTTTCGGGTCAAAGAATTAGGCCTACAAATCGCAAATGATTATCAGGGTAAAAATCCGGTTTTTATATGTGTTCTTAGAGGCGGGATTTACTTCTTCTCGGATCTAACCAAGGCAGTTCCGATCCCCATCGAATTGGACTTTATCCAAGCAAAATCATATATTGGAACCGAATCTTCCGGAAATGTAGAATTGGTCAAAGATCTGGATTCGAATATTTCAGGAAGAGATGTTTTAATCGTAGAAGATATAGTGGATACAGGCCGCACACTGAAATTTTTGATCTCTCATATTCTTTCTAAAAAACCAAAATCTTTAGAGGTAGCTTCCCTATTATTTAAAGAAGGTGGAGAAGCCGCAGGGTATCCGATCAAGTACGTTGGCTGGAATATAGGAAAAGAATTCGTGATCGGATACGGTTTAGACTACGACGGTAAGTTTAGAAATTTACCCGGAGTATTCCTTTATTCGGAAGAATGAGGAGTATCCTCCGGCTTTTTGATCAAAGTTTTTAGTCCTGTAATCGAAGTTTCCAGATCTTGGATCTTAGGCAAAAACTTCCGCCCATCTACAAAACTTTTTCCTTCATTCTTTCCGAGTTCGGAATAGATCTCAGCGCTCAGATCATGATACGCCTTTTGCAAACTTATAAAAGAAGATTCTAAATGATCGGGGGAGAGCGCCTTCTTCTTTATTCTATACTTACGAAATAAAGAAAATCCGAACTTAAGCAACACCAAAATATAAGCGGGAAGAAGAAGGATCAGTGCAGTCTTTGTAACTGCAAAAATTTCCCAAGACTCGGAAATCGTATGACTCAAAAAGGATCTAAGTCCTGAGATAAAGACCACAGAGATAGTATAGTTTGTTCTTGGAGTCGAAGGAGATAAGGTATTGATAACGTATAATAAAGGCAGGGAAAGTAATAAAACCAAAACCAAATCGATCGGAAAGAGATTTGAAATCAAATCCAGAAAATGAACGATGGCCTTATAGGTTTTCACCAGGTCGTCCACGGATTGGTTTAACCTGTCAAAGTCAGCCTTTAGATTGGAGAAAAACTGGGTGATCTGGTTCATTAATTCGTTCCCTAAAATTCCAGGATGGGAAAAGAGAACAGCCCTGTCTCGAAAGCTGCAAGAACTTTCCTTAACTAAAAAGCTCTTCCTGGTATATTCCGTTTTTGCGTTATATTTTTTATTTTATCACGAAGCACATCTTCCATTGTTCTGGATGGTCGGTCTGGCTTTGATAGGCTACCTAGTATCCGGTATCCTTTTTTGGGGGATCGTATTCTCATTCCGAAAATTAGAAACTAAGATCGTTTTACCTGCGATTTTTGCGGAAGTGGGGATTGAAAGACCAACCATTAAATTAGTTCCTTGGGTAGAGGTTGGCTTCTTCGCTTTTTCAGTTCTTGCATGTTGGCTTACGGGATTTTTTGAGAACAGATCCGGTATACTTTTTCTTTTAGTGTATGCCGCCGGAGTTTTGAGTGCAAGGCTGATAGACAATAAAACATATTATAAAATCGGATTATTAGGATTAGTTATCTTAGCTTCCGGACTGATCAGTTTTAAAAGTCTGCAGAAAGCGGAGATATTCGTGGCCTACTCCATGTTCAAACCTGATTTTGAACAAAAAGACCTGTCTCGCTGGAATTATATCGAAGAGAATCGGACTTTACATAACGAAGATCTAAAACTTAGCATTCACCTTCCCGAAGATTTTTATTTTCACAATCCCCAAAATCTAAATATGGAAGAAAAAACCGGAATTGGACAAATTGCCGGGATTATTTCTTCCAGTGATTCGGATCCGAATCGTTATCCGGCGATTAAGATCTTTTTTGTTCCATTCAGATTCGATGACGAATCCGAATTACTCTCTGAATTCAAAAAGTTTTTGGATCTTCAAGTGCAAAGAGGAGATATCCAGGAATTGAACGAATTAGAAAGAGAAGTTTTCGAAGACAGATATTACGGAACCTTCTGGACATTCTACGACGTCCTCAGACCAAGATATGCAAAAACCGGAATGTTCTTTTTAGCGAAACATAAACAACCATATAGTTTGGTCTTTATCATAGACGAAAGTCTGATCAAAGGAAGAAGACACGAAGAATCCGTGGAAAAGATCCTGAGCAGTGTAAAGATAGAAGAGTAATATTTTCAGTTGATAGTTACGTAATCTAAATGATTCGCTATATGCATTGCATGAGCGAGTTCGTACTCTTGTTTAGTAAGTTTCCCGTAAGCAAAATGAGGAGCGAATTCTCCGGTATAATTGGAGAATGCCGAGATTGCTTTTTTCAATTCAAGAACACTGTCCGAAATGGAAACTCCCGATCGTAAAACATCCGCACCGGGGATAGGCGCATTCAGATCATGAGACATCTTTCCTTTTCTGGAAAAATTCCAAAATGCGATCTTACCTAAAGTGTTTTGAAAAACTTCGGATTTATTTTCGGGATAACCTTTAATAGAATAATAAATACTTTGAGCGCAGTGAAGAAGTATCTGGCTGGGACTCCATTCTCCGTAAGGAATAATTGTTTTAGAGAGAAGTATCTTTTCTAACTCGGAATTCACTTCTGAAAAATTAGAAAATTGAAGTCCTCTTTCTTTTACACCTGCAGGTGCGTTAGAACAGGATCCTAATACGGTTGCAGAGCTTGTTATAACTCCTACAGCAACGGCTTTTTGAATGAATTTTTTTCTGGAAAAATTAGGATCCGACATGGAGCACTCCGCAGTTCTTATATTTCTATTTTCCTATAACTAAGGTAAAGGATGGAAAGAGTCAAGAATTTGATTATTCTTGGGGAAGGTTTCCGATATACTTTGCTCTAGGCCGGATCAAATTCCCTGAATCGTATTGTTCCATTGCATGAGCTAACCAACCCGCAGTCCTGCCTATCGCAAAAATTCCAATGCCTGCCCCTTTAGGTAATTTGAGTGCTTTGGAAACAAGTGCAAGTCCAGCATCTATCGTTGCATAATCTTCTAGAAGTTCTTGGATCTGTTTTAAGAATTGTAGATATAGCTGCACATCAGTATCTTCTGGAAAAAATCTTTCGACCATTTGGATGAGTTTTCTGCCTCTTGGATCTCCTTTTTTATAGAGAGGATGACCGAAGCCTGGGATGTTCTCTCCATTCCTTAATTTTTCTTCTAAGAGTTGTTTATCTTTCTTTTTGTTCCCGCTTGCTTGGGAAAGAAGAAGGATCGCTTTCTCCGTGAGTAGTCCATGTTTGGGCCCGGACAAAGCAGCGAGTCCAGCGAGCACAACTTGATAAAGAGAGGCTTCACTGGAAGCAACACATCTTGCAGTAAAAGAAGAAACATTCAACTCATGATCCGCGGAAAGGATCAAAGCTGCCTCTAATAGTTTGAGTTTGGATGAGAAGTTAGGGTCTTCTTTTTTTCTAGAAGGATTCCAACTACTTAAAAGAGTTTCTGAAATTTTTCCGGAAGATTCCGTCTTACCGGAAGAGAATAGAGTAAGATATCTTAAGATAGAAGAAGAAGTTTTTTTATAAGTTTTAGGATCTTTTCTAAATGCCTTTGCATCTTCATATTCTAAAAAGGGAAGTAATATCCTGGAAATATCTAAGATGGGCCGACCTTCTAATAATTTTAGGATTTTATTAGATTCTTCGGATAATATAGGCCAATCTGATCCGAATGGATTTGTTTCTTCTGCTTCCCAGAGTAAGCAGGCTGTATCTTCGAAACTTCCGTTTTCAGAAAGTTCTAATACATCTTTTCCTCGGTAAAATAGGGAGTTTTCTCCGAGTAATGTGATCGAAGATTCTAAAACGGGTTGTCCTAAGGATAAAGCTGCTTTTGCAGTTTTGCCGGGCTGGCTTCTTTCTTCCCTTCTGAGCAATAATTGTTCTATATCTTCTCTTCTATATCGTTTACTTCTGTCTTTATTACCTCCGGATTCGGAATGTAATAAGCCGCGGCTAACGTATGCGTAGATGGTTTGGACCTCTACCCCTAAAGCAGAGGCGGCCTCGTCCGCATTTAAGAACGGTTTTTTTGAAGAAAAAGCCATATATTGACAATATAATCAACATTGACTATGCTCTGTCAACCCGCTAAACTCTAATAGAAACAAAGGAGAAACACCATGCTAATCTCTGAACAGGAAAAAGAGAAAATTTACAGCCCTGGTTTAGAAGGAATACCTGCGGCAAGAACCAAACTATCCCAGGTGGATGGAAAGGGAGGAAGATTGATCATTGCAGGTTATCCTGTGGAAGAATTCGCAGGCAAGGCTGTCTTTGAAGAGACCATATTCACTCTTTGGAATGATAGAAGGCCAAAACCTACCGAGACCAGTTTGTTCGCAGAGGAACTCAGATCTTCCAGAAGATTTTCTAAAGTGATACGGACCATCATTGAAGAAGCAGTGTATGCAAATCTTCCTTTGATCGATATTTTACGGATCGGATCTGCAGCTCTTTCTTTAGGTTCTCAAAAGGAAGATCCTAAAAAGGATGCGATGGCTGTTCTTTCTACGTTTCCTTTGATAGTTGCTTGGGCTTATCGTCTCTTGAAAGGACAGACTCCGGTTCTACCTAGACAGGACTTGGATATTGCAGCCAACTTTTTGTATATGCTGAATGGTACTGATCCAGATCCAAGAAGCGTTCGTGCATTGAATACTTATCTGAATACAGTTTGTGATCATGGATTGAATGCATCTACATTTGCCGCTAGAGTGATCATATCTACTCAATCTGATATGATCTCTGCCGTTACGGGAGGACTCGGAGCATTAAAAGGACCATTGCATGGAGGAGCGCCCGGGCCCGCATTGGACACAGTGTTTGAGATAGGAGCTAAGGAAAATGCGGAGAAGGTTCTAAGAGAAAAATTAAAACATAATGAAAGGCTAATGGGCTTTGGACATAGGATCTATAAAGTCAGAGATCCTCGTGCTGATGTTCTTGCAAAAGCGGCAAAAATCCTATATGACACCGATGAAAAAAGAGAGTTCTATGATCTTGCAATGTTCGTAGAAAAAACCGCTTTAGAATTATTGAAAGAATATAAACCGGATAGAATTCTGCAAACCAATGTGGAGTTTTATACCGCTTTACTTCTGCATGGATTAGGATTTCCGACTGAGATCTTTACTCCGGTATTTGCAATGGGAAGGGCGGCCGGCTGGACTGCACATTGTTTTGAACAAATGCAGGAAAGGATCGTCCGACCGGATGCGATCTATACGGGAGAGGATGGAAAACTTTGGAATTGAAAAGACCTATTGTCGGGAGAGAAATATTCCTTCTCTCCCGATCCGATCATTTCTTGGAGGTTTTCTTTCTAGCTTCGATTAGATCCGTTTGAACGACGGAGAGCGGGTCGATCATCGTTCCTAAAACTCTAAGTCCCAAATGTAAATGAGGCCCGGTTGACATTCCGGTAGTTCCGATCTTTCCGATCAAATCTCCCTTCTTCACTTTATCACCTGGCTTTACTAAAATTTCAGACTGGTGCATGTATAAGGAATATATTTCCAAACCGTGATCGATCACTGTGAAATTCCCTTCGTAATACATAGATCTTGCTAAGATCACAGTGCCGTCATTGATAGCATAGATTGGATCTCCTACACCACCTTTGAAATCGGAACCGCCATGCGGGCGGCCCTTCTCTTTATTATAGATCCTACGTTTATAAAAAGGACTGTTTAAGATAGGATTGTGGACCGGATATTCGAAATCCGTTTCTACTTGAAGATCGGACTTAGATTGAAATGCCTTTGCTTTCGCTTCGGAACATTCTTTGATGAATGCTTTTGTTTCTTCTGAAAGTTCGTCAGTTGTATACTGCTTATCCATCGTAAGATGAGAAACTTTAGAAGTTGCGAAGTAGGTTTTTTGGATAGGGATCTCGTACTTCTTGGAATCGTTTTTGGTAAAAAGATGTTTTTCGGTTAATTCCAAAACTCCGTACGGTTTAGAAAATTCAGGAGAGATAGGAAGAAAAGTAAGAATATAACCTTCTCTTTGATTGAATGGGATCTCTTGTCCATCCCAACTGATCGTAAAATTACCGAGTTTATCTAAAATTTTAGGTAAAGGTTTTATTTTTAAAAATAGAAGTTCCCCTTGCGCGAATTTTCTGCCTGCAAGAGAGAATGAAAACAGTTCTTCTTGTTTTTCTACGATTTCACCTTTGAGTCTTTTGGATGTTTTTTTCTCGGAGGAGACTACTTTAGGTTTTTTATCTTCCTTCTTCTTTTCCGGTTTAGAATTTAAAGCTACTTGGTTCAGCTTTGGAAGAACTGAGGCTTTTTTAGGTTCTTCTTTTTTCTTTTTATTTGGCTCTTTTGCAAAATGTAGAGAGCTGGAAAAAAGGACCAAGGAAACAAATAGAAAGATATTTTTAGAAAACTTACGCATTGGAAAAAGGGTCCGGGACACGGACATTCTTATAATCGGATAAGACGTATATTGGTACAGAAATATTTTTCCAAATTTGGAAAGAATCTATTCTTCCAATAAAAAGGACTCCAGTTCAGGGTTCAATATCTCAGGGATCTCATGATGGATCCAATGAGTGCCTTTGGAAAAGAAACGAACGGAAGCATCTGAGAATAGTTCCAGAGTTTCTTCCGCCATTTCTTTCGCTAAAAACCTGTCTTTTTCTCCCCAGAAAATCCGAGTAGGTATTTTGATCTTTCTAATTTTCTGAAATTCAATCTGGAAAGTAAGAAAGAATGAGCTGTTTCATTTTGTGTAAACGACCGTTTATCTTTATGCGAATATTTGAAAACTATTAAAAAAACATCGGCATTGGCATTGCAGAATGAAAGGTACCTGAACAATATGCAAATGTTGAAAATCTATATTGTTTCATTTCCTCGGGTTCAGATGTTGGGTCACCTCCCAATTCATCAATACAAGGATCGGCTGCTATAAGAGCTAAACAGAGATTTACTTTCTTCTTCTTCTTGTAATAATCACGTTCAGCACATCCTTTGATCAGATCTTGATCTAATTCACCGCATGGATCGGAAGCCGCCATGAAGAGATAACTAGTTTCATAACCGTACAAAGATTCGTGAAATCCCTTACATCTTGCGGATAAGCCAGTCACAGTTATAGATATTCTTCCAATTTTTTGCGCACATCCTGCGGCCAATCAGTAAGGCTTAAACTTGCAAGAGATGCGAATCCATGCAAAAAATCTCCAGAACATCTTTTTTCGTCGTTACACATAGCTTCCACATTGATCAAGATATTTTGGCGCCTCAAACGTTTTACTTTTACATGAAACTTTAGTATATCGCCTAACTTAGAAGGTTTGTAGAATTTAGCGATAATTTTCATTGCTGGGATGCCTTGATGATCGTTAGTTATCATTTGAGGAAATCCGAATCCGATCTCTTCTCTAAACCAGTCTTCTATCGCTTCTACGAATAAGTTGAAATATTGGGGAGTAAACACTACTCCTCCCGGATCTTTTGGAACATAGGAAATGAAATTGGCCGCTTGTTCTTTTCTTGAACGGCATAAGATAGAAAATTATGTCTCTTGTAGGAGTTTCTACATTCGGCAAATCAGCTTCTTCTCTTTAGAAAATTCTTCATACTTCTACTTCTCCGCTTTTGAGGCTCTGAATTTGTAAAAAAACCCCTCATAAAATTCCGGATTCCGCCGAAACAAAGAACAGGGACCGGACAATGATATTAAATAAAGAGGAATGGTTGGATCGGGTGTCTTCTCTTTTCGAGGAAGAAATCCGACTGTACTCCGAAATCCTGGAGTTAGAGAAAGAAAAGACTGAATCGATCACGAAAGCGGACGGAAGATCTTTGGAAACGATTTCTAAAAAGACCTACGAATTGATCGTTCATGCGAGCGAACTGGAAAGAGTTCGTATGTCCGCTATTCATGATGTTTATACATCAGGTAATTTAGGAATTCCTAAAGAAGGCGAACTTACTCTTACTGATTTTTTAAATAAAATAGACCGTGAATCCGAGCACAAATTGAAACAACTCGGAACAAGATTAAAGGATACGGTTCACAGGCTTAAAGATAAGATCAAAGCCAATGATAAATTGATCCGAACCAGACAGGAATTTTTGAAGGCCACCATCGACGCGATGCGAACTAACGCGAACAGTGGAGAAGTTGCAGTTTACGAGGATGAAAATCCAAGCGCAGTCAGGAACAAGAAAAAACGTTCCTCGGTGTTAGTAAACGCTTCCGCGTAAGATTGGATAGGAGGGAAGAAGTATGGGATCCACATTCTCCGGATTAGAAATTGGTAAAAGAGGTCTTGCAGCTCACCAGCAAGCCTTACAAACTACCGGCCATAATATTTCAAACGCGGATAATAAACATTATTCCCGCCAAAGAGTCGTTTTGCAAGCTACGGATCCTCTGTACGAACCTTCTTTGAATCGTGCTCATCTTCCCGGCCAGATCGGTCAAGGTGTTGAGATCGCTTCCATCGAACGTGTTAGGGATAATTTTATCGATGATAGGATTATCGAAACCTCAGGTGTGAAGGATTATTGGGCGGCAAAGAACGAATATCTTTACCAAGCAGAGAATATTTTCAACGAGCCTAACGGTACTACTCTTAGAACTTTAATGGATAAATTCTGGTCTTCTTGGGAAGAACTCGCGAATTATCCTGAAGATAACGCACATCGTTCCGTCGTTTTGGAAAAAGCACAAGGCCTCGGAAGTAGAATTGAAGATGTGTATCATAAGCTTTCTCAATTGAGAGACCAATCGAACCGTGAGATCGAAGCTCATGGACTTCATTTGAATACGATCGGTGAGAATATCCGTACTTTAAACGAAAGGATCGCTAAGTCGGAAGCATTAGGTGATAGACCGAATGATCTTTACGACAAAAGAGATGCTCTTCTCCAAGAGCTTTCCGGTTTGACTGACATCACAATCGGCAGAAGCGACGAAGACGAGCTGATGGTATTTATAGGCCAACAGATCTTGGTCCAAGGCGGAAAACTCAACAAAGTAGATATATTAGGAAATCCTGCTAAAGATGGTCTATTAGATCTTTATTGGAAGGTTACTGGAGATCCGGTCCTTCTTCGCAAAGGAAGACTACAGGGCCTGATCGAAGTTAGAGACAGGATCCTTGGTGAGAAGATCGACCAAGTGGATGCTCTTGCGATCAACGTTATGGACGTGATCAACGAGATCCATAAAGACGGTTTCGGTCTGAATGGAAATACGAATCAGAACTTCTTCGATATTCGTTCTTTGGCGCTGAATACTTTCGGTGAATATGATTCGGACGGAGACGGTCAGAATGATATCTCCGCTATCTTTAGAGTAACAGGTAAGAATACTCTGGATCCGGATCGTCCTGTAGGGATCAGCGGAACCATGACATTCTTAAAGCCTGATGAAAAAGAAACTCAGGTTTTAATTCCTTATTCTGCAAATGATACTCTGAACGGTATTATCAAGCGTATCAACGCTTCTAAGGTTGGTGTTGTGGCTTATATGAACCATGATAACCAATTGGCATTCAAAGCGACTGTTGCGGAAGATTCTCCTAAGAAAAATTTCATTCTTAGACATATTGAAGATTCCGGGGAATTATTGGTCGGTTTGACCGGCATGCTGATGGCTTCCGGACCTTCCGGTGCTTATGATTACAAACGTTTGGGTGAGATCACTAAACTTCAATCTAAGCCAGAAGACATTACTTTAACTCCACATTTTCATCCTTCTTCTCATTTTAAAGTGAATGAGCATATTGCGAATAACGTAGCAAATATCGCAGCTGCAAGAGGAAAAGACGTCGGTGGAACAGGAGATTATAACTCTCCCGGGGGTCATAAGGACGGTAGGAATGCTCTATTAGTAGCTTCTTCCCTTAGAAACAATCCTGTGATGGTGGATTATTCCAAAACCACGGATGATTTTTATAATAGTCTGATCTCTAAACTTGCTACTGAAGCAAGAGAATCAAAACAAGAATTTGGGATCCAATCTGATCTTATGACCGAGCTCGAGAACATGAGACAATCGGTGATGGGTGTAAGTTTGGACGAGGAAATGGCCAATATGGTCCAGTTCCAGCACTCGTACAATGCGTCTGCGAAGATGATCAACACTATGAATGAAATTCTAGATACGATCATCAATCGTTTGGGCGCGTAATTCCGCCGGAATAGCAAGGAGGCGAAGCCATGATGCGGATCACTAACATGATGCAAAATAACAGCCTGGTGAGGACTTTGAATCGTCACCAGTTGTCTTTGGACGAAACCCAAAACCAATTGGGTACTGGGCAAAGAATTAGGACTCCTTCCGATGATCCTGGAAGAGCGACCAACCAGATGTTCTTCCGTTCCAGGATGAACGAGTTGGATACTTTCCAAGCAAACATTGACGACGGTTTCGGAAGATTACAGCAGATCGACGGTGAGTTGGATAGAATAGGGAACTTATTCCAAAGAGCGAGAGTTCTTGCAGTCCAAGCTTCCAACGGTATTTACCAAGGTGATAAAGGTTTCGAATTAGAAGTCGCTGTAGGTAAAGAGATAGATGAATTATTAAGAGCGTTAGTCGATATTGCGAACACTAGAGATGCCACTGGAAGACCTCTTTTCGGCGGACATGTGATCGAAAGACCTCCTTTTGAACCGATTGAATCAAAGATCAAAGGACTCCAAGGTTTGGAATTAAAAAACCAATACATCGGAGTGGAATATAGAGGAGATATCGGAGAACAGATCAGAGAGATCGAAAAGGGAGAATATATCCCTGTTACTATTCCCGGAAACAAAGTGTTCTGGGGAACAAACATGAGTGTTACCAGTCGTGTGGATAACTCAGGTTACGTTGCAGTCTCCGATCAAAAGTTCAAGATAGATGGAGTAGAGATCCAGGTTTCTGCTGGTGATACCATCGATGATATCATAGATAAGATCAATAACTCTCCGATAGAAGCTAAGGCGAATAAACTCGCTCAGGATAATATCAGTCTTAGTTCCACTGCACCTCACCAGATCTGGTTAGAGGATGTGGACGGAGGAACTGTTCTGAGAGATATCGGTCTGATCGATTCCGGAAATTCCGAACCTCCTAATAATTACAGTAAGTCTGCAACTGTTACCGGACTTTCCGTATTCGATGTATTGATCCAATTCAGGAACGATTTGATCCAGAAAGACCAAGAAAGAATTTCAGGTCGTGATATCCAAGACTTGGATCTTGCATTGGAGAATGTTCTTCGTTATAGATCCATTGTAGGTGCAAGGATGAATCGTATGGAGGAACATTCTCAAAGAGTTTCCTTTGATAAATCCTATATGACCGAACTACTTGCTAAAAATGAAGGAATCGATTTCCCGGAAACTATCATGAACTTGAAGTGGCTAGAAACGATCCATCAATATGCACTTAACGTAGGATCCAAAGTAATCAAATCCACTTTGATGGACTTTTTAAGATAAGAATGAAATTGCCCGATATTAAGTCGGGGAATTTTTCTTGTAGTGATTTGAAAAAAGTATAAACTTAGAGCGAAGCTCTGAAAAATAGGCCGGTCGATGATTGAGATCCAAAGCAAACCTTTCGGAAAAATAAAAGTTTCGGAGCGACAACTTATCAAATTTCCGGAAGGACTTCTAGGTTTCGGGGGATACAAAAGTTTTGCCCTAATCGAAGAAGACGAAGAGTCGGTATTCAAATGGCTGCAGTCCATCGACGAAGTGGACCTTGCTTTCGTAGTAATTCCACCTTCTTTATTTAAAAAAGAATATAAACCTGTTTTGAGCCAGGAAGAACTTTCTCAAATCGGGTTGCAGGATGTTTCGGAAGCTTTGACCTTAGTCATTGTGACGATTCCGAACGACGATCCGGCTTCTATGACTGCAAATCTACAGGGCCCTATTTTGATCAATAAGACTGATTTGACCGGTCGCCAATTCGTATCACGTAACGAGATCCATTCCGTTCGTGAAAGAATTTTGGAAAGCGCCACTGTGGAGATGTCCTAAGTGCTCGTACTAGCTAGGCGTACTAATGAATCCATCATTATAGGTGACGATATTGAGATCGTTATCGTGGATATCAAAGGGGATCAAGTAAAGATCGGGGTCAAGGCTCCTAAAGAAGTTTCCGTTCACAGAGCGGAAGTATATCGTGAGATCCAGGCTGAGAACAAGAAGGCCGCCGGTGCGAAAATTAAGCCGGAGGAATTGGGAAAAATTGGCAGCATGCTTAAAAAAACCGATTCGGGCAAAAAAGAAAAATCTTAAACTTCTAAGTTTCTTTCTTACCCTTCTATTTACGATCTCCTGTTTGTCTTCCCAAAGAAAGGGAATGGCTTCCTCTTCGGATTCAATCGTATTATATTATCTTAAAAAAAGCTCCGAGACCCCGATCTTCTTACAAGCGGAGTCTTGGCTGCCTATCGCCTCAGGCGTTTTGACCGGCGCGGGGCCGGACCAATTGGATAAGACTGAGTTCATTTCCAGATGGGAAAAACTTTTTAAGTTCACCGGAGTTTCGGACACAGGAGTTTTTAACTCTGAACCGATCCGAGTATTTACGGAAGAAGAATCTTCCCGCCTCGGAGAATTATTATACAGAGCGGAAACGGAAATCCCGGACGGACTTCCGCAAGCTTACCAGGTAATTATAAAAAGAGAAGATCCTATCCGTCCAGGACTCAGGATCAGAAGGACCGTTTTTTATATTAGAAATAGTCCGGAAGGAATCGTATTAGAATTTTCTGAAGTAGGACAGGTGCTTGATTTTCAGACTTCGTATTCTTTTCAGGACTGGACATTGGTTCCTATCGTAAAGCCGGGACCTTCTGCCAATAATTCTATTTATCTTCCTGAGATCCGCCCTGAAGGTTTGGATTATCTTGTTTCGGCAACAGAAGGGGAAGAAGTCAAAAATCGTATTCTAATTAAGAACGGTTTTTGGACTGCGAATCCTTCTAAGAAGGTTATTGGAACTCCTGCCAAAAAAATCCCTAAAACTATAGAGGATCGTCTTAGAACTTTGCAGGAACTTTTGGATAAGGGATTGATCTCTAAACAGGAATACGAAAAGAAGAAGGCGGAAATCCTAAAAGAGCTGTAGTCGCAAGGCTCCTTAAGCCCGCATTGCGGACTATAATACAATAAAACCCGGAAACTTTTTCCGCCTCCGGGTTTTATCACGAAGAATATTATAGATTTTTAACTAATCCTATAGTTCCGCCGTAGTTTCCGAATTGTTCGTTGTCGGTAGTTGAGCTAAGGCTAGGTACTGCACCTGCTTCCACAATTTGACCTCCGGAGATGGAAGGTCCTTTTACTTCTCCTACGCTGAAATAGGTAAGCTGGTAGAATCCACCGAATCGGATACCGAATGTATCGAAAGGTTTAATTACGAAACCTGTTTCGAAAGTCATTGTGAATCCGGATGCTCCCGCAAAAAATCCGTCTTTAGATTTGAATGCGTTAAAGTCTAAACCGTTATACGCTCCCGCTGTAGATCCGGTGTCTATACCTAACTGAGCGGAGCTTAAAGATAAGGTTCCCCAGAAGAAGCTTGTATCTCCTCGGAAGTACCAGTTCATCCAGCTCGATATAGGAACCGCAACACCGTAATCCAAAGAGATAGTAGTTATATTATATCTAAGATCTCCGAATCCGACTGCGTATCCTGAAATTCCATCGGAACTTCCCGAACTAAAGCCTGGAAGTTTGATCCCGAAGTTGGAATAATCCCCACTCGTCTTTGCTTGTCCATAACCGATTGAAAATTCGTAGCTTACGTTATCTGAAGTATTTAAGTTCAGAGGTCCCCAACCGTACTTTATCTTCCACTCGTTAGTGGTTGTGGTAATTTTATCGGTGGTATATCGGTTGGAAGTACTGGTAGTAGTGGTTTCCGTTGTGGATTTTTCTCCTAAAGAAGCCACGATACCAATGAACATATTATCGGATAATTGGTGAGAATATCTGATCTTAGGAAATCCGCCGCTCGGAGTAGTCTTACTGTTTTCTTTGAAGAATTCCGGAGTTCCGCCTAATGCGCTTCCTGCAATCCTTACACTATTTAAGATCCCGTTAATAGACTGAGGTCCGCCTTGGTTCAGACTTCCTGCGACTCCATCTAATTCCAAAATATGTAATAAACCGTTTCCGAGACTGCTACTACCTGAGGAGGAAGAAGATGAACCGCTGTCTCCGATAGGAGTTTGGTTCGTAGGTTGATTTCTAGGCGGCCTTTGGTTATTCGGCGGTGTTTGTCCGAACAAAGAAAAGCAAACTAGATAGGTTGCCAATAAAGCTAGAATCTTTTTTTTCATGAGGTGCCAGAGTAATAATTTTTTTCCCAAAACACCAATTATTCAAGAAGAGAGCAAGGAAAAAAACAAAAGACCGGAGCGGCCCCCGAAAGGGCCGCTCACGTAGTGAGAATAGTGAAGAGAATTGGATATATGTTAACTATTTACCGGGTTATTGGTACTTAGGTAACAATCCATAAATACCATACCCATATAACCGATTGAAAAGACAGATTTTTTTCACTTATTTACCGTTTTTTTAATAAGAAACCTTCAATAAGATCTTCGCTTCACGAAATAAATTTCCAGCTTCGATTGGAGTCGCAGATTTTGCGCTCATAGTTTGAAAACCGTCCATTACAGGGAGTGGTTCGGAAATTTCTTGGAAGTCCGCTCTTATCTCTACAAAATCCTTAAATTTTAAACCGAGTGCGGAGAGAATTATATCAGCTTTTTTACGAGCATCCTTCGCTGCTAACTGCAAAGCTTCTTGAGAAGCCTTCTCTAAGTTTGCATCCGTTGCCTGCAATCGGATACCTATAATTTGATTCGCTCCATTTTGTATGGATTCATCTATAAGTTTGCCTGCATATTCTACTTTAGCTCTTATTAAAACTGTATTGGACGCTACATAACCTTTGATCTGTCTTCCTCCAGATTTAGGATATTCGTATATTGTTTGCAGACGAATTGCTTCCGTTTGTAGCGATAGTAAGGACTGCTTTTTGAGATATTTTACGAGAGAATCAGTTTTTGAAGAAGTTTTCTCATGAGCTTCTTCTGCCGTTTTAGATTCTGTTTCTACTCCGATCCGTATCTCTACTAATTCTGCTGGAACTGCAACTTTGGAGAATCCGCTTACGATCAGGACTTTTTCCTGTTCTGAAAATGCGGAAGTTACACTAGCGAATAATAATATGCACCCGAATAATATTTTTTTCATAAAAACTCCGAAGGTAAGACCTTTTTCCATTCGGGAAAATTCCCGAATGATTCGGATTTTTAGATTTTATTCCAAGTTATAAAAATTGAAATTTGTAAGAAGAAATTCTCAGTACTTTACGAATTCTTTATCAAGTTCGTCTTGGTAGCGGCTGACACGTTTCTTTAAGTTCTTCTTCCCTACATAATATTTTCCTTCTTCTTCTCGTTTCGCCTTCTCCGTAAATTTTTCGGAGCGATGAGAAAGATAAGGATGTGTCATAAAATATTCTTGGATGGGAGAAGAGGCATTTTCCTTTCCACCGCTTGCTTCTTGTAGTTTTAGGAATGTCCTTCCCATTGCGAACGGGTCGTAATATTCTCTGAGCAATAGATCGTAACCGTAGGAGTCCGCTTCATCTTCTTGGTTTTTTCCGAAAGAAGGTCTTAAAAGTAAGGAAGCGGTTAGATCCGCCAACTCTCCTAAAGTAGAGGCGCCGATCTTCTTCGCTAATAATTCGCCTCTTACCATATCCATGCAGTGGGAAAGTTCTACGTGTCCGATCTCATGTCCGATCACCGCGACTAATTCCGCCTCCGAGTTTACCATGGAGAGAAGTCCCTTAGTCACAAATAAGATCCCTCCGGGCATCGCATACGCGTTCGGAATGGAAGAATCCATTATAAAAATCCTATATTCGAATCTTTTCTCTTTTCCTAGAGTTAGATTGGAGACCAAACTTCTTAAATAGATCAGGTCCGGATCTTTTTCGTCCGCATAGGATTCGTAACGTAATGCAACTGAATCTCCCAACTTCTTCTCATCTAGGTCGCTGATAGGCATAAGTTTTGTGAGAGAACGATCCAATGTTTTGATCGGTTTTCCGAGCAGTTGAAAGGCAGGAGAAAGAGTGGCAGGCATTTCTACATTCGCCTTACTCTTTACCGCCAAAAACGAGATGGCTGCGCCTGACGCTAAAAGTATAACAAAGAATAATAATCGATTACGGAGCATCTGTTTTCTCCTTATTTCCAAATTTGCCGTAAAGAGTGTTCATCAGGATCAGTATCCCGCCCACTCCTAAAAATACCAAAGCACGCGTGATTGTAGAAGATTGAGAAAGATCCCAGAAGATCAATCTAAGCAGACATACGATCATTGCCACCAAGGACACATAACGGAAATGTTCTTTTTTCAGAATGAGTCCCATTGAGAAGACGATGAACACTTCTACCATCCATAATAGAGTTAATAAAGAAGAATCAAAACTCCAGAATAGGAAGAATGCTCCCGCTGCGAACAAAGGATAAAATATGGTATAGTCGGATCTTTGGTCCAGTTTTTCGGAAAGGTTTCTGATCTTACCCGGATAACCTTCCGCTTCTATTCCTTGGAATGGAGGAAGATATTGGATCCTTACTAAGTAAACGATCTGCAGAGCGATCCCGACTAGTCCCCCCAGCCATTCTTGGTTGGCCCAATATTCGGAAGGAGTTAGGGATGAGCTGGAAATAAATGCAACATGAATACAGGAATACCAATAAAAGCAGAGAGAATAAAATCTAAATCTGGAAATTTCCCAGGAAGTTTTTAAACTGATCTGACTTAGGAAGAATGCCCATATAACCCATGCAACAGGCAGCCATGTATTCGGGATTTCTAATGCAATGATCGCTGTGATGAATATCCCGGTCAGTTCCCAGAATAATGGCAGAAGAGAACTCCAATAATTTGGAGTTTCCTTTTTGGGATTCGGGCTATTTGCCCAATATAAAAATACTCCGATTGCCAAAGCTTGGATCAAAAATCTGATCTTGAAAATTCCCACATATAGTTCCGATTGTAGATGGACCAGAATATGAGCGCCTAAGAATAATCCCACGAATGTTAACGCAAAAAATTGCCAGACCGGTCCTGCGGAATTGACGGAGGACTTCCAAGTATTCTCCCATTCTTTCTTTCTTTCCGAGAAAAAGTTTTTGGTTTCCAAATACGCCAAAGAAAGGAGAAGCCAGAGTATTCCAGGCAAGAATGGGGAAATACTTTGAGTGGTCCAATAAGCTAAGAATACGATATGTAAAGAAAGAAGGATCGCTCCTGGTACGGAAAAATATCTGATCTTTTCAGGGCCCAATTTCACTTTAGAAAGAGGGATCATCAAGAAACAGAATAGGATTGTAGGAAGATCTCTTAACAGTACTTCCCAGCTTTCCAAAGAATAAATTCTATAGATCACTTCGAAATGTAACGCAGCAACAAAGAAGAAGATCCCGACTCCTAAACCGTTCCAATTTCTATTTTGTCGGATCGCTAATAAAATGACTCCGAATGCAGGAAGATACAGTTCTGAATGTTTCCAATCGAATAATTGGAAACAAATGGCGGATGCTAAAAGTCCGGAGAATAGGCCGGCAGGGGAAATTCTATCGTCTCCGCCTACTCCGTAAACATCATCGCTTGCAGTGGAACTTTCCTTATTTCTGATCTCATCATAGAATTGGATCAAGAATGTAAGAATGATCATTACGATCGTAGTGATGACGATCGGCCAAGCTCCCAGATTTACATCGTTAAAGTATTTTACGATTAAAAGAAGAATGTACCAAACCCAAGAAAGATGAAGAAGCACTGCCCCAACATTTTTCAGTAGATTTTCTTTTTCTTCTGCACTCACCACGAAGAAGATAGAGAATAGAAGTGAAACATATACATTAATCAGGAATAGATCCACTTCCCATCGAGTGAGTAATGTGATCCCTATAGAAGCAAGAGCCAGGGAAACTAGAGTATCCGTGAGATACAGCCAGCGAATGTTTAATTTTTCTCGAGCAGTCCTCGCCCAAAAAAACAATCCGACCGAGACAGAGATCAGAACGGGAGGATTCCATTTGGATCCTGTTGAATAGACCGATAAACCTAAGCCGATCCCCGCCCAAATGATCAGGTGAGTGATAAAAGGAAGTCGTTGGATATTTGCGGAAGAATATACTTTTCTATAATGAGCTAAGATGGATGGAATTCCAACAACAAGAGTTCCTAAAATTCCCCAGGTTCTGGAGTGAGGAGAATTCAACACATGCAGTTGTTCCGTGAAATGTCCTTTATAAAGAAAATTTAAAATTAAAAAGGAGATCGCAGTTTGTATTAAATAAAATTCCCATTTAGTTTTATAAGATAAAACCACGCTGAAAGCGGAAACTCCGACCGCTAAGAAGAAGATCAAAGTGCTCAATGGAAGAATTGCCAGAGAGACCAAACTTAATATAATATGAAGGCTCGCGAACTTTTGCTGGGAAGTTTGCCATGCAAGTCCTAGGTTCACTAAAATTCCGGCGATGACTAAGATGAGTGCGTAAAATTCTGACTCTATCCATTTCATTCCAGGAACGGAAACTGCTGCGATACAAGAGAATAATATAACTGCACCTGAACCGCTTCGGATCCAATATCCGATCTGCACCCAGAATTCTTTTTTAACTAAAAGAATAGAAATTACGAATAATCCGATCCCGATCCCTAATACCATTAAGAATCTGAAGAATGGAGACATGTTTAAGGCTGCGTAAATTCCTAAGAATCCGACACCCATCACAAGTATGATCGTTCCTAAGATCCCGGTCCAATTATTGGCGATCTGCTTCTCGAATTTTTCCCAAGCCTCTGATTTTTTAGCTAGTGGTTGAGGTTCTTGTTTTATAATGGTCGGAGGTACAACCTCCGCAGGTTTGGGAGTTTTTGCAGCAAGCTTGGAAGAAGGGACTTCCTTCTTGGATTCTGGGATTGTTTCCTTTACCAAGATAGGTTTTTCTTCTTTGATCGGGGGCCTTTTCTTTTCTGCCTGAGTTTCAGGAAGGGTAGAAGGTCCCTTCTCCTTTAATTGGTTCTCCAGATCTTGGATCCTTTCCAGAAGTCCGTTAATTTTGGACAGTAAGATGAAAGGAATGATAAGGTAGAATATACCGGCAAAGAATGCGAACAAACCGATCAAAAAATACATAATAGGTAGGCCTTTTCGAGTAACGTGTCCTTTAGGATTGCAACTTTCTTAATTTTTGGAAAAAAAATGAAAGTTTTAGAAAAGTAGTTTCTAGCGTTATTTAGTCCATTAGTATTTGAGGGTTTATTCCCTCGGTGATAAAAGTTTGGAATCTTCCCTTTCACAGCTCAATATCCTCAGGCAGTTTTTCGAAAGGATCGGGGACGGAGTTCTTGTATTTTCTTCTTCCGGAAATCTGATCGAAGCGAATCCGGCAGCATTACAGATCTTGGGCTATTCTTCCAAAGAGTTAAAAGAGATAGATTTTAATCTGATCTCGGATATTCGAAACGGGATTTTCGAATATCTCAAAAAAGAAGAAAAAACCAATTGGTATTTGGGTTATTTTTTACTTAAGACTAAAGAGATCAGAACATTCTATTGCCAAGGTTTTAAGATCCAGGGAGAAACAGATTCCGAAACTACAACATGGATCCATATTCGTTCCCCCAAACAACAAAGTGAACTTTCTAAAGAGGATATAACTCATCCGGAGATAGGATGGAGAGCTCTCGAAAAATTTTTCGATATGAATCCTTTGCCTATGGCGATCACAGAGATCGAAACAGGTAAATATCTAAAAGTAAACAGACAGTTTTGTATTCAGGTGAAATATTCTGAAGAAGAGATAGTCGGCAAAAATGCATTAGAACTAGGTTTCTGGAGCTCTGCAGAGACCAGAGCGGATATAGTAGAAGCCATCAAGAAAGAAGGTTTTGTCAGAGATATAGAATTACGTTTTACGAATAAACTAGGAGAAGAATTTTGGGGACTCTTCTCCGCTCACCCGATCGAATATGCAGGTTCTTTAAAACTACTCACGATCACAGTTCCCATCACGGACAGGGTAAAAGAAGAAGTAGAAAAACAAAAACTTTTAGACGAACTCAAAGAGAACCAAGAAATACTCAACCAGATCATTCGATTGAACCCGACTGCGATCACATTGTCTAAATCGGATGGGACTTATCTTGATGCAAACGATCTGTTCTTAAGCCTGATCGGAAAAACAAACGAAGAGATCATCGGTAAATCGCCGGCAGATCTAGGAGTTTATTACGATCTAAGCGACAGAGAAATTATCCGTGGACTTCTACTCCAAAAAGGTGCAGTAGATAATCTAGAAGTGAAGATGGGCACCGCAGACGGGAAGGTCCGGTCCATTCTATTCTCCGCTAGAGTGATAGAGGCAGGCGGTGAAAAAAAGATCCTAGCTGTAGGTCATGATATCACTCATATCAAAGAAGCCCAAGCGGATTTGGAAAATCTTGCTTCCGAGCTTGAAAAGAGTAAGGAACTTTTCCAAAGATTATTCCAATTGATCCCTTCCGCGGTGGTTCTTACCGATCTGACTTCCAGAAAGATCATAGATGTGAACGAAAGATTTTTGGAATTTATAAAACTCAAAAGATCCGAAGTAATCGGAAAACTTACGGTTGATATTAGGATCTGGGATTATGATCCGGATAGAAGGACGGAAATTTACAAACAGTTAGATGAGAAGGGAGAAGTCAGTAATATTGAGACTGTCTTCCGAGCTGCCGACGGAACTGCGATGCCTATCTTGTATTCGGGAAGGATCGTAAAATTAAACGGAAGACCTCATGTTATTTCTCTCGCAACGGATATTAGAGATCGTCTGGAAGCGGAAGAGCAGACGAGAAGACTGAATGCAGAGGTCCGGCATAATAAGGAGCTTTTTGAGAAAATTTTCCAAATGAATCCTGCCGCAGTTTCTCTTTCCGATCTGGAAACCGGAACTTACAGAGAGATTAACCAAGAATATTGTGAACTGATCGGATATACAAGAGAAGAGATCATAGGAAAAACTTCCTTCGAGCTGGGGATTTGGAAAGGCCCTTTAGATAGAGCAAAGATCCGCAAAGAACTAGAAGAATTCGGCTGGTCCAAAAATATAGAAGCTACAATCAACCGATCGGATAATACGGAAAGGCATGTAATTTCAGGAAACAGGGTGTTTAAGATAGGAGACAAGATGATGCTTCTTGCTCTTTTGATCGATGTCACCGACAAGAAAAAAGTAGAACAGGAAAGAGATCAGTATCTTTTACAATTAGAGGAGAGTAAGGATCTATTCGAGAAAGTATTCGATCTAAACCCGGATACGATCTGTATTTCCGATCTGGAAACAGGGAAATATATCAGTGTGAACTCGATGTTCTACGATCTATTCGGATACACGAAAGAAGAAGCAATCGGAAAGAACTCTATAGATCTGGGAATTTGGCCTGATCCTAATGTCAAACGTGAACTCATCAACCGGATGAAAGAAGAAGGTATATTAAGAGATCTTGATATACCTTTTATCAGAAAAGACGGGACTCGAGTGGATTCGATTTTTTCCGGCCGGATCGTAAACTTAGTCGGAAGACCTGCAATCGTTGCAATAACAAAGGACAATACTGCCGGAAAAGCAGCAGCGAGGGAAAAAGAGGAAGAGAACTTAAAAATTTCCGAACAGGCAAGAGTCCTTTTGAATATGGCGACAGATCCGGATTTTGCTTCCGGTAATATTTCCGCAGGTTTAAATAATATAGTCAAAATGTGCACGGAAACATTGGGATGTGACCGCGCATCCATTTGGCTTTTTTCAGATAGGGAAAAAACTATCTGGTCTTTGGTCTCAGGCTGGGATCAAAAGTTTCTGTCTTATATGGATCCATCCGTAATGGATCTCAAAGAATATCCTAAATATTTTTCTTCGATGAAGACTGAAAGATTAGTGGATGCATATGATGTGGTGAATGATCCAAGAACATCCGAGTTTGCGGAGTCTTACAGTATTCCTCTTGGGATCCAATCTTTGTTGAATGCTCCTATCTTCTTAAGAGGAGGGATTTACGGAGCCATCTGTTTAGAACATAGGGGTGTTCTTCGCAGATGGAAAGGTTTCGAGCAGCAGTTCGTAGTTACGGTTGCGGAACAAGTCACTCAGTTATTATTAAATTCCGAAAGAAGAGAAGCTAAAGAAGAACTAGAAAATGCAGTTCGTATCCGGACTTCGGAGTTGGCTTCCGCCTTAGACAATTTAAAGAAGACCCAGGACCAGCTTATCCTTTCCGAAAAAATGGCAGCGCTCGGACAGTTGGTCGCGGGTATCGCTCATGAGATCAATAATCCGTTAGGAGCCATCTCTGCTCTGAGCGGCGAATTGAGAGCTTATTTGGACTCTTCTCCGGAACGTTTGAAAAAATTGGGTCCGTTTTTTGCCGATGCAGAACCAAGTTATATAAAACGATTATCAGAGTTTATTCGTGCAGGAATTTCCAATAAAGAGATCCAAGTGTCTAGAGAAGAAAGAAGGAATGTTCTTAAAAAATTAAAAAATACTCTGAGCGAACTTGGTTTTGAAAATCCGTATGATCTAGCGGATAGATTGATGGATGTCGGATTATACCATTCTACGGAAGAATTCCCTGAAATTTTCCAGGCCAAGACGAATCTTGCACTTTTGGATTTTGCGATCGAAGAGATCCAAACATATAAGAATGCAGCATCCATTCGTCTGGCGGTAGACAGAACTTCTAAGATAGTGTATGCTCTTAAAAGTTTTGCTCATATCGATTCCGGGGAAGGCAAGATCGAAACTGATCTTGCGGAGAATATAGAAACTGTTCTTACAATCTATCATAACCAGATCAAAAACGGAGTAGAAGTAGAATTGGACTTCCAAGCGAGGCCGATCATCTACGCTTATCCGGATGACTTGATCCAGGTTTGGACAAACTTAATTTACAATTCTTTGCAAGCCATGCAGTTCAAAGGAAAGATCAAAATTTCGATTTTAGATTCCGACTCTGATGTTTCCGTTTTGATTTCGGATAACGGTCCCGGTATCTCGGCGGATATTAAATCTAAAATATTCGATCCTTTTTATACCACTAAGGCTCCCGGTGAAGGAAGCGGTCTAGGTCTGGATATTTCCAGAAGGATCGTTTTAAAACATGGAGGAAGAATAGAATTCAACTCGAAGCCTGGGAAGACGGTATTTAAGGTACTTCTTCCTAAGACTTGAATCAGGTTTTAAAAAACTCTACTTCTTTTTTCAAGGAACTCGCTTGATGAGCAAGCTTCTCTGCGAGAGAGTCGATATCATTTACTATTCCGTTCAAAAACTCGGTAGCTTCTGAAATACTTCCAATCGTTTTAGAGAATTCTAAAGAAGTCTGGGATTGTTCTTTTGTATGATTTCGGATCTCATCCGCGGATCGGATCAGTTCAGAAAACGCATTTTTTACCTGAGCGCTTGCCACCAATTGTGATTCGGACAAGGAAGAAACCTGCAAAATTCTTTCGGATGTATTTTGAGCAGTGTCGCCTATTCTTCTGAACGCGACTTCCGTATTTCCTAGAACTTCTCTTCCCGAGTTGGTTGCCTTTACCGCTTCTGCCAATGTTGCCCGGATCCTTTTTGCATTCTCTTGGGTCTGTTCTCCCAGTTTGGAAATCTCTTGGGCTACTACCGCAAAACCTTTTCCTGCTTCTCCTGCGCGGGCCGCTTCGATGGCGGCGTTTAAGGAAAGAAGTCCGATCCTATCCGTAATCTCATGGATCACATTTACACTCGCTTCCATTTTAGCGGTATTGGATTCTATTTCCGCCATTGCGTCTCGAGTGGATTGTAATGCGGATTCTCCATTAGAAGTTTCTAATCTCATTCTTTCCGCGTCATTTTTAGTATCCATTAGAGAAGTATGAACATTGCGGATCCTGTCCTCTAATTCGGCAAGCGATGCGGATGCTTGTTCTACGGTATCCGATTGGCTTTCAGCTCTGGAAGAAGTAGACTGAATGGATGCAGCAATTTCCTCCACACCTGAACTCATTTGTTCAGTGGATGCGGCCTGTTCCTGCATTTTTAAAGAAAGATCTTTAGTTCTTTCTTCCAAAACCTTGGAGCTTTGAGAGAGTTTTTCGGATTCTTTCATTACGGTTTTGACAACGATCCTAAGTCGTTTCACAAAATCATTCAGCATTTTGCTGCTTCTTCCCAACTCGTCCGTAGAAACCATAGGAAGAAGGATATCCAACTCACCTTGTGACATTTCCACAAACGCATTCATCATGTTTTTGGAATTCCTGCGAATACTAGCGGCCAATAAGTAGGAAGAAATGGTAAGAGTGATCACCATAAAAAGTATGGTAAGGGAAAGTGCTAAAGTGACATCTCCCAGTTTTAACCAACCGGAAGTCTCTTCTAGTAAGAGATAACCGAAGATCACAACAGGCAATAAAGTGATGGATGCGATCGTAGAAATGATCCTAGCAAAAATAGAAACTTTACGGATATCTTTTTCTTCTAATGGAAGCCCGTTCAATCTGTCGGACTCCAGCACTTCTGCAAGAACCGATTCGGTCAAAAAGAAATGGGAAATTCCTAAAGTAGGATAAATGATCAGAGGTAAGAGTAAAAATGGAGCTGATTCGAAAAATTGAGGAATGAAGAAAAAGTGCATTAATTTCCAAGCCGTAGGAATTCCATAACTCCATTGAATTAAATAGAATCCCGAGTTTAACAAAGGAAAATTCAGTAACTTTCTTTTTACTTCGACCTTTCCCTTTGTGTTCAGCTTTTCCCAATTAGCCGGTTCCAGGTTTGATAAGAGTTTTCCCAAATACAAGAATCGGACCGTAGGAAAAAAATAAGAACTGAGCAGTGCGATCGTGGAGGATCCGATCAATGCGATCGCCTTATTAAAGTCATACGCTCCAGCCGCTATAATGAATAGAACTGCCAAAGGGACGGCAAGAACTGAAGTTAGCAGCTCCAGGCCTAAGGTCAGTCTCCATCTGAGTTTTCTAGATTCTCCCCTCGTCATTTCCGTTCTTTCCCTTTTTTTTGATTTGAAAGAAGCTTAAGGCTTCAAGATATTTCATGACAATGAGACGCATATCGCTTTTATCATCCACCTCTTTGTTGATTTTACTGTTTGGATTCTTTTACATCGATTTCGCAATTTATGGAAAAAGTCAGTCAACCGACACAGCTTCGCCTTCGAGTATCCAATCGGGGCCGATGTTAGGTTACTCAACTCATAAAGAAGTGAAAATTTGGGTTCAGACTAAGAATCCTTCTAAAGTGTACGCGAAATATTTTATTTCCGGAAACCCGGAACAAAGTCATATAACTCGTGAAGTAAATACGGAACATTATAAGGGAAATGTCGCCCATTTGATTGCCGACGTATTGGAACCCGGGAAAATATATGAATATATAATTTATGTAAACGGAAAATACCAAGAACCTAAGTCGGAACAAAAATTTAGAGCACA
Source organism: Leptospira dzoumogneensis (assembly GCF_004770895.1). Classification (NCBI taxonomy): domain Bacteria; kingdom Pseudomonadati; phylum Spirochaetota; class Leptospiria; order Leptospirales; family Leptospiraceae; genus Leptospira; species Leptospira dzoumogneensis. The sequence continues at coordinate 405,151 of NZ_RQHS01000019.1, read as the reverse complement.
ACCTATTTGGATAGGAAAACAAAGCGGACCACCCGATATCAAATTTGCTTTGGGAAGTTGTGCATTCGTAAATGATCCTAAGTATGATACTCAAGTAAAACCTTACGGAGGAGAATACTTTATCTACGGATCCATCTCCGCTCAAAAGCCCGACTTCATGCTTTGGATGGGAGATAATATTTATCTAAGAGAACCTGATTGGGAATCCAGGACCGGATTTATTTACCGTTATACTGAACAAAGATCCTTGAAGGAACTACAACCGCTTCTTGCAAATGTCCATCATTATGCTGTTTGGGATGATCATGATTGGGGACCGAATGACGGAGATGCCTCCTTTTGGATGGGCGCCACTGCAGAAGAAATTTTCAAACTGTTCTGGGCGAATCCGAACTATTCAAAAAAAGGAATATATGGTTCTTTCACCTGGGGAGATGCACAATTCTTTTTGATGGACGATCGCAGTTTTAGGACTGCGAACGATAATAAAACCGGATCCAGATCGTTTTTCGGAGAAGAGCAATTAGACTGGCTGGTGAATGGATTAGCATTCTCCAAAGCGACTTTTAAGTTTGTGGTAGTAGGAGGTCAGGTCTTAAATCCGTTATCCGTTTTTGAAAATTATTCCACATATGCGGAAGAAAGGGAAAAACTTCTTTCCAAAATCTCCAAATTGAAGATAAAAAACCTGGTATTTTTGACCGGAGACAGGCACTTTACGGAATTATCATATATTCAGGAAGGATTCGAATATCCAATATATGATTTTACAGTTTCACCTTTGACTTCTTCCACTCATGCGCCGATTACCGAAAAAAATCCGTTAAGGATAGAAGGCACAATGGTGGATGATAAAAGGAATTTCGGAACGATAGAAATTACCGGCCCTTTAAAACAAAGGAACTTGGTATTTAGGGTTTTTGATTCTGCCGGAAAAGAACTTTGGACCAGAGAAATTAAGGCCAAATGAAAATCCAAAAGTTTATGTTATATCTTCTCTCGGTCATATTTATACTTTTTCTAGGGCTTTTCGGCTTGTTGTATTCAAATCAGGACAAGCTGATCTTCTTCCCGGAAATTTTGCCCGAAGACTTTCAGTTTTCTTTTCCTTATACTTTCCAAGAAGTTTCTTTGGAATTGGAAAATGGAGAGAAGATATACGCATTATTCTTTCCTGCTCAAGGGCCTTCTAAGGGAACGGTTCTTTATTTTCACGGAAACGCGGGCAGTTTGAGAAGCTGGGGAGGAGTCGCAGAGGACTTTGTTCCTAGAGGCTGGGACCTTCTCATGACGGATTATAGAGGTTACGGTAAAAGCAGGGCCAAACTAAGTGAGAAGGGAATGTACCAGGATGCGGAACGCTGGTATGAATACCTAAAAACGGATAAATTAAAAAAAGAGAATGAGATCATTCTTTATGGAAGATCTATCGGGACTGGAGTTGTGGTGGATTTAGGGACCAAAACAAATCCCGGTTATATTATATTAGAAACTCCTTATACTTCTTTGGCGGATCTGGCAAAAGAATATTATCCTTTCGTGCCTGAATGGTTTTTGGCGTATTCTCTCAAATCCGAAAATAAGATCAGAAAAATACATTCTACTGCAACGATCATACATGGGAACGAAGACGAGATCGTTCCTTTTCGACAAGGAAGGAAATTATTCAAAACAGCTTTGGAATCAGGAGTAAAAATAGAATTTCTGGAAATAGAAGGAGGGAATCATAATAATCTCTCCTTCTTTCCCGAATACCAAAAGGGATTGGCTAAAATTTTAGAATCGGTCCATCTAAACCGAAGAAAATCAAATTCTCAGAAATAATCCGGGAATAACACTTTCAGTTTTGCGACTGTATCCGGGTTTCTACGTTCCGGAGCAGTGATGATAGAATACTTAGTGCTATTTTTCAGACTTAGATCATCTCCGTTTCCAAGTGCAGGGATCAAAGCGCTTAAAAGTTTTTTGGCATTTTCCGCGTTCTTTCCTAAGTTTGCCATCACCATTTCCGCAGTGACTGCTTCCTCATTCTCTCTCCAACAATCGTAGTCGGTGGACATACAAACCATTTGATAAGCGATCTCGGCTTCTCTTGCAAGTTTTGCTTCCGGAAGAACGCTCATATTGATGATGTCTCCACCCCAAGAACGATACATATGAGATTCTGCTCTTGTGGAGAATAGAGGACCTTCCATACAAACCAAAGTTTTGTTTTGGTGGATCTGAAGATTTACTTTTGCAGCAGCTTTGCTGATCCTATCGGTTAAGTTTTTGGAAAAAGGATCTGCGAAAGGAGCGTGAGCCACCACACCTTTTCCGAAGAAAGTGGACTCTCTTCCTCTAGTTCTGTCTATGATCTGACTTGGAAGAACGAAATCCAAAGGTTTGATCTCTTCTCTCAAACTTCCGACGGAGCTGAATGCTACTATCTCTTCTACTCCTAAAATTTTAAGAGCACAAATATTCGCCTTCATTGGGACTTCGTGAGGCATGATAAAATGTCCCACACCATGGCGGGGTAAGAATGCGATCAGTTTGTCATGGATCTTTCCGATCTTGATCGTGTCGGAGGGTTTGCCCCAGGGAGTTTCCGGAAGAACTTCTTCTACAAGTTCCATTCCATCAAGGCTATAGAGACCCGTGCCTCCGATAACTGCAGCTTTTACTTTAGTCCCCATATCCTTCTCCTCTCAATCGGAATAAATTCCATATATCGAAATATGGGCTCGGTTGTAAAGAAGAAGGAAACGAAAAGGCCTTAGGAATTACCGCTCAATACTTTAAGTTCGGAGGCCTTTGTTTTGATCCGATCAATCTCAGAGTTTAAGTTGGCCGAATCTTCGTTAATTTCATTAATATCTTTTTCTAATTGGGACATGGTCCGTATCATTTCCTTTTGGCCCAAGGACTGTTCTTTTTCGGATTCATGGATCTCACTCGAAACTGATTTGATACTTTCCAATTCACTTAAGAATTTGCGGATAATATTTCTCTGTTCCAAATAAAGTTTATTCATCTGGACGATCCTGTCGGAAGTTTCTAAGATCTTAAATTTTTGTTTTTCAGTCAGATCTCCCGTTTCTGCAGAAGCGCTTTTTGCTTCTTGGATAAAACTCTGGGACTGTCTTACGATTGTGGAGATGGATTTTGCATTCTCTGAAGTGAAGTCCGCAAGTTTACTTACCTCGTTTGCTACTACTGCGAATCCTCTTCCTGCTTCTCCTGCTCTTGCCGCCTCGATAGATGCGTTTAATGCGAGAAGGTTCGTTTTATCCGCAATCTCTCCCATGATCTGGTTGATCTGATCCACTTTGTCGAATGAACCTGCGATGTCCGCCAGATAGGATTTTGTTTTTTCAGCGGCGATGGTAACATTCTCCATATCCGCTTTATTATCATTTGCGAATGTAGAAAGAGCCTCGCTGTAACCCGTGATATTTGAAACTATTTCTCCTAATTTTTTGGAATCATCCGCAAGTTCGCTTAAACTTGCATTCTGCGATTCAATAGATCTAGAAGTATTTGTAGAAGCAGCGGAAAGTTCTTCTAATACGGCGTTCACTTCTTCCAGGGCGGCTGCCTGGGATTCCATTTTCTCTCCGGTGCGATTGATGAATTCCGCGAATTTAACGATGGAATCTTCTAAACTAATCGCAGAATCTTTAATGATTCTTTGGTTCTCACTTAATTTTTCGAGTAGATCTTTGGAATCAGTATAGAGGCGGTTTCCTTCTACAGTTAACCTTAAGAACAATCTCATCAACTGAGCGAGTATCACACTCGCAACAAATATGAACGCAATTTTGATGATCTCGGTAGAGCCGCTTATATTATAGGGAAGTTTTGCTTCTTCTACATCCATCACGAATCCTACACCATTTTTAAGGGCGCATACAAGAGCAATTATTGCTCCCGCAGTGGAGAATGCTCCCACGATCAAAACGAAGATCCTTTCTCCTAAAAGACAGGAGTAGATCATGATATAAAAATAAATGAAGAATAATACCACGTTCTTCAAAGTTCCAGCCGCCACGTCCGGAGAAACGAAAGTATCCAAGATCAAGGTGGCGCTTAGAACATTCACATCGAATAACACGAAAAGTTTGTGGAATCCGATGGACATATTCCTTTTACGATTCACTACAAAATTGAAAATGCAGTAGATTCCCATGAAAGCAGTGCCGCCTGCATGGACCATAAATTGTAAGGGCTGGAAACTTTTATAAGCTCCCGCTAAGGAAATGATAAAAAGTATGACCAAACCTAATCGGATCCGATTGATCACAATAGCGCCATTCTTCCAGATCTGCAGGATCGTGGACTCTGTTTTTAGATGGGAAGTTTCCATCCATCAATAGACGGAATTTCCCGGACTAGACTAACGTTGTGTTAGGTTTATTCTGAAGAATGTCCACTCAATACTCTTAACTCGGAAGCCTGAGTATTGATCTTGTCGATCTCGGTGTTCAGTTTGTTGGATTCTTCACTGATCTCGTTTATGTCTTTTTCCAACTGGCTCATCGTCTTCATCAATTCGTTCTGACCCAAGGTTTGTTCCTTGGTGGATTCCAGAATATCAGTGGATGCGGATTTGATCGTATCCAATTCATTTAGAAAACTTTTAAGGATAAATTTTTGCTCCTTATAGAGCTCGTTCATTTGGACGATACGATCGGTGGTCTGGATCAGTTTGAATTTTTGTTTTTCAGTCAGATCTCCGGTTTCTGCGGAAGCAACCTTTGCCTCGTTGATAAAACTTTGGGATTGTTTTACGATAGAAGAAATGGACTTTGCGTTTTCGGAAGTGAAGTCCGCGAGCTTACTTACCTCGTTTGCCACTACGGCAAATCCTCTTCCTGCGACACCTGCTCTTGCTGCCTCGATAGATGCGTTCAATGCGAGAAGATTTGTTTTATCCGCGATCTCTCCCATGATCTGATTGATCTCGTCCACTCTGTTGAATGAATTTGCAATGTCTGCGAGATATGAATTCGTTTTTTCGGCCGCAATGGTAACATTCTCCATATCCGCTTTGTTCTCTTCCGCGAATACGGAAAGTGTTTCGCTGTATTCCGTAATATCTCCTATGATCCTGCCCAACTTTTGAGAATTAGAAGAGAGCCCCGAAATACTTTCGTTCTGAGTTTCAATCGATTGAGTATTATTGATGGAAGAAGCGGAAAGTTCTTCTAATACCGCGTTTACCTCTTCCAAAGCGGCGGCTTGGGATTCCATCTTTTCTCCGGTCCTTGCAATATAGCCTGCAAATTCTTTAATAGATGTTTCTAAGTTTTCTGCTGAGTTGCGAATGATATTTTGGTTATCTTTAATTTGAGTTAAGAATACCTGGGACTCTCCGAATAATCTGGAACCTTCTGCGGTTAGATTTTCGAATAATCTCATCAATTGGTACAAGATCACACTTGCAGTGATCATAAAACCGATCTTTACGATTTGAACCGAGAAGATCAAAGTGTCGGGATCTTTGGACTTGCTTGCATTTTCAGTCAGCACAAGCCCGCTTTTCCAGCCTACATAAAGTGCGATTGCGACTCCGATAGCTGTTAATAGACCGATTAGAAGTACGAACTTTTTTTCTCCTAGTAAGGAAGAATAGATCATTATATAAAAATAAATGAAGAATAGGATCATGTTTGCGAGAGTATCTCTTGCTACGACCGCATCTATACTACAGTCGGCAGCCATGATCGCGGAGAGAATGATCACGTCCAAAATCACCAGTGTCTTTTGGAATTTGATCCCGACCCTTCCTCCTCTCGCCAGGAAAAATTCGAAAATACAATACAGTGCCATCAAACCTGTTCCGACGGAATGAGCGATTACCTGAGTAGGGTGGTTTGTTTTAGAGACCCCGATCAATGTTAGGATAAAAAGAACTACTAGTCCTAAGCGGATCCGGTTGATAACGATAGCACCGTTCGTCCAGATTTTTGCTATAGATGATTCTTTAGAGATCGCGGAACTTACCATGGAATTCATCATTCACCTTCCGGCAGATTTGATTTTGATTTATTAAATTCGCCTAATATTATGTTCGGAACTTAAGAAAGAGAAGTTCTCACTTCTTCTAAGATCCGATCCATTACCAGGATACCTTCTTCAAATAAGGCAGGTCCCGGTTGTAAAATGATCGCAGGGTCCATTTCGAAAATTTTATCGTTTTTGACCGCAGGAATATCTTTCCATTCTTCTCTGGTGCGTACCCATTCGAAGTCCATAGGTTTTCCGCACCAGCTCCCGATGATCAGGTCAGGTTTTGTATCCGCTACTTCATGTAGACTTATGATCCTGTCTTTGGCCAAGGATTTTTCCTTCAAGTGGCCGAAACAATCTATTGCTCCTACGATCTCCAATAATTCGGAGACCCATCTGATCCCTGTGATGATCGGATGATCCCATTCTTGGAAAAACACTTTAAGTTTAGGTTTAGAAGAAGAACGTTCTTTGATCTCGTTTAATCTTTTTTTATAAGACTCCACGAGTTTAGAAACCTGTTCCGATTTTCCGATCAATGACCCCACCATCAAAATGGTTTGGAAAATTTCCTCCAAACTTCTTTGGTTGGTGATCAGAACATTCAGACCTTCTTTTATCAGATCATGAGAAAGTTGTGCCTGAATATCCGAGAAACCGACCACCAGATCAGGATTTAGCTCCTTGATCTTCTTTATGTTTCCGTTAATAAATGCGGAAACTCTAGGCTTTTCTTCTTTTGCCTGAGGAGGTCTTTCCGTATATGCGGAGATTCCTACGATACGATCTTCTTCTCCTAATAAATAGAGAAGTTCAGTAGTCTCTTCAGTTAAACATACGATTCTTTGCGGACCGATTTTATTCAACTGTGATACTTCTTCTTATCATCTATTAATTTTTCCACTACACTTGGATCTGCTAAGGTTGAAATATCTCCCAAACCTTCGAATTCACTTGATGCGATCTTGCGTAAGATCCTTCTCATAATTTTTCCGGATCTGGTTTTAGGAAGTCCAGGCGCCCAATGGATCACGTCAGGTCTTGCGATCTTTCCGATCATTTTTTCGACAGTAGCGATCAGTTCTTTTTTAAGAGAGTCATTCGTGGTCACACCTTCTTTCACTGTGACGTACGCATAAATTCCCTGACCCTTGATATCATGTGGAAATCCTACAACCGCTGCTTCCGCTACGGAAAGATTTTCCACAAGTGCGCTTTCCACTTCTGCGGAGCCGATCCTATGACCTGATACGTTGATCACATCGTCTACACGACCGGTGATCCAATAATATCCGTCCTTATCCCTTCTTGCTCCGTCTCCGGTAAAATAATAACCTTTATAAATGGAGAAGTAGGTATCGAAAAATCTTTTCGGGTCCTTAAACACTCCTCTCATCATAGAAGGCCAAGGAGATTTGATTGCAAGATTTCCCGAAACCTCTCCCTTAGAGTTGATCTCCTTTCCTTCATCATCTAAAAGAACAGGTTGTACTCCGAAGAACGGAAGAGTTGCAGACCCGGGTTTTTGAGCGATTGCACCAGGCAAAGGAGAGATCATGATCGCACCGGTTTCTGTCTGCCACCAAGTATCTACAACAGGGCATTTGGATTTTCCAACATGTTTAAAATACCATTCCCAGGCTTCGGGATTGATAGGTTCTCCTACGGATCCGATCAATCTAAGAGAGCTTAGGTTTCTTTTTTCGATAGGATCTGTTCCTTCTCTCATCAAAGAACGGATCGCTGTAGGTGCAGTATAAAATACTGTGACTCCATGTTTATCGATCACATCCCAGAATCTTCCCACATCAGGATATGTAGGAACTCCTTCAAACATGATAGAAGTAGCCCCGTTAGAAAGTGGACCGTACACTAGATAACTATGACCTGTTACCCAACCTATATCCGCGGTACACCAATATGTATCCGTAGGTTTAATATCGAAAACATAATGAAAGGTCATATTGACCCCTAGAAGATATCCTCCAGTAGTATGAAGAACTCCTTTCGGTTTTCCGGTAGAGCCCGAGGTATATAGAATGAACAAAGGATCTTCCGAATCCATTTGCTCCGGCTTACAATATGCAGGAAGATTTGGATCATTCATTAGATAATGCCACCAACGATCCCTTCCTTCTTTCCAATTCAGCTCCGTTTCTTGGCCGGTCCTTCTGATCACGATCACATTATTTACTTTTTCGGAAGATTGGTCCAAAGCAGTATCTACCGCTTTTTTTAGCTCCAGACTTTTGCCGCCTCTATAACCGCCGTCGGAAGTTATGATGAGTCTAGGTTTACAATCTTCTATCCTGCTTTGTAGAGCTTCCGGAGAAAAACCTCCGAACACCACCGAATGGATCGCACCGATCCGAGTACATGCAAGAATTGTAATGGCAAGTTCCGGGATCATAGGCAGATATACCATGACCACATCACCTTTTCTGATGCCTGAATTTTTCAGAACGTTTGCGAACTTATTCACTTCACGATACAGATCGTAATAAGTGTAAGTTTTGGATTCTTGAGGGTTGTCTCCTTCCCAAATGATCGCCGCCTTATTTTTTAAGGGGGTATCTATATAACGATCCAAACAATTATAAGAGACATTGATCTTGCCTCCCTCGAACCATTTTACTTTTGCATTCTTAAAATCGTGATCTAAAACCTTATTCCATTTTTTGAACCAGGTAAGCCGGGTAGAAGCTTCTCTGGCCCAGAACTTTTTAGGGTTCTCTATGGATTCTTTGTATAATGCCTTATAATCTTTGAGGTTGATATTTGCCGTTTTTTTGAAATCAGCGAACGGCTGGACGATTCTTTCTTTCGACATGGCTTATTCCTTCGCAATCGAATAAGAAACTTTTTAATTTCAGTATTGTCCACTCATTCTCCAACCTACTTATAAGAGAGTTTTTATATAAAATCCAGCCTGTTATGTAAAAAAAAGGAATGCTCCCCGACCGTATTACAGCAGGCTCGCCTCAATGTCGGAAAAATTGGATACTCGGGAAAGTTGGAAGCGTAGGTTCCTAGTATGGTTAGTGCCTACTCTGGTAGTTTTTTTACAAAGGATCATCGGACTCACCTCAAAAAAAGTGGAATTAGGAAAGGAACATTTTAACTCTCTTTATCCTCTAAAGAAGCCGTTTATCCTCTGCGTTTGGCATACGAATGTTCTCTACTCACCATATTTGAATAAAAATCGCAAATTAGCCGTTTTGATCTCTGAATCTAAGGACGGTGATTTTATCACCGGAGTAGTGCATAGATTCGGAAACGGTAGTATTCGTGGGAGTTCCTCTAAGGGCGGTTCAAAGGCTCTTAAGGCAATGATCGTTCACTTGAGAAAAAATCTTCCTGCAGCGTTCACTCCCGACGGACCTAGAGGTCCAGCTTGGATCGTTCAGCCTGGAGTGATCGCAGCAGCCCAAGTTTCTCAGGTCCCTATTTTGCCGTTTCATTATGAATGTACAAAACAATGGATTGCGGAGAAGTCTTGGGACAAACACAGGATCCCAAAACCTTTCACAACCTTTGTGATCTCTTACGGAGAGCCTATCATGATCCCTAGAGATCTAGATGAGGCAGGTTTCGAAAAAGAAAGATTGAGAGTGGAGAAAGCAATGCTCGAAAATAAAGATCGAGCAGAGCGGAAAGCGGAAGAACTTAGAGCTAAATCTTCTAGGTCGAACCGGTCCGAATTAGATCTAGAAACTCACTCCTAGTTACCATATTCGTTTTAAATTCTCCGAGCATACAAGAAGTGAAAAGTTCGGAGTTTTGTTTTTCAACTCCTCTCATCATCATACAAAGATGTTTCGCTTTGATGACTACCGCAACGCCCAAAGGATCCAGAACTTCCATAAGGGCATACGCTATTTGCTCGGTCATTCTTTCTTGGACCTGTAACCTTCTCGCAAAAACGTCCACGATACGAGGGATCTTGGAAATCCCTATGATCTTTTTATTCGGAATATAACCTACGTGAGCCTTTCCAAAAAAAGGAAGAAGATGATGTTCGCACAGAGAATACATTTCGATATCCCGGACAAGTACCATACCTTGGCTGTCCTCTTCGAAGATCGCTCCGTTTACTAAGGTATCAATATCGGCCCTATAACCGGAAGTCAGGAATTCATAAGCTTTTCGGACTCTTTTAGGAGTGTTTAAAAGTCCTTCTCTATTCGGATCTTCTCCGATCGCTTTTAATATACTCGTTACTTCGTTTTCCAAGTTGTCTCTCCGTTCTTCGCTTTGAAAATGTATGTAGTTAGACTCGTCTGGACAAGTCTTGGTAGTTTACTTCTCTTTTCAAGGGGAAAAGCGATTGGCTTGCCATTCCGACTTCATCCTATACGATGGTTTAATTTTCTATGAAGGCGAGAAGGATCAAAATCGGATTCGATGCAAGGATGATTGCCCATTCAGGGATCGGTTCCAGGATCAAAGGACTTTTGAATTGGCTGGGAGATATCGCCTCTAAAAAAGGGATCCGGATCGTTCTACTTGGAAATCCTGATCTTATTAAAAAGAATCTTTCCGCTAAGGTTTTAACTTCTTACGAAATTTTAGAATATAATGCAGGGATCTATTCTATCAAAGAATGGTTCGGAATTCCCGAGATGAAAGATTTCGACCTGTTGGATATCCCACATTTTAATGCTCCTTTAAAATTCTTAGATCTATGTGTTGTTACTATTCACGATATCATTCCATTCAGAATGAAGCAGTTCCATTCTTCTTTTTTGAAACAAGCTTACATGAAACTTGTGTTTTTGCTCATAAGAAAGAAGGCCAAAAAGATCATTACCGTTTCTGATTTTACTGCAAAAGATCTAACTGAAGTTTTTTCATTTTCCCAGTCTCAAATGAGAACCATCTATAACGGTTTAGATTCCAAGATATTTTCTCCTAAAAGTGATCCGGAAAAGAAGAAGTTCCTGAAACAGTATGGACTCAGACCTGGATATTTACTCAGCGTCGGTATCGGAAAGGAGCATAAGAATTTAGGATTCGTGCTTCAATCTCTCAAAAAACTTTGGTCCGAAAAAAAGATCAAAGCAGATTGGGTGATCGCAGGTTCCGGAGGAAAACTTCCTGACTATCTAGTGGAAGATGCAAAAGGTTGGGAAGATAGAATTAAATTAGTTCCATATTTGTCGGAACAAGAACTAGCAACTTTATATTCTGCAGCCAAGTTACTTATTTATCCTTCTTTGTACGAAGGATTTGGATTTCCACCTGTGGAAGCTCAGTCTTGCGGCTGCCCCGTATATTCTTCCAACTCGAGTGTTCTTCCTGAAATTTTAGAAGATACTGCATTCTTCTTTGATCCTAAAGATTCTAATTCTTTTGAAACAGGCTTAGTCCAATTATTGGATTCTCCCAAACTTCTAAGTTCTAAAACCAAAGCTGGTTTAAAAAATTCCAAAAGGTTCGATTGGAAGAAGTCCGCAACTGATATTGTGGAAGAATATTTGAAACTGGTTCAGAACTGATTTAAGGATTTTTGAAAGAAGGTTTTCCGAGGGAAATTTTTCTTTCTTCTATTTTGTGTCGGATCGTTTTTCTTTCGTCTTCCGTATACATGGTCCACCTGCCGATCTCTTCTAAGGTGCGGTAACAACCTTCGCAGAGACCGGTTTCATAGTCCATATTGCAAATCTTAATACATGGAGAACGAACAATCATCCTAAGAACTACTAGGTCTTTTTGACCTTCTTCTTATTCGACGCTGTTTTTTTAGGTTTTGCTTTTGCGGATTTTACGATTGTAGTGCTTCCGTTTTGATCTACCATTCCGGACAATTCGGTAAATAGAGAAAGTCCTGAAATTTTACCCGGAACGATTACGTGGGCCGCTCCGTTATTTCTAAGGACTTCCGCTTCTTTAGGATCGTCTGTGGTTAGAATGATCTTAGGTTGGTGATGTCTACAGATACTTTTTAAGGATTCCAGCAATCTACGGTTGGTAGTTCCTTTTAAGATCATATCGGAAACCGTACAAACGATATATCTTGCTTCTTCTATTCCTAGGTGATGAAGGCTTTCCGGATTTGCAAGATCTCCATAGGCCCAACGGATCCCTTTAGATTCCAGGGTTTGTCTATAGATCGGATTAAAATCCACTACCAACATTCTTTTGAGCCAAGAAGGTTTATCCTCTTCTATCCCATCGATCAAACCTTGCGCGATCCGGAAATATCCTAAGACTACGATATCTCTTTTTGTCTCACCGGTCACTTGGGACTCTAAAGGTTCTTTGTTTTCTCTCACTCCGAAAATAGATAAGAAGGAGATAATACCTCTAGCGATCGTATCATTAAACAGGATCACATAAGTGGAAATGATAGAAGCGATGATCATAGAAGTCAGAACGATCGCTTGTAGATCTTTTCCTATATGCTCCTTTTGCACTCCTAACGCCAGGATTACCAAAGAGAATTCCGAAATCTGCGCCAGGTTCAGGCCTGCAACAATCCCAGCTCTTAAACCTTTACCTGAGAAGAATACAGTTGGAGCAATGATCAAAACTCTGCTCACTAAAACGAATCCAACAGCTAGGAATGCGAGACCTAAGTCGCTCGCACTCGGGGCTTGGATCTTCATTCCAAGAGCTACGAAGAATAACGTAATGAAGAAGTCCCTGATCCCTGAAAGTTTACTGATCACATCCGCGCCATAAGGGAAGGCTGCGATACTCACACCTGCGATCAATGCTCCCATCTCTTTAGAAAGTTGGAGTTTTTCTGCGACACCGCATAAGAAGAAACACCAAGCGATGGAAGTGATTAAAACCAATTCAGGTTTGGAAGCTGCGAATAAAAAGATCCTAGATAGAATGAATCGACTGACAAGGAAGGAGAACACTACAAGAGCGATACCCTTGACCAAAGATCCAAGCACATTCAAGATCTGAGGATCTTGCAAATCAGGTTGGATCCCCATAAATAGAATGGCCCAAATATCCTGTAAGACCAAGACCCCGATCGTGAGCCGTCCCGCAACAGTGCTGATCTCAAACTTATCATGAAGAAGTTTGACTACGATCATTGTGGAACTGAGAGAGAGTGCGATCGCAAAGTAAAGAAGATCGAAATTGCCCGGTGCAGGAGGGAAGAATGTGCGGAATACAAACCAAGCCGCGGCGACACCCAAGAAGAATTGTAAAACTCCAAGAGCGAACATGGAGCGTCCCATTCTGGCTAATTCTTTCAGATCGATCTCTAAACCGATGATGAATAATAAAAGGATCAAACCGATCTCTGAGATCAGTTCTATACTTTCTTCGCTTTTAACGTAACCAATGGTCAGCTTTCCACCTACATAAGGTCCGAATAATGGGCCGATGATCAATCCTGCGATTACGTAACCTAAGACCAGAGGTTGTTTGAATGCTTTTGCGATGATTGCGAAGAAGGTCGCGAAAATAATACTAAGGGCGATATCAACTAATAAAGTAAGTGAATGATGTTCCATCTTTTCGGTATGAGTTCCCCTTAAATTAGTTTTGTCGGAAGGATATTACAAAAAGAAATTATTAAATGAATATAGTCCATTCACTTTTTATTACGGATTTTCGTATCCAGAGAATGAGGGAGCAATGCCCCGAGAGAAATTTCAGTCGTTGGACTTGAATAGATCCTTAACAGCGTCTTTTGCTTTGGATAAAGTATAATCTTCTCTATCGATCAGCACGAAATCTAAATTCTCTTTTTCTATTCTAGCCAAAACCTTGGCGATGTCGGCGGGAGATTTTAAGTTGGTAGCCAGGTATTTGAACTTGGTCCCGCATTCAGGACAAGACTTGTCCTTAGTGTAATTCAGCCCCAGATGTTTACATTTTCCGCAAGTTCCGTACAGATCGTCTATGATCATCAATTGGGAAGAAACTTCGCTGACGCTCAGTTTTTGCCAAACCCGGATGTACTTTTTGTCTTCAGCCGACATTCTTTTAAAAAAACGAATTCGAAAGATTAGTCAAGGGTTTTACGGATGGTTTGGAGAATGAGAGAAGTCGCCTCTTCCAATTCGGTTTTGGAAATACATAGAGGAGGAGCAAAACGGATCGTGTGATCGTGGGTTTGTTTTGCAAGAATTCCAGATTCTAATAATTTGTAGCAGATCTTTTTCGCTCTTGGTCCCGTTGCATCCGGAAAAAATTCCACTGCGTTTAACAATCCCTTTCCTCTGATCTCCTTCACTTTATCTGGATATTCGGATCTCAGAGCTTGCAGAGAAGAGCGGAATTCTGTCCCTCTTATATCCGAGTTCTCTGATAAATTTTCTTCTAATAAGACTTGGATCGCGGTTTTGGCGACTGCTGCAGCTAAAGGATTTCCTCCGAATGTGGAGCCATGAGTTCCGGGTTTTAGAGTAAGAATGATCTCATCAGAACTCAGTACCGCAGAAACAGGAAGAGTTCCTCCGGACAATGCTTTACCTAGAACAAGTAGATCCGGCTTTACATTTTCATGATCTGCGGCCAAAAGTTTTCCGGTTCTGCCAAGGCCGGTCTGCACTTCGTCCAAGATCAAAAGTACATTACGATCCGAACAAAGTTTACGTACTTCTTTTAGATAACCTTCTCTCGGAACGATTACACCTGCTTCTCCCTGGATCGGTTCCACCATGAATGCAGCTACATTAGGATCTTCTAATTCTTTTTTTAGGGCTTCCGTATCGTTAAATGGAATGATGGAAAATCCAGGAACAAAAGGACCGAAATCTCCTCTGCTTGTAGGATCAGTAGAAGCGGAAATTGCACCGATACTTCTCCCCCAAAAATTCCCGGAAGCAAAAACGATCTTAGCTTTATCAGCAGGGACTTTTTTGATTTGGTAAGCCCATCTTCTTGCGAGTTTGACGGAAGTTTCTGCCGCTTCTACTCCGGTGTTCATTGGGACCATTCTATCGAATCCGAATGTATCACATAAAAATTTTTCCATAGGACCTAGTTGGTCGTTATAGAAGGCTCTGGAAGTAAGAGTTAGTTTTTCGGATTGGGCCTTTAATGTTTCTATAATTTTAGGATGACAATGGCCTTGGTTCACTGCGCTGTATGCGGATAAAAAATCGAAATATCTTTTTCCATCCGTATCCCAAAGAAAGATACCTTTCCCTCTCTCCAGCACAACGGGAAGAGGTTCATAGTTAAATGCTCCGTACTCTTTTTCAGTATCGAAGTAAAATTGGGAAGTTTGCGTGTGCATCGTACTCGATTCTAACCGGTTCAAGAGTCACACAAGGAGATTTCGGTATTTTACCTTGACTTTTGTGTTTCAACTTGTTGAAATTTATCACATGCAATTCTCTTTTCCGAAAATATCAGCTTCTATACCGATCGTTTTTGCGATTATGTTCCTTACGAACTGTCTTTATACGAATATCAAATCTCCAGGTTGGTATTATTCTCAAAGTTATTCGGACGTAAGAGGAATGGAGCCGGTAGGAAAATTAGAAGGTACTTCCTGCGGAACTAGCTGGCTTTGGATGGTTTACACCGGAGACGAGAGTTACGAGGCTGCAGTCCAAAATGCGATCAAGGACAAAGCGGATCTTCTATTCGACGTTCAGACGGATTATAGTTACAAATCCTTTATATTCGCTCTTTATTTTGAAAAATGCACCCGAGTTACCGGGATCGGAGTGAAACTTCCTCAAAGACTTCTGAAAAAAGAATGAAACTCATTCCTTACAAACGGTTCCTTTTTCTAATTCTGATCTTAGCGCAGTTAGTCGGTTGTATCCAAATGGGAGCAAATGGCAGAGCCTTGGTTCGAAGGAATCCGGAACCTTATCCTACAGGCCTTGGTATTCCGCCGGACAACGACGTTCATTTGAACGGTGCAAATTTCAGGGACCCTTCCATCCATTATGGAGAATCTTCCACTAAGTTGAGGACCGGAGGTTTTGACGGTTATATCCGAACTACGACATCTTTTCCTCATAAGGATATGTTTCATGCTTCCTTAGATGGTTGGGATTGGTCCGAACATAGGATCGTTAAATTCGAGGGAGAAAGTAAAGGCTGCCAATTCGGAGTACGTTTGTTTCTTCCCATTAAACGAGGGTCTAACGATGCATTCATTCCGATCCACTTTACTTTCGGAAATAAAAGTTTTTACGAAGAATTGGGCGAGCAGATGAAGTTGAATTCTATTGAAGCCTTATTCGATAGTAGGCTGGACGTGGAGTACACCGCCTATATCTTCGGATTATTCAGAAGAAAATGTCTGAGGTTCCAAAGTTATGGCATCCAAAAATTCTAACTCTATTCCATTATTCTTATCGGCTATTTTAGGTTTTTTAGCAGTGGCTCTAGGCGCGTTCGGAGCACACGGATTAAAATCAGTATTAACTTCCGACCTGCTCGCGATCTACGAAACCGGAGCAAGATATCATCTCATCCACGCAGTAGTCTTGCTAGTATTAGCATTGAGCGGAAAACTTTCAGAGTCCAAGTTTAGAAGGATCGGTTTTTGGCTGATCTTTAGCGGGATCTTGATCTTCTCCGGTTCATTATACGCACTTTCTTTAACCGGGATCAGGGTTTTAGGTGCGATCACTCCTTTGGGAGGATTGGCATTTTTAACCGGCTGGGCTTCTATCGCGTATTCAGCTTTTTCTAATAAAGAATAAATTCTCTATCCGGCAATATGGAAATTAAAATCCGTATTACTGAAAGATTCGATGTATTGTTTTCTGTATTGGAAAAAAGAATTAAAACTGTCACTGTATTCCTTTGAAAAAATAGGGAATGATGCTTACGAACATGAAAACCGAATATACGATTTTCCAAATAGATGCATTTACAGATTCCTTATTCAAAGGTAATCCGGCAGCAGTTGTTCCCTGGGAGGGAGAATGGTTGCCAGACTCCAAACTTATCGATTTAGCGGCGGAAAATAATCTATCAGAGACCGCATTCTTTCGTCCCAGAAAAGAAAAAGGAGAATATGATCTAAGATGGTTCACTCCAGGTGTAGAAGTGGATCTTTGCGGTCATGCAACTCTGGCAACTGCATTTGCCGTTTACGAAATATTAGAAGATAAGCCGGGACCTTCTTCTTTAAAATTCCATACTAAGAGCGGGATCTTGGAAGTGTTTCGAGAGAATGGAAAATACTATTTGGATTTTCCTGCGAGACCTCCTGTAAAGACTGAATATTCTCCGGATGATGTTGCTTCTTGTTTTAATATAAAAGCAAAAGAGATTTGGAAGGCTAGGGACATCTTATTCGTTTTTGAAAAAGAGTCGGATATAAGAGATTTAGTTCCAAATCATGAAGCATTGAAAAATCTTCCGTTCTTTGCTGCGATTGTGACTGCTCCCGCAGACAATGGGAAATCATACGATTTTGTTTCCAGATTTTTTGCTCCTGCTAAAGGAGTTCCGGAAGACCCGGTGACCGGTTCTTCTCATTGTACATTGATCCCTTTTTGGTCGGATAGATTTGGGAAGAAGGAACTGAATGCATACCAAGCTTCCGTGAGAGGCGGACATTTGGTTTGCGAGAATAGAGGGGAAAGAGTCCGTATCGGAGGAACCTGCAAATTATATCTGCAAGGCTCCTTTTACTTAGAGTAGAAGTTCTACTTGTAAGATTTATTCCTCAAACCTGAATCCAGAATTTGTAAGATCTTCTCCGCTTCCCGCAAAGCATTACTCTTATCGATTTGTAATAGCGGATTATTCAGTTGGCATTCGTTTAGAAGAACCGAATATCCGTGAACCAAGGACCAGGCCGCAGTTGCCATTTCTCTTGCTTGGAATTTATTGATCTTTTGAGATTCGCAGAGAAGGATCGTTTCCCAAAGTTTTAAAAAGGAATTTTTACCTGCTTCCATCAGATCTTCCAGATCATTTACAGGTCCAAGATCAATATGCCACATCGCTCTGTAGTAACCTACATTCTCCAAACAAAAAGAAATATAAGCAAGGCCTAACTTCTGCAATCGATCGAACGGATCGGAAGGAGAAGAAGCATTCTCCGCTTTTGTAAATTCTTCAGTGATCTTTATGAATCCATCTTTTGAGATTTGGGCGAGAAGGTCCCTATGAGAAGGGAAATGTCTATAAGCTGCTGCATGGCTCACTCCCGCTTCTCTTGCGATCTCTCTGATGGTAAATGCGGAATCTTTGCTGATCTCTAAACGTTTTAAAGCCAGTGTTTTTAGGGTTTCCGCTAGATTTCCGTGGTGGTAGGAACCTTCCGGCTTTTTCATTTTTTTCTTTGCGGGCATAAAAAATTTCCTAAAAAATGTTGACGTTGGTAACATTAGGTGTTACCAATAGTAACATTCTCGGACCGACAATAGATTTTTCAAGTAAATCCCGGATCAAATCGGGAAAAGACGAGGTTTTATGACTCCAGAACTGACATTCAAACTGGCCAGCAATTTTGCCATTGTAGGCTGGTTATTACTCGCGGGCCTGCCAAATGCAAGAGTGACCAAGTTATTGGTAAGGAACGGGGTTTGGCCATTGATCCTTTCCGGATTGTATTTGCTGATACTTGTTTTGCATGCAAGAGGAGGATTCGATTTCGGGTCCTTAGAAGGTGTGACCAAACTTTTCTCAAATCCTTGGGTATTACTCGCTGGTTGGGTTCATTATCTTGCATTCGACTTATTTGTTGGTATTTGGGAAACTAAGGAAGCAGAGGTATTGGGAATTTCCAGATGGATACTGATCCCTTGTTTGTTTTTCACACTGATGTTCGGGCCGATCGGTTATTTATTATTTCAAATCGTTCGTTGGAGAAAAGGAGGAAGCCATGCAAGCATCTAACGTTTTATATCCGAATCATTCTCAGTCGGAAGGTTTTTTCCATACTTTAAGAAAAAATAGAAGCTTAAGCTTTTATACCGGGCTAGTATCTTTACTTTTAATACCGGTGTACATTCTTCTTTCCCAAGTCGATCCAAGAATCGTTGTAGGAGCCAATACTTGGATCAAACCTTTGAAGTTTGCCGTTTCGATAGGGATCTTTCTTTGGACTATGGCTTGGTTTTTGGAACTGTTGGAAGATTTCCCGACTTTCAGAGACAGAGTGGAAAAATACTTTGTGATCTCTACTGCGGTGGAATTAGTGCTGATCACTTTTCAATCCGCAAGAGGAGTTCAGTCCCATTTTAACCAATCTTCCGCACTTGATGGAGCGATCTATAGTATCATGGGAATGTTTATATTTCCGATGATCCCGGTTGCGATCATGATGGATAGAAAGTTCAGACTTCTGGGTTCCAAGTTGGATCCTAAAGTTTTAACTGCGGTTCGATCCTCTCTTTGGATCTTTGCAATTGCTTCCGTGGTTGGGGTCTTTATGTCAGCGAGACTGGCTCATTCTGTAGGAGTTCCTGACGGGAGTCCCGGATTACCTATCGTAAATTGGAGCAAGAACGGAGGAGATATTCGTATCGCTCATTTTGCGGGGATACATGCTTTGCAAATTCTTCCTTTGTTCGCTTTTATAGCGATCAAACAAAGTTGGGATGTTCTAAGCGTAAGAATTGTTTCGATCGGCTATGCACTCTTGGTAGGAGCAGTCTTTGTGAATGCAATGTTAGGTCGTCCTCTGATCTAATAGTTTTCAGATCCGAACCTGTCGTTTTGATGCGGTTCGGATCGATTTTCTTCTTCTAAAAAACCGCCTTTCAAAAAGAGATCATAATATGGAATATTTTAAATCTATAATGATCTTTATATTTGCAGGTCTTTGCGAAATAGGCGGCGGATATCTTGTATGGCTTTGGTATAAAGAATCCAAATCGGTAGTCTACCTTATAGCAGGAGGATTGATCTTGGCTTTGTATGGAGTAGTCGCCGCTTTACAGTCTTCTTCTTTCGGAAGAGTTTACGCAACTTACGGCGGATTTTTTATCGTGATGTCATTGTTATGGGCTTGGAAGATGGATGGGTTCCAACCGGACAGATACGATATTATAGGATCATTGATCGCTTTATTCGGAGTAGCGGTGATCTATTATACTCCTAGATAAGAATTGTCTTTATTTAAGAGCCGGCTCTTTCCGTTCCGAAATAAAATTTTCCTTGTTTGCGGATCAGGTTTCTCTGGATCAATCCATCTGCGATGATGAGTAATCCTTGGGCAGCTGCATGTTTTTTTTCGTCCGGAACATCGTTTTGTTTGGACATCAATTCGTGAACAAATGCTCTTCTCTTTGAATCCATAACCCCCAGCATGGAGCCGCAAACTTTTTTATCTCCCACCAAAAACGCAAGAGCCAAGGTTTGAGGAGGAGTTTCATTGCATAAATAAAACAACGCAAGATTATCAAAGAAGGACAATTCTTCGAAGGACTTTAAAGTTAATTCTTCCTTATCTTCTCCGCTCATATTTCCTCTTGTTCTTTGATCTTAGAATCCAAATATTCCACTAAGTATTTGGAATTCGGTTCTTCTCCGGTTGCTTGTCGGATGAGTTCCTTTGCTTCCAAACTTCTACCCTTACTGTGAACATGTTTTCTAAGCCAATTGAGGAGAGAAGAAGTTTCTCTGTTTTTCAATTCATCCTTAAACTTAGGATTCTGTTTCAAGAAGGCGGAATACAATTGGGCCGCGTAAATATTTCCCAAGGAGTAAGTAGGAAAATAACCGAAGGCTCCACCGCTCCAATGAACATCCTGCAAAAATCCTTTGGAATCATCAGGAACATCCACACCCAGCAAAGACTTCATTCCATCTTTCCAAGCACCTGAAAGATCTTTTAAAGCCAGTTCCTTTTTGAAGATTGCCCTTTCAATTTGGAACCTTAGGATCACATGTAGATTATAAGTGATCTGGTCCGCTTCCACACGGATCAAAGAAGGTTTAGATCTATTCACAAAAGAATACAATTTAGAAAAAGGAATAGAAGATTCTGAAATCCCTAAATTTTTCAGAAATAATGGATAGATCCCTTCCCAAAATTCTTTGGATCTTCCCACTTGGTTTTCCCAAAGACGGCTTTGAGATTCGTGAACACCTAAAGAAACGGAATCTTTTAAAGGAGAAGGACCTCCTGTGATCAAAGAGATCCCTGCTTCATACAAAGCGTGACCTGTCTCATGCAAAACGGAATACACGGAAGAAAGCGGATCCGATTCTTCATAACGTGTGGTGATCCTTTTATCAAAAGAACCTAATGAAGTGGAGAATGGATGAGCGCTTGCATCCAAACGAAATCCTGACTCAGGCAAACCCAAAAGAACGGGAAGACTCGTATTAAAAGGAATTTGAGAATCGATCGGAAAATTTCCCTGAAAAGGAAACTCAGAATCTTTTGCTTTTGCGATCAAAGGCACTAAAGATTTTCTAAGATCCGCAAATAGAACTTCTAGATCCGTCGCTTTTGCTTCCGGTTCATATTCATCTAAAAGAGCGTCATACACTTCCGTAGAATAACCGAAATAATCCGCCTTTTGAAAAACAAGATCTAGGATCTTTTGTAAGGTAGGAAGAAAAGAAGAAGTATCATTCTTCTTTCTTGCATCCACCCAAATAGAATGTGCCTGACTTGTGACCTTGGAAAATTCTTCGACCCAAGAAATTGGCAAACAAGAAGAGCGATCCAGATCTTTGAATAATAAATTCAGTTCTCTTTCTCTGAGAGATTTGCCCGGAGCATCAGAACGGGAGTTCTCTTCTCTTGCTTTCTCCGCCAGACTACGAAACGAATCACCTATAAAAGATTTATGAGCAAGCCCGGAAAGAAAACTAAGTTGGTCACCTCTTTCACCTAAGCCATCACTCGGGATACCGATCTCCATGTCCCAATGTAATACACTTCCAATATTCCTAAGATGATAGATATTACGGAATTCATCCCGATACGCCTTGAACGCCGGAAAGACATTTTCCCAATTTTGAAGTTCGGATTCCCACATACTTAAAAAACATTCTTTTCGATTGACATCCCGCCCACCAACCAAAAACTGACTTTTGTCTATCGCGGGCATGGTGTAATGGCTAGCACCGTAGCCTTCCAAGCTTCTAGTGAGGGTTCGAGTCCCTCTGCCCGCAAAAACTTCCCCCCATCAACCAAAGATCGTATCTAAATACATCATAAATACAAACCCGAAGATCAGGGTCAAAGCGGAGAAGTCGTGGAATCCTCTCTTATGAGTTTCCGGAATGATCTCACCGACTATGATAAACAACATCGCACCTGCTGCAAATCCCATTGTCCAGGGCATCATCGGTCCCGCGATAGATACCGCAAAACTTCCGACCAATCCTCCGATCGGTTCTATCAATCCCGTTAAAAACGCGATGCTGAAAGATTGAAGCTTGGAATATTTTACGGATAGAAGTGACACTGCTACCGCCAAACCTTCCGGAATATTTTGGATACCTATTCCTGTTGCAAGAGAAAGCCCGGAAGATAATCCGTC
The DNA here is from genome assembly GCF_004770895.1 of Leptospira dzoumogneensis. Classification (NCBI taxonomy): domain Bacteria; kingdom Pseudomonadati; phylum Spirochaetota; class Leptospiria; order Leptospirales; family Leptospiraceae; genus Leptospira; species Leptospira dzoumogneensis. Next base: position 382,760 of record NZ_RQHS01000019.1, on the reverse strand, counting down.
TCCAGCGATCCCGACTCCTACTGCCATTCCCTCCGGAAAATTATGAAGAGTGATCGCTACTACGAATAACCAGATCCTGCTAAGAGCTTTTGTATCCGGTCCTTCTTTTCCTGAAATGAAATGTTCATGAGGAGAATATTTGTGAATTAAAAATAGGATCCCAACACCGAATAAAAGTCCTAAGATTACGATGCCCGGTGCAGAGCCCCGCGGCTAAACTTGCTAAAAATCCGGAGAATATGATATTAGAAGACATGGAACCAGGTTTTGATTTTCTCAAAGGAATCCGCAATAGAATTTCTAAATCTTATTTTGTCAGAAAGTTTTTTCTGGACTTGTTTTTACTTCGTATTTAAATCTGACCTCACTCTTTGGACCAGTGGTGCGATTATGAACCGAATTCTAAAATATGTTCCTGTTCTATGGATGATCTTGTTTGTGGGAACCTTATCCGCTCAAAATGAAACCTATACAGTAACTGCAAATTCTTGGCCTGCTGATTTTTCTTCTTTCGAATCGTTTAGAGATGCGAATGCGGGCACTTCTCAAGGAGCGGTTATCGTTCTTTTGGCGGCTCTTTCTATTTATTCCAAAAATGCGGAAGAAGGTAAGAAGGCGCTGATCATCTGCTTGGATGCTAATTCTCTCATTTCCGATACTTCTTCCAATGGATACAAAGGTTTTAATATCAATCGGAACACGATCGATCTAGTGAAAAGACAGTTAGAGCAGCACCCTTATCTGATAGGTTCCTATCTTCCCGGTTCTTCTTTCCAAAATGGTTATAAACCTACTAACCCTCCTTATAATTTTACTCTGACTTCGAATCGTTTCAGTGGAACGGAAGAGTCGGGACAGAAAAAATTATTTCTTCCTTCTTCCGGAGCTGATACTCCAAGGCCTGTGACCGTAAAAAGAAATGCTAAGGGAGTATGGAAAGCTTCCGAGTTTTCCAGTTTATTAGTAGGTATTAAAAAGCCTGCGACTTCTAATCCTGCAGACGATCTTTGATCGTTTTTCCGGTATCTCAGATGGATCCCTAATGTTTATAGGGATCCATGTGCTAAGAAGCTTCTTTCTGTAACATATCCGCAGCGAAAGCTTCCTCTAACTGGCGGACTGCATTTTTAGAATAAGCGATCAGTTCTTTTTCGTTATGTCTGAGTTTGAATTGATCTTTGACCATTGCCTCATCATAATCCCTGAACTTTTGGATGAAGTATTTTACTTCCGAAGGTAAAAATCCCAGATCTTTTAAGGTTTCTTCAGCAAGTTCCAAGGAAGAAGCAAACGTATCTCTTCGTATTGTTTCAATTCCCAGTTCCATCAGATCGAAATAATGGGATCTATTTCTGGCCCTTGCAACGATCCTTAAGTTTGGAAAATTTTCTTTAGCGATTTTAGCGATCTTTACGGATAACTCTGCGTCTTGGATAGCAAGTACAAGTATTTCCGCTTGGGCTGCTCCTGCAGCAGTCAATAGATCTAGCCTGCTTGCATCTCCGTAATAGATTTTATGGCCGAATTTTCTGGCAGCATTTACCTGGTCTGCGTTATGCTCTAATGCAGTGAATCTGATCTTATGTAGATACAACATCCTGGAGATGATCTGTCCAACCCTTCCGAATCCTGCGATGATCACACGGTTTTTTTCGTAAATTGGATCCGCAGGTCTTTCCTCTTCTTCGTGTAAATAAGGATCTATTACTTTTTCCTTAATGATGCCTGCAAAAGGAGTGAGTATCATGGAAGCAGTAACGATTACGATGGAATAATCGGTGGTTTCTTTAGAAAGAACGCTGAGTTGTGCAGCCACATTCAGGATCACGAATGCAAATTCCCCACCCTGAGAAATGCTGACCGCAAGATTTGAAGAAGAATCGGAAGTAAGTTTTGCGATCTTTCCTAATACGAAAAGAACGATCCCTTTTACTGACATTAATCCGACCGCAAGACCTAAGATCAAGAATGGATGATTGATCAGAATTTCCAGATTCATGGACATTCCAACTGCAAGGAAGAATAGACCTAATAATAATCCCTTAAAAGGTTCTAAGTTCGCTTCTAACTCATGTCTGTATTCTGAATCTGCGAGTAACACTCCTCCTAAAAAAGAACCTAGTGCCATGGAAAGCCCTACCTTTTCCATTGCAAAAGAAACTCCAAGTACTAACACCAAAGAGAGAGCTACGAAAATTTCGTGATTTCCGGTGGCAGCGATCATTCTGAAAAGAGGTCTCATCAAAAAACGTCCGCTTAAGATCACCAAAAGAATAGCTGCAATCGCAGTTCCTAATTTATAAAAATTTAATCCACTATGAGCGGTTTGTCCCGGTTCTAAAGCTGCCAAAGGAAGAATTGCCATTACAGGGATCACTGCTAAATCCTGGAAGAGAAGGATTGCAAATGCGGATCTTCCGTAAGAAGTATTGAGCTGGTTTTTTTCCGCCAAGGATTGAAGAGCAAACGCAGTAGAAGAAAGTGATAAACTAATCCCTAATATGATCGAAGAGACAAGGCCTAATTGGAATAGATAACCGATCAATCCGCCTAATAAAAGTGAAGAAACCGCTACTTGGAAAAATCCCATTCCGAAAACAGGTTTTCGGAGCACCCAAAGAGTCTGAGGTCGGAGCTCCAACCCGATCAAAAAGAGTAGAAGGACCACACCGAATTCCGCAAAATGCATGATCTCGATCCCGCCGGTCACAAGTCGGACCCCATGAGGCCCGATCAGAATTCCTCCTACGACATAACCTATGATGGATCCTATTCCTAATTTTTTGAAAATAGGAACACATAAGACGGCTGTGCTTAGTAGAATTATGGCGGTAACGAGTAGACTTTTCTCTTCCATCAATGCTCTTCCTTTTGATTTGGATTAATTTTCATTAGACATTTTACGGATATGGAATAAAACCACTTTTCCTACGTATGATTTTTGTTCTCAAAGACGGAAACGCTATAACTATTTGGGATTAGTATGAGGAAAATACGGTTTCTTCATAAGATTTGCGTTAAGAAATATCTTTCGGGCAAAAATGAGTGGATGATAAACAATTCGAAAAAAATCAAAAATTTATGATCCGCAAATTAAGATTGTACAGATCCATTTTTTTACTTTGTGTTTATTCGTTTTCCGGCCCACTTTTTTCCCAAGATCTAAAGACCCAAGAGGCACCTGGAAAATCTAAAGAGAAAATCGTTCAAAGTAAAGAAGAGAATCCAAAAGCAGATGCTCAAACTTCTTTGGAAACACAAGAAGAAGAAAAAGAAGGTCTTAAAACCGAGGAGCTGAATCCTAAAAAGAAAGATGATCTGGTGGTCCCGATCCAATTCGGTTTTTTCATCGACGGTTATTATAATGCAAGTTTGAACCGGCCTGCATCCAAAGAACTATTATATACAACCCAAGCGACTCGAACCAACGAATATAATATCAACCTAGCGTATCTGGATGCCAAAGTAGAAACTGATAAATACAGAGGAAGATTTGCAGTCCAATTCGGTACATCGGTCGTAGCAAATTATTCGGGAGAAGGCACCGCAGGCAAAACTTCTAACGAGTCATCTATCCGAAATATGCAGGAGGCCTACGGAGGTGTTCGATTAGGAAAATCAACCTGGCTGGATGCGGGAATTTATTTCGGGCATCTAGGATACGAGTCTTGGATCTCTCATGAGAATTTTGTTTATACTCGTGCATTCTCTCTGGATTACGTACCATATTATGTTTCAGGAGCAAGATTGAGCGGTAAGATCAGCGATAAACTTTCTTACCAACTTCATTTAAATAACGGATACCAAGTAGTTACGGATAACAACAAGGATATCTCCGGAGGTTTCCGACTGGAATGGAATCCTTTGGGTAATTTAATGTTCCGTTGGAATACTTTTATAGGAAACGAACAACCGACTACTACTCCGAAAGAAACCAGATATTATAATAATTTTATCGCAGAATGGAAACCATTCCAACGGCTTACATTAGCTTCTTCCTTTGATGTTGCTTATCAAGAAAGAGCAAGCAGAGAAGACCTGGTCTATACACCTGAAGGTCCGATCTATCTTCGCAGAGACGGCACTGCATTTAGGCAAACCTATGTGGGAAATCTATGGCTTGCATATCGATTCTTGCCCGATTGGAGAATTGGTATGAGATTGGAAAGATACCTGGATCGGGAACAGATGATCATCGTTACAAATACAAAGGATGGTTTTCAGACGAGTGGTGCCACTGCTACTTTAGATTATCATCCGGATCCTGCCATTCTGGTAAGATTTACTTACCAATACAGAAGATCCATGGATTCAATCTATCCACATGAGAATAATACGTCCAAACTAGACCGTATGTTCATCTTCTCTCTTTCTCTTAAGATCTGAATTTTGCCCGGGGAAATTTTAGAATTTTTCTAAAAAAGATTGAACAAAATTAAATTGTATGCAATCTATTTATTACGTAACTAGGAGGTGCCCGCTGTGGCCCAGAATTTATACGAACTAACCGCTACTTTAAACAACGGATCCGAAAAAAAATTACAAGATTATAAAGGAAAGGTCCTATTGATCGTTAACACTGCGAGCCAATGTGGATTTACTCCTCAATACAAAGGACTTCAGGAGATGTACGACAAGTACAAAGGAAAAGGTCTGGAAATATTGGGATTCCCTTGCGACCAATTCGGCCACCAAGAGCCGGGAACAGACGCGGAGATCCAAAGTTTCTGCCAAGTGAACTTCGGTGTAAATTTCCCTCTTTTCAAAAAGATAGAAGTGAACGGGGACGGGACTCATCCTGTTTACCAATACCTCAAAAAACAAGCTCCAGGACTTTTGGGAAAATCCATTAAATGGAACTTTACCAAGTTTTTGATCGATAAACAAGGGAACGTGATCAAAAGATTCGCTCCTATGACTCCTCCGGAAAAACTGGACAAACAGATCGAGGAACTTCTTTCCAAGTGAATTACGAATCCTTAAAGTTAGAGAAACAGATCTGTTTCCCGCTTTACGCTTCTTCCAGGGCGGTGACTGCTTTATACAGGCCGCTTTTGGAGGAGTTCGATCTTACTTACCCTCAATATCTTGTTCTTCTGGTCCTTTGGGAAACGGATAAAATCCCCCTAAAAGAAATTGGGGATAAATTATTTCTAGATTCAGGGACCTTAACTCCTCTTCTCAAAAAAATGGAATCCTCCGGTCTTTTGACTAGAGACAGATCCGATCTGGACGAGCGTTCTCTTGTGGTTAGCCTGACTACAAAAGGAAAAAAATTGCAAAAAAAAGCGGTTTGTATTCCGGAACGATTGTTGGAAGAATCAGGTCTCACTACTGAAAAGGTGCAAGGCCTGAAACGGGATCTGGACGACCTTCTTATTATCCTAGAACAAAAATTAAGAAATTCGGCGTGACAAATCCGTTTTATCGAAAACTATAGAGCCGCTTTTTTAAATAGTGCGCTCGCGCTAAGGAGTTTAAAAATGAAACGCCAATTATCCGCAATATCATTTGCTGCGGTACTTATTTTCGGAGCTTGTTCTTCCGAACAAAAAAAATCGGAGCCAGCTTACGTTCCGAATTCTGATATTCGTGTTGTAGAAGCGAATATGATCAAGGAAGGAGATAAAAGAATTAAAGCAGAAGCTGTTTTAGGAACTCCTACTTTCGAAGAGAATACCCAAGACGGATCCGTTTTAGAATGGTATCTTGAATCTACTACTTACCAAAAAAATTCCTATAAAACTTTGGCTGAAAAACCTTCCAGAGTGGATGACAGCACTAAGTATATCAAAGTGATCGTTGATAAAAAAGGTGTGATCAAAAAGTACGAATACAAACTTTAATTCGAACTTAAGATCAATACCTGCAAAAAAGGCCGCGTTACAGCGGCCTTTTTTATTTTCAGATATCGTCTTCCATCAGATCGATCCCGGCAAACCCAAGAAGAAAGTCCAAAAATTCTCCGAAGTTAAATCCTAATCTGATCCCATATCGAATGGAAATATATAACTCCACTTCGAATAAAAACGCGGAAGGATAATCGTCTTTATTCTTAGGATTTTGCGCTAAGAACGTTTGGATCGCTTCGTTCCTTTTATCCGGATCTAGACTCTCTAAGTATTTTCGAAAGAAAGCTTCCTTTTTGGCCTTTCTTCTTTCGGAGACCGGATTATTATAAAAACGTAAATATCGTATTTCGTAACTTTTAGAATTTAATCTTTCGTCGGAGAGTTCTGGAGTAGGATTCGGGTCTTGTTCCGATTCGGGATTTTCCGGAAGTAATAAAAAGTCCTGACCTGATTTAGGATCCGATCCGGTTTTTTTGGTTTCTTCCTTTTGGGGAGAAGTTTCGGTCGGAGGCATGGAGTGGAACTTCTCCCCGCCTAAAAATCCAAAGATCAATTGTTGGGATCTATAAGGTCCGAAAGTTCCGCCTCTTAATCCATATCCGGTCCCTAAGTCTCTCTTTCCAGGTTCGGATTCTCCACCTTGAAAAACAAATCCGGTTGCAAGAGGTCCTATACGAACTCCGAGTCCGTAACCGGGAGTTTCTACTCCTGCGGTGAAAACGTCTCCTAAATCTTTTTTTCTATGAGACCAGTATGTTGAACAATCGATCACTATAAGACCCAAAAGAAAAATACAGAAAAAATGTATGATGAGTCTTTTTTTCATTTCGGGAAATAGTCTGACTTTAGTCGCCAAGATCGGCTTTCCGCTAAGCTCTCGGTTTCATCAGGAAACGCAATCGTAAAAGTGGAGAAATTTTATTGGTTTTCTTCCTCTAGTCTTATTGAAAAGTATCCCGATAGAAAAATGAAAATTGGAATGAATAGATGAACGAATTGGAAGAAACTCGAGTCCGTCATAAAAACATCGCCGTCTTCGGAGGCGGGCCGATGGGAGTTCATCTTTCCGTAGAGTTGGCAGAAAGAGCGGACAGACTTTTTCTTTGGTATTTCGATAAGAAGAAGGCGGATCGTCTTCAAAAAGATAGATCTGCAGAATTGTTGGAAGAATTTGTTCCTCTTGCTGACAATATTATCGTTACAAACGATTTCGATTTTTTATCACAAGGTTCCTGGATCATCGTTATCGCAGTCCCTTCCAGACAAAAAGAAAGTGTGATCGATAGGATCTCTTCTTATCTTTCCGAACAAGAAGAACATACGATCATTTCCTTTACCAAAGGTCTCGTTTCCACTTCTACTCGTAAAAAGACAAACGCTATTACTTTCTCCGACTATGTAATTAAAGTTAGGGAAATGAAAGAAAATCTGAACATGGAATATGTTGCTGTGGCAGGACCGAACCTTCTTGCTGAAATGGCTAAGGGAAAACATAGTTTCTTTTCGATCGCATCCACAGGTGAAAGAGCTTCCGAAGTCATGGAAGATCTTTTTTCCGGACCCAGAAATCATATTAAAACTTTTGAAGATATTAGGACCTTAGAATTATTCGGGGTTATGAAAAATCCGATCGCGATTGCATGCGGTCTTGTGAATGGAATTCCCGAATGCGGATCCAATTTTGAAGGAGAGCTGATCAGTTTAGGTTTTTCGGAAATATTAACTCTATTAAATGCATTAGATCTTCCGGTAAAACCCGCAATGGAATTCGGGCTTGCGGATCTAATAACGACTGCAACTTCCAGGGCCAGTCGTAACAGAGCGTACGGGCAAAGATTTATTCGCAAACTCATCTCCGGAGAAGACTCTCCGAATCTTCTCGAAAGGATTGAACTATTCTTAAATCCGAAAGAATTCATCCAAAAAGAAATGAGCCAGAGTGAAACACATGTAGAAGGAGCCTATGCACTTTCTACCATTCTGGATCTAGCAGAAGAGAGAAAAGTGGAACTCCCACTGTTTACTACACTCTTCGAAGTTCTTACTAGAAAAGTTTCTCCTACGGAAATGATCCGATTCGTTTCCAAATCGACTAGCGACGATATCAGAAATATTTCCAGAACTGCTCGCAAAAGATTCGGTTTGTCTCTGGCATCCGGAAAGGAATTCCAACAAGCGTTAAGAAGAAGGGTGCTTAGACATGTTCATTCCCAGCCCGGATTGTCGGATCGTATCTTAAAACAGTCCGGATTGCAGATCAAATCTTTGGAAAAAAGATATTCAGAAGCTGTGGAGACGGAAGCTGGAACAGATCTAATGCTTCTTCCTAGAGAAATTGCTTTATGGCAAGAAGCAGAGGCAGCATATGAAAATGGAAAGAGCAGGAACCTGGAACGTTTAGTAGAGTTTTATGTTTCTGAAATTGCGGACGAGTATAGTCCTCTTTTTAGAGAATCTCTTATCCATTTAGTAGCTCCAGCACGTTTTGCGATAGGTGGTTTCAAACCTGGAGGTGGACTTCCTAAGATCGGAGGAAATATAAAAGAGATCAAAGCTCTTGCTTCCAGATACGATATCTTATACACTCCGACTCATAGATCCCATTTGGATTCGATCGAAGTTGCTTTCGGTCTCCGATGGCTTGGGCTTCCTGTTCCAAGATATGCAGCTGATAAAAAAGTAATGGGGACTCCAGGACTTGCCAGGGTTTTAAAATCTTTGGGCGCTTATATGGTGGATCGAAAAAGAAATCGAAACCTTCTCTATTTAGAATGTTTGACCCAATATTCTACGATGATGCTCGAAGCTGGAATTCCAACATTAGTATATCCTGAAGGAACCAGATCCAGAACCGGCGGTATCATTCCGATCAAAACTGGAATTCTTTCCACATCAGTGGATGCATTTAAACATACTGGAAGCGAAGTGATCGTAGTTCCGATCGTTCTTTCTTACGAAAATGTTCCGGAAGATGTGGAGTTTGCAGGTAAAGACACTCATCTTTCTTTTAGGGACTTCTTATTTAAAAGAACGGAAGTGTATATGGATCTTTGTGAACCGATCCCGGTTTCCAGATATATACAAGAAGATGATCCTACTCTTTCTATTTCTATGGAGATCTCCAGATCTTGGCAGGCTCATCATAAAATCCTTCCGAACCATATAGTAGCAAAACTTTTAATGGAAGCCGGTGGAGATATCAGTTCTTCCGATCTAAGCAAAATGATAGAAGAAATGATCCTTACTAGAAAAGGAAATTATCTGACCAAGGATGTTCCTGAAATTTTAGATAGAGGACTCAAGGTTCTAAATTCCAGAAAGTTTATCAAAAAAGAAAACGGTCAGATCAAAGCATTAGAGCCTGAACTTTTGCAATATTATGGAAACATGGTACCGGACCCGACGTAATCGGGCCGGCCGGTTTTGTTAATCTACTTTTATCTTGGATGCGATCAATACCGCTCTTTTTCGGAGCATAGAAATGGATTCGTCCTTATCTGAATAAGTAAGAGCTACTCCCATTCTTCTGTATTTTTTGGTGATCGGTTTTCCGAAAATTCTAAGATCGGATTCAGGCATTTCACATGCTTTATCTAGTCCCTGGATATTCGGGACCTGACCTTCTGTCTGCGCAAGGATCACTGCGCTTGCTCCTTTTCTTACTAAAAGAATTTCAGGAATAGGGAGACCTAAAACAGTTCTGGCATGTAACTCGAATTCGTTAAAACTTTGAGTGCCTGCTAAGGTAACCATTCCAGTATCATGAGGTCTGGGAGAAAGTTCCGAAAAATAAACATCATCTTTCGTTAAGAAAAATTCCACTCCCCAGATACCTGCGCCGCCTAACTCTTTAGTGACCTTCTCCGCCATTTCTTGAGCGGACTTAAGCTGTGTGTCGCTGATCTCCGCAGGCTGCCAACTTTCTTGGTAGTCTCCTCTTTCTTGTCTATGACCGATAGGAGGGCAGAATAAGGTTCTTCCTGACTTTTGTGTTACCGTTAACAAAGTGATCTCAGATTCGAAAGAGATAAATTCTTCGACTATGATCTCGGATGCACCGGTCCTTCCTTTTGTTTGAGAAGCGATCCAGGCAGGTTCGATATCTAATTCAGTTTTGATCACGGACTGACCTTTTCCGGAAGAAGACATTAAAGGTTTTACAACGCAGGGAATTCCTATTGTCGTAATCGCTTCTTTCAATCCTTCTAAAGTGGAAGCATATTTATACTTTGCGGTTTTCAGATTTAAGGTTTGAGAAGCAAGGTCTCTGATCGCTTTACGATTCATCGTAAAGTTTGCCGCCTTTGCGCTCGGAACTACTTGGTAACCTTGTTTTTCGTATTCATAAAATCTTTCCGTTCGGATGGCTTCGATTTCCGGAACTATCAGATCCGGTTTATGTTTGGCAACGACTCTATCTAATGCGTCCCCATCCAACATATCGATGACTTCTTTTTCATGAGCGACCTGCATTGCAGGTGCTCCGTCATAACTATCGACCGTAATTACATATTGGCCTAATCTTTGGGCAGCGATTACGAATTCTTTTCCGAGCTCACCTGAGCCGAGCAGAAGTATTTTCTTTCTCATAGGTTCTTTTGAGAGAATTTCAGAATGGGAAGGAGAATGAAAAGGAAAAAACAAGGGTCAGGCCGATTTGCAATGAATACAAACCGACCTTCAGAACGTTAAGATCTACTTTTTCTTTTTAGTAACCACGTCGAAGTTTTTGTATTGGATATACTCTACTTCGGAAGTATCCAAACGAAAGATACCTTTGGTAGAATGTACCAACATCGTATTTCCCACCTGGGTCACCACTGCACCGTGCAAAATTGTTTTATCCAGCTTGTGAATGGATTCTAAAACGGTGTAATATTTTTTGATCTCTTCTTCCGACTCCAGCTTTTGAGAACCTGCAATCGACTCCACTTTGTCCAAAGCGATATTCAGTTTTTCACCCTGATCTTTCTCTATTTCTTTTGCTAAGGATTTGTTATCCAAACTTCCGGAGATCAGATCCTCATCTACTTTTACCAAGGTTTCCAGATCGGCACTTTCTCTAGGATCCCTTTCGAATTTTCCTTTTTGGACGGTTCTTACTAAATCAGTTCTAAAACTTTCGATACTTTGGGCAATGGCCGCGTCATCCAATCGATTCAAAATTGTTTGAGCGAGCTGGTCGAACTCAGGTTTGACTTCTGCCTCTTCTTCCTCGGAGATCACGATCTCGTTTTGTTCCAATAATTTTTGGAGCTTTTGGTAATTCGGATTTTCCGCAATTTTATCCGCTTGGATTACCTGACTGACTGGAGCCTTTAAGGTCATTGCAACCATTCCCTCATACACTTTGATCTTAGGAAGTGTGCCTTGTACTACTTCGAAGGAGAATGCGGTTCCTCGAACACCTGCGATTGCAGTTGGTGTGGAAATTTTGAACTGTTCTTTTTGACTTAACTTGTTTGTTTTTACGAGTAGAAGTCCCGTTTTCACAACAAGGGAAGTTTCTTCCGAAAGATCTCCATGAAGAGAATCGATACTTAGATTTGTATAAGGTTTTAAACGGATCACATGGCCGAGACCCGTTTGAAGATCTAGGGTCCCGTTATTCGTTTTGATGGTATCGTTCTTTTGAAGTACGTTTCCTAAGGAAATAGGGATGAGCTTTCCGTTTCTTTGTACTTCCACTTTTCCTGTTAGGAATATGACTACTAAACCTGGTTTGGATTTGGAAGCTTTGGAGCAAGAATAGTAGAAGGGCCCGATGAATGTTACGATTAGGAACAGAAGAAAGAGTTTACGATTCATTTGTTTATTCCGCCTGGAAATGAGATCTATTCGATCTACTTTAATTTAGAACGAATGAAATATATTTCCTTATGATAAATAACAAATTGAACTTTGTATTTTTGCAAAAACAGTGAAAATTATTTACGGATCCAGATAAAATTTCAAAAACCTAATCTCCAAAACGCAAGTCCTTTTAACTTTATATTTTTTGCATATTCTTCCCAGAGTTTTAGGTCCAGGATCAGGCTGCCTTCTCCTTTGTCCGTGCGGATCAGATAAATCCCTTCTTTTTCTTTTCCATGCCGGAGTGCGAAATTTTTATCCGAGGTTTGGGTTAGGAGTTTAGGTCGTTTTATATCCTTCTTCCAATAATAACCGTAAAGAGGGAGACCTAACCAGATCTGCTCCGGCTTATAAGTTTTAAGAAGAAGTCCCGCATTTTGTTTTGCCCAACCAAACTCAGTCACTGGTCCCGGTGAAGTTTTGGTAGAATGTAGATCGTAAGCCATGAGCACGATCTCATCCGCCAGATTTTCTTTATAAATTGCAGAATGAAAACCGGAAAGTTTAGGATCGAATCCTTCCGTTGGAAAGACTGCTAATGTAATAAGTTTTCCTTTCTTCTTTAGGACTGGTTGGAGTTCTAACAGTAGCTGTCTATAATGAGTAGAATATTCCGGACCGAATCCTTCAAAATCCAAATGGATTCCTGAATAGAAAGAATGATCCTCCAAATAGAGTTCTAAATTTCGAACGAGCACATTTCTGAGTTGGGGAGAAGTCAGGACCTTCTTCCCTATAGCTTCCGATCGAAAAGTAATGAGTGGAAACCATCGGATCTGATTCTTCTTTGCAATTGTTTGAAGGGTAGAAGGTACCGAAGCCCCGGAAACTTCTCCGCTACTTCCTATATAAGTCCCTGTAAAACAAATGCTGGTCCCGGGTTTGAATACCTTCTCCCAATAAGCCAAAGGTTTCGAGGTTAGATCCTGGCTTATAGTATACTTCCAAACGTTCTCTTGGGCCGATAAGGGACATAGGGAAATACAAATGACGCAGTTAAATATGGATCTGAGCCTTGAAAAGATCTTCATTTATCCGTCCTGTAATATTAAGGAAACCGATCCTTGATTTTTCTTCAATCCTGAAGGTTTGATCTCCGATTTTAAATACACAGCCAGGGTCGAAGAATTAGGTAGGATGCGAATGATGGCAATCACGAATACAGGAATGGGTGACTTGATCCGAGACGGATTAGATCGCCTTGGTATTTTATCCTCCTCTAAAAGGGCGGAGATCACCCACCATTCTACCAGTTTATTCGAACTGTATAAGGCAAGGCTGCCCGACGGTTCTCAGCTTGCCATTAAGATCATTCCTAAAAAAGAAATGGCTGAGACCGAGGCGGAAGGTCTGGAACAACTTTGCAGACTTGGTGTGAGGGTCCCTGAATATCTAGGAACTGTTCATTTAGGAAAAGTTTCTCTTCTCGCTATGGAATTTGTACAAACAGGTTCTTCTGCAGGGTTCAGAGAAGATCTGATTGCCAGTTTAAAAAATTTATACAAAAACGAATTCGGTTCCTGGGGTTGGAAGAAGGATAACTTTATAGGTTCTCTCAACCAAGCCAACGGATGGTTTTCTTCCTTCAGAGAGTTTTATTGGGAAAGAAGATTAAAACCCCAGATAGAACTTGCACAAACCAGAAAACTTCTGACGGACAAAGACCTATCAGCGATCCGTGGGATCTTCGATAAGTTTTCAGAAGATTGGGGATTGGATCATGTAAAACCTAGAATGGTACATGGAGATCTTTGGTCAGGGAATGTTTTACAAGGTAAGAATGGATTTGCGTATTTGATAGATCCGTCCGTGGCTTATTCTCATCCGGAACAAGATCTTGCAATGTTACAATTATTCGGAAGTCCTTTAAATCTGGAAGAGATGCAGGATATTTTAGCCACTGCAGGTCTGGATGATCCGGGCAATTTGAAGGATAGGATCCAATTCTGGCAGTTGTATCCGGTGCTTGTTCATATCAATCTATTCGGAGCTTCTTACCTGACTAGTCTCCGGCATATTCTTCGCTATTATGGCGTGAAATAGTTTTCTTGATAGAATCCAAGTTTTCTGTTCTTTAGTAAGAAACCGACTCAGAACCGGGGAATGTCTTTGCCCAAAATAGCAAAAAAGAAAACGCCAATATCCTCTAAACAAAAAGAGAAAAACTCTAAGTTAAATCTGAGAAAATCACCTTCTCAAAAAAGAGCTATAGAGAGGGTTCAATATATCCTGGATATAGTTGCCGATCTTTTGGATGAAGTCGGAACAGAAGGTCTCACTACAAATCTGATCGCGCAAAGAGCAGAGATACCGATCGGTTCCTTATACCAATATTTTCCGAATAAACATGCTATCTTAAAAGCTGTTGGGCAAAGGCATTTGGAAAGAGTAAATTCAATGATCCTGAATTTTCTGGATACTTCTCCAAATAAAACGGAGTGGGAAAATTTAGTAGATAAACTCATAGATGCGTTCGCTCAACTTTATAAATCCGAGCCTGGGTTTATACCTATGTGGTCGAATAAAAACCTAGATCCTGAGCTTGTTAGCATTGATAGAGAGAATAACAGAGCAATCGCCAATTTTATCGCGGAGTTATTTTTCGGAGTCATTCCTTGGATGAAGAAAAAAGAGGAAATGATGGTCATGTCCAGGATCATGGTAGAAGTATCCGATTCCGTTCTAAGCCGTTGGCTCAGAGAAAGACAGGACAGCGCGCTCGCAGATGGGATCTTACAAGAACTGAAAACAATGCTTAAAGCTTATATGAATTATTATATCCAGAGAGGGTCTAAATGAAGGCCTTTCTATTCGAATTTCCTCTCACTGCTTTTATCGTAGGACTCATAACTATTTCTCAGATCTTTCTTACCGTATTCGTTCCGGAAGAAATCGTAAATACGTTCTTCATCAGTCGTCCCGGAGAATTCTATCCTTGGAAATGGATCGGAATGGTTTTCTTACATGCGGACTTCACTCACTTATTTTGGAATATGATCTTTCTATTTTTTTTAGGAAGGATTGTAGAATATAAAGTTGGCCAAACAAAATGGCTTCTTTTCTTTTTTATGGGAGCACTTGTTTCAGGCGGTTTGGATTCTTTTGTAAGAGGAATGATCTTGGGTGAAAACCAACCTGCAATCGGTGCTTCGGGTGCAGTGTCCGGACTCGCTGCAGTTGCCGCTTTACTTTCTCCTTTTTCCATTAGAGTCAGAAAGAGAAGTTACCCTTTTCCTGTTTTCGCAGTTGCCTGGCTTATGGTATATTCTGATATCACCAATTTATTTTCCAGAGACCAAGTGGCACATTGGGCTCATTTAGGCGGATTTATCTCCGTGGTATTCACCGCATATTTTTTGAATAATAAGATCAAACGAGAACTGCATACTGGTTTTGCATTAAACTTGGTATTCGTAGTTTTACTTTTGATCCTGGGATTTTTTGTCGGGGCGAGATAATTGATAGAAGTTCGATTTACTGCTTACGAATACAACTCCAACGATTCTTTCTCCAATTCAGTCTATGAGATGAAAGGTTCGGAAGAATCCGGCTGGCAGATACTTCGAAATTCTTCTCCTTATTTAGAACTCGGAAAAGGGTATAGACTTCTTAAAACGGAACTTTGCGGGATATGTTCCACAGATTTAGATCGCAGATTTTTACCTTTTCCACTTCCTCAGATCATAGGTCACGAGGTGGTTGCTTCCGATTATCTCACAGGAAAAAAATACGTATTAGAAATCAATGATACAGTTATTTCCAGGGGAGAAGAGGCCGATCCTTTTTGCCAAGTTGGAATTCCAACACATAGTCCTACCAGAATGGTACTTGGAATAGATCGTCTTCCCGGAGGATTTGGTCCTTATATTCTCGCACCAAAAGGAAACTTAGTAGAGACCAAACAGCTAGAAGATATGGAAGCAGTTCTATTAGAACCATTTGCTGCATCTTTGCATGGTGTAGAAGTTTCTCTTCGCAGGGCAGGAGCCGAAATCAAAAAGATCGCAGTCTTGGGTCCTAGACGTTTAGGTTCCTTAGTGATCGCTGCTTTGGATCTATATAGAAAGAGAAATAGTCTAAACTACGAAATTGTTTCTTTTATCCGTCATGAAAACTTAGCTGATCTATCTTTGAAAATGGGCACAGATCGGGTCTTATACTTTTCCAATCTGGGAGAAGCAGGAGTAAAAGAAGGTCTTTTATTTGAAAAGAATGCAGGAGTTCCAACAACCGCATCTTGGTCCGATTACAAACATTCTTTCGATCTAGTATTCGATACTACAGGTTCCATTTCCGGGTTAGAAACTAGCATTCATCTTACCCAAAAAGAAATTCATAGAAAAACTACAAATGGTCAGGCATCTCTTGGAATTAAGCATCTCACAGAGTTGGTGGTGGATGAGATTTCTGTTACAAATCTCAGATCCGATTTTTTAGATCTGATTTGGGGGATTGAGGCTTCTTCTCCTGCTTGGGTTTTCATTTCTTCTTCCGCTTCCTTAAACAAAGAAGAAAAGGAACTGCTAAATGATCTGGAAAAGAAAGATAAAATCCGGATCTTTACCGGTTCGATCGAAGAAGGGAATCAATTCTTAGAGTCTGAAAAGTTTACCGGCACTCTTCCTAGATTCGATTTGGCAATTGTAGATTCTTCTTCCGAACTAGATTTAGTGATCCGTCCGGACGCAAAGGAAGAAAAATCCTTAGTTCGACCAAGAGGTTTTATTTTGATCTCTAAGTCTTCAGGGAAAGAATCCAATTTGTTTTTAGATTGGATTTCAGGCGGCGGAATTTTGAGCACAAGTAGATGTGGGGACTTTGTTCGAACCAGGGAGCTTCTGGCATCCGAACCTGGATTTTTAAAATCCGTTTCTGAAAACTTGATCAGTAAAGAATTTGATTCCGGATCCATACCGGAAGCGTATACGGACGCAAGAAAACCGGAGAATATAAAAGTGGTTGTCAGGCATAAAGCTTCCTGAGCGAGTATTTAGTGACTCGCTTCCTAAAGGTCGCTGAAAGGGATAAAACTTTGAGCAAACACGGTTTTTTTCAAATCACACAAAAGGTTTTTTTGAGAAAAGGAAAGGAACTTCTCATTCTTAGAGACCGCAAATCCGGATTCGGAGATCTTCCCGGCGGAAGAATGAACGAAGACGAATTTTACGGAGATTGGCTGGAAAGTTTATCCAGAGAGTTAAAAGAAGAAATGGGAGAAGCTTGCGAGATCAAGATCCACCCTCGACCGATCCTAATCCATAAACATAGAGTCAGTGATGGAAATCATCCATGTGTGATCGTTGCTTATCATGGAGAATTTGTATCAGGCGAGATTACCCTCTCCGACGAGCATGATTATATTTCCTGGGTCGACGCTGCCACTTACGATCCTAAACCTTTATTTTTCGAATATATGTTGGATGCTCTGCAATTGTACCAAAAGGAATATGTTCCTCTCATTCCTGACGGCAAATTAGATCCTAAAGGTTGGCTAGCATGAGCCCATTCGTAAGGAATGCACTCGCATCTTTGGTTCTTGTTCCGATTTTTGCATTTATCGGATGGCTTCTCTCCGGAGTTTCTTTAAGCGAAGAAGAGTTCCAAAAAAGGATCTCTAAAAAAGAAACCAAATCCGTTTCTTTGGGCTGGGACAGAAGGTCCGGAAATTTACTCATAGTTCAGTTGGAATTCAAACCTGAATATTTTACTAGAGAAGACAGATTCAGAGCCTGGTTAGAAGAGCCTCTTGCTCTTGCAAAGGAAAAAGGCTGGCTGCAAAACTCAACGATCGTTGTATTTCCTCCTGAGATAGGAAATTACTTTTTCCTAATGGATTCCAGAAAGGAACTTTTGGATTTTGAGAATATCGACTCTGCTTGGAACTGGGCCGTATTTTTCCAAAGGATCTCCATTAAAAACTTCTCCCATGTATTGAATGGAGAAGCGGTATCTTTCGAGATCGCTCAAGATTCTAAAGAAAGATACGAAAGGATCTTCGGTGATATAGCAAAGATGTACGGAGTTTCTATCTTAGCAGGATCGATTTGCCTACCTTCTCCTGAAGTGAAAGAGGGAAAACTTTCTATTAAACCGGGAGAATGGCAAGAAAGAGCTTACATATTCGACTCATCCGGAAAGTTTCTAGAAGGTTCTTTGCTTAGAACTTCTACTCAAAAACCAGAAGTCGCACAGGTTGCGGCCTCCGAAAAAGAAATTCTCCCGGAAGTATGGGTGGCAAATTTACCTTCCGGCAGATTAGGGATCTTATTCACAGAAGATCTAAAATCTTCTCAAATGGAAGAGATCGTTAAGAAAACTTACGTAAGCAAATTGATCGGACTTGGTTCTCAAGAAGACGAAGGCAAGTTTAGAGAGTGGATCAAAAATTCTTCTTTTGAATCCAGCGGACAAGTCCAGTTTTCCGGCAAAGGGTACAACCAAGAATTTCCGGCAAAAAGTTTCGCAAAGACACGTTATGGTTCCCCTGAGCCGATCGAAGGCCAAAAGGGAAACCTGATCATCAATATCTTTTTCTGAACTATTTGTCTCTGGCTTCTTCGTACAATTTGAGAATTCTCCAATCTTCTTCCGGAAAATCCAAGCCGGTTAGGTATAATCCGCCTTTTTCGTTCTCACAAAGGACCTTGTTCTGATCTACGAGCCAGATCCTTTCACAAAGTAAAGGTAAGACCTGGCTTTTGCGAGAAGGTCCCCAAAGATGGACTTTGCCGGAATAGTTGGAAACGAATTCGTTTTTACCAGGAAGTTTCCAAGGATTGATCTCTTTTCTGCTGATCGTAAATAGTTTACTGCTGGAAGGTTTGCCTTTTCCGAGTTGCAACCTTCTTAAATGAAGCCTGCCTATGGAACCTCCCAAATAGTATGCGGAGTCTCCTGTACCATAATAGATCAACGGACTGATAACTTCTTGGTCTATTTTCTCCACTGATTTTTTATCAGGTTGGAAATAGTATAAATAATAAGATCCTGCGTTTCCGGAGAAGAGTAAGAAATCTTTTCCGATCGGATATAAAAAGAATCTGGCTTTGAGTCCCGTAAAAGGAGGAGTGATCTTTTCTTTAGAGACGATCAACTTAGGAGTCCTAGGCTCTACTGTTTTTTCCTCATAGAGCTGATTATCTACGAAGTAGTAAATTTTAGAACCGTCGTCCGAGATCCCGCCTCTATTCCTACAAGAGATCTGAGCGCCTGATTCATATAGAAGATCATTATTTTTTAATGAAATAGCGAATAATCGGCAGCCGTTTGTCATCGGATATTCCGCCAATGCAAAGTTAGCGTTTAAGGAAACCGCAAGAGATGCAGGAACCTCGTCCAAACTTTTGGAACCGTTGGATCCATCGCTTGTATCTCTCCAAACTAGTTTGCTATCTTCTAGATAGACTAGTCTTTTTCTGTCGTAAGATAATTCGACTATCCTAGGAGTTTCCGGTTTTTCGGAAGAAAGAATATCGTCGTCTGATTTCGGTTTTACTAGATAGTCTTTTAAGAGACCGGAAGCCTTTTCATAATTCTGCTCTTCTAGTAGTTCTTGGATCTCTTCTATTAAACTTTCCTGTTTACTTTTACAATTCCAGGAAAGAAAAACCAGCAATAAGAAAGATAAAACTTTGATCATTCGATGGAACTTAGATTTTGAATTCAGGCAGTTTCCTCAGCCCAAGGCTCGTCCGATTGGACGCTGATAATATCTTTGGAAAATAATTTCTGGGCTCTGGACGCTACATTGCGAGTTTCCAAAAAGGAATATCCCCCGGAGAGTAAGGACCCGAAAATCGGGAGCCAAAATCCGTTTTTAGGTTTTGTAAACTTCTTCCCTTTAATCAATCCCTTTGCGATCTGATAGGTTGCTTCTTGCAAAAGATTCCAAGCCATCGGCCGGATCAAAACCCTTGCGCCGGCATCTTTCAGAACATTTCTGAAGAATGAGGTCTTATCCTTGAATAAACAATAAGCCATAAGTTCCGAAGTCACCTGATGCTCTTTTCCATATAAAGCGGCGATGTCTTTTACCAATTTACCTTGGAGCCTTAAGACTAAAATAATTTCGGGAGCCAATGTAACAAGTCCCAAACGTCCTTGGGGAAGGGCAAGTGCCGCACTTGCAGCTCCGGTTTGGAGAGAAGATTTTTGGGTTAACTCTTGGATGAGCTCATCCGGCGATCCTATGGTCTTAGCATAGGGGCTGCGATAGGAATGAAGACCGGATAAAAGATTCAGTATCTGATCGGAAACTGCTGAAAGAATCGAATTGTAGTTTTCCATGTAGAGGAGTAAGGTACCAAGGCAATGGGATACGGTTTCTATGTTAGACAGACTAGAAAAAATACAACAAAAATACCTCAAAATATCGGACGAACTCACAACCGCGTCCAATCCGGATGATTTAAAACGACTTTATAAGGAACGTTCCCGACTCACGCCCTTATTCGATAAAATTACCGAATACCAAAAATTAATTCAGAACAAAAAAGACGCCGAAGAACTTTTAAAAACCGAAAAAGACGGGGATATGCGCTCCATGTACGAAGAAGAGCGCAAAGAAGCGGAAGAAAGGATAGAAAGTTTGGAGAAGGAGTTGGAAATCCTACTTCTTCCTCCGGATCCTAATTCCGGCAAAAATATACTACTCGAGATAAGAGCAGGAACGGGCGGAGAAGAAGCAGGACTATTTGTTTCCGACCTGTTTAGAATGTACACCAAATACGCGGACAAACAAGGCATCCGTCATGAGATCATAGATTCTTCTCCCACCGGAATAGGCGGATTAAAGGAGATCATCTTCGCGATGGAAAATGATAAGGCTTACGATCTTTTTAAATTCGAAGCGGGAACTCATAGAGTACAAAGAATTCCTGCAACTGAATCCGGAGGAAGGATCCACACAAGCGCTGTTACGGTTGCGGTTTTACCAGAAGCGGAAGAATCAGAGATCAATATAAATGAAAATGATCTGAGAGTGGATGTGTATCGTTCTTCCGGATCCGGCGGTCAGCACGTTAACACCACTGACTCTGCAGTTCGTATCACTCATATTCCGACCGGGATCGCAGTTGCTTGTCAGGATGAAAAGTCCCAACACAAGAATAAAGCAAAAGCGATGAGGATCTTGAGCGCCAGGATATTGGAAAAGCAGGCGGAAGAAAAGAAAGCCGCAGCTGATGCTCTAAAAAAACAGATGGTCGGTTCAGGAGACAGATCCGAAAGAATACGAACTTATAATTTTCCTCAAGGAAGATGTACGGATCATAGGATCGGATTTACTAGTCATAATCTTTCTGCTATAATGGAAGGAGATTTGGACGACCTGATCAACGCCTTAACGGAAGAAGACAGAGTCAAGCGCCTCGCAAATTCACAGGCAAATTAGAACCGTTTTAGACTTCTGTTCGTCCAACCGAATAAAGTTGATGTTTCTGCCTAAAATTTTGCGATGGTAATCAGAGTATGATACTAGAGATAGAAGAACCGCATCGTAGGATCTGCGGGGAAAGAATACCATTTGAAAACATACATGCGGTTTCCATGAGCCTTCCGGAAGTCGCCGACGTAATCGGATACGAAGAAAAAAGAACCGAAACTCTTTCCAGACTCAAGGCAGGATATCCCCGCTTTGTTGCTCATGCTTATATAGAAAAAATCTTAGATTATAATAGAGAGACCAAGGGAGTAGACGGGCCTCAGTTTATCGTAAACTCCCGCAAAGCCGCAGACCATATCGTTTCATTTTTCCAGGTAGAAGGCGCAAGAATTATAGAAGACGAAGGGATCATCACCTTAACCATTCCTCCTCATAAAGAAAACGAATCCAAAATATTATCTTTTATCCAGCATACTGGATGTTTATTATCTTCTCGTAAGGCGGAAGATTACTTATTTAAAAAAGGACTTATCGATTCCATCTATCAGGAAGGATCCAGAAAAGAAAAACCGTACGAACGTGTAGAAGGATCGTTATCCTCCTTATATCCGGGCAAAAACTTACAAGTCTATCTGGCGACTTCCGGAATGAACGCAGTCTACGCGGCTTTCAGAGCATTGGACAAGATTCGCGCAGAAGAGGGAAAAGATATTTGGCTTAGACTCGGATGGTTGTACGTAGACAATATTAGAATATTAGAAAAATATTCTAGAGGTTCTCATATATTCCACGATGTAGTCGATCTAAAAGAACTGGAAGAATTCCTTTCTAAAGAAGGCCATAGAGTAGCCGCAATCCTTACCGAATCCCCGACCAATCCTCTCATCCAAGTACCTGATTACCCTGAACTTAAAAAACTTTTGGAAAAATACGGAATTCCATTGGTAGCGGATATATCCGTGGCAGGTTCCGCAGTTGTGGATCTCTCTCCTTATGCGGATGTGATCGTGGAAAGTTTAACCAAATTCGCGTCCGGACATGCGGATGTGATGATGGGAGCATTATTTCTGAATCCTTCTTCTCCGTACTTTGAAAGATTAAAAAAAGATTCCACTGAGTTTATAGAAACTCCTTATATCAGAGACTGCGAACGTATGTCCTTCGAGTTAGAAGGTTATATAGAGAGGGTCAAAGAGATCGGAAGGAATGCTGCGATACTTGCGAACTTCTTTTCGAATCATCCTAAGATCAAAGCCGTCCATTGGAGCGGCTCCGAAGAAAATCATGGGAATTTTTCTAAGATCGCAAGAGATAAGGACCTTCATTGTGGAGTGATCACGATCGAACCTGGAGTTCCTCTGGAACCATTTTACAATTCCTTAAGATTATTAAAAGGACCAAGTTTCGGAACCGAATTCACTTTGAACATGTTGTACATGTATTTAGCTCATTATGAGTTAGTTTCCACAGAAGCAGGAAGAGGATTTTTAAAAGAAGTTGGACTGGATCCAAGTCTGATCCGAATTTCTATCGGCCGAGAAAATCCGGATCTTCTAATCGCAGAATACAAAAAAGCTCTGGGAGATTAACTCTCCAGAGCCAAAAATTTGAACGGTTCTAAAGAAGGCGATTCTTAAGCCGCAGAACGAACACTTTGTAGTTTGCTGCCGGTTTTAGATTCTGATTGTAAAACACTCTTATAAAAGATCTGAAA
Source organism: Leptospira dzoumogneensis (assembly GCF_004770895.1). Lineage (NCBI taxonomy): Bacteria > Pseudomonadati > Spirochaetota > Leptospiria > Leptospirales > Leptospiraceae > Leptospira > Leptospira dzoumogneensis. The sequence continues at coordinate 359,959 of NZ_RQHS01000019.1, read as the reverse complement.
TAATCCAAATTTAGAAATTCCTAAAGTATAAATTACTAGAACGGAAGCAATTGTTCCTAGTATCCAGCCCAATTGGTGAATGATCACACTGGAAATAATCGCAAACCCTAACGCACCCACAAACACAGTCGCCAAGAACGCGATGGTAGAAGAAAAAGCGGATGGAGATTTTTTAACTGAAAATTCTCCGGAGCCGCCCAATTCCCAACCTTCTTTTTCGATCTTTAGAAGAGAAACGATCAGTACTGGAATTAAGATCACGCCCATTACATACAATGTGATTGCAACATCGGATATTAACCAGTTGGCTGCAGTTCCCCAGGTCCACGTTTGGAATTGCTCCACAGACTCTGAAAAAAATCTTTTATAACCTGTTCCATCCCATCCATGTACTAGGATGAAGAACATTCCGAAATAACCCGCGGGAACTTGCAGGTAAGCCAAGAAATTTTTTCCAGCTTCTAACAATTTCCAAACTACCCAAAAGCCCAAGATCCCTTGGGAAATATTCGTTAAACCGAATAAAGCCACAAGCCAACCAGGCATTGTCTTATCGCCGGCGTGCATTGTTTCCCAGCTAGTAAATTGCCAAACCAGGTACAGACCGGACGGAGCGAATAATAAACCTAAATAAAGAAGATTGGAGATGAAGTAGGTATTCTTCCAAAATGGGACCTTCTTCTCTTCTTTTTTGATGGAAGGAATAGAACCTGCTATGGTCTCACCTGCCTGCAATTTTTTTATTTGGCGAGCCGCGGCCATTGCATAACCGGCTCCCAGGCCATAGGCCCAAAAAACATCCACTTGAACCATTGGATTCTAACTCCTCACCTTGATTAAATATAAGAATGACATGTCATTCAGTTTTTGTCAATAGGGGAAACCGAAAATTTCAAAGAAAAACATGTTTTACTTTGAGGCCGGAATGACGTATCTGTCATTCCGATTGGATGGGAATTTTCATTAAATAGGGAAATTATGAAAAGAACAGCAATAAGCTTAATGTTACTTCTCATCGTTCTACTTGATTGTAGAGCTTTAGGGATCGGCTCCGATCCCTTAGAGGATTTGAAAACGAAGTATACGAACTCAGAGTCGAAGTTCGCTCCGATCGGGGATCTGAATATCCATTATAGGGACGAGGGCCAAGGTCCTGTAATCATACTGCTGCATGGGGTATGTTCTTCTTTACATACTTGGGATTCATGGGCGGAGCTATTAAAATCCCGTTATAGAGTGATCCGTATCGATCTTCCCGGTCACGGTCTTACGGGCCCTCCTGAAGATCTGGAAAAGTTAAATTTGGAAGAAGGTGTAGAAGTACTAAACCGATTCCTGAATTATTTAAAAGTGGATTCTTTCTATTTGGTCGGAAATTCCATGGGTGGTTATATCTCCTGGAATTATGCATTAAAATATCCTAATAAAGTTCAAAAGCTGGTATTGATAGATGCTGCCGGTTACGCGCAGCCTATGCCTCCTATGATCGCTTTAGGAAGTAATCCTATCGTAAGTCCGTTTGCGCGTCATATGCTTCCTAGTTTTATGGTGGAAAAAAGTGTGGATGAGGTTTACGGAGATCCTTCCAAGATCACTCCTGAGATCAAAACAAGATATGTGGATCTTTCCAGAAGAGAAGGGAACAGACAGGCCTATAATTATTTTTTCAGGACTGCCAGGGAGAAGTTTACCGATCCTAAAATTTCAGCAGGGATCAAGTCGGTAAAAACTCCTACATTGGTCATGTGGGGAAAAGAAGATCATTGGTTAAAATTGGAATACGCACAGAACTGGACTAAGGATCTTCAGAATTCTAAGTTTATCACTTATGAAGGCGCGGGTCATATTCCTATGGAAGAAATTCCGGATATCACTGCAAAAGATCTAGTGCAGTTCCTTACTTTATAGAGGTAGAGTTTAACGTTTGCCCATTCCTTCCAACATAAGGGTGGGCATTTCTTCCAGCCAACGTTTTGCAAATTTGGAATCTACCTTAGAAGACAGATTGATACGTATGCCTTCGAACATCATTGCGTTGACTGCTTGGGATGCGATACGGGTATCCAATTCTTTTCTTAAAAATCCTTTTTTCACACCGTTCTTCAGATACAACTCTGTGAGCCTGGCGCTTTTATCTATTCCTAACTGCACCTTTCTTTTTACGGTCTCGTCCAAGGCCATTGCTTCGAAAAAAACGATCTTTGCCTGTCTTGGGTCCTTACTGAAAAGTTGAAATAGTTCCAAGCCTATATTTTTGATTTGGTTCCTGTATTCTTCTATCGTGTTTGATTTTTCAGGACTTTCTTTACGAACCACTTCTAATAATCCTAGAAGGATGCGATCCACTAATGCATGTAAGATATCTAATTTATTTTTAAAATAACGGTAACAGGTCCCATGACCTATATTTAATTTTCCGGCTATGTCCGCGATCCCTGCCTCATGGTATCCTTTTTCGGAGAATACATCCAGCGCTGCTTCCAGGATTTGTTCTCTTCTTGCTTCTGCCCTGTTGGCGATCGGACTAGGAGGCTTTGTTCTCATGTTCTACTTACTCCGATTTGGAGAACTAGTTCGCAAGGAATTTTCCTAATTTGGAAGTTCAAAACGGATTTGGAAACTGGCTCCATGATCTTTGGAACTGGAAAAATCCAATTTTCCCTTTAGTTGTTTGGTTAGTACTTGGACCAAGGTTAGCCCGAAAGAATGAGTTGCGATCGGATTCAACTCGTTGGGTAAACCGACCCCATTGTCTGAAACTTCTAAAATTACTAGATTCTCTTTTTTCTGAAGTCTGACTTGGATCTTTGGTCTTTCATCTGAAGGAGAAAAATTATGGGGGAACGCATATTTGAAAGAATTTGTGAGTAATTCATTCAACGCAAGTCCGAGCGGAATTGCAATGCTGATCTCTAAATGGATAGGATTAGATATCACATCCACTCTCGTTTCCGCTCCGATCTTATAAGCGGACCTGATCTTCTCCGCAAGCCTTTTGGAATATCCTGAAAATTCCACATTTCCCAGATCGTTGGATTGGTACAACTCATCGTGGATGAGCGCCATAGTTTGTATCCTGTTTTGGCTTTCGGTAAATGCCTCGTGGATCTTAGGATCGTTTTCGTATTCTGACTGAAGATTGAATAAACTGGAAATCACCTGCAGATTGTTTTTTACTCTGTGATGGATTTCCTTCAGCATCACTTCCTTTTCTTTTAAGGAAGATTTTAACTGTCTCTCCGCCTGTTTTTTATCGGTGATCTCTGTAACCGTTATAATAGTGGAAGAGAATGTGTCTTCGAACTCCGGCGCCAAAGACCAGCGAATGGATGCCTCAAATTGTTTTCCGTTGCAGGTGGATAATGTGGTTTCTGTATGAAGTACTCTTGCTCCATAACGGATTCTGGTCAGGAGTTTTTTGAAATAATGATCGTTTCCTTTTCTGAAAAAATTTCGGGCTAGGAATAGGACTTCTTCCTTTGAACTTGCTTCGAATAATCGAACTGATTCTTTATTCGCATCTATTACATTTACCGTTTCATAACATTCTGAAACGAATTTGGGATTCATCTTCAGGAATTTAGCGAATTCCTTTTGGGACATCTCGGGCAATTCGCCCATCATTCTTCTTACTTCCGAGTAATCACATTCTAAAATTGCGATTGGAATATTCTCGAATAAACCCTTATAAATTGCTTCACTTGCTCCTAAAAATCGATAAGAACGATCCAGTTCTTGGGTCCTTTCCGCAACTAGATCTTCTAATCTTTTATGAGAGTGGTAGATTTCCTCTTGTGCATCTACTCTTTCACGTATTACTGATAAGGCGAGAAGAGAAGCAATCGAGATCGCAGAAAGAAAACTTTGTAATAGAAGAAGAGAAACTTCTTTAGAAGCGGGGAAATTATAAGAATGTCCTTGGGCGGTCCCTAAGATTGCCACGATAGAAGCGATGATGAGAACAAGAGAAGATTCTCTTCCTCCGAATTTGAGAGAAACAAGTGCGATGACTACGATCAGAAGATAAGAAAGCGGGAAATATGCAGGAACTTCATTGATACTAAAGAAGTAAAAGATCCCTCCACCTAATAAAATTAAGAAGGAGACAAGCCCTGCACTTTCTTTCCAAGAATGGACTTGGAATCTTGCGACTCCCGGGCCCAACCAACTTAAGAAAAACGGAAAGTATACGAATACTCCTAATGAATCTCCCATCCACCAAATGATCCATGTAGAAAAAAGTTTTTCTAGATCTAAAATTCCTAAAAATAAAAGTCCGAAACAAGCGATAGTTGCTGCGATGATACAGACTAATGTTTCTATCCAAAGAAATCTAAGAACGAAGGATGTTTTCTTAGTAAGATCCAATTCCGGAATAAACTTTTTGTATAAATAAGCTCCGGTGAAAGATTGTAGGGTGCTTCCGAATGCGATGAGCAATGCTGCCCCGAAATAAATACTTAGATCTTGTCCCGGAAGATTCTCATGTCGGATCTGACAATTGTATAAAAAGGAACCTGCAAATATCCCGAAGAAAGAAATTCTTCCGAATAATAAAGGAGTGACCAGTCCCCAACCGGATGCGGGCCAGATCGGAGAAGCGTAATCCGAAAAAGTCCCGAAGGATTCTCCGAATTTTCCTAAAAGAAAATAAACGGAAGCTACCAGAAGAAATTTCGCGGCAGTTTGGACGAATTTTAGGGATCGAGATAACATTAATCTTGGAATCTTATTCATTTCGCTTTTAGGATTCGGAAGATCCTGAGAATAAGGTTTTAAGACCTTTTCCAAATGATTTCCGATCTATTTCAAAACTCCAGGAAACCCTTTATTTATTTAGGAGAAGGTTTCTCTGCAGAAGGACGCCTAGTTCTAACTGAGCCGAATGAGATTCTTACTACTAATCGACGAAGTGAAGCAAGGAAATTCCTCTTAGAAATTCAAAACAAGGTCTCTCAAGGATCCCATGCGGCCGGTTGGATTTCCTACGAAGCAGGGGATTTATTTTTAAATCCTGACAATATGGAAGAAGTTTCGGAAGATCCACTTTTCTGGTTCGGGATTTTTTCAAAACCTAAGACCTTGAGCCAGGCTGAAATTTCGGAATGGGAATCCAAATTTAAGGACAAAGGTTATTCTGCAAAAATCGGATCTGAAACGGATCTAAAAGAATACGAGAGAAATTTTCATAAAATCCGCAACTTTCTATATGAAGGAGATATTTATCAGGTCAATTATACATTTCCTTTGGAAATAGAATTGGAAGGTTCTCTGGAACGATTGTTTTTTGAGCTTAGAAAAAAACAGCCTGTTCCATACGAGGCTTGGATCCACACGGGAGATTCTCTCCCTATACAAAAGGATATTCTTTCCTTTTCTCCGGAATTGTTTTGGGAAAGAAAATCAAATCAAATCAGAACCGTTCCTATGAAAGGAACCAGACCCAGAGGAAAAGATCCGGCGGAAGATCAAAAATTGAAATTGGAACTTTCGGAATCTGAAAAGGATAGAGCGGAAAATTTAATGATCACCGATCTTCTCCGCAACGATTTGGGAAGGATATCTTTGCCCGGCTCAGTCGGAGTTTCTAAACTTTTTTCCATCGAAGAATATCCTACAGTTTTCCAAATGACCAGCGAGGTAAGATCCGAACTTTCTTCGGATATAAAATGGACAGATATTTTAGAAGCATTGTTTCCGGGAGGTTCCATCACCGGGGCTCCTAAAAAAAGATCTGCAGAGATCATAGCTAGTTTGGAAAAAAAGAGAGGAGTTTATACCGGGGGAATATTCTATCTGTCTCCTCAAAAAGAAATTTCTTCCATTGCGATCCGTACTCTTGAATTTTTGCAGGGTACTTCCGGGCAAAAAAAAGGAAGAATGGGAGTAGGCTCCGGAATTACGATCGGTTCCGATCCGAATGCGGAATGGGAAGAATGCTGGTCCAAAGCAAAGTTTTTGAATGATACGAAAGAAAATTTTCACTTGTTTACAACTACTATCTGCAAAAGAAAAAAGATCTATTTTTTAAAAGATCATAAAGATAGGATGAAAACATCCGCAAAGGAACTCGGGTTCGTTTGGAAAGAAGAAGGATGGGAATCCGCAGTTAACGAAGTCGCAGGCAAGGTTTCTTCCGATAAAAAATATAGAGTGAAAATGATCCTTTTGCCTAACGGAGAATTCCAATCAGAAGTTTCCGAATTTCAGCCGGGTCCAAAAGAGGGGAAGGTACTGTTCAGCGGAACTTCTACCGATAAAAAAAATCGGTTCTTTTATCATAAGACAAATATCAGGGAAATTTATTCGGCCGGTTATGAGTCTGCAGTTTCCAAAGGTTATTTGGACAAGATCTATACAAACACGGATGGTTATCTAACGGAAGGATCCATTCATTCTATTTTTATTTTGTTAAATAGTGAATGGATCACACCTTCTTTGGAAGAAGGAATTCTTCCTGGAGTAGCCCGTAAACAATGGATCCGAAAATTAAAAGCGAAGGAAAAGAAAATTTCTAAACAAGATCTGAGTCTCGCCTCTAAGATCATTTTGGTGAATTCTCTCAGAGGAGCTAGAAGAGTTTCCGGAGTGGATCTCGAATGAGAAGTTTTTTAGGATTGGTTCTTCCGGATCCTATAAAATCGGATCTGGAAAAGATCTGTTTCGGGCTGGAAGAGATTCGCTGGGTTTCTCCCGAAAATTTTCATACCACCTTGGTTTTTTTAGGAGAGTTAAAACCGGAAGAGATTGAAAGGGCCTCCGAGATCTGTAGTCAAGTCTCTGAAAAAAGTTTTTCATTAGAGATCGAAGGTGTAGGATTTTTCGGTAATAAATTTCCCGAGATCCTATATGCGGGTGTGACACTTTCTGAAGAATTGAAAAAGCTCCAAAAAGTTTTGGAATCCACTCTCAGAAGAGAAGGTTTCTCCATTGATAAAAGGGATTACAGGCCTCATATTACTATAGGTAGATTCAAAAGAACCCCGGAAAAACGTTTAGATCTATACTTGAATGAATTCTCCCAATTCAAAACCGACATAGTTCCAGTGTCGGAATTCCATCTATTTTCTAGTCGCAGCGGAGCGAACGGTCAGATATACTCGGTCGAAGAATCATATCCTCTTCTCTTGGAATAAATGGAAAACCCCAGACAAAATCAATATTCTCCTATCCGGGACTTTTCCGATTTTTTCGCAGATCCTAGATATTCAATAGAGGAGGTCGTAGGAATTGGCGGAGACCTAAAACCGGATCGCCTTATATACGCTTATACCCGAGGTATCTTTCCTTGGGCGGATAGACCTTTACTTTGGTTTTCTTTGGATCCGAGGGCTATCTTTGACCTAAATGTTCTTCATATTAGTTCCAGAGTTCACAGAAGAATTCGCCAAAAAAAATTCACAGTCACATTCAATCGTGCATTTGAACAAGTTATGCGTTGCTGTGCATTTAGAACGGAAGAGCAAACTTGGATAACGGAGAACTTTTTACAGGGTTTTACGAACTTTCATAAGGAAGGTTATGCTCATAGTGTAGAGGTTTGGGACGAAAACGGACGGTTAGGCGGGGGAGTGTATGGTGTTGCCATCGGTAAATTTTTTGCCGGAGAGTCCATGTTCTCCTTTTTACCTGATTTCGGGAAGATCGGGCTCTACTTTCTATTTGAAGCATTGAAGAAGGACGGTTTCACATTATTCGATACCCAGCAGATGAACCCGGTCACTTTGAATCTGGGAGCTTATGAGATCCCGAAAGATAAATTTTTGGACCGTCTGTCACTCGCTGTAGCAATCCCGAGCAAATGGGTCCCTCCTGTGGATGAAATCTGATTTTTATGTAAAATGGATTTGATTTGCTTCGCATAATAATAAAATTACGACACAAACCAAAGTTTCTATAGGAAGATCATAATGAACCTATTCAAAAAAATTCTTGTTACCCTTCTTGTGTCTGCAATCGCTCTTTTCGGTTTCACCGGAGTAAGCGCTCAAGAGACTACCGGCGATGCTCCTGCAAAGACTGAAGATGCTGGCGCTTCTAAAGCTGAGAAAAAAGAAAAGAAAGCTAAGAAGAAAAAAGGTAAGAAAAAACACCACAAGAAGCATAAGAAAGATTCCAAAAAAGGAAAAGAAGAAGGAACCAAGTCTGACTCTACTCCTGCTCCTGCAGAAGAAGGCGCTGGCGAAGAACAACAGTAATATTTTTCCTTTCTCACTCCGTTCGAGGTCCTCTCGAGCGGAGTTTTCTCCTTTTATATATCTCTTCTTCGATTTTGCACTGCACCTACGCTTTGACTTCTTCTAAAATTTAGTTGACGGGTCGACTTCTCACATTAACGTAAACGCGCTTTATTGAGATAAGCGAAATATATCCCTTCTTCAAAGGAATAACTCCAATGTACAAGAATTTAGCAGACATGTACCTTAAGGCCGCTGAGTCTTATGGGGACAGACCGGCGTTTTGGTCGAAGGATGAAAATAAAGAATATCAACCGACCAGTTTTAAACAATTAGTGGATCTAGGTCTCGCTTTATCAGAAGCGCTAATAGATTTAGGCGTGAAGGCCCGCGAACATATCGGAGTGTTAGCGGATAACCGTTTGGAATGGATCATAGTTGATGCGGGAGTTTTACTCTCCGGTTGTGCAAACGTTCCAAGAGGAACTGACGTAACCGATTCCGAGATGGAATATATCTTAACTCACTCCGAAGCTTCCGTAGTTTTCTTAGAAAACGATAAGATGTACGAGAAGTTTGTTAAGAACAAAGCCAAATTGAAAGGCGTGGAAACCGTCATCATTATGGATAAAGATAGCAAAACAAAAGCGAAAGGAGTTTTGCATCTTTATGATCTGATTGAAACAGGAAAAGAGTTAAGATCTAAAGGCGGACACAAGACTGAAAAAAGGATCGAGGGTATCAAACCTGATGATCTATTCACTTTGATCTATACTTCCGGAACAACCGGGATGCCTAAGGGTGTAATGCTCATGCACTCCAACATGGCTCACCAGATGGAACATGTTGTTCCTTTGATCCTAAAAAAATCGATTATTCGCGATGACGACAGTATGCTGTCTATTCTACCTGTATGGCATATCTTCGAAAGAGTTGTAGAATATTCTGCGATCTCTCTTGGGATTTCCACTTTCTATACCAAGGTTTCGGATCTAAAAAATGACCTGGCAAAAGCCAGACCTTCATTCATGGCTTCCGCTCCAAGGGTTTGGGAAAGTATTTATACTGGGATCTATAATAAGATCAACGACCCTAAGCAGACCCCTCCTGTCCGTAAATTCCTCTTCAATACCGCGTATCTGTTCTCTAAGAACTATAACGCAGGGGTTCGTTTCCTAACCGGAAAAGAAGTGGATTATGAAAACCGTAATATCTTCCAATCTTTGGCTCTTGCAGTCAAAGCGATCGCTCAAGTGATACTATTTGGACCATTCACGGTTTCTTTGATCAGTGCGGTGGGATATTCCTATATCAAGATGTATAAGCCTGAGTTGGCATTCTTAGCGCCGGTTCTGCTGACCATTGCGATTTTAGGGCTTATCTTCAACTTCAAAACTTTGGACGCTATCGTTCTTTCCAAGATCCGCCAAGCAACTGGTGGACGTCTGAGAGGAACCTTATCCGGCGGTGGAGCTTTACAACGTCACGTGGATAATTTCTTCAATGATATCGGACTTCTAGTATTAGAAGGTTACGGAATGACTGAAAGTGCTCCTGTGATCTCAGTTCGTCATTACGATCATCCGATCATCGGTTCCGTAGGATATGTTGTTCCTAAAACTGAACTTCAGTTGAGAGACGATCATGGAAACGTGCTGACTCATATCAGCGATGAAAGACAACTTGTTGCCGGTAAACTTGGAGTAAAGGGTATCGTTCATATCAAAGGGCCTCAAGTGATGAAAGGATATTACAAAAATCCTGAAACCACTAAGAAGACCATTGTAGACGGATGGTTGAACACCGGTGATATCGGTTTCATCAACTACAAACATACTCTGACACTTACGGGAAGAGCAAAAGAAACCGTTGTATTGTTAGGCGGAGAAAACGTAGAGCCGGTTCCAATAGAAAACCGTATGGACGAATCTCCTTATATCAAACAATCCATGGTATTCGGTCAGGACCAAAAAGTTCTGGGAGCGATCATCGTTCCGGATCTAGAAGTTCTACAACCTTGGTTGTCTCAAAACGGTATCGAAGCTAAGGATATCAAGGATCTGATCGACAATCCTAAAGTGATCGATTTCTTCAAAAAAGAGATCAGAGAGTATAATAGCACTAAACACGGATTCAAGTCTTTCGAATTGATCCAACATGTGGTAATTGCTCAAAAACCTTTCGAGATAGGTGATGAATTAACGAACCTACTCAAAATGAAAAGACACGTGATTACTGAAAAATATCAGAAGAGAATCGATAAAGTTTATAAATAAGAACTAAGATCCTGATCAGTGTTTTAGAAAATCCCTCGGCCAAAAATCCGGGGGATTTTTTTTAATCTAATTTATAGATCCTCGGAAATATCTCTTCTCCAAAAGATAAAACGGCAGGATCATGCATTGTTAAAATTTTAGTCCCGTTGCCAGACAGAACGGAAACATAGTCTAAAAATTCTTTATTATTGGAAAGGGAGAAGGTCCCCTCCGAAGAAAGACTTTGTCCTTGTTTGCAAAATTCTACCCAATAACATTCATCTCCTGTGATCAGGAATTTTCTACCTGGAGAGACCAACCATTCTACGGCAACTGAACCTTGGGTATGTCCTCTAGTTAATAAGATCCTAAAATTCTTAAAAACTTCTAAACTTGAATTTATGAATTGGATTTTTCCCGATCTCTCTTTAGCCGCGAATTTACTGCCTGCAGATCGGTTCGATTTTTTAAGAGAATCCCAGTCTTCCGGTGTAATATAAACTTTTGCATTCGGAAAAAGACTTATACCCCCTGAATGATCAGAATGAAAATGAGTGAGAATGATCTCTCCTATCATTCCAGGTTTGATCCCAGCTCCGCCTAAAATTTTATCAGGAGAGATCCAATTATGTGCAGTGATCTCAGGTGTCGATATGGAAGAAGTCCCGGTATCGATCAAAATATAACGTTTTTCTAATTTTATCAGATAGAATAAAAATGCGATTTCGGATTCCCCATCCTGTTTGTCCGAATTTGTAAGACGATTTGGATAAACTGATTTTCCGACTAGGACCGCATATAATCCATCCTGCAATTCGCTGGGAGGTAACCTGGAACCTGGATTTTTAATTTTTGGGGCAGAAGAAGTCCCGCAATAGAACAATAAAACCGAGGCAAGTAGAATGAAAATTTTCAAAATAGAAGCACCAACCGATCTACTTTTTCTTGATTTCCTGACTAGCTCAACGGATTTTTAGTCTAATCATTAAATCTACGGGGACGAATTAGGTTTCGACTGTTGTAGTTAAGATGTGGTGGCATGTAGGGGTGAGGGGCCTCTTAAAAACCTTCAAAACATTAAACGCTAACAACGAATTAGCACTAGCAGCTTAATCGCTACTACGGAAGAAAGGCTTACTCTCCCGGTGGTTTTTCTTCTGCCTTAAACGGGAGACTTTTTAGATCGGTTTTCGGTTCACGATTTAGAGAGTATTTGGATCGAATAGGAAGGACACGCCTGCTTGTGGGCTAAGGCCTTTCGAGATTTAAAACATAAGACAAACATGTAGAGGCCCCATTGAGGCGCAATAGGACCCGGGTTCGAACCCCGGCGTCTCCATTGAAATTTTTCAAATAAAATAAAATCTGAGGGGTTCGAAGTGAGACTGCGTAACGCCGAACCCATTCTAATCTTTCAAATCATTTTAAACGATCCAAAAAGGCATTCAACCTTCTCTCATATTCACCCGGATCTATCTTCCGAGCGGAACCATGGTCTCCTTTTTCCAAAAGCCAAAGTTCTTTCGGTCCTTTATAAATATTGGCTAAGTCCTGGCTTTGTTGAAAAGGAACTACCCGGTCTTCTTTGCTATGAATGAATAAGATCGGAGCGGAATTGACGTTCTCTAAAGAACTCGCGGGGCTTGGAATAGATTCGAATTTACCTCTGAATTGAGTGAGTCGGATCAGAAGATAAGAAAACAAAGCTGGAATATCTTTTGAGGTTCCGGGAAATTCTAAGATCAATCTTTCAAAATTATACATTGGATTTTCGGCGATTACCGCAGATAGTTTTTGCATCTCAGGCAAAGAGATCAGAATGGAAGAAGCTCCTACGGAACTTCCCAATGCGTAGATCCGGTCGTATCTTTCTGAAAGATACCGATAAACAGACAGCACGTCTTTGGATTCTCTATAACCGTAGCTGAGTCCTGGGATCGCGCAGCCTGCTTCTCCATGACAACCGAAATCAAAACTAAAAACATCCAATCCTCTTTTCAAAAAGAAGCGGATATGTTTTGTCATTTCCCTCTTGTCACTTCCTCCTCCGTGTACTAAAAGGACGGCACCTTTTGGTTTTCCTTTTCCATTTTTGAGTGTGCCGATTTTCCAAGCAGGAAGATCGAATCCGTTTATAGATTTTATCTTGAGTTCTTCGAATCGGAATTCATTAGAATTTCTTAAATTTCCACAGGATGGCCCCCAATGTTCTTCCGTTTCAGGGCTGCACGCGGAGAATTCCTGGTTATCTCTCCAAACAGGAAATAATAACTGATTGCTTGCGGACCAAATCCCAAAGCTCATAAATATTGAGATGAGTAGTAGAATGGTCAGGATGGACCATAATAAGATACGTTTCATAAAACCTCTTTTGATATCTTTATATCAATTGAGGTTTTAGAAATTGGACAGACCTAAGGGGATTTTTACTTAGTAAAAACCTTTTTTCCGAGCTCTATTCCTAAACGAACATTTTCGGTTAGCAGGTTTGCATTTGTGGTCATTCTTCCCGCAGGGAGTGTTTTTTCGGGGGCTATAATTTCGAAACGGATCCCTTTAGGCGGATTGTTCAGTATTTCCATAGCCCGGTTATAACGATTAAATCTTTGTTCTATAAATGCCTTTCCCATTTCCGGAAATTTAGGAAATGCCAAACTTCCCAGCAAAGGACTTGTAGGAGTTAATCTAAAATCCATAGGTTTTGTAAGAATGACCGTAATATCTTTATAACCTGCGGATAATACAGCTTCTACCGGAATAGGATCTAAGACCCCGCCGTCCGTATACTTTGAGTTTTCCAATAGGCCATATCCTTTGGTTGCGATTGGCAAAGAAGTCGCGGCTCTTAATAGAGGAAAAAGGTTTTGAGAAGTGGCTCTTATGTATTCAGGCTGTAAGGTTCTAAAATTACTGACCACAATATAGAAGGGTACGGTCTTCTTTTGTTTCAATACCTCTACTTTGATCGGTACCTTCTCTTGGAAAATATGATCTATTAGATAATCTTGGTCTAATATTCTTTTGCCTCTAAAAAGATTCCACAAAGAGATGAGATGATTTCCTGCTAATTCTTTTCTCCAAATATCAAGTGCTCTTTCTATATCTTCGGAAGAAGGGTTCGGTTCCGTAACATAATATGCGGAAGAACAAGAACCGGAAGAGACTGCAACGATCAGATCGAATTTACTAGGAGGGTAAGTAGGAGCCATTGAAGAAAGTACTCCCCCAGCAAAGGAACCTCTCATTCCTCCACCTTCTATGATAAGGGCTTTTCCTTTTTTCTTTTGGGTAAATTTTGGAAGAGATGACATGGGGAATCTGCTACTTAGAATTTTTAGGACGTTTTCTATACCAAAGCCAGGTAATGACTACGATACTGATCAACGCTCCTAAAAACTCTCTTCCTAATTCTATATACGGTTTTTCATCGGTCATCTTTGCAGTGATCAGATTTTCATTTCCTGTTCGTAGCCAATCGAAGAACCCGTCAACCGTAGCTGCGATCTCAATTCCAGCCATACCGATGACCGCATACAATAAAGGAAGTTTGTCCTTATCAAGAGCTGCGAGTATACAAGCTAAGGAAGAAGTGAAATATAATAACATCCAATGCAGCGGGTCGGGATCATTATACTGAACCGCACCTGCGAAAATGAAATAAGCGGCTAAAAGAAAAGAGACTATTTTAAAGATCATAATTTTGCTCTATGGTTCGGGTATTATCCGGTTTGTTTGAGTTCTTGCAATTCGGTTTTTATTTAGTTTCTTCCGTCGAAGTTAAACCGCTAAACACCAATTTATAAGCTTGGGTTTCCTCATTGATCCAGCTTTGGTGGAATTTCACTCTTTTTACTTTCCAACCTTTTTCTGTCATCAATTGGCGGAGCTGTTTTTCTCTAAAGACCGTTTCTGAGAATACCACTTCTCCTCCGTCTGCGATCGCTTGTAACTTTGCTGCAAAGTTTACCGTGTTCCCGAAATAATCTATATTACTATTTAGGTTCACAGCCAAACAAGGCCCTGTGTGTAAACTGATTCGAATTCGGATTGGAGTCTCAGTGTTTTCTTCCGAGAAAAATTCTTGGAGTCTTACGGAAGCTTCTACAGCAGCACTGGGAGAAGGAAAGGCTGCCATCACAGCGTCTCCTATCGTTTTGACAACTGCTCCTTGGAATTCTCTCACTACTTTATAAACTTCGACAAAGTGGTATCTGACTTCGGAGAATGCGCCGGAGTCTCCCTTATTATAATAGAATTTTGTGGAGCCCACAATATCCGTGAACAAGATAGTCTGCACTCCGATATCCAATTGCAGATCCGTGGAAAGAGCCTCTTGGGAGAATAGATCTCTAAAGTCTTGGAAATTGAATAGATCGGTAGGTCTGAGGCAATCTTGGTCTTCTTTTCTTTCTTCGATCACAAAACCTTTTCTGGAAGAAGAAAGATTTTCCAAGATTAGTTTAGGATGGTCTGCGATCTCTATTTGTTCCGGGGTCTCGTCTGTTTTCCAAACTAAGGTTTCATTCGGGACTTCTTCTTTGATCTCTAATAAAGAATAATTTTTTTCTCCGTTCACTCTAAGTCTGTAAACTCCTGGAGAAAGTAGAAGTTTTGAATTATATGTTTCTCCGGAATCCAAATATTTTTGGAATCTGATATGGCTTTTGGTCGCCGGTTCCGCCGCGCAGAACATTCTTTTTTGCACTTCTCTGATAGAAGGATGAACATGAAAAGTGATCTCTATAGAATTCAATTGGTTAGCTTCGAATTGTATCTCACAAACTTCGCAGGTATCTCTTGTAGGAAGATCTCCTAAATGTTGTGCTTCTGTTCTGACTCCTCTACAATGCGGACACACCACATCCCAGCTCATTGTAAATAAACCCAATCTGCATCCGTGTAAAAATACGAGCAGTAGTTCTTTTTCGGGGATCTTCCAAGCTTTGGATAATGATTTGATCCTGATCCGATAAAGATCGGATTCGTCGGCGTCTAAAATATAATTTAAAACTCTATCAACTAGTTCCCTAGGTTGTCCTTCTCGAATATATCCGACTCGTATCTGCTGCATTCTGGCGGGAAAGACCGGATTTTTTTCCGATTTGGATTCTTTGATTATACTTAACGCACTCGGCCCTAGCCAACTATAAGATCTTGTTTTGATTACGTCTTCTACTACACCTTTTAAACCTTTGGCGTAGGCTTTTTCGAGTTGGATCATTCCGAACTTTAAAAGAGTTTTTCCGAGCCAACCTTTAGGGATCCAGCCGAAGTACACGAATAGTCTTGTGGAACCTTCTTCCAGCGGATAAACAAGATATCGGACTCTTACATAGTAAGCGAATCCTTTGGAATAAATGCGTGCGTTATTGAGTTGTTTGCAGTATTCCCACTCCCAGGGAACTTCTTCCCATTCGGCAGGGATACCTGCGTTTTTGGACTTACCGAAAAGTCGGCCGTTGATCTCCTGAAATTTCATTTCAGGAATATCTATCCTTTTATTAAAAGAAGAAGTGTCTATCAGCCAAGGCCATACTTCTTCAGGAGAAACTTCCAGATCGAATTTCCAAAGCTTTTCGATGGGCTCCGCCAAAGAGGTCCATTTTTCGTCCCAAGGATATTTTTCCAAGTAGGTCTGAAGGTCCAAGGTATTCGGATCCAACATATCATTGTAGTCGATGGAATCGATCGTTTGCATCGGTCTCTCCAGAGAGGTTGTTAGGAGAATAAAAAAATTCCTTCCTCTCTTAGATTATCTTTTCGGCAGTTTTGCAAAAAGAAAAGTGGAATAACCTTATGGGCCAAGATTTCCTTTTTTCTGAATTCGGTGCCAGATTCCGTAACCAAACAGGGATCGGCCAATTGATGGAGGACCTGGGCAATCTTTCTCCGGGGACCTCCATGTTGGGCGGCGGAAGCCCAGCCTTAATCCCTGAAGTAGAAGAAGTTTGGAGAAAGATCTTAAACAAATTCTCAGAATCCGGGGCCTGGGATTCTATTTTGGGAAAGTATGAAACTCCCACAGGAAAAGAGGAAACATTAGAAACACTTGCCTCCTTATTAAGTTCCGAAACCGGAACCCCAATCTCTAAGGACCGGATCGCGATCACTAGCGGTTCTCAAAACGCGTTTTATCTTTTGCTAAATTTTTATTCAGGAAGATTCGAGGACGGCTCTTTTAAAAAAATCTTCTTACCCGTTTTACCTGAATACATAGGCTACTTGGACCAGCCTATTAATCCTGACTCTTTCTCTTATTCTTTAGGCAAAGAAGTCGCCACTTCGGAAGACGGATTTCGTTATGAGTTGGACCCTTCTTCTTTTGATAATATAAAAGAGGATCTTGGATGTGTGGTATTGTCCCGTCCTACAAATCCAACCGGAAGAGTTGCGAAGAGGGAAGAATTAGAACAGATCCTTAAGTTTGCGAAAAACAAAAAGATCCCGTTCTTATTGGATAACGCATATGGGTTTCCTTTTCCAGGGATCATTTTTTCGGATGAGAAACTTTTTCATTCGGAAGGAATGGTCCAAAGTTTCAGTTTTTCTAAAATAGGCCTGCCTGGTGTCAGGACCGGTTTCGTTTTAGGAGATCCTGAAATTATAAAAGCATTAAATAAAGCGAATGCAGTTCTGAACTTGGCAGGAGGAAATCTGGGCCAATACATAGCTTTGGAATTTGTGAGATCCGGAGAATGGCTTAAACTCTCTCGAGACATAGTAAAACCGTATTACCTCAAAAAAAGGGAACTTGCAATTTCTTCTATCCGAAGAGAATGGAAGGGAAAGTTAAAGTATAGGATCCACGAAAGTGAGGGTGCCTTTTTTCTTTGGGTCCAATTCGCGGGACTTCGCAAAAAAATTTCCGAAATATATCCCCTATTGAAAGAAAAAGGGGTCATTATCGTACCAGGCAAATATTTCTATCCTGTTACGCGTAACCGAGATAGTTACGGTGAGGATTCCATCCGCATGAGTTTTGCCAGAGAAGATTCGGAAATCCAAGAAGGAATACGAAAAATAGGCGAAATTCTAGGTACTTATACGGATTGATCCGATCTAATTTCAGCCAATATTAAGCGGAATAAAATTGTTTCATTCTCCCTTTCTTTTAAAGATCTTGGTTGGAAGGAAACGATAGAAAATTTCCTAACTCGGATTGTTGTTCCGATACGGTG
This sequence comes from Leptospira dzoumogneensis, assembly GCF_004770895.1. Classification (NCBI taxonomy): domain Bacteria; kingdom Pseudomonadati; phylum Spirochaetota; class Leptospiria; order Leptospirales; family Leptospiraceae; genus Leptospira; species Leptospira dzoumogneensis. Next base: position 342,349 of record NZ_RQHS01000019.1, on the reverse strand, counting down.
CAAAACATGGAAACCTTGGAGCAGGAAATATCCTTTGAGGAGCTGGCTTCTAGTCAGAACAAGGCCCCCGACTTGGAGGCCCTGGCACCGGATTATATCTTCTTAAACGATGGAGCCGTTGGACTGTCCGCCACTGCTCGTTGTATCCTGGATGAACTTAGAGACTGGCATAAAAAGACCGAAAAACACGGCTCTAAAAGTGTTCATCCATCTTATCTTCTTACCCTGGATAAACTAGGGGAACTTCTGAACAAATACAGGAACTTAAGCGAGCAGGCAAAATCTCCGCAGTCTGTTGATATGGCTCTTCGCCAAGTGATGGATCTAGAGAAGAGGGGAAGGAATAAATCCGCTCTGGTATATCCGTTCTTGGTCCGAAATGGGAACAAGGTTTTGGCAAGGATCTCGATCGCTTCTCCGCAAAAAGAAGCTAAGACCGATGTTACTCCGTACAGAAAGGCATGTTTTTCTTTTTCAGAAGAAACAATCGATCTTATCTTAAACAATAGAGCAAAGAAGCCCCGCGCATTGGAAGAAGATCGTCCTGGAGCAATGCTTCTTCATAAAAACAAAAGCGGACAGATCTGGTTATATCCTAAACTTGCTTCTTTACAATCCGAGATGGCTAGTCTTCTCAGACGAGGCTTCCAACCTTATAGTTATATTCCTATGAATGATTTCCTCGCCGATTTTGCGAACTATGCAAAGAATAAAGGCGCGGTAGTAGAGATCCTTCCGGACTATCATTTGATCTTGGATGATCTACAACTGAATCCGGACGGTACTTATGTAAATCAACCGGAAGTGATTGCACATTATAGGGCGCAAAGTGATGCTTTGGAAGTATTTGCTCTTACTTATCTCAAACAACTTTCTGAAAGAGCCGGTTATAATTTATTCCGGGCCCGTATCCAAGATTTTGAAACCCTGCATGGAAATGCAGAGCCTGGCAAAAAACAAAGCAGCGAAAAGGTAGAAGCTCTCATCCAACTCGTGGAAGATTTTCCTTTCGATAAGGAAAAAGACGATCTTGGAAAAAGAGTAGCGGAGACCTGCAGGCAGTCCATCGGGATCATCCGAAAATTGATCCAAGAAAAATCTCTATTAAGCGAGAGAAAGATAGAAGGCGCATTCAAAAGTTTGAAGAACCGCCTGAATATCCAGGTCAAGGATCATTCTCAAAACAATCTGACTCTTTATAGATTCGTACCTGAAAAACGTTTGGATGCAGTGGGCATCACAGATCCTGAACTAGTTTCCAAATATACGAACGAGATTATTGCGGACCTAAAAACTAAATTCGGTGTAAAAGAAACCAAAAAAGAAGACGGAACCACCGAGGTCTATGCAGTCGATCCAGGTTATATGGCTGCCGTCCTTCACAAATTAACAGCGGATGCAAAAGTAAGTCCTGCTGCCGAAAAAGAACTCACCATAGCAAAAGAGATCCATGCCTCTTTACTCAGTTCCAAGAACCCTGCGCTCAATTCAATGCTCAAGGCGGATTACGTAATAAAGCTGCAACAAGACGCAGCCCTAATGGAAAGAGAAGTAGAAGATCGCCAGAAAAGTGAAGCACTCGCTAAGAAGGTAAATCTTTCCATGGGACTCTTGGGTTTTGTGGGAACAATGTTATTCTTCTTGATTGCGAGTGTTCATTTTAATGCGGCCGGTGTGATCCTGGTTGGACTTCCTGTTGCACTTGTGATAGGAGGATTACTTGCAGTATTCTTCAGAGACAGAGATAAATCGGATATCGGTCCTGGTGGAGTTCCTAAATCTTCTGGCGGTGGTGGATTTGCAGCGAGTTATTCCGGGATTTCCACAGTAAGCGATTATTATTCCAGCGCAGATGATGACGATGCGGACGAACATTTCGGAAAAGCAGAAAGCCCTAAAGAAAAGAAAGTCAGTCTGATCGCAAAAGGTGCAGAACGTTTTGTATTCCCGAATCGATTCACTAAGATCCAAGATAAGATCCACGATTCCAAATCTATGCGCAAAAAGATCTGGGATAATATTGACAATATCCGACAATCAGTGGCTCATCTTAGAACTGAATCAGACGATGATAAGGTCGCGTCCACTGTAGAATATGCGCTTCTTCAAAACTCAGCTACGATCGCGATCCCGGATGAGATCGTTCCGGTAGGAATGCCAAGCACCATCATTCTAAGTCATACGGACTTAAAGGCTCCTTTGATCAGAGACCAAATCTCCGAGTTCTTAAGGAACGAAGCCCAAAAGAAAAAATACGATAAAAAACTGGTAAAATATTATACTTTCTTAATTAATACCATCGAAGTGGAATATTATAAATATCTTCCTAGCCGTAAAAAGAAATAGGGAATAATCATGCCCGAACTTCCGGATCTGGTTATCATTCGAGAACGTCTTTTAAAAGAACTTCCAGGCGAGATAATCCAAGAGATAGAGATCTTAGATCCTCTTGTGGTTCGTCATCTTAGCGGTGGAAAATCAGAAACTTCGTTTATAGGTTCTACTTTTGAAAGTCTGGAAAGAATCGGGCCCTTTCTGAATTTTAAATTCGGTCCCAGGAATATAGTCATCCATCCGATGCTTGCCGGCCGCTTCTCCTTAGATCCAAAATATAAGAAGAAGGACCTGGCAGTTCGGATCAAATTCCAAAACAAGATCCTGAACTATGCGGATGATGTTCATATGGGAAAAGTATATTTTACGGAACCTGAATACTTCTCCCAGATCCCTAAGTTTTCCGACCAAGGAGTGGACCTTCTTTCCGAAAATTTTACCCAGGAAGAATTTTTAAAAAGAATAGATAAGAATCGCCAGCAAACACGTGTCTTTCTCATGGACCAGACCAAACTCAGCGCCATAGGAAATGCTTACGCTGACGAGGTACTTTTTGATTCTAAGATCCATCCCAAAACTCCATGCAATAAACTTTCGGAAGAAGAAAAGATCCAACTCTATCAGAGCATCAAATCCGTCTTAAATGATTCTATAGATTATATCCGTAAGAAACAGGCCCCTCTGGATTTTAAGGTCCGAGACCATGTAAAAGTTCGAAATCGGAAGAATGAACCATGTCCTCGCTGCGGAACCACGATCCGCAGGGCGAATGTTTTGGGTCACGATTCCTTCTTCTGTCCAAATTGCCAGAGAGTGCCCGGAGAACAGTTCATAGATTGGAATAAAACCCTCTGAACCGGAAATAAATCGCGCTTGACAGTACAAGCAAATTTTTCAAACTGTCCTCAGATTCTCGGTGATTATAGAGAGAGGGTCACACCCGTTCCCATCCCGAACACGGAAGTTAAGCCTCTCATCGCTAATGGTACTGCATGGTTCGCTGTGTGGGAGAGTAGGACGTTGCCGGGTTGCCATTATTTATTCCATTATATTTAATAGTGAAAATCCGTCCAAGAAACGGATTGACCCTTGGTTCTCCGGCAAAAATGGTAACCGGTAAGACTTACCCAGGGTCTTAAGACGCAATCTTAGTAGAGATACAGGGAACCATATGAGAAGAACATACCAACCCAGCCGGATCAAACGTGCTCGTACCCACGGATTCCGCGCCAGAATGGCGACCACCGGCGGAAGAAAAGTCCTTTCCCGCAGAAGAGCTAAAGGCCGTTATAAGTTGACCGTTTCTGACGAAAGAACTGGTAAAAAATTCTAACGAACCCATATAGAAGAGACACTTACATCTAAGAAGGATATCCGGGAACTTTTTGCTTCCGGAAAACGGGTAACCAATTCTCCTCTCACGGTGATTTATCGGGGAAACGGCCTGGATCAAAACAGGTTCTTATACTGCCCCGAACGTTCGGTCGGTAAGGCCGTTCGTAGAAACCGGATACGGAGAAGATTAAGAGCCGCCGTGGCCGAAACGGCAGGCTTTTTTCCAAAGGGTTTCGATATCGCGATACTTGCGAAACCGAGCCTATTCGAAAAAGATCATACCGAACTTCTGGCTTGTTTGGGTCTATTAGCTCGTAGATTAAAATGAACCGACTAGCCATCTTCCTGATCCGATTTTATAAACGTTGGATCTCACCTATTCTTCCGCCTTCCTGCAGATTTCATCCAAGCTGTTCCGAATATGCAATGCAGGCCTTCCAAGAATATGATTTCTTGTCGGCGACTTATCTAAGCACAAAACGAATTTTAAAATGTAATCCACTATTCGCCGCCGGCGAAGACCCTTTACCACCCAACCCTAGAAGGAATTAGGAATGGAAGATAGACAAAACAGACTTTTTCTCGCGTTAATTTTATCCATGGGAGTTTGGTTCTTAGTAACCTATTACTTCAACCCGGAAGCAGGAAAACCGAAACAACAACAGAAGACCGAACAAACTCCTGTTGAAAATAAGGAAAACGTAAAACAGGAAACCAAGGTCGAACCTAAACCTGTTGCTGCGGCTACGAATCCAAAAGATGTAAGAACTTTTACATTCAAAACGGAAGCACATATAGTTGTTCTTTCCAGTTTGGGTGGAAGGATCGAAAAATTCTATATTCGAAACTATAAGAATGTAGAAGGGAACGAGATCAATATCACCAGAGCAGACTTCCAAGAGATCGAAGTAGAAGGTGAGAAGATCAAGGCGATCGAACTTTCCAGAGGAAAAGGTTTCGACTTCAACTTCTCCCATAGAAAAGAAGATGTAGCTACTTCAGAATGGAACCATCTGAATTTTAAAGCGGAAGAGAATAAAGAAGACCAAACTGTTACATTCACTGCTACAGAGAAAGGTGTTCTTCTTAAAAAAGTATTTAGATTCTTCCCTCACGAAAATTATTTCAAAACGGAGATCACAATCTCCAATATCGGAAAAGAAAAACTCTATTTCGGAAATCGCGAAAAACCGGCTTACTTAAGAACTTTCGGAAGTTTGGGACCTCTTCCATTGGAGAGAGAGGCGAATGCTCAGGAACTTTCTAAATTCTTCCGTGTGTATAGAATGGACGGAAGCGAAAAAGACTTCGCTGACGGTGGAGATGCTTGGGGATTCTGGGAAGGAATTCGTAACTTCATCTTCGGGCATCCGAACGGAAACGAGTTTTATAAAGAAGTTTGGAGCAGCGGAGAAGGTGTAGACTATATCGGTTCCGGCAGCCGTTACTTCTTAGCGGCAGCCGATACTTTGAATCACCCTGCAGAAGGAATTCTTTTAGATAATAGAAAGAAAAACGAAACAGGAACTGTTTTAGCTTATTCTAATATCACTTTAGATCCTGGAAAAGAAGAAACTCTTGAATTCGCAAACTATGTTGGAATTAGAGAATGGGACGGGATGTTGTTCAGGGATCCTAAATTGGATCCTTTCAAAAATCCTAAGTCCACTTTTATAGGTTTAAGTGCAGACCTGAACAAATCCTTCAACCAAGGTATTTTTACACCGATCCGAAACGGTATCGTTTGGTTCTTGCAGCAATCTTATAAATACACGATCCCAAGTTACGGTTTCGGTATTCTACTATTTGCATTAGTATTCAAATTAGTCTTCTATCCTCTCAACCAGAAACAGGCAGAGGCAATGAAGAAGATGAGTGCACTTTCTCCTGAACTTAAAAAGTTAAACGAGAAGTATGCGAACGATCCGGCTAAAAAACAAGAGAAGATGCTGGAACTTTACAAAAAGCATAATATGAACCCGCTCTCTCAATTGGGCGGATGTCTTCCTATGCTGATCCAACTTCCTATCTTCTTCGCATTATATGTTGCGTTTGCGGATACGATCGATCTTTGGAAGTCTCCATTCCTTTGGATCTCGGATTTGAGTGAGCCTGATTTTATCTGGACTTCTCCGGCAATTCCGTTCCTTTCTGCGACCGGACTTTCTATTAACTTATTAGTATTATTGATGGTCGGAACTCAGTTCCTTTCTATGAAACTGACATCGGTGCAAACTGACCCGAACCAAAAAATGATGATGTATTTAATGCCTGTTATGATGGTGTTCTTCCTCTGGAGTATGCCGTCCGGACTGACATTGTATTGGACTGTGACTAACGTCCTTTCCATTGCTCAACAGTGGGTAACCAATATTCGTAAGAAAGACGAAACCCCTGTAAAAGTGTGAATTCATATATCGAGGATACGATATGGAAAACTATATTTTCGAAGCCGAAGGAAAAACAAAAGCCGAGGCTGAAGAGATCGCGTTAGAAACCTTAAGACTAGAACCCGGAGACATTCGTTTCGAAACTGTCGAATCCGGTAAGTCTGGATTTTTAGGTTTAACACAAAAAAAACCGGCAGTGGTTCGAGCATTCGTTTCGAACTTCGATATTCCGGCTGAAAAGATCATCCACGGAGTAGTGCTTACACTTCTCCGCAAGATGGGAGTGGAAGCGGAAGTTGTCGGAATGGGAGACGTGGACGGAAAGATCTATATTGAACTTACCAGCCGCGAGTCCGGACTGATTATCGGAAAGAGAGGAGCTACTTTAGACGCTCTTCAATTTTTGGTAAACTTGATGGTGGATTCTAAGATCCGTCACGGTCGTAAGATCGTACTGGATACCGAATCTTACAGAGACAAAAGAGAACTGTCCTTGATCAGATTGAGCAAGTCGGTAGCCTCTTCTGTAGCAAAATCCGGTAAGTCCAAATTACTTGAGCCAATGAATCCTTTCGAGAGAAGGATCGTTCACATGGCTCTTCAAGAGAACGAAAAAGTTTTCACCAGATCGGAAGGGAACGGAACTTATAAAAAAGTTCGCATCATTCCGATGAAAGACAGACACAAGTACAAAGACGTCGTCGATAAAAGTCCTAACGGGGACTTACTCGAGGAAGTAAACGACTACTGATCGGTCGTGGCTGATACGATAGCGGCTATCTCCACAGCTTCCGGGGCCGGTGCCATTGGCATTCTTCGGTTATCCGGACCGGAAGCACTTCCTATCGCCTATAGGCATTTATCCTTTTTTGAAGGAGCCTTTCCACTTTCTTCCATCAAACCTCGTAACGCATACACCTGTCGTTTTGTAGATGGGGAGAAAAAATTAGACCAAGTAGTTTTTATCTATTTCGCAGGACCGAATTCTTTTACCGGAGAAGATCTATGCGAGATACATACTCACGGAAATCCGATCTTACTTAGAGAAGCTTTAGAATGTTTGTTTCGTTCCGGAGCAAGACCGGCCAAACAAGGCGAGTTCACTAAAAGAGCATTCTTAAACGGTAAAATAGATCTAAACGAAGCGGAAGCTATCGGAAGAATTATAGGCGCTCGTTCCAGATTCGAATTGGAGTTGGCCCAAAAGAATGCGTTCGGAGAAATTTCCAGACTCGCTTCGAATCTCAGAAGCCAACTCATCTCTCTCAAAGCGGAATGCGAAGCGGAGATCGATTTTTCCACAGAAGATCTTACATTCGAATCCCTTGAAGAAAGAAAAAAAAGAATTCGTTCTATTTCAGCGATTTGTTCCAACCTTCTCAAAAGATCCAGTGATACGGAAACTCTGCTGGAAAGAAGCAGAGTTGTATTGTATGGAGAACCGAATACCGGCAAGTCCAGTTTGATGAACCTGATCCTGGGAAGAGATCGTTCTATCATTTCCGAAATCCCAGGCACCACTCGAGATTATATCAGTGAGGACTTTTTACTCTCAGGAGTTCCTATCAGACTCATAGATACCGCAGGTGTGAGAGAGACCGGCGATAAGATAGAGAAGATGGGGATTGAAAGAAGTGAGAAAGAATTCTCCCAAGCGGATGTAAGACTTTTCGTGATCGATGTATCTCAGAAGAACGATTGGGACAAGTTTGCAGAAGAGAACAGATCTAAATTAGAAGGCGCCATAGTTGCAGCGAATAAATCGGATATAAGAGATCCAAGCTGGGATCCTGAATATATCTTAAAGAAAAATTATCCTGGCACCGTCCTGGTCGAAGTTTCCTGCAAGTCCAGACAAGGTCTCGATACCTTGGTCTCCGAAATTTCCTTCAAACTACAAGGTTTAGAAAGTTCAGAAGATTATGTCCTTTTGGAAGAAAGGAATAGATTTCATTTTTCTTCTATCACTCGAAGCCTGGAAAACTGTCTTACTTTAATGGAAGAAGGCGCTCCGGCTGAAATTTACATCAAAGAAATAGATTCCGCTTTGGAACAAATCGGAGAAGTAAATGGAAGAGTGGACACCGAAGAAATTTTAGGAAGAATTTTTAGTAAATTCTGCGTTGGGAAATAAGCTCTTTCAGAAATAGAATAGAACCTAGGCCCGATCGTCGAAAAATTGGTTTTATCGTTATGAGAGAAAAATCCCTCGAATATCATTCCCTTCATCCAAAGGGTAAAATACAAGTTGTTCCGACAAAGCCGACTAAAGATTCATTCGACTTATCCTTAGCATACTCACCGGGAGTTGCTTATCCTTGTCTGGAAATTAAAGAAAATCCGGATCTGGTGTATGAATACACCAATAAAGGGAATCTGGTAGGAATTATCACTAACGGAACCGCAATCTTAGGTCTGGGAGATATCGGACCCGCCGCAGGAAAACCTGTGATGGAAGGTAAGGCGGTACTTTTCAAAAAATTCGCTGGGATAGACGTTTTCGACATTGAAGTAGATGCCAAAGATCCGGACGATTTTATTAAAGCAGTCAAGATGCTTGAGCCTACTTTCGGCGGTATCAACCTAGAAGACATTAAGGCACCTGAAAGTTTTTATATAGAAGAAGAACTCATCAAAAGGATGAATATCCCGGTCTTCCATGATGACCAACACGGGACAGCAATTATCACTGTTGCGGGACTTTTGAATGCATTCGAGATCAACAAGAAACGTCCCAGCGATGTAAAGATGGTGGTCTGTGGAGCGGGAGCTGCAGGGATCGCGATCGCAGAATTAGTCCAACATATAGGTATCCGAAAGGAACATATATTCTTAGTGGATACAAAAGGTGTGATCCACACTGAAAGAACGGACCTAAATTCTACCAAACAAAGATACGCTCAGAAAACAAACGCGCGTACTCTTGCAGACGTTATGCAGGATGCGGATATTTTTGTGGGAGTTTCGGTAGCGGACATGGTTACCGAAGACATGGTAAAATCCATGGCTCCGAATCCGGTTATCTTTGCTTTGGCAAACCCTGATCCTGAAATTCCGTATGCAATCGCTAAAAAGGTTCGTCCTGATATTATCATGGGAACCGGAAGAAGCGATATGCCGAACCAAGTGAATAACGTATTAGGTTTCCCATTCATTTTCAGAGGCGCTTTGGATGTAAGAGCCAAACATATTACTCTGGAAATGAAATTGGCTGCGGCTCGTGCATTGGCGGAACTCGCTAGGATGGAAGTTCCGGATGCAGTTAGTCTTGCTTACGGCGGAGAAAAATTCGTATTCGGTCCTGATTATCTGATCCCGAAACCTTTTGATCAAAGGGTATTGTATCATGTGGCTCCTGCAGTTGCAGAAGCAGCAGTCCAAAGTGGAACTGCAAGAAGACCTTATCCAGGAAGGGAAAATTACGTTTCTTTCTTAGAAGGTTTGATGAGGTCTTAAAACGGGGAATCTTTAGAATTTGGCGTCTAAACCCTTAGAACTTGCTCAAGAAAGCATGTATTTGTTTCCGAAAATATTATACTAGCTCGGCTTAAACAAAAAGCCAAATCAAGATCGGAGCAAAAGGGAAGAATTTATGCCCGAAATGGAAAGTAATTCCACGCCCCCGGCTTCGAATCCGCTCTCGGAAGATGGCGTCATTCCGGTAGATCGTATCGATCTGATCCCGGAAGAGGAACTTCGTAACCTTCTTCTCCAAACAACTCCTAAAGCAATGAGGGATTTGGATCTGATCGAGAAGGGAGTGGAGAACTTCTTCTTATTCAATTATTCTCCTTTCGCTCTCGCAAAATTCGAACAGTTACAATTTCTAAAACCCGCGGATCTAAAATATTTCGAAGATAAGAACGGATTCGTTCTCTACCAATATCTATTCGTTTCGGAAGAAACAAAAGAATTAGGATTAGCTAATGTTGCTATCCGTCCAGCTTCCAGAAGAGCGGATCAGATCCAAAAGATCAAGTCGGCTTGTTTAGCTCAGTCTGCGGCCGCGTTTTTACAATTCATCCTCCGGAGAGATATGAATCTAGCGGATAGAAGGTCCGCTGGAGAGTTAAGGGATTGGGTAATAAGACAATACCTGAACACGGATGAGAAAGGAAATCTTTTGGATTTCCAAGATTCCAGAAATCTTCCTTATTCTATGAGGAATGTTAAAACTCTTTCTGTAGAATCTTTTCTACAAAGGAATTTTAAGGTCAGAGAAGATATACTCACTTCTTTAATTTCCCTTTTGAGCAAGAAGCCGAATGAGATCGTTGCATTTTTATCCCAGATCAAAGCGGTCCCGGACGCGTTACTTGCGTTAGAAAAAAGAGGGAGCCGTCCTCCTTTATTAAGACTTCATTTGGAATTCCATGTGATCCAACCTTCTTTAGAAGAACTCGTGGGTGAAACTTCTCTAGATACCAAAAAACCGAATGCAAATGAAGAGACCGAGTTAGAGATCATTTTCGAATTATTTATAGGTTTATCTAGAAAGATCTTAATCTCACTTCTCCCCGGGGAGCAGGTTGGATGGATCAAACCTTCCGGAACCGAACAAGGTCCGGACTATTTAAGAGAATTATCCAAACACCCTGCGTTTACTTCCGGTAAAACTTGGGAAGGCTCCGACATATTTTTACAATCTTTCGATATATTATTAAGTTCCATGTCTTCTCTTTCCAGTTTGAGAAAAGAGTCACTTATCAATTTAGCATTTAGTGATATGGTCATCCGTATCAGAGAATCCAAAGAACCGCTTGTTGTAGATGCCGGTGCTTTAAAGATCAAGGACTCTTCTATCCAAGCAGCAGGCCTGACTAAAACGGAAGTTCTGGATCAGGTGCTGGAAAGATTCAAAACTCGAAATGATATCCTTACTAGAGAAAAAGTAACTGGAGCAGGTCCCGGGATCGTGGCTCTCGCTTTGGAGAATGTGGTTTCTTCTTTTTTAAGTAATAAAGAAAGAAGGACTTCTATCCATACTTTGATCCGCAAGAACGGACAGCCTAAAGGAATTTACGCTTTTCTAAAGGATGTAGTAGAAGGTGTGGATTCCGAAATTGCGATAGATGAGCAGATACGTCTTTCTAAAGCGATTGCAGATTGGGAAAAAGAAACCGAAAAACAAAGACTGAAAGCGATCCAAGATTCCAAATCTATCTTGGTAAAACTTTTGGAATGGATCCTTGGTTTGTTTGGTGTGAATCTTTCTCCTTCTCCTAAAAAAGACATAGAGCCTGCTGACGAATTCCAATCTTCCAAACAAAGTAAGAAGTCTCCAAACAGCGGACCTTCTGCGGAGCCTGAAAAGGAAGCTCCTAAAAAGAAAAAGTCATTGGGAGTCTTAGTAGGTCCTAAGGAAAAATCCACTTTGATCCCGGCGAAAGTCCAGAAAGCGATAGATTACGTGGACCGCAAAAATAACGGAATAATATGGCTGGATGAAGTAGTGAATGCTAGTTCTTCTCCGGAATTCGGAAAAGACAAAGTAGCCGACCTTATGTATTATGACCAGAAGCGGAGATATATCGAGATTCGCTCCATGAATTCTATCCGGCATGTATTTATACGGAAAGAGTTGGAATCCGATTCCGCCTGGTTGGATTCTACCTTGGAATATTTGGAGAATGTCACCGCCAAAAAACCGGAGTTTGCAGCCCTAGCGGATACTCTTCGCAAATTCCGAGACGAGTGATCACTCCAAGTTCTGATTAGGACATTCGTTCCGATCCCGGAAAATCCAACCCGATCAATTCATTACTATTGAACGGAGGATTCATGAAAACTAGAATCGAAACCGACTCCATGGGAGAAATCCAGGTAGACGATTCCAAATACTGGGGCGCTCAAACCGAAAGGTCTCTTCATCACTTTCATATCGGGAACGATCGTTTCCCAAGGGAAATGATCCGTGCTCTTGGAGTTCTTAAAAAATCAGCGGCTATCGTAAACGCTCAGCTTGGTCTTTTGACTGATGAGAAAAAAAATCTGATCGTTCAAGCCGCAGACGAAGTGATCTCCGGAAAATTGGACGAACATTTTCCTCTAAGCGTTTGGCAGACAGGTTCCGGAACCCAAACCAATATGAACTCCAACGAAGTGATCTCCAATCGTGCGATTGAGATTGCAGGAGGAGTAAAAGGTTCTAAAAAACCGATCCATCCGAATGACGATGTAAATAAGGCACAATCTTCTAATGATACTTTTCCTACAGCTATGCATATTGCTGCTGCGGAACAATTAGTGAATAAACTTTTGCCTGCATTAGAACAATTGAAGAATACTCTAAAGAAGAAGTCTGACGAGTTCAAAGATATCATCAAGATAGGAAGAACTCACTTACAGGATGCGACTCCTTTAACTCTTGGACAAGAATTCTCCGGTTACGTAAAACAATTAGAATACAATATTGAAAGAGTGAAGTCCGTTCTTCCTTCGGTATATAGATTGGCTCTTGGCGGAACTGCAGTAGGTACTGGACTAAACACTCACCCTGAATTTGCTGTAAAGGCTGCCGCTCAAATCGCTAAGGAAACCGGACTTCCTTTTACTTCTGCTGAGAACAAATTCGAGGCTTTGGCTGCTCACGATTCTTTAGTAGAAACTCATGGAGTTCTAAAAACGATCGCAGCTTCTTTTATGAAGATCGCAAACGATGTGAGATGGTTGTCTTCAGGTCCTAGATGCGGGATCGGTGAGATCTCTATTCCGGAGAATGAACCGGGATCTTCTATCATGCCTGGAAAAGTGAATCCTACTCAGTCGGAACAAATGACCATGGTAGCTTCTCAAGTGATCGCGAATGATGTAGCTGTGAATATAGGCGGCGCTTCCGGAAACTTCGAGTTGAACGTTTTCAAACCTCTGATCATTCATAATGTTCTGAACTCCATTCGTCTATTAGCGGACTCTGCAGTCTCTTTCGAAGAACATTGTGCGAGAGGAATAGAACCTAATAAGGAAAATATCAAAGAACATTTGAAGAATAGTTTGATGCTTGTGACTGCTCTTAATCCGCATATCGGTTATGATAATGCAGCTAAGATCGCTAAGAACGCTCACAAAAAAGGAACTAGTCTGAAAGAATCCGGAATTGAACTTGGTTTATTGACTTCCGAGCAATTTGACCAATGGGTTCTTCCTGAAAAAATGATCTCTCCAGGTGTGGATTGATAAGGCTTGAAAGTTCTCAAAACCGTATAGGTATAAAAAAAGGCAGTGTTTTCACACTGCCTTTTTAATTCGGATCGAAACCCTACTGATTATTGTTGAACAAACTTGAAGGTTACTCTGCGGTTTTTAGGATCTTTTGCATCTAATCCGGAAACTGGAGAAGAAGAACCTGCGCTCTTAGTAACGATACGATTTGCAGGAATTCCTTGTTTCACTAAGGATTGTTTAACTGCTTTCGCACGAATTTCTCCGTAGAAAACGTTTCCTTTTTTATCGCCTTCTGCTTCTTCAGGTCCTACTTGGTCGGTGTGACCAGTGATCTCTAATGCCCAAGAATCTGGAAGTTTAGAAATTCCGTCTTTAAGAACAGAAATATTAACTTTTGCCCACTCGCTGAAATCTCCCGCGCTAACATCAGCTTTTTTGTAGCTGAATCCTGGACGAGTGATCCCGTCTGGATAGCGGAAGTCTTTAATTTGATTATTGATAGCGTCTGCAGGAGAGTCTACGTTGACGTTACGAGAAGCTGCGGAATTTTGTTCTCCAGGCTCAGGAGCCGCTTGGTCTTTGTTGTCTGCAGAAGAGCAAAGAGCTAAGGAAAAAACCGTTGCACCGATGAGCAGGATATTGAGAATTTTTTTTACCATGTTGTATTCCTTCCTTGATTAGGGTAGGGGTTTATTTCGATGAATTTATCCAAAATATACCTATTCTCGCAAAATGGGAAATCTTTTTTAGACCTCTGTGCGAAAGGGACAGGTTTTCCCTGCTTATATATTTCTTAGGAGAACTATTATGAATCTGGAACTTCATGCCGAAGTTAACGCAGACTCTGAGGGATCCAGACTCGATCGATTTTTAAAGGAGTATCTGGGTGATGAGATCTCCAGAGCTTCCATCCAACATTGGATCGATTCAGGTTGGGTCAAAGATGGATCTGGAAAAATACACCTGAAATCATCTTATAAGGTAAGTCCTGGAGAAAATTTCAATATCTCTGTTCCTCCTAAACCTCCATTGAATTTAACTCCCGTAAAAATGGAGATCGAAGTTTTAAAAGAAACTCCACAGTATCTGATCATTCGAAAACCGGCAGGTATCGCGTCTCATAGTGGACCTGGAGATAGATCGGCTACTTTGGTTAACGGATTGCTCTACAAATTTAGGGAGCTTTCGAGTATCGGAGGAGAGTCAAGACCGGGTATCGTGCATCGTTTGGATAAACCGACGGAAGGAATTATGATCGTTGCTAAGAATGATCAAGCGCATGCGAAACTTTCCGAGTTGTTTAGAAGAAGGAACATTACTAAGAAATATCTTGCCTGGGTCCAGGGCACACTTCCGGAAGGAGAAGGTACGATAGACAGACCTATCGGAAGACATCCAATCGAAAGATTAAAGATGACTGTGACTACTAAAGGTAGAGCCTCGGTTACTCATTATAGGATCTTAAAAACTGCGGTTTCCAAAAATGGTAGAAAGTTCTCTCTGATCGAAGCTGACTTAGAAACAGGAAGAACTCATCAGATCAGGGTCCATTTTCAGAGTCTAAGATGTCCTGTGGTTGGGGACCTTTTATATTCCAGGAACGCCGCACTTTTTGAGAATTATGGACTTTTACTTCTTTCTTATTGGTTAGAATTTAAGGATCCTTTTACGGGAGAAGAAGTGCAGGTTGTTCTAGATCCTCCCCAAAGATTCGAAAATTTCGAAAGTAATTTGGAGAATTTTTAACGGAATTCGGATCGTATATAATAAGTAATACTTATGGAAGAAGATAAAATAGAAAAGATCAAACAAGGTTTTTGGCCTAAAGTAAAGAAGGTCGCGGGAAAGGTCCCTTTTCTTGCGGATGCGATCTCTTTATACTATGCGATGTTGGATCCTTCTACACCCCTGAAAGCAAAACTTACGATCGCGGGTGCACTTGCTTATTTTCTTACACCTTTTGATGCAATTCCGGATATTTTATTTGGAGCAGGTTATATAGACGACGCGGGAGTGGTCGCAGCAGTTTTAGCAGCCGCTTCTATGTATGTAAAAGAAGAACATAAGAAGAAGGCAGCGGATTTTTTAGATTCCAATCCTAAGGGTACCCTGGAGAATTGAAAAACTTCTCCAATGAGCTACCAAAACGAAATCAAGATAAGATACCAACATTTCCTTAACTTCGCCCCGACCATCTCCGAGTTCCTGAAAAAAACTCATGAAAGAGAAGATCTACAAATCTCCTTTAAAGGAAATATAGAATCGGACCTAGTTACGATCGCAGACAAGGGTTCCGAAGAATTGATCGTCTCCGAGATCAGAAAGGCATTCCCTAACGATCATATTTTAGGCGAAGAAGGAAGTAACTACGAAGGAAATTCACAGTTCAAATGGATCATAGATCCGTTAGATGGAACCGTAAATTATTCTCATCGTATTCCTCTCTATTGTTGTTGTATCGGACTAGAAGATCTAGAAACAAGATCAGCAGTGATGGGAATCGTTCCGATGCCGGCATTAGGACATGTTTATCATGCAATGCTGGGAGAAGGTGCATTCAAAGATAAAACTCCTCTCAAAGTTACCCAAACCAAAGAGATCAAAAAAGCACTTTTATGCACAGGCTTTCCTTATGATAGAGAGGAGAAGATAGAACAACTCATGTTCAATCTGAAAAAATTCATCTTAAGATCCCGCGGTGTGAGAAGGACCGGATCCGCAGGTTTAGATATCTGTTGGGTGGCAGAAGGTAAATTCGACGCATTCTGGGAAGAAGATCTGAAACCTTGGGATATGACTGCTGCTGCAGCTATACTTCAGGAGGCAGGCGGAAAATTAAGTACTTATGCGAACAATACATTCCATCCGTACGTGACTAGTTTGATTGCGTCTAATGGAGTATTGCACGAAAAAATGGTGGAGACCTTGCAGGAGTATTTAGACATATGAGTTGGGTTTTCTTAGTATTAGCGGGATTTTTCGAAGTAGGATTTACTACTTGTATGAAACTATCCGACGGTTTTAAGGACTGGAGATACGGCCTAGGATTTTTAGTATTTGCGATTTTGAGCTTTTACTTTTTGAACAAAGCTACTCAGAATATTTCTCTCGGAACTGCTTATGCAGTATGGACCGGAATCGGCGCTGCAGGAACTGTGATCATCGGAATTCTTTCCTTCGGAGATTCAATCAATACTTGGAGGATCTTCTTCCTTTCGACTTTGATATTATCCGTGATCGGATTGAAGTTTTTAGGCGGAGATTGATCTTATTCCGAGTATCTTCTTCTGATACATCTTTCTACGATATGGGCGATCTTTTTTTCCACTATGTCCGGATTGAAGTTCGCCTGAACGTATCTTTTACCATTCAATCCCATCTCTTCTCTTTCTCTGCTATGATTTACTAAATATTCCGCGACCGCGCAAAAGCTGTCTAGATCCGAATAATATAAACCACCGTTACTTCTGAGACAATGCCCTCTTAAAACGTCCGATCTTCCGTTGACTAAGACGGCTTTTTTACGGATCCAAGCCTCCATAATAATAATGGAAAAACTTTCCATTGGAGAAGGATTGATCAGTATATCGGAAGAACGGATGATCTCGTCCTTTGCTTCTTCACTTACGAAACCTAAAGGAGATACATGAGAAAATTTTGATATTCTTTGAAGAAGTTTGGAATCTCCTCTTCCCGCTAGGAGTAGTTTGTCGTTTCGACCGCTTCTTTTCTGCCATTCGGAAAAGTATTGGGCCATCTCCAGCACACCTTTTCCTTCGTCTATTCTTCCCACGTACAAGAACTGGAATGAGTCTTGAGGATTTTTTCTTTCGGAAGTTTTTTTTTCAGTTTCTTCCGGAATTTCCAAATGCATTCCGATCACATTCCCAAGGCTTGGTTCGTATCCGTATAGTTTATGAAATAGATCTTTTTCTTCCGGAGTATTAAAACAATAAGCCGAGTCGTCTTTGAAAAGATTGGAATATACGGATAATTTTGCGGGAGGCTCGTCATGCAATGTTGGAATTACGACGGACTTTTTAGCAACCAAAGGAAGTCCATAGACCATTGGGTAATACAGATAAGAAACGAAAACGAATACATCGTAATCTCTTTCGTTTGTCTCTATGTATTGGATCA
Source organism: Leptospira dzoumogneensis (assembly GCF_004770895.1). NCBI lineage: Bacteria > Pseudomonadati > Spirochaetota > Leptospiria > Leptospirales > Leptospiraceae > Leptospira > Leptospira dzoumogneensis. The sequence continues at coordinate 324,986 of NZ_RQHS01000019.1, read as the reverse complement.
GATCAGGACAATATGGACCCTGCATATCCACCCAGATCCTTTCTTTTTCTTCTTGGGAACCTATAGTTTTTCCCGATTCGGAATTTCGAAATAGTTTGTTTGAAAATTTATTAAACTTAGAGATATTCCTTTCTTTATCTACTGAAAACCTTAAAACTCTGATCCGGTTTCCCGGTTCGGGTTCTATCCATTCTCTACTGACCTTCTTCTCTAGATCTTTTCCGAGAAGCACAGGTTCCAGATCTTTGATCGGGATCTGGTTTTTCCAAGTGATATAATCCAAGGAGCGGCTCGCAAGAACAGTCACCTCATAAAACTTGGATAATATTAGAGTATATTGATAGATCAGTTTTTCGGAACCACCTGAAATATGGTCCGAAAAAATAGGAGTAACTACCGCTAATCTTCTACGTGAGTCTAGCAAGGACCGGCCTCAATACTGTTTCTGCGTTGATCTGAGAGAAAGAAGATAAACGTCTTTGTTGGGTCTCAAGGATTAAGTCTTTCCAGCTTCGATCTGTTACCATTTTGTGGGCAAGCTCCACGATCATATCCATTCTTTTTTCTTTAAATAAGATCCCGGCGCCTGAAAGAGTTTCTCCTACCGCGCCGCCGTCGAATGCAAGGATCGGAATATTATGCACCATAGCCTCTAATAACGGAACACAAAATCCTTCATGCTCACTCATGGATAAGAAAAGATCGCAGTTTAGGTACATTGATTTTAATTCTTCGTCGGATAAAAAATCAGTGATGATCACATTCTTTCTCAATTTATAAAAATCGAGCATACGTTCCAATTCTTCTCTGTATAAATACAACTCTTTGGAACTGAATCCTACCATAAAAAGTTGGAATTCAGGACCGTAAGCTTTCAGATAATGGAATGCAAATCGGATCAGATCATCCTGTTTTTTGTTAGGGGCAATTCTTCCTACAAATAAGAAGCGTGGAATATTCGGTCTATTCTTAGGAAAATTTTCCTTAAGAGTTTGTCTTCCTTGGGGAAGTTGGTAAGTGATCGGAAGAACATCCACATTTTCGAAACCCAGATCTACGAGTTCCGATTTATTGTATTCTGAAACTGCGAATACCTTATCGAATTTGTTCCGTAACGATTCCAATTCTTCTCTTCCTTTGCGGAGAAGGTACGTAAGTTTTAGATCGTACTTTTCGAAAAAATGACCCGGTGTTACATTATGATATATTAGGATTTTAGAATTTTTCGGTTTTAGTACGGTTTCCAAAACATCGGAATGGATAGAGTGATGATAAACTATAATATCTTTGCTATTGGAAGAATATGCCTTATACTTTTTTACGAAAGCATCCGTTCCGGGGCCTGTATTCTCCGCATAAATTTCGGAAGAATATCCTATCTTTTTGAAAACGGATTTTAAGGAATTCATTTCATTCGAAATTGCATCCCCTAAATTAAAACCGGCAGCGAATTGATGAACTCCTCTTCTTCTGAAGATCATGAGGCAGCCGCTTCTTTGAATATGAATATTTGTTTTAAAACTCTTCCGTAAGGCATGGAATCATAGTCCATACAAACTTCTCTTCTTTTAGAAGATGCATGAGGACCATCTACAGGGCGGGAAGAAGATTGGGATTCCAATATAAAATGGATCCACTCCGCTAATTTTTCCAAACTGCTTAGGTCTTTTTTTCGGAAAAGATATCCTGCGTCTTTTAATGTTTCCGGAACGGCAGTGCAAGCATATGCAAAAACCGGAATATCATAACTCAATGCTTCCACAAGAGGGATCCCAAAACCTTCGTGTTCGCTCATGCTGATATAGGCATCCATCTCTTCCCAAAATCTGGGTAACTCGGAGTCTTGGACCCCCATTCTGAATTGAACGTTTCCGCCGATCCCAAGTTCTCTTGCCATCTGTTTTAAGTTGGTAAAATAATCTTCGAAAATGTTAGGAACATTTCCGATCAGTAAGATCCTATATTTAGGCTCTATTCTTTTCAGAAAATAAGATAGGAATAGAATATCTTCTATCTTTTTGCTCGGGACCAATCTCCCCACATAACCAAGAGTGTGGCCATTCTTATGATTTCGTTTTTCTCCCTTCCATCCATACTTTCTGACGATTGGAAGAACACTTGAATTTACTATATTCAGATCTTCCAGGTTGGATGCGCTGTATCTGGAACTGGGTAAAAAACGTTCCGTAAATCTTTTCAGTTTATGCAGTTCTAATATGGATTTTTTATAATCCAACTCGAAACTTCTGAAAATATCCTGAGAGACAAAAGGTTTGAAAAACTTAGGCGGGGTTATATTCTGATAACGAACAAATTTTCTGCCGGGAAAAGAAAGAAAAGAATCTATAGGATAACCTGAGCCTCCATATTCCAAAATGTGCATGGAATTAGAGGATAGATTGTTATCGTTACGAAGTTCTTCTGTTTGTAGGGTCTTGATGGAACCATCGCTCAGATCATTTTGACAAACGATCTCTGTCTTGATTCCGGAAGAATTTAGAACTTCCTTTAAACCCTTGATATCGTTCCCGATCCCGTCCTTATCTCTAAATTCGGAAATATGGAGATAAGCATTCATTTTCTGAAACTAAATACCGAGAAACCGTCTCCGGCCTTGGTATCCACTATATTCTTAAAACCTAATTTTTGTAAGAACTCTCTGAATGCAGACTCACTGATCTGAGTCAAAAGGATCGGTTGAAAAGGAGAGACCATTCTATTCGAATAATTGGAATATCTAAAGATGAACTCTGTCCCGCTGGAAGTTTTAGAAGCCAAGGATTTGAAAAGTTTTTCCAAAACCCAATTCGGCAAAAGACATAGATTCGTATTGGAAATAATTTTAGAAGGAAGAGGAGACTCAGGTAGAACTTCTTCAAAGGATAGAAGGGACACTGAATTCGTGATATTTTCTTTGATGTATGAATATTGGGACTTATTCCAAGTAACTGCTTTGAACTCTATCTGAGCCTTTAAGAGTTGTTTTAAGAATTTTCCCCATTCAGGATTGATCGCAAGAACGGAATCCCCGGGATTCAATCTGGAAAGAATAAGAGTTTCACTTTCTTCTAGAGTTTCTTCTTCGTATAAAAATTCGTTGGACCAAACGAATTCAGGGCTGATCTCTTTTTTGAGAGTATAATTTAATTCTACAAACTCGTTATAGAACTTCTCGAATTTACGTTTTAATTTTTCATGATCTCCTCTTAAGAGGATCAATTCATTCAATACGCTGTAGAATGCACGAGTTCTGTTCTCGGAAAGTTTTTTATCTAGAAAAGCATATAGCTCGATCAGTTTGATAAACAACCAACGGATCGGGCCGCGGATGTATTTAAATTTAGGATTAGTGAACTTAGGAGGGGAGATCCCTTTTTCGAATAAATGAGCTGTTTCTGCAGCGTCGAATTCTCTGTATCCTTCAGGGGATTGGGGAGAAAACTTCCAACGAGAAAGACGTTCCAATTCTTCCTTGGAAACTGGTCTTCTCGCAAGCCTGGATTCTATTTCTTCCATGAGCTCGCGGACATTGACCGAGCTGTCCTTGATTTCTATAATATCTGAAGATCTTTCTTCCATGGGGCCCGGACTTTTATTCGATTGTTTTTTTCTTATTCGACAAAACAATCGTATTTTTACTTCGATTTGTTATAGTCCGTCCTAAAACTTTGGCTATCGACAATCACTTAGTTTCGGGCTTCAAGAGCCTGAAAGGCTCTTATAACAAACATGAAATACTTGGTCACAGGAGCGGAAGGTTTTGTAGGATCTTATCTGGTCCGAGAACTTACACAAAAATCCGGGTCCGAACTTCTGGGCCTGGGAATGAATCCCAAAAACACAGAGTTTTCATTTCCTTATAAGGTTTGTGATATCCGAGATATCCAATCACTCCAACAAGTATTCGAGTCCTATTCACCGGATGTATTGTTCCATTTAGCAGGACAAACATTCGTTCCAAGATCCATTGAAAATCCGGAAGAAACATTACTCATCAATGTAGCCGGCACATTGAATATTTTAGAATGTTTTAAACGTTCCGGCAAAAAAGTGAAACTAGTATATGTATCTTCTTCCGAAGTATATGGAAATATAAAAGAAGAACAACTTCCGGTTTCAGAGAACCTTCTTCCAAGCCCTGTGAACCCGTATGCTTCTTCCAAACTTGCCGCAGAAACGTATTGTCTTCAATATTCTCGTTCTTATCAGAATATAGGAACCGTGATCGCAAGGCCTTTCAATCATATAGGCGTTGGGCAGAATCCGAACTTCGTAGTCCCAAACTTTTGCAAACAGGTATTGGAGAATATTTCTAAAAATGTTTCCTCCGAAATTTTAGTAGGGGATCTAACTCCCACTCGAGACTTCTTACATGTAACCGATGTAGTAAAAGCTTATATTCTTTTAGCAGACAAAGGAATAAGCGGAGAAGTTTATAATATATGTTCCGGAGCCGAAACTCCCATCTCCCAAGTTCTAGAATGGATCTTGGAATTTGCGGATTCTAAATTAGTTTCCAAACAAGATCCTGCAAGATTAAGACCTGCGGAAATGAAAAGATCTTTAGGAAATAATTCTAAACTTAAATCTTTAGGATGGGCTCCGGGAGTTTCGGTAAAAGAAGCAGTCCGAGAAATTTTCGAACATATTCGAAAAACAGAATATTCTTCTTAGATTACCGATCCCTTCCAGGTTTTGATCCCGCTTCCTTCTATCGGGAACGGTTTGCCTAAATATTTTGGTGCGGTGTTGGTCAGATTCATATCGATCCAAGCCAAGGTTCTTGCAAAAAATTCTCTGAATCTGCTTGTGGGTCCGCTGATATAGATCCTTCTATCCGATTCATAAGATTGAAGATCCAATCCTATCTTTTTAGAAATGAATGCCGCTCTAGGCTGATGAAATCTTTGGCTCACAAAAATCGCATCCTTGACTTGGAAAATTTCTTTTGCTCTCACCAATGTGTCCAAGGTCCTAAAGCCTGCGTGATCTACGAATACGTCTTTCTCATCCACTCCTCTTTCTAAAACATAAAGAAGCATCGGCTTCACTTCGTTGTAATAGCTGGTTCCGTTATCACCAGAGAGTAGAATTTTACGGACCTTCCCCTGTTTATAAAGTTCGATCGCACAATCCAGACGGTCCTGCAAAACAGGAGAAGGAATTCCTTTGTAAACGGATGCACCCGGAACGATTGCAACAGTTGCAGGTTTGAGAGAACGATAATTTCCCGCATGGGTGCTTCTATTTTCGTAATCCCATTCGATAGAAAGATCTATGGAAGCCGGGATCCCAATGCAGATTGCGGCGGCGAGCAAGAGTGCAAGTCTGATCCTTCCCCTGAAATAGACTCCGGGAGATTTTTGGATTTCCTGGTTTTTTAGTCCAAAGTCCATATTACTTTAAGGGGAGAATACGCCAAAGAACCGGTTCTGGAAAAGGAATTTTCCCTAAAATCCAGGTTTTGTACCAGATTATGTTCTCTTTAAGGAAGACCGGATTTCTTTTTTTCTCGGACCAAAAATTTCGATCGATATTTGGAAACGTGGCGGCTACCTTGGGGTCAAAGGATACACTAGGTTATGAACCGAGTAAGACTCATGAATCTCCTGAATTCATTCGTCAGAGTTGCTCTGGCCGGTGTGTTACTCACGCCGGCGTATCTTTTCTCGGAAGATACCAAAACTAGTTTTCATACTGCCCGACCTATTCGCACCATCTCCTTCTACCGTAATGAAAGAGCTGCCGGAGTAGTTTTCGGTGACCTAGATTCATTTAAAAATCGTTATATTCTTACAGACACACAACTCGAACGTATCGCTGAGCTGAACCGGAGATATAAAAACGAGCATGAAAGATGGCTTCGTAGACTTTCTCCGAAACAGGTCGAACTCGAATTGGTCCTCATGGATGAAAATCCGGACCTTGTCAAAGTTCGACTTCTTGTTAACGCGATTGCAAAGTATACATCCGAAATCCGGATGAATCAAATCGCGCATCGGCTCGCGATCGAAAGGGTTTTATCCTCAGAGCAAAAAAAGAGGGGAAAGGAAAAGGAAATCGTTACCCTACCCGAGGAGCATAGGGAAGCTCCAGGGTTCCCCTTGAATCTGTTTGTTCCCGAGAGAATAATTTTGCCTGTGCCGGGCATCCTGAGATAAGGAAACTAAAATGGACCAAAGAGAATTTGCCGGATTGATAGACAGTACGAAACATATCGTGCTCTCCGCGATTAAAAAGAATTTATACGAAGAGTTTTACGATACCATCGATGATGTTGTCCAAGAAACTTATATCCGTGCTTATAAAAGTTTAGCAGCCAATAAGTTTAGGGGAGATTCTTCCCATAGTACTTGGTTGTATACGATCGCAAGGAACGAGTCCTTGAGAATGAACCAGAAGCGTATGCGCCAGGCAAACCTTGCGATGAAGCTGAAGGAAAAAGCAACTCAAGATTCCATTTTAAACCCAAGAGAAGAATATAACGACTCTGGAATGGATATCGAGCTACAAGATTTGATTTCCAATCTTCCTTGGAAGTATAAGTCTGTGCTTGCATTAGTTTCCGAAGGATACAAAGAGCAACAGATTGCGGAGAAGTTGGGAATTCCAGAAGGAACTGTTAAATCCCGATCTTTCCGAGGCAAACAAATGCTTAAAAAACTTTTTTTTCAAGAGACCTAGAGATAATCCGAAATGGAAGATAAAAACAGAGAAAAGTTAGACCAAGAGATTTTCCGTCGTTTAGAAAGTTCCGAATGGAGTGATAATATCTCTGCAAAAATAATGAGAAGGCGCAAGGTCGCTAGCTTTAAGCGATTCTTTATCTTCTCCTTTAGCGGGCTTGTTATTGTGGGTCTTGGTTTATCTTCTTTTTATTTTCAGCCTGAGGGAGAATCCGAATCCGGAGACTGGCAGGTCTTGATAGAAGAGCAGATCGAAGGAACCTTCGAGGAAGCGGAGACTAGTATGCAGACTCCTGATTTGAATCAGGAGGATACTAGTTCTTCTACCGTACCCTCTTCTTCCTTAATGGACATGGATGCGTTGATCGAAACTTCTTTCGAACGCAGATAGGTTTTTAAAAATAAATACAAACTCAGCTTGCTAATATAGCGGTTGTTACATAGAATTGCGGCAAGGATTGGTTGGGTGAAACTAATCCAAATGTCCTTCTTGGACTAGGAGTACACTCTTGTTTTCCTTGCATGAACCGACTTCAGGTCGCACCAAAAAAAATAAACCGAATCTTCCTCCTGGAGTTTTCGGAATCCGGGCACTTCCTTACGTTTCTAAATTGGCAAAAGATCCTATCGGATTTTTCCAATTGATGCAGTCCAAATTCGGAAATTCAGCAAGATTCGGTTTGAGACAGGTTGTATTTCATTTAATTACTCAACCGGAAGATATTAAAAGAGTTCTTCAAGAGAATAACCAGAACTATCATAAGGGAGTTTTTTACAAAGAACTCGGAAGAATTTTAGGCAAAGGTTTATTGAATAGCGAAGGAGAATTTTGGAAGAAGCAGAGAAAGCTTATCCAACCTTCTTTCCATAAACAAAGGATCTCCGAGTTCGTAGAGATCATGGCCCAGGAAACTGAAAAAACTTCCGAGAGTTGGAAGAAGATTTCCAGTCTGGACATTTCCAAGGAAATGATGCGACTCACGTTTGCGATCGTTGGCAGGACTTTGTTCCGAACAGAAGTGGAAAGTTATGCTGCAAGGATAGAACATTCCTTAAAGATCGCGCTCGAACTGGTTACTAAAAGGATCACTCGTATTTTTCCATTCCCATTCAGTTGGCCTACTCCGGAAAATCTGAAACTCAAACGTGCATTGAAAGATATGCATTCCGTAGTGGATGAGTTGATTGCAGAACGCAAAAAAAATCCTTCTAACGATTTGATCTCTATGCTTCTGGAAGTCCGAGACGAAGAAACCGGGGAGACTATGAGTGAAAGCCAAGTTAGAGACGAGGCAATCACACTTCTTCTTGCAGGACATGAAACGACTGCAAACGCATTGTCTTGGGGATTTTATCTTTTATCTAAACATCCTGAGATCTGTGAAAAAGTAAGGGAAGAAGCAAATAGAGTTTTAGGAGATAAAACTCCCACTTTGGAAGATGTTCAAAAATTGACATACACTCGCAAAGTATTGGATGAGGTTTTGAGATTATATCCTCCTGCTTGGGTGATTGAAAGGACTGCAATGGGTCCTGACAATATTGGCGGTTATGATGTAGAGACAGGAACGAATATTTCCATCTGCATTTTTAATATTCATAGAAATCCGGATTTTTGGGAAAATCCTGACAAGTTTGATCCGGATCGTTTTGATGAAGAAAGATCTGCGGATAGACCTAAGTATGCATATCTTCCTTTTGGAGGAGGACCAAGGATCTGTATTGGCAATATTTTTGCATTAACGGAAGCTACGTTGATACTTGCAATGTTGGTCAAAGACTACAAATTCCAAACAGATCCAAGCCATCCTGTCGTGATGGAACCTTTAGTCACATTAAGACCGAAGTACGGAATTCTATTAAACATAGTTTCAACTTGACTTAGGTCTTTCCCGGCCGAAATCCTTCTATCAGAGGGATTTCGACCATGGAAAAGATGATAAAAAAACGCATCGACCAGGTAAAAGAAAAAGGTCACCAAAGGCTGACGGTTCTTTTGATCCCTCATGGATTCGATAAGTCATTCCACTTCCAAATTTCTATCTTCACAATCTTCTTCTTAGTAGGATTATTGTTTGCGATCGTTGGGATCGCAGTTTTAGGAATTGTTCGTTATAATAATACCAGGATACAGATCAACGCACTCGCTTCCGTTTACGGAAAATACTTCGATGAGTATATCGAATACAGCGAAAAGTTAGGAGATATCCGAGATGATTTCGCAAGTCTGAACGAAAATTTGCAGGAAGTTCATTCTTTGATCGATGGTGAGTCGGATGAATTGCTCAAACTTCCGGATGAGTCAGACTCAGAGGACTTGGCTGCTACCGAATTAAAGGTAGAAGAAGCAGTGGATAAGGATCTAATGCTCGGAAGATCTTATCTTTCCGAAATTTACGGATATCGCTCAGTGAGAGTGTCCATGGAGAAGAACAAGGCTCTTGTGGATTCAGTGTTCAACTTCTTGGATTCAAGATATGGGATCATGAATTCTCTCCCATTCGGTGAACCATTATTATCTTATAATTTAACTTCTTATTATGGAATGAGAAGGTCTCCTACTTTCGGATATATGGAATTCCATGACGGAGTGGATTTGGCAAATGTTCCTGGTACGGACATCACTGCGACCGGAGACGGAAGAGTTTATAGAGCCATTTATTCCAACAGAGGGTACGGAAATCATATAGTGATCGCTCATGCAAACGGATACTACAGTTTGTACGGTCACTGCACTTCTTTAAAAGTAAGAGAAGGTGAATACGTTCATAAAGGACAAAGGATCGCAACTGTGGGAGCCACAGGGAACGTAACAGGTCCTCACCTTCATTATGAAGTATGGATCGGAGAATCGAACCGCACCGATCCTATGGATTATATGAAAGTGGGTTTCGGCCAATATTAATTTTATATAATCTACTATGCCTAAAAAAGCCCCGGCTAAAAAGACCTCCTCTAAAAAAGAGGAGCCAACCGAAGTATCTAAAAAAGTTTTCCTAGATCTGCCAAAGGATCCCAAACAGGCCGCAAAAGAAATGCGTTCTTTGGAAGAACAGATCCGTCATCACCAATATTTATACTACGTTAAGAACACTCCTAAAATAACTGATTATGAGTTTGATCAATTATTTAAAAGGCTCCAAGCTTTTGAAGAAGCGTTTCCTAAATTAGCGGATCCTGCCAGCCCAACTTTGAGCGTTGGTTCGGATCTGGACAAAAACTTCGAAAAGTTTACCCATAAACTTCCGGTTCTTTCTTTAGAAAATACATATAACGAAGAAGAGCTTATGGAGTGGATCCAGAAAACGGGACCGGATGAACTGTATTCAGTCGAGTGGAAAATTGACGGCGCTTCTCTCATGCTATATTATGAAAATGGAATTCTTGCCAACGGTGTGACTCGAGGCACAGGAGGAATAGGAGACGATGTGACCGAGAATATCCGGACAATTCGTTCTATTCCACTCAGATTATCCGAGAAAGTTTCCATTTATTTAAGGGGAGAAGTTTATATGACTTTTCTCGAGTTCGATGAATTTAACGAGGCCTCGGAAGGAAGATATGCGAATCCTCGCAACCTATCCTCGGGCTCTTTGAAGCAGAAAAATTCTTCAGATGTCGCAAAACGACCGCTTAGGATCTTTACTTACGATGCTTTTTTTCCAGGCACGAAAACAAAATTCAAAACTCACCAAGAAGTAATGAAGAAGGCGGAAGATCTCAAGTTCCCTCTTCCGCCCGATACTAAATTACTGAAAGGTTCCGAGATTCCGGCTGCGATCAAAGACTTTAAGAAGAAAAAAGAAAAAGTTGGATTTCCTACAGATGGATTAGTGATCAAACTAAACGATCTTTCTAAAAGAGAATCCTTAGGCTATACGTCTCATTCTCCTCGTTGGGCCCGCGCTTATAAGTTCGATGCTTTGATGAAAGAAAGTAAGATCGTTGGAATCGATTATGCAGTGGGAAGAACAGGAAAGATCACTCCAAGAGCTCAAATCGAACCGATCAGCTTGGCGGGGACTACGGTAACATTCGCAACATTACATAACCAAGATTATATTGATGAGTTGGGAGTAGGGATCGGAGCAGTCGTAAGGATCTCCAAACGAGGAGAGATCATTCCTGCAGTAGAAGAAGTGGTCACTCCTGGAAAAGAAGTTTTTAAGATCCCTCTTCGTTGTCCTTGCTGCGGCACTAAGACTGAAAAGAAACAAGACTCGGTGGATTATTTCTGTCCGAACCCTGAATGTCCGGACAGAGTGAAGAATGGGATCATATTCTATTGTTCTCGCAAACAAATGGATATAGAAGGTTTAGGGGAGAAGCAGGTAGAATTTTTATACGACCAAAAGTATATTAAAGATATTGCAGATCTTTATTCCTTAAAAGGGCATAAAGAAAAGTTAATGGAGGAAGAAGGATACGGAGAAAAAAGCGTATCCATCATCTTAAATGGGATCGAAGAATCCAAGAAGAAGGATTTTAGATTTGTACTTTCTTCCTTAGGATTGAGAGAGATAGGCCCTAAGGTTGCGGAACTTCTGACGGAAAATGGATACGATACGATCGATTCGATCATCTCCGCTGCAAAAGATCCTAAGAAGTTGGAAAATGTATTAGAGATCCCCGGTATAGGCCCTTCTACGATTGAAGCCATCCAGGAGAATTTTACCGATAAAAGAATTCTTTCTCTTATTGATCGTTTGAAAAAAGCCGGACTTAAAATGAAGGCGGATCCGATCGAAAAATCGGACAAACAACCGTTTGCAGGACAAAGCTGGTGTGTATCCGGATCCTTTGAAAATTTCCAGCCTAGGGATAAGGCAATGGATCTGGTCGTTTACTATGGCGGCAAAAAAGTAGGATCTATCTCTTCTAAAACAACTCACCTTTTGGCAGGACCGGGTGCCGGTTCTAAACTGGACAAGGCACAAGAATTGGGAGTGCAAGTAGTCTCGGAAGATGAGTTTTTAAAAATTCTAAAACAAAACGGGATCAAGATCTAAAAGATCTCTTATAAAATTATACGTCGCGTATAGTTTTATCACCTTCTCTCTTTTTATATTCCTATCGCTAAAGGATTGAAAATTCTACACTTTCATTAGTATAGAACTATGACCCAAAAAAAATGCCCTCAATGTTCCGGCATTTTAGAATGCGGAGTGGACCAAGGAACTTGTTGGTGTTTCGATATTCGTTTAGATCAAGACGCCCTCAAGAATATAAGAGAAATGTATGAAGACTGTTTATGCAAAGATTGTTTAACTCGTTTTGAAACGAACGTAGTTAAGCAAAAAATTTGAATAACAGCCGTATAATATGTGAACAATCGTTCAACATATTTCAGTTTTTTTGATCTGAATAAAAATCGATTGAAGCATAGGTCCTTCAACGTAGAGTTTCCGCCGGAAGCAAAAAATCATAGTTTATAAGTGTTCTTAGGGGGAACTTTGGAAACGGATCAAAAATATTTTTATGACATGCTGGAAAGAACGGCATCTAAATTTCCGAATAAGGAAAGTTTTTCCCGCAGGACTAAAGATGGAATTAAAGGAAGAAAATATTCCGAGATCAAATCCTTAACTGATTCTTTAATTGCAGGTCTGATCGAAGAAGGGGTCAAAAAAGATGATAAGATCTTATACCTTTGTGATTCCAGCCAGAACTGGATCATAGGTGATATTGCGATCATCTCCGCCGGCGCAGTCTCCGTTCCGAGAGGAACGGATGTGGTAGACGAAGATATATTATATATTGTTAATCATTCCGAAAGTAAATACGCAATCGTCCAAAAAGAGAAAGATAAACAAAGATTAGTCAACTTAGGTCCTAAACTCCCGAGTTTGAAAAAAGTTTTCGTGATCGAAGACGATATAGGAGATCTAAAACCGGGAGCAGATACGATCCATGGTCTGATCGAAAAAGGAAAAGTTTATCTTTCCAAAGATCCAGGTATTGTTCGCAAAAGACTTCAGGAAAAATCTCCGAACGAACTTGCTACTTTGATCTATACATCCGGAACCACCGGCGCCCCTAAAGGAGTGATGCTCAACCAAACAGGCTGGATCTCTGCCGTGGAAAAAGTGATCGGATTTGTTCAGTTGACTTCCGAAGATTCGGGCGTTAGTCTTCTTCCTCCTTGGCATGCTTTTGAAAGAGCGATCGAATATTGTATTTTAGAGTTAGGTGCCGGGTTCTTGGTTTCCAATATCAGCAACTTGAAAGAGGATTTGAAGGAATTCCAACCTACATTATTCCCTTCCGTTCCAAGGATCTGGGAATCCTTATATAATGGAATTATAAATAAGGTCTCCAAGGAATCCGGTTTGAAGCGGGGAATATTCAATTTCTGTTTGAAGATAGGTAATCTTTGGGCGCTTCAAAAAGGAGTTTTGTTCGGTTACGATTTCAGGATCCAAAAGCCTAATTTTATCGTTGGGGCCTTCTCCAAATTATCCGCATTGGTCTTTCTAATTCTGTTATCACCTTTCAAGTTGCTTGCACTTTTGGTATTTAAACCTATTCATAATGCTTTAGGTGGAAAGTTGAGGGTTTCGGTTTCTGCGGGAAGTGCACTCCCTTCGGTAGTGGATAAATTTTTATCTTCTATAGGATTGATCGTGTTGGAAGGATATGGAATGACCGAAACTTCCGCTGTACTTTCCATTCGTAAGCCTAAGCAGCCTTCTCCTGGAACTGTAGGAACTCCGATCCAAGGATATGAATGTATTCTGAAAGATGAGCATGGCAATTTAGTTTCTCAAGGTGGAAAAGGAAGTCTTTGGGTAAAATCCAAACAGGTTCTTATGGGATATTATAAACGTCCTGAATTGAACGATGTGGTCTTTGATAAGAACGGTTTCTTTGATACCGGGGATATCATGCGTTTCAATTATAGAGGAGAATTGGTATTTGCAGGAAGAGCTAAAGATACTATAGTGCTTGCCGGAGGGGAGAATGTGGAGCCGGTCCCTATAGAGGACCAACTTTTAAATTCTCCTTATGTGAACCAAGTGATGGTAACGGGTCATGAGGCAAAACATTTGGTAGTTTTGATCGTTCCGGATTTCGAAAGATTGAAGGCTGAATTCCCGGATATACCTGAGGATTCAAATGTTTGGAATTCTCATCCTAAAATTAGAGAGATCTTTAAGAAGGAAGTTTCGGATCGAATATCCCGTAAGACGGGATTCAAAGCTTTCGAGCTAATTCCTCAAAATGCGTTCTATGTCATTCCAAGACCGTTTGATCCGGACAAGGAAATGACCAGGACCTTAAAGATAAAAAGAAACGAAATATTAGAAAGTTTTAAAAAAGAAGTTTCCGATCTAACTAAAAATTAGGATCGGATTGGGAGAAAGAACATGTTTTTAAATCCGTATTTAACATCCTCCGATCTGGAGTTTTACGAAACCGTAAAGGACTTTGCTAAAGAAAAAGTATTACCTTCCGTAGAAGATAGAGACGAACACGGTGAATGGGGAGACGGTATCTGGAAGGAAATGGGAAATATGGGCCTACTAGGCATTCCTGTTCCGGAAGAATTCGGAGGCCAAGGCGGGACTTGCCTTCAATGTTGTATTGCTCAAGAAGCGTTTAACGCAGGCTCCCTCGATGGAGGATTCGGACTTTCTTGGGGAGCTCATATGATCATCGGGACTCTTCCGATTCTTTTCCAAGGAACGGATGCCCAAAAGAAAAAATACCTTCCTAAACTTGCGTCAGGAGAATGGATCGCAGGTCTTGCATTGACCGAGCCTGATTCAGGTTCGGACGCTGCAGCGATGAACACATTCGCTACCAAAGTGGATGGAGGTTTCATTCTAAACGGAAGCAAATTATTCATCACCAACGGACCGAACGGACAAGTGTTCATCGTAATGGCAAGAACCACCAAGTCCAGAGGACCGATGGGAGTTTCCGCATTCATAGTTGAATCTCATATGAAAGGTTTTCATGTAAGTAAAGTTCTTAAGAAGTTAGGTCATAATACTTCCATGACTGCAGAACTTTCCTTCCAAGATATGTTCGTGCCTGACGAAAATCTTTTAGGACCTCTAAATTCCGGTTTTGTTCGTATCGGAAAAGGAACATTAGAATGGGAAAGAACGGTTCTAGTCGCTGCAGTTCCGGGCGGAATGGAATTCGGATTAGAGCTTTGTTTGGATTACGCTTGGAAGCGTCACCAATTCGGAAAACCGATCTTATCCTTCTTCGGAGTACAGGAGAAGATCGCACGTAACTGGGCATATCTTTGTGCTTCCAGAAGATTGATCTATTTCGTAGCGAATAAGAAGGATCAAGATCCGACTGCAAGCCTTCCATTCGAAAGTTCCGCATTAAAAGTTTTTGTTACCGAAACCGCAGAAGAGTTAGCAAGCGATGCAGTTCAGATCCATGGCGGAATGGGTTATATGAGAGAATGTCATGTAAGCCGCCAATACAGAGACGTAAGACTCGGTACAATCGGTGGAGGAACTACAGAAGTTCAAAAAAGTATCATATCTTCTACCTATAAAGGTTTTGAAAAGTTGATGGATGTATTACAACAATCCCAACCGGAAGAGATCAGAGCTAAGGCAGAAAAGATCCTAGCAGGTTCTCCGGAAGAAAAAGTATTAACTGCGGCAAAAGAATTACTCAAAGCGGCAGGAGAGCATTCTGATAGAAAGAAAAAACAAGCTTTAGAATTCGGATTTGCCGATCTTGCAGTATTCGTCACCACGGTTCAGTTGGGATTCTGGGACACTGCAAATTCTACTTCGGAATACAAATCGGAAGATAGACTAAGAGATCTAAAAATACTTACCTTCTACGCCGGTTGTAGATTTTTCAAAAGTGTACATTTCTTAAAAGAACTGGATGCGGAAAAAACTAAAAACCTGATGAGACTTTTTTCCGAACTTCCTTCTGTGGAAAAAGAAGTGGCTGATTGTGTAGAGTTCCTGAAAAACGGGGTCTTAGGCGCACAACTCGCTTAATCCACAAAAAAGAATAAGGAAATCGGAATGTACGAAAGAGGAAAAACTTACGACGAAATACAAATAGGGGATAAGGGCAGCTTCACAAAAACGATTACCGAAACGGATATCTATCTGTTCGCAGGGATCAGCGGAGATTTTAATCCTCTGCATGTGGACGAAGAATATGCAAAGACCACTGCGTTCGGAACAAGGATCGCTCACGGCGGGCTTGCTGCTTCTTTATTAGCTCCTGTACTCGGGATGAAACTTCCCGGGTTAGGAACAGTCGCTTTAGAAACATTAACAAAGTTCCGCAAACCTGTGTATCCTGGAGATACGATCACTTGCACAGTCACTGTGAAAGAGAAGATCCAAAGACTGAAAGCAGTCTCCATGAATATAGAGTGGACCAATCAAAAAAAAGAAATAATCGGCAAGGGAGAATGTAAAGTTCTACCTCCTTCTGCCCAAGCTTAGGATTTTCAGGAGTTATACATGAGTTTTCCCGTTCTATTAGGAGTCGCCGACAGTACTACCAAAGATTTTTCGGAAGAAGAATATAAATCGTGGAGCGGGTCTCAAAAAGTTTTTCAACACTATAAAAAATCCGTAAGTACTCTTTTGGATTTTCTTGGAATGAAGAATGAAACATTATCTTCCGAGATCACCGACTTTGTAAGTATAGAAGCAGCCTCTCTAGGAAAAGGAGGCTATGGTCATACGGTTCGTATCGCGAATGAACTCGGATACACCGGGATGAAAGCTCATGTGATAGACTTGGGAGGCGCGAGCGTTACCGGAGCAATCGGACAAGCAAGGACCATCTTAGTAGATAATCCGGATGCGGTAGTGTTAGTTGCAGCCGCAGATATTCCTAAATCGGCATTTCGTCAAATATCCGATCTAAAGATGGTAAACGAAACAGTATGTCATCCTGAATTCGAATTGGATAACGGTGCTACTCTAATCGCAATGTACGGACTCATGATGAAAAGGATGATGTTCGAAGATGGGATCAGCTTGGATGATCTGAAAGAGATCACTCAAAAATTCAGATCCAATGCGATCGGAAATCCAAGAGCATTCTATTATGGACAAGAGATCACGGAAAAACAAATGTCTCGTCCTATTTCCGATCCTTATCCGACTCCAATGATCGCAATTGTAACTGATCATGGATTCGCTACTATCTTAGTATCCGAAAAAAAAGCGGAAGAATGGAAATCAAAAGGCTGGATCAAAAAAGATCTTAAACCTTTACATTTAGTAGGAGCTTCTCACACGGCTCATAGTGAATATTTCATTTTGAAAGGTGGGTTCGATTCTCCTTCTAGGAATTCTGCAGAAAAACTTTTTGCTCAATCAGGTTACCAAAGAGAGGAAGTGGACTACGCTTGGATCTACGATTGTTTTCCCGGGCAGGTAATCCAACAATCCGCTCAATATTTTAAATTGAGCAAAAAAGACGTAGTTAGCGCTCTCAAAACTTCTTCATTAAAACTTTCTAATGGAAAACGGATACCTATCAATCAAATGGGCGGGATACTCAATTACCAAGCTGCAATGTCCATCTCTGCTGCTACAGGGCTCGTAGATATCGCTGTCCAATACGGGCTATATGCTCAGGCAGCAAATATAGGAAACGTTCCGGCACATTCTCCTAAGATATCACTCTTGGGAGGGAATGGTGGAATAGATAGTATCAATTCGATTGCGTTATTCTCATCGGAACGTCCTTCAAGCGATAGAAAATCCAGAACTCCGGAACTTTCTCCTCTCACTTTAAACAAACCGGGTGCGGATATTGGCGAAGAAGGTGTCGTCTGGTCTTCTACAACCGTTAACATGAATCCTGGATTCTCTTGGAAGCCTCCATATTCTTTGGCTCTGATCAAGTTGGCAGAAAATCGTTTCGTTCTTGCAAACATCCATGAGAAGGATGGGACGATCCGTAAGTCCGGGGATGAATTGCAATACGACAGAACTCGGGTAAAAATAGAAAAAGAAGGCCGAAGATGGAAGGCTGTACTTTTATAAACCGATCGTTCGTCTTGCAAAACTAAATAGATTTTTTCTAATATTCTTCGCAGAAATCTGAAAATAAATTGATTAGAATTGTTTTAAGAAGAAAAACTTTTACTTTGTTTTTGGAAAAAAATTTCCGAACTTGAAGTACGTTCCGATTCCATTCCGTCAGATTTTTTCTCGGAAAGTGAAAGCGGCTTCGGATCTAAATGTTCTGAAAACAAGGCAGTCAAAATTTCAGTCTAATACTTGAGGATGACTAGCCCCGGAAAAAACCGGATATCTGAAAAGAAAATGCGAGAACCGTTTCCATGATTTGATCTTTGTGTAAGGGACGATATTCTTGTTTATCACTGCGGAGAACATTCGAACTGGAGAAGTTAGGACCTTCCTTGGGAAAGAAAGGATCTTAGTGCCTGATTCCAAACATATTGAAGCGGCCCGTTCCCTTTCCGCGCATTGGGAAACGGTGGAAGAATGTTTAGACTTACGTAAATATTCCAAATTTTTCTATGTCTCCGAAACGGAAGGTAAATGGCAAAGGGGAGAAGAAGTTTTAATCTCCACAGAAAGACCTATTTCAGACAGACCAGGAAGTAAAAGCCTCTCTATGGATCACGTAGACAGCTACAGAGTACTCGGAATTTTTTTAGAAAAGGAATAAAATCCGAGTAGAATACGAATCGGGAGAAGATAAGGTACGGACCCGAAGTACTCATTAACAATGGTCCAAAAAAAGAAAAAGAAACCCTCGCCTAAAAAGAAGGTAGTTAAACGGGCAAAATCCTCTTCTACGGGGGCAAAAAACGTGCGTATCCCTAGAGATAACGACGTTAAAATGAGCGAAATGGTGGATTTGGCCGCCGAGATATTCGTTCAGACCTTAGAGATCTCCGCTAAAATTCCGGACAAGCTTAGAGCAAGACTGATCAAACAACTAAAGAACGCTGCAAAAGAAGCGTTATCCTGAACATATTCTACCCTGCCTCCAGGGATAGATTTCCGATTTGGACTGAAATTTTTTTCCAAAAACCCCGCTCGAACGAGGTGGGATTCCTTATTTATGTCCGTCGAAATTAATATGGAAACGATGTTTTTAGCAACAGCCCTTTTCTTGATTCTTTTCGAACAATATAAGGAAAGAAAGACCAGAGAAAAGGTTTTTGTAGAACCTTTACGTAACTTCCTTCACCGTTAACCTACGGTCCAAGCGCCGGGCGAAAGGATGCCCCGGCCTTCGTTTTTCTCGCCTCGTTAATGTTGGAACCGGCTTGAATCCTTCCGGATACCAGGGATAATGGCCTTGGGCGGATTTCAACTTCTATGAAGAACAAATTACTCACACCTATCAAAGCGATAGATACCTTCGTTAAATGTAAAAAAGAAGGGGAGCGTATTCCCATTCTGGTTTGGGACAGTTTAAGGACTTACCAAAGATGGAATCAGGTGGAGTTAACAGGACTTCTAAACGCCAGCGCCTATTTTCCTGATATTCTTTTTGAAAAGGATATGGAGAAGAAGATCCAGCACCGTCTGGACGAATTTAATTCCAGGATCGTGGACATTCCCATTAAATGAACCAAACTGCCGAACCTAATATTTTATACCAAGAAGCAAATCCTTACGGATCCTTAACCGCATACTTAGAGGACGACGGAAGAACCGTTTATCTTTATCTACAAGCGGAAGAAAGCCCTGACTTCGCGATCAAATCGGTTTGGGTATGTAATCGGATCGATGCGCCTAAAACAAGAACGGATCAAGATCTAAGATCAGGCCTCGCACCATTCTTAACGGAAGAAGAAGTTACAGATCCTAAAGGCCTGCCTGAGTTCGATCCCAAAGAGATCCATTTCATTTGGTCTGAAGAAGGAAACGGAGTCTCTTTATTTTATAAAGAAGAACTGATCGCATATCTTCCTCCTTGGTCCGGTATCAAAGGATTTCACGGATATTCTAAATTTGCAAAAATGGATACGATCACTGCGTATCCATTAGGTAACACTGAATACGGAGTAATTCCTGATCGTATCAACCAAGACAGAAATTTTTGGGAATATAGATCTACCAAAGGGATTTGGAAGAATATACAAGAGTCCAGACTCGCTTATCTAGAATATGTATTCGGTAAACATGATAAGTATTGGTCCGCTGACGGTGGAAAATATCCACAACTAGGCATCGTAAGATTCGCTCCTAAGAATATGCCCGGTGTTTATATATATTCTACAGTAGGAATGAGCGCACAAAATCTTCCTTCTGTAGAATTGTACAGAAAGGATTACGAAAACTACGCGAGAATAGAGTTAGTTTGCGCAGTGAAAGTTTCAGACGAGGATAGATCCGAAAGTTGGGTCCCGCATCAAATCGGAGAGATCATTCGTTATCCTTGGGTCATTGGTAAATGGTTCGGACATGGACATTCTATCGCAATGAGTAGAAGAGATCCGGAAGCTTTGTACTTAAGTTTTAGCTCACTTGTTATCAGAGAGATCGGAAAAGAAGAAGGTTTCCCTGAATTGACCGATCTGAAGTCAGAAAGAGGAAATCCGATCAAATTTCTGGCTATGATCCCTGTTTCAGAGGAAGAAAGAGTTTTTATAGAAGAAAAAGGCGCAGAAGAGTTCTTTTCCTTATTAGATTCCACTCAATCCAAGTGGATCCATAATCCGGAGAGACAATCTACGATCTGATCGGACAGTTTTTGGAATGAAGACCTTTATCTTTAAACGATCTCTAATTATTCTAGGCTTATTCTCAGCGTTTAGCTTTTTAAATCTAAGTTTAAACGCTCAAGATAAGACTTCTGCAGCGAATATCGAAAAAATTTGGGAGAATATATACTCTCAGGACTTCATCTCCGCTAAAAAACTAGTACAAAAGGAACTTCAATCATCTAATTCCGAGTCATTACAGCTTCTATCTTTAATGGAAATCTGTTTGAACGGTCTAGAAAGATATAAACAAGCGGATGAAAGCCGCAAAAAGATCCTAAACGTTTGGGAAAAGAACCATAAAAAGTCTTATCTAGAAGAGAATTATCCCTTAAATCTCGCTACTTGGACTAGAATGGCAGTGGTTACTCCGAATATTCTAGTATTAGGAGCCGAGTATTACCTTCCTTACCCCGTTAATGCTAAGAAAGAAGGCTTCTATTATCATAAATTCACCGCTTATAACCGCTATAGCAAGCATGCTATTAAGTTTTTTAAGCTAGAGAACTCTCCTAAAACTGAAAAAGAGTATAGATTATTCGAAATTTCAGAAGAAGGAGAGGCTAAACTAATTAAAAATTACGGAAATACACTGCCGGATTTCAGAGATGAGATGAAAGACGTGATGAAATCTCTAAATCTTTAAGAGATCAAACCTAAAGTGTTGTATTTTTACAACAGAATCCGTTAGAAAATCGGAAAATACTAATAAAGAAGGGCTATAAAAGAAAAAACCCGCCTCAAAGAAGCGGGTTTTAAGCTTCATTTCTTCCGTATCAAGTACGGAAGAGATGTTGTTGAAGTTAGTTATTTCTTTTTCGCAACTTTCTTCTTAGCAGCTTTTTTCTTAGCTACTTTTTTCTTAGCTGCTTTCTTGACTGCTTTCTTTTTTGCAACCATTGACGTCCTCCATGTATTAGAACTTTATTGCCCTTCATATAATATGAGAGATCAAGAAAGCTCTTGGATAGTGACATAATTAAGCAATTTACTTTTCATTGTAAAGTATTTTAATTAATTTTAGGAAAAAAATTTTAAGAAGTTGATTTCACACTAAGTGATACTTATTCGGAGACTTCTAGACAAACAAAAGAGATATCATCGCTAGGTTCTTTGTAATTTCTAAACTCTTCTAGTGTTTTTTTGATTAGATCAGCTAGTGATTGAGCATCTTTATCGTGATTTAAGGATAATATTCGTAAAAGATTCTCTTCTCCGAAGATTTCTTCGTTATCATCGAACGTTTCAGTCACTCCGTCTGTGAACAAAACTAATTTATCACCCGGGTTTAAATGAATAGTTAAGATTCTATAATCCGTTGGTAGAACACCTAAAACTCTTTGAGTTTCGTTTCTAAGTTCTATTCTTCCACCTTTTCGAATACAAATCGGAGGTGTATGACCTGCATTTACGAATGAAAACGCTCCGTCGCTAGCGTTATATATACCTGCGATGGAAGTCATGAACTCACTTCCTCTATATCTCTCGATCAAAAACAAGTTAATCGCTCTAAAAATATCAGGAAGAGAAGAAGAATTGCCCAATTGACGGCGAATAATTCCTCTTACCGCAGAAACTAGATAACCTGACCCAAGTCCATGTCCGGATACATCTCCTAAGAATAAT
Organism: Leptospira dzoumogneensis; assembly: GCF_004770895.1. Classification (NCBI taxonomy): domain Bacteria; kingdom Pseudomonadati; phylum Spirochaetota; class Leptospiria; order Leptospirales; family Leptospiraceae; genus Leptospira; species Leptospira dzoumogneensis. Next base: position 302,969 of record NZ_RQHS01000019.1, on the reverse strand, counting down.
AACTGCTTTTTAGGAGAAAGTTTGAGTATATCTAGATAATCTCCTGAAATTCCCACTGCAGGAAGAGTAAAATAGCCTACTTGAACCGATTTTATGGTCTCTAACTCGGGTAAATGAAGAGTTTTATCCAAGACCGCTGCCATATTCAGGTCTCTAACGATCCTTTTTTTCTCTACTTCATCAACTAGTAGAGAGTAGTTTCGGATGAGTAAAGATGCTAATCTAGTACATTCTTTTAAAAATCTAAGCTCACCTAGTGTAAAATTCTTACGATTGATCTTCTCTCCGACTAAAAATACTGCGATTACCTCTTTTCCTTTTTCAAAATTGAATAAAGGATACGCTAGTTGGACTTCCATCTGATTTAAAAATTTAAACACAGACTCTCTAATCCCTAATCCATACGCAAGGTGAGAAGTAATCGTAACCTCGGTATGATCTTCGAAATAGGTCCAGATCTCGGATCCGTAAGGAATTCGAATGAAGTTTAGATTTCTAAGGTCTGTTCCTGAAAATTTATCCGCTGGGATCAATATCTGGAGCTTTTTTACTTCCAAAGCATCCACTAGTCTTCGGATCAAACTATTGATCGTGGCTCTCATAGAGATCGGAGCGCCGATCATTACCGATAATTCTTCTAATGCGGTGTGAAGTTTCGGATTATTTCTAAAACTCCAATAATCTATCCACTTATACAATTTATTGTTCAATGAACCTAAAAAGTAAGCGGCGGCCACCACATAGAATAAATTCCATTCTCTTTGGTGTTTTCCTAAAAACCCTGGATTCCATCTTACAAAAAATTCCAGACCGAATAAATATCCGAAGGTCAGAATTAAAATAGAATATATAGAAGTTAAGGAAGAACTAAAAGCGATCTGGACCGGAACTAAAGAGTAAGTGTAAGTTCCGAATACGATCAAAACAGGGAACAAAATCAAAGCCGCCATCAGATAAGGACGGATGATGAAAAAACTTTTAGTGGATCCGAATTCCGCCATTAAGAACGGAACGATCGTAATTAAGAAGAATGCTAGAACGATACTTAACTTCTTAAAAACCTCCTGAAAAGTCCCTTTATTCCTAAATGTGTGAAATACCAACTGCAGGATACAGATCCCTGCAGAGAATACGTTGAAGTACATTCCGTTCACGGATAAGAATTGGAACAGATCCGGATTTCCTTTTTGAGAAAGGCCTACAAATCCCGCTACTAAGGAGAAAATTACCTGAGGAGCAAACCATCTGGATGGTATTTCTTTTCCTCTTAATCTAAAAGAAACATCTAAGATCAAAAATCCTGTGAAGTATAAGAAGAAGAAAAATGGAAATAGAAAATCGTGGAACGCTAATAAGAAGAAGTTAAATAAGAATAAGGAGGATAGAGATCCGAATAATAGGAAGATATATAAGTCTCTCGTATAAAAGAAAAACCAGATCGCTACTAAGAAATATAATAAAGATAGGAATATATCCGGTAGAAAATCCTTCAATACTTCGAAGGAGGATCTCATATCTAAAGAAAGACTTTTTACTATACTTCCTTCTTTTGCAAAAAAATGAAATGAGTGCCCTGATGATCCGTAATCTATTCCTAGTCGGACTATCTCGTATTCGATCAAGTCTATCCTCATTCCGACTAGATCCGTATGCGATCCGTCTGAAACTGCGATCTTTCCATTTGGATAAAAATAAAAAGGAAGTCTCGCTTCTTTAGAATAAGAGTTCAATAATCCCGAGAACAGGATCAAACTGAATAGGATTACTGAAAGAAATACGATCAGAATATTTCTCACGGCTGTATCCCCAAATGTTGGAATGAAATTATATTACGGTCATTCCAAGTTAAGAAGAGTGCATCTTTGCCTGGAGTTTCTATATTCTCCCAGCCGATAGACGCCAAATTCCTATCCGGTTTAGATGCATCGAATAATTTGAATTTTTTTCCTACGAATCGAAGAGAGATTTTGCCTGTTTCTTTCTCTACCATTCCTGCTGCGAGGTCATACCTTTCCGTCCAAGAAATCTCTTTTAAATTATCTTCTACCAATGATTTGATCTGAAGAACATTCTTTGACTCTCCGTTCAATCTGGAAGAATATAAGGTTCCTAATATATAACAAAGAGCTAAAACGGAAACCGCATTGGTTACACTTAAACGTAAGAATACGAAATAAAAATCTCCGGAAGGACTTTGGAAGAATTCCAGAAGTTCTCCGGGTTCTCTGGACAATAGATCTATTTTAATATCTCCAACCATAGGAGGTTCCGGAGATTCTAAAAACTTGCGGATCTTGCCTGCATTCTCCAATTCTTTTCTGTACTTTTTATTTTCCGCAATTTGAGAAGATAAAATCTGATTATGGACCGCTAATGCACATTTTCCGGCTAAAAAGCCAAGTTCATGTCTTACATTGTCTTTTGGAATATTAGAAACCGCTAAAAATCCAAAAAGTTTTTCTCTGAACACGAATGGAAGAATGAAATTCGCTCTTAAACTTACGAAGTCTTCGTTGATAATTTTGTTTTGGTCCGGTTCACCGATCATAGCTCCGGATCTTTTGTTCAATATATAAGTGAGAAGTGCCGCTCTAGGGTTAATTCCCTCGAATGTGTTTACCTTTCTTTGTTTTTTATGAGCGTATGTATATAATTCGTAATGGACCAGGTCGTTCTTTAAGATCGCTAATTTTCCGAAATTACTATTGGTTAATCTTACTAATTCAGGAAATACGTTTTTGATCAATCCTTCCGAGTCGAATCTTCTGTGAGCGAGCCTGGAAGAACCGGGATCGTCGCTTAAATATTCTGAAACGAATGTAGACTTTAAGAATCCGGAAATTTTTTCTTGGATAGGTAATATCCCGAAAACTCCAAAGACCAAACAGGTTAAGACTGCAATCTCACTAACGAATTCTATTTCCTTAGGAAGAATGTAAATACTGAGTTCATACAAACCTAGAATAACGAATACCGAAAGTAATCGTACAGCTACGGTAATAGCTGAAGAGATAAGTCGCAGATCGGAAAAATAGGTCTTCACGTTTCAGGGATTCGTTAAGGATTCGACAAACTTAGGTTGTGTAGTATGCGTTTTCCTTCACGTAACCTTCGGTAAGGTCGCATCCCCAGAACACCATCTCTTTGTTTCCGGTATTCAATACCACATCGACGAAGATCTCGGAATTCTTTTTTAGATACTCCGATAATTTTTTAAGAGTTTCCGTATCCGCACCTTTGACAGGAAGACCCCCGAAATAAATTTCCAAAGAGTCGAATGGGATAGGTTCATCAAAAACTTTACCTACCGCCATTACCAATCTTCCCCAATTCGGGTCGCCGCCATAGATAGCGGTTTTGATCAATGGAGAATTTAGGATGGATTTTCCGATCTTTCTAGCCTGGGATTCGTCTTTGGATTTTTTAATGCGGACTTCTATCAATTTGGTCGCACCTTCTCCATCTCTCGCCACCTCTTTGGCAAGATCGGTGCATATCTCTAAAAGTGCCGATTTGAATTCGTTTGCATCCACTTGGCCTGCAAGACCATTACTAAGTAAAGCAACCGTATCGGAGGTAGAAGTATCCGAATCTATCGTGATACAATTAAAACTTAAGTCCACACAGTCTTTTAAGATCGGATAAACTTCTCCTTCGATCTGGGCGTCCGTAAGAATATAAGAAAGCATAGTCGCCATATTAGGCTCTATCATTCCTGCACCTTTGGCCATACCGAAGATGACAGCTTCTCCATTAGAAGATTTGATCTTTCTTACGGAAATTTTTTTGCGAGTATCAGTGGTCATGATCGCTTCTGCCACTTCTTCTAAATTACCAGGCTTTAGATTCGATTTTGCCTGAGCACATGCAGGAAGAATTACATTCATAGGAAGTGGAACTCCAATCACTCCTGTAGAAGATGGAAGCACGGAAGTTTCAGCGATACCGAGAGACTTTGCGATCTCTGAACAGATCTGCCTGGAGTTTGAAATTCCTTTTTCTCCGGTAGCGACATTTGAGTTTTTAGAATTGATAACTACTGCTTGCAATACTCCGTCTCGTATATGTTCTTTGCCTACGATAACTGGAGCTCCTGGGAAATTATTTTTAGTAAATACCGCTGCGGCCTTGCAGGGTTTTTCGGAATAGATCACCCCGAAGTCTTTGGTTTTGTCTTTAATGCCAATATTCGTACCGAACGAAAAAAAGCCCTTAGGATAATCCATGTACTAACCTCGATCCCGGAGGAGTCCGGAAATCTTTCGATGATACGGTTATATCACCGACTTCTATATAGAATCTCTATATTCGGTTTAGGGCAGTTTTAGGAAAAGCGTATTACGAGCAAATGCTCGGATTTCAAACTTCTGAAATTTCAGAATACACTAACGGAAGGGTTACCGAGAAGATAGTCCCGCCTTCCGGATTATCGAAAACTTTGACAGAACCGTGATGTAATCTAACAATATGTTTCACGATAGAAAGCCCGAGTCCTGTTCCGCCTTCTTTTCTGGATCTATTCTTATCCACCCGGAAGAATCTTTCAAAAATCCTTTCCTTATCCTCGTCCTTGATCCCGATCCCTTGGTCTATGACCTGAAAATTCACAGAGTCAGGTTCTACTTTTGCGATCTTCAAAGTGATTGTTTTATCATCCGGAGAATAAGAAGAAGCGTTCGAAATTAAATTTAAGAGCATATGTTCCAAAAGAACCCAGTCTGCAGCGATAGTAAGAGGAGTAGGCATGTCCACTACTAACTTTTGTCCCTTTGGAGAAATAACACCGTCCACAGTGAAAGAAAGATTTTCTACCAAAGACTTTAATGTAAATTCCTCAGGTTGAGCGATTGCAGATTGGTTTTCAATCCTAGTGATCGTAAGCATGTCTTCTACGATACGGACCATTCTATCCGTGTTTCTAGAGATCGCGTCTAAAAATCTTTTCTCGTGACTTTCTTCCAAAAGTTTCAAACGACCGAGTAATGTCTCAGTATAACCTTTGATAGAAGTGATAGGTGTTTTTAATTCGTGAGAAGCGTTTTGAACAAACTGCTCTCTTATCAGATAAGATTGTTTTTCTTCGGTGATATTTCGGATTACCCCGATGAACATCAGGATGTTTCCGTTTGTTCTAAGAGGATACATTTTGATCGCGTAAAAATTTTGGCTTAGATCCAGTTCCGTTTTAGGTTCACCCTTTCCGGAAAGATTCTTTTTGATAAAGTCTAGAAGTCTTGGATCTTTGACTGCGTCTTCCACCTTTCTGGAACCTGAATTAGGTTCTATCAAGGAACCGGGAATACTTCTGTTTTGAAAAACGATGGAGCCTTCCAGGTCTACTGAGAATACACCTTCTTTCAAGTTTTGTAATACTGAGTCGAACTTTTCCTTTTCGATGGTAAGATCCACGAATTGGTGTTTCAAACGTCCGGACATCAAATTTATGGAGACTGCAAGATCAGCTAACTCTTGGATCTCAGGAAGACTCAACTCGGAGCCGAAATCTCCCGCGTTGATCTCTCCGGTTTTCATTTCGATCTGGTTAAGCGTTTGAGTTACACTTCTGGCTATAGAGAAGGACATATAAAAAGTCCCAAACATTGCCAATAAGATATAAGCGGAGAATAGAAGTATCTTCAGGTCAGGGTTGATCAAGTCCTCTAAAAAGAGGACTATCCCCGCGACAGCCATAAGGAAAACGAGTAGAAGCCAGTTACTTAAGAGTAGTTTAGAAAATAAGCTACGCCTCATTGAATCTGTAACCGATCCCGCGGATGGTTTCCAACCTCTCCTTCTCTTCTCCTAGTTTGTCCCGGAGTCTTTTAATATTAACATCTACAGCGCGATCCGTCACGTAAATATCCTTACCCCAAACCTTATCTAAAAGTTTATCTCTGGTAAATGCAACGCCTGTATTGGTCATAAACAGATAGAGGATCTTATATTCGATCAATGTAAGATCGATTTCTTCGTTATTGATGAATACTTTATGCGCCTTAGGATTCAGGAAAATTTTGCCGACCGTAATGTTTCCTTCTTGGTCTTGCTCATCTTCTCCTTCTCCCGATCTTCTCAGTACGGAACGAACTCTTGCGATGAGTTCTCTAGTGGAGAACGGTTTTCTAACATAATCATCCGCACCTAGTTCCAGTCCTAAGACAGCGTCTGTCTCTCCGGATTTTGCGGTAACCATGATGATAGGTAGAGAATATTTTTCTTTGATCCTTTTGCAAAGATCCATTCCCCCGATACCTGGGAGCATTAAGTCCAATACTACTAAGTCTGGGATATTTTTTTCGATCCTAGGAAGCACCTCTAAACCGTTTTGGCAGGTGTCTACTTGGTAGCCGTTCTCTTCTAAATGAAATTTGATCAGTTCTGCGATATCCTCTTCGTCATCTACTACGAGGATTTTTTGGCCTGGGCTGCCGGAAGCATTTTTCATAAATTCGCTGAAGCTCTTTCTCCTACGCCTCGGAGGATTTTTGTCGTTAGTCGTCGGGGTGGAGGATCCTTGGATTTGGATAGGTTCCATCCCATCAGATTGTCAGAAAACCGTTACAAAAGGTTTACACAAACATTACAATCGCCGGAAAAAGAATTTTCCGGGCTTATTCTTATGACAACCAGTAAACAAAAAGGAATGTTTCTTTCTGAATTATATAATTAGACGGCGGTTTTGTTCAGTCTCGGTCCTTAATAATTTCGTTTAACTCGCTAATCAGCTTTCTCTGGCGGAAGAGGACATAAAGAACAAATCCTGAAAATAAAGCCAGACCCAAAATATAGACCCAAAGCAGGCCTTTTAATCTGTTTTGCTCTTCTTCAATCGCTTTGATCGTAGTTAGGTGTTCCACTAAGAAAAAATAATTATCGGACTGGGCCCAGGATTTTCTGGCTTCTTCCCTGATCTGTGTGATCAGAACATCCGCTTCCTGTTTGCTCATGTTTTGGATGAGAGGGAAGACGGAGTCTAACTTCATTTCTAGGAATTCTTTCGCAGTTAATTTGGTCTCAGGCTGTTTTTCTTGTGCGGAGATTTGGTTTCCGAAGGTAAGTAATAAAGATAAGGCGATCCCAAAACTGAAATATTTCATTCGTCGAATCCTAACTTGTTTTTCCATTCCTTGGTATAGGGGCTCTTATTTTGCACAAGATAAATCCCTATTAGAACCGTAAAAAGCAGGAACAAAAAGCCGCTAGTAGCTAGAATCGCATGTAAAATCCCTGTTTGGAAGAGAAAATTCCAATCCGTAAAAAGGAGAACTGTTAAAGGAGAAAAAGCCAAGATCAGAATTGTGATCAAGATCAGCCGGATATGCCTCAGATGGATCAAATGAAGCATTACTTTTTTCTTAAGCATGGGTGGTACATCGTCATTCACCCTGCCTTCGGGAGGTTTTACAAAAAAATCCAATTGCTCCCGCAGCTCGTCGGGAAGTTTATCTTTTTCCGTGCTCATCGTCTTTCTTCAGCCAATCGCGTAGGATTTCTTTCCCTCGAAAAATATAACTCTTTAAGGTATTCATTTTCAAGTTTAAATTTTCGGAGATATCTTTATAGGACATATTTTCAAAGTAATGTAACGATATAGGTTTCCGATATAGTTCGGGTAACTTATTCACCAAAGATCTGATCTTTTCAGTGGTTTCTTTTTCTAATACTTCGGATTCTTGAGAGGAGAAATTATCTCCCAGCTTATCGCTGGATAATGTGTCTATAGGAGCGTCTATTTCAGGGTGTTCTTTACGGTATCTGCGTATGATCTCGTTTCTTGCAATGGAGAAGACCCAAGTGGAGAATTTGGATTTTCCTCTAAATGTGGATAATCCTTCGAATGCCTTTAGGAAAACATCCTGAGTAAAGTCCTCTGCTTCCGCTTCGTTACGAAATGCTTTTTTTGCCTGAGAATAAACCATCGCCTCGTATTTTAATACGAGCTGTTCGAATGATTCAAAATCTCCGGCTAGAACTTTTTGAATATTGGCCCAATCCTCCGGATCGCATAGGATGGGTTCTTCCGGTTTCATGGGAGTAATAATAAACCTATTTTAAAGGATCGGATTTGGGAAGAGCCGATTCACTTCCTAGGGGACCATTTATAATAACAGAGAAGACCAAGACCAGTCCCGAGAGGGATCAATCCTCCGAGCATCGCTAAGGATTTTCCTAATACTAGAATGAAAGTAACGGAAAGTGCTACACCGACGAAGGTAAGTATAAGTCCTAAGAAGAATGAATAAAGACGCAGATCAAATTTTTCTTTTTGATAAAGGCCTGCTTTGATGATCGCCATTCTCTGACGATACCACCAAAAGAATAGGAAGAATAATAATAACCATCCGAAGATGATCCCTACGATCGGAATACTATACAGGATCGCTTTGTATTCTCCACCAGGCTGACCGGCTTGGATGGCGATCCTAATTTGTTCTAGACTGCGAAAGAGGGCTTCCTTTTCTTCCGGAGTCATCTGCTAAGAACCGCCACCTTGAGAGAGGAAGTTTCTTTTTTAAAGTATGGGATTTTCTGTTCTATGCCTGGTCTACCGGCGAGAGACTCGTACCAGTCCTCTTCTTTCCAGCTTTCTTTTAAATAACTAGTGCGGATGTCCGAATTAAATAGATCCTTAATTTTGCTCATTGGAATGCTCCTATGTAAAATGCCTTTCGAAGTTCGAATACGAACTTTAAAACTCCCGGAAAAGGGTTTTAAATTATGTCGTATATAATTTCGGTCCACTTTTGGAATCCCTAAAGTGGAAAACCTCGTAGGACTACATTTTTTAGAGACGTAAGGGTTAGAAGAAAAATTGGGAGATGAGACAAAAAAATAGAAAGAAAGAAAAAGTAAAAACCTTGGATCTTTCGTTTTATGCGGAAACTATTCGTACTTTTTCACGTCCAAGAACGGCGCTGAACTCAGATTAGGAGTTCTTAAAATGGGAGAACGATCGAAGCCTGCATGTTCTCTTAAGAAGTCCACAATGATCCTTGCAGTGGCTCCCCATAAAAGTCCTTCCTCGATATCGAAATAGAATACTTCTAATAAAGGTGAGTCAGGTTTCCTTCTTCCCTTAATACTATAAAAAGGGGCCTCCCAAAGTCTGTCTAACTCCAGTATGATAATTCTTTCTACTTCTTCCGGATTGAATTCGAATCTAAAATCTCCGGAGTATTTAGCTAAGAATGGAGTGATATGAAATCCGGTATGAGTGAGCTGTCCTCTGTAATTTCCGATCACGGATAATTCTTTGTCGGGGGCTCCCATCTCTTCTTCCCATTCCCTAAGAGCCGTATGCAGTAGGTCCTTATCTTCTAGATCTTTGACTCCGCCCGGAAAAGAGATCTGTCCTGGGTGAGATGCAAGGTTTGGATTTCTTTTTTGAAGAAGGAAACCATCCTGTCCGTTCTTATGGAACACAGGCATAACCACGGAAGAATGTGCTACATCTTCCGGCAAATTCGGTTCTCCTTCCGGTAGAAGGGGAAGTTCCTTTTTTAGTTTATCTAATTCTAATCTAATCAAATTTCTTTTTGATCGGGATTAAACCGGACAAGGTAGTCTCGTAGGGTTTAGATTGCATTGCTGCTATAATGGAAGGTCCGTAATTTTCTACCTTCCAATTGGAAAAGATACCTAGTTCTTTTAACTCTTCTATAGACTTAGGATTTCTTTTTGCAATCTCCGCGATATTCTTATTAGACGGCATCAAGTTGTGACCCATCCGGCGAATGGACATGATTGTTTCTCTCCACTGCCTTAATCTTTTAAATCTATCAGCTTCTTCCCCTGCTAAATCTTCAGTAGATCTTTTGAATAGATCGTTTTTCTGGATAGGAGGGCCGCTCGGGTTTTTATAAACCTGGTATAAATTTTCGGCGTCTTTTTTGCCTACTATGTCTACGAGTTTATTCAACTCTCCGCGTGACTTGACTAATTCCAAAACCTTGTCATTATTCCAAACTCTGAACGGGGCCTTGTTTAGTTTCTTAGCTTTTTCGTCTCGGAAGCCAAGAGTATCGTGAAGTGCTCTTCTTTCGTCGGAACCTAATTCTAGAACATTGGGGAATTTTTCCAAATTGATGGAAAATCCTTCGAAAGGTTCCGGCTCTTCTTCCGCGATTTTTGCGAACTCGGAAACCGCTTCGTCTAACAATTTACGTTTTCCGAGTTCCTCGCTCATTTTGGTCCAAATGGATTCCAGATAAACTGTGTCCAAGGCTGCGTATTGGAGCTGACTTTTTTCCAGAGGGCGCTTTTCCCAGTTGGATTTTTGCTCCTTCTTCGAAAGTTTGACCTTGTGGTAATGTTCCACAAGATATAACAAAGAGTTCTGTTCTAAGTCTAATAAACGAGAGCTGAACATCGTGTCCGCGATGTTTATAAACTTGAAACCGAAGTCTCTTTTCAGAGCTTTGATATCGTCCGAAGCGGAATGAAATATTTTTAAAATGCTGGGATTCTCGAATAGAGGTCCTAACCCGGAGAGATCATCCAAACGAATAGGGTCAAAGATATAATTTTTACCCTTAGAGGATATTTGGATAAGACAAACTTTGGAATAGTAGGTGTAATAACCGCTGGATTCCGTATCAATAGAGAGGCAATCGGATTGAGAGAGAGTAATCAATGCCAACTGTAAGCTTCGGACGTTGTCTACGACAATATAATCGGATTGTATTTGCATCTAAAAGGCGACCTGGGAGACTAGCGTCGGAAGGGGGACCATGAGTTCGATTCCCAATACGTCCAGTCTACGGACCCTAGTCCGAGATGACAAACCAAAAGAAGAATGTGCCATCTTTGGGATTTTTAATTCTCCCGAAGCGGCCAATTTCACTTACCTCGGCTTGTATTCTATGCAACATAGAGGCCAAGAATCGAGCGGGATCGTTTCCTCCGACGGAGAACATCTCTACCGCTACGCCGGGATGGGATTAGTAGCCAATATTTTTACCGAAGGCAAGATCCGGGAGCTGACCGGAAGCGCGGCCATCGGGCATAATCGTTATTCTACCACCGGTGCGAGCTTTTTAAGGAACGCTCAACCTCTCAGAGTTGAGTCCCATTTAGGGCCGATCGCTCTGGCTCATAATGGAAACCTGGTAAATTCCTGGGAAGTTCGTTCCCAATTGGAAAAAGAAGGTTCCATCTTCCAAACTACAATCGATTCGGAAGTGATCGTTCACTTGATGGCCCGCTCCGGAGAGACGGATCTACTTTCCGCACTTTCTTCCGCTTTAAAAAAAGTGAGAGGTGCGTATTCCCTAGTTGTTCTTACTAAAAACCAATTGATCGCGGTTCGTGACCCGAACGGTTTCCGTCCTTTGGTTATGGGAAGAAGAGACGACGGATCCATCGTATTCGCATCCGAAACCTGCGCATTCGATATCACCGACACCACTTACGAAAGAGACGTGGAACCGGGTGAGATGATCGTTGTGGATAGAACAGGAACCCGCTCCTTCTATCCTTTCCCTCCTGCAAAACCCGCTCTTTGTATTTTCGAATACATTTATTTCGCGAGACCTGATTCCAATATTTTTGGTGAGTCTGTTTACAAAGTCCGTAAGGCACTCGGTAACCAACTCGCTCAGGAATTACCTGTCGAGGCGGATGTTGTGATCCCGGTTCCGGATTCTGCAAACATCGCCGCTCTTGGATATTCGGAAGCTTCCGGAATTCCTTTCCAATCCGGATTGATCCGTTCTCACTATGTGGGCAGGACTTTCATCGAGCCGGACCAAAAGATCCGAGATTTCGGTGCTAAGATCAAATACAACGTAGTGAAGAATGTTGTGGATGGAAAACGTGTTGTGATCGTGGACGATTCCATCATGAGAGGGACCACCAGCCGTAAGATCATTAAGATGATCCGAAACGCAGGTGCTACCGAGATCCACTTAAGAGTTTCCGCTCCTCCTACGGTTTCCCCTTGTTATTACGGGATAGATATTCCAACCCATAATGAATTGATCGCTGCTACTCATACGATCGAAGAGATCCGTAAGTATTTGAGAGTGGATTCCATTGCTTATCTTTCAGTGGATTCTATGCACAAAGCGGTGAATGATCATAGGGGCGGCGGTTTCTGCAATGCTTGTTTTACCTCGGATTATCCTGTGGAATTCCAAAGCGATATGGGAAATCAAAAGAGTTTATTCAAGGAATACGAGGTAGAAGAAAGGGTCTAAATCTTTCCGTTTGATCGGTGTTTTAGATCTTTATTTCACTCTGAAAACTTGCGGCCTTCTTCCGAAGGTGATAAAGTCGGATTCTTCTCCCTTGATATAAGCGGATAATAGGCTTTTTTCTGAAAATCCTATATGGTTCTGCTCTTCTAACATTCCTAAAATTTCCAAAGCAGCGTCCTTATCCAAAGTATTCAGATAATTTAATACTTCTTGGTGAGGGTTCTTTTTGTGGGCTTCTTCTATAATTTTGAGAACTTCTTCCCTTGCTCTTAATAGGGATTCTTTTCTTTCTACAAGTCCTTCCATTGTGGAGAGTATGATATTGATCTCCGGGTCCTCGGAAAATAATTCTAGAAGATGAGGATAGATTCCGGGGAATCGGATCGGGAATTCGTATAAGGAGTCTTCGAGTCCTTTATAGAGTTCCGCTTCTTCTTCTTTATTTAATCCTAAGGATTCTCCAAGCATTAGTAGAGTTTCGATAGGCATGAGTCCTAAAAATCTGGCGGCAAATATATTATCTTTTTTGGTCCTAAGACAGAATAATATAAATTTGGAAATCCTTTCCGGAGGAAGCCCGTTCCAGAATTGTGCCGCTTTCGAATCTAGAAAATTACTTTCCGTTCCAAATACCTTTTTTTCTTTTTTAAGTTTTTGGAATATTTTAAAGTCTTCTTTTACGATCCTATAGAGTAATGAATCGTCCATCTCCAGGATAGTGGACATGACTTGATCCGGAGAAGAGATGGAAAGAAAGTATCTGACTAGATCGAATCCTATTTCGGATCTTGTGGAAAAGTTTTCTAAAATATCGGCAGGAGCTTGTTGGAAGGCGGTGGCACCAACGGAGAAGGAGCTGACTCCTTCTAAAAATTTTTCTAATTTTTCGAAGGCAAAACAAGCCTGTTCACCGGAGTCGTTCCAATTCGATTCCCTGTAAAAATCCCTACAATTTCCGGGACAGGGTTTGGATTCGGAGACTCCCGCTAGACAGGTTCTTTCTTGTTGTCTTTCGTTTTCAGGGAATAAGGTCACCACAATCACGCATATCCGGAGCATATGGATTCAGGATTTTCATACCGGAAAACACCCATGTCTTTTTGACCATCGGACAATAGAAACGGTTTCTTCCAGACTGTAGTCCATGCACTTTCATTGTACTCGCTAAAACTTCGCTGAACTTGGAATAGGCTTCAAAGGATATTCTCACATCCGAAGATTTTGCCCCTTCTAATACGTTTTTCATTTCTAGTGCAGAAGATTCCAAGCCACCTTTCGCCTCCCCCAAAGAATTTAAGGAAGAAATTAATCCGCTTACATCCGGAGAAACGCTCTCCGTTGTTAAGAGAAATTGAATTATCTTATCGTTTTCCGATAAAACTTTTTCGAAAAGTGGTTTTTCTGTCTCTAATACAGGCTTCTCTTCCTTTTTGCAGAAGGAAAGGGAAATCAATAGTGAATATAATAAAATTAGTATTACGGATCGTTTCATCTTATTCTCCAAATATGAGTAAATGCTCGGGAATCGAGCTTCTAAGACCATAAAAAAATCTTTTTTCGGTTCTGGCAACCGTTAGAGCTTCAAACTAATCTCCGAAAAAATGGGTTCAAAGCTTTTGCCTATATAGGAAATTAGGAGGAAAGGCAAGTCCCTAATGTATTTTGATAAGCATGTTTTTGTCTGCGAGAATGTCAGAGCGGAAGGAGAAAGACCTTCTTGTGGTCCGAAAGGATCTCCTCAATTGCTCGCTTATATGAAAAAGAGAGTACAAGAACTTGGATTAAAAGGTAAGGTCCGTATCCAAAAATCCGGATGTTTGGATCGATGCGAGTTGGGTCCTGTACAGGTTTCTTATCCGGAAGGTCTTTGGTTTTCTATTAAGACCCAAGAAGATGCGGAAGCATTCCTACAAAATCATATACTAAAAAATAAACCGGAAGAGATCCGGCATCTGATGTTAAAGGACGAAGAGTGAGAGGGTAATCAAATGGCAAAAAAGTTCGAAATACCAAAGTCGTATCTCGCATACGAATTGAAAGAATACAGCAACGAACCTGGAAGAGCTAAGATCGTTGAAAAAGAACTCAAACCTTTAAAAAAGGGAGAGGTCTTGCTTAAGATCCATTCCGGTTCCATCAATCCATCCGACTTAATGTTCATGAGAGGTCTGTATGGAATTAAGAAAAAACTTCCCGTTGTTCCTGGTTTTGAAGGAAGCGGTGTAGTAATCGCAAGCGGCGGAGGTTGGAGAGCGAATTCTCTCGTAGGCAAACCGGTTGCATGCGTTGCTCCCAATAAAGGTGACGGACCTTATGCGGAATATATGATCACTGATGCGTATTCTTGTTTTACTTTAGGAAAAGATGTGAGCTTAGAACAAGGTGCTTGTTTATTCGTGAACCCGATCACTGCTTGGGCGCTTCTCGACCAAGTCATTCGAGAAAAGCATAAGGCTTATATCCAAACTGCTGCCGCTTCCGCATTGGGAAGAATGTTATTAAGGCTTGCCAATAAAAAAGGGATCCAAGGCATCCAAATAGTGAGAAGAAAAGAACAAGTCGATCTTCTTAAATCTATGGGCGCTGAACATGTATTGGATTCCAGTTCTCCTAATTTTGACAGGGAACTCAGAGTTCTTTCCAATAAACTGAATGCTACCATTTTGTTGGATGCAGTTGCAGGAGAGCTTCCGGGAAGAGCGTTAGCCGCTATGCCTTATGGAAGTAAATGTGTGGTTTACGGTGCATTATCAGAAGAGCCTATCTCTTTCCATGCGGGTCTTGGCATTTTCCAAGATAAGAAGATAGAAGGTTACTGGCTTTCTTCCTGGATGCCTCAGCAGAACCCTTTTAAGATTTGGCGAATCACTTCTGAGATCCGTTCCCTCTTAGGAAAGAAAGAATTCCAAACCGAGATTGCCGCTAAGTTCCCTCTGAAAGAAGCGGACAAAGCGATCCAAGAATATACGAATAATATGACCAGAGGAAAGGTTCTCATTTCCAATGGATGGGAACTTTGATGGGAATTCGATCGCAAAAAGGTCGAATGTTCCGGTCTTGGGCTTTTCTCTTAGGAGCTGGTTTACTTTTCAGCTCCTGCTTATTAGACCTAAGGGAGAATGTCAAAAAACTACAGGCTTGTAAGTTTAGGATCTTGGAAACCAAAACGGAAAGGGTAGAACTACTGCCTTTTCCACCTTCTCCCAAGATCGTGATGACATCTCGATTGGAAATAGAGAACCCGAATGATTCTGCCGTTAAAATTTATAAATTCGATCTTGGTGTGATCACCTCCGGTACTGACGGAAAAGATGCAGAGCTCGCCAGGGTGATTTCGGAAGAAGAAACGGAAGTCCCTGCTTTTTCCAAAACCGTTGTCCAGCTTAGAATAGAAACAAGCTTTGAAAAGAGAGAGAATCAGGATAAACTATTACTCGGAATTTTAGTAGTCACGAACCTAGTCGCGGGAAAAGATCCGAATTTGAGAATGAAAGGAAGTGTGAGATACAAAACCTCTTTAGGAGAAGTGGATCTTCCTTTGAATGAAAAAATACGATTATTACCTAAGAAGCCGGAGCATGAAATTTAACTCTTTAAGTTTTAGAACTGCCTGTAAAAGCCTAATTCTTCTTATAATCTTAGCTTTCGGCTTGCCGGACTGTTCCAATGTGGACGACGATTTTTATACTTTCGGAGAAGCAGGCACTAAGATCATGGTGGCTTACGCCGCAAAAGACGCGGAATGCGGATCAAGCAGACAGATCACTTCTTTGGTTCCTGGAAAACAAAGGAAGAAGGACGTGGACAACTGTGTTGCTTCGGTTGCTTTTGAAAAATGCAGCTTTTGGATCCAAGCGGGAGATCCGGTTCCGTTTGCATGTAAGGCCATCGAGTATAGATTGAAGTGATGGGATGGATCGCTAGACATTTTGATTATCTGATTTTTGCTGCTCTGGCTTTGTCCGGCCTTTCCTATCTTTATATACTTCTTACCAGAAACAGAAGACACGATTCCAAATCGGTAGTTCATTATAATATCCCTTCGGATGAACCTATGAGTTTTGATCCGAATGAAAAACCCAAAAAGAAAGAACCTAAAGTAAATGTACTCGAGGTTTTCGATTATAACGGGATCAAGATCATGCATGAGAATGGTATGTACACCGTGAATCATGCCGGAGAGATCCAAGTTTACGGTTCTTGGCAGGAACTTCCTTCTAGATACCAGGCAATGGTAAAGGAGATGGACAAGTCTTCTATAGGGCAAAAGAAGAAGGGAAATTATTATATGGAAGTTCTAAATGGAACTTACTACGTTATTTTCCCTGACGGCAAAAAACATAAGTATCCCAAGTTCGAAGATATTCCGGAAAAGATCAGAAAGGCATTGGGCTACTGACCTTCTCCGCTTGGTGCTTCCTTGAAGTTTCGGATTTGTTATCTTCTAATATTCGTTCTGTTTGAATGTAATTCTTATTTCGGATCCGTTTTGGATCCGACCGAATTAAGAATGCCCGCAGACGGTAAATCTGTTGCCGTTTTAAAAATTTCGAATCCGATCTTCGGCACACCGGATCATTTCCTTTGGGAAGAAGTTGATCCTGAATTACTCAAACTTCTCTCGAGCGAAAAAAACGAAAGAGAAGAAGTCTTACGTGTGCAAGCTGGGAAGGTTCCGACAAACATCCAGATCCGAACTGTTAAGGGCAAAACCGTCCAGATTTCCCTATTCAGTCGAGATGGGGATTTTGACCAGGATGGATTTCCTGATTCTGCGGAGCTTAGGACTGAATCGGATCGTCAGGCATTTCGGGACTGGTTTGTAAGGATCTCTTTGTCACAATATTTAAAAGAGAATTCCTCCTGGAACCTGAAGGAAAGAGATTGCAGCGGATTGATTCGTTTCGCATATAAGGAGTCTCTAAAGGCTCATACTCAGGACTGGCAAACTCGCACCGGGATCTTATTGGATAAAAATTTACCGGATGTCCGGGAATTTAATTACCCGGATATACCCTATATTGGTAAAAATTTATTTCGGACCGGAGAGGGCAAATTCGGAGAATTTGCAGACGCGGAAAGTCTGGAAAAGTTCCATACTTACTTTGTTTCCAAAGAGTTGGAGTCTGGACTTGCGGGAGATATTCTCTTTTTTAGATCGGATCGTGGTGTCGGAACAAATTTCCATTCTATGATCCTGCTAGAAGGAGAAGGTAAAAATCCCCAGCTTTTATATCATACAGGTTCGGATCGAGGCATCAAATTGATCCGAGCAAAAGAATTGGAAAGAAGTGTGTTGTTTTCCCCGGAAAAGAATAACCGAAATTTTCTTGGGGTTTATAGATTTCGGATTTTAGAATAGGAATTTCAGAATGAGAACTCGTGTATCGGATCGTAAAAAGATAATATTCTCTTTTCTCGCAATTTTGATCTCTGCATTAGGATTATTTTATGTGAAACCGAATTTATTCGGTTCTGCCGCATTTTATCTGGGAACGGACCGAAGTTTCGGCTCAGGTGAAAACGCTTACGTAAACTTGGAAGGGAACGGAACCGTAAATTACGAATTCAGGGTTTATAAGATCGCGGATCCGCAAGCCTTCCTGACCAAAAAAGTAAAAGAAAGATTGGTCCAGGAAAATAATGACGGAGCATTCGGGAACCCGATCGCACTTTTTACAAGAACCGTTGATAAATTCAGGAACGATTTCCGCAAAGTTGCCAGAAAAGAATTCAACTCCAAGACAAGATCCGAACTCAAAAAAACATTAGGGATCGATTATGAAAAACCTAATGAAGAAAAAACTCTCGCGATCCCTGCAATTTTAAAAGACCAAGAGTTGATCGCTACATTCTCCGTTCCGACTGTCACTTCTTTTTGGGCGTATCGCAGGATACCTGTTCCGATCCGAGACAATGGTGTTTATTTGGTAGAAGGCGTTTCCGGATCTCAATTGGCTTATACAATTCTGATCAAATCGGGCTTAAACTTTTTAGTAAAACAATCCGATGCGGAAACTTTCGTTTATGTAGGCCGCAAAGACAGCGGGGAACCGGTTTCAGATGTGGATCTCACTCTTTTCAATTTGGAAAATGGCCAAGCATTCCAAACAGGAAAAACAAGTTCTGATGGAACTTATTTTTATAAAGGAAGAAGTCCGGTTAAAGGATTGGTTCTCGCTCATAAAAATGGAGAATATTCAGTTTCAGACCCTGAATTTTATTCCAGTTCCTTTTATGGAGAAGGCGGGCCAAGAGCTTACATGTATACGGATCGCCCTGTGTATAGACCGGGAGATACTGTTTACTTTAAGGGAATTGTTAGGAACTTCTCCCAAGACGATTATAGAACGATTTCAGGTGCCGGTGTAATTGCGGTTGCAAGCGAGCAGGGAGAAACTTCTATCCCGAGTATTCCTATCAATATCTCAGGAGATAATGGAACTTTTTCAGGCGAATTTGTAGTTCCTGAATCTGAAAATGCCACTCTTGGAAATTATTCTCTTATATTAAATTTCCGTGATAAAACCTTCCAAACTGAATTTGCCGTAGAGGCTTATAAAAAACCTACCTTCCTCGTTTCGGTATCCGTACCTAAATCCAATTATTTACAAAGGGAAGAAGTAAACGCTCTCGTAAAGGCCAGATATTATTACGGCCAACCTGTTGCAGGGCAAGAAGTAGCATATAGAGTATTTCGCAGGCCTAAATTCGATTATTCTCCGGTTGGAACGATCAACTTTGATGCCTCTTCCGATTATTTGGAGCAATCCGGCCAAAGTGATAAACAAGAATTGGTTTTGGATGGAAAAGGAAAGTTAGATCCTAAAGGGCAATATTCTATCAGCTTTAAACCGGATAAATCGGATGCGGATTCCGTTTATACGATTATTGCTTCCGTTCAATCCGAGGACATGACCTTGGATGGATCCGCTTCCTTCTCCGTGAACCGAAGCGCATTTTTTGTTAGGATCTCAAAAGACAATTCAGTTTATGAACCCGGTAAAGAGGCAAAGTTAACGGTAAATCTGATCGCTTATGATAAAACTTTGAGCGAAGTCGAACGCCAGAAAATGGTGGGAAATAGGAATGTAGATCTCATCCTTTATAATAGAGATATTCAATTTGTAAGAGAAGCAAATCGTTCTAAAATTTCTTCTTTGTCTGTGATGACTTCCGCTTCGGGAGTTGGGACCGCTTCTTTTACAATTCCTAAAAGAGGACAATTTATTTTGGTCGCTGAGACCAAAGATCCAAATGGAAATCTTACAAAGTCAGAGACATTCTTCTGGGCTTCTTCCGTTTCCGATTCTATTGAAATTCCTTTCAAAGATATTACTCTAAAGCCCGGTAAGGATATTTATTCAGTAGGGGATACTGCAGAGATCCTTGTACTAAGTCCTGTTTCTAACGGACATATGATCCTGACCTTAGAAGGGAATCGGATCTTCAAAAAAGAAGTGGTGAAGATGAAAGGGAACGCTTTGAAATATGCGGTCCCGATCTCTGCGGAGATGAGCCCGAACTTCACGTTGTCTGCGGTTCAATTTTCCGGAAATGATGTTTATAAAAGCCAAGTAAGAGTGGTTGCTCCTCCGGAGCAGAAGTTCCTAAAAGTGGCTCTGGAACCGGGACGCAAAGTGTATCGCCCGGGAGACAAAGCTGAGATCAAATTGAAAACCACCGGCTTAGGCGGCAATGGAGTTTCTGCAGAAGTTTCTCTCGCGATTGTGGATGAGGCAATTTATCAGATCAAAGAGGAGAAGACACCGAATATAGGAACATTCTTCTACCATCCAAGAAGAAATAACGTGCAAACCACCTTAGCTTCCGCTTATAAGTTTTTCGGTTATTCTGAAAATAAAAGATTAAAACTGGCCTTGGGTAAAAAGGGAGACTCAGTTTATTCTGCGATGAAAAACGAGGACCAGGCGCGGGACCGTTTTAAAGATACAAGTTATTGGAATGCAAAAGTTAAGACGGGAGCTGATGGAACTGCAACAGTTAGTTTTAATCTTCCGGATAATTTGACTTCTTGGAGAGTGACTGCGATCGCAATCACTCCTGATACAAAAGTAGGAAGAGGCCAAACCAGTTTTATTACTAAAAAAGATCTGATGATCTTAGGCGGAATGCCAAGGTTTATTATCAAAGGAGAAACCCAAAAAGTTTCTGCTACGATCTCTAACCAATCACAGACTAAACTTCCGGTCAAAGTTACCGTAAAAGCGGAAGGCGCAAAAATTCTAGGTAACTCGGAAACTACGATCAATTTGGAACCTGGCCAAAATCAATCTCTACATTTTGATGTGCAGACTGTCGCAGATCCTAAGATCAAATCTGCAAAGATCAGTATCCTCGCGGCGGGTGCGGGTTACCAAGATTTACTTAAATCTGAAATTCCGCTTAAGACCTGGGGATTGCCTAAAACTATTTCGGATAGTTTAGGAATGGAAGAAGGAGAACATTCAGGAGTTCTAAACTTAGAGGCGCCTAAAGAATTAGGAGATCCTCGTTTAGAGGTTCGACTCAGCCCTGCTTCCCTGCCTGCTCTAAGACAATCTTTGGATTATCTTGCAGATTATCCTTATGGTTGTGTGGAACAAACTATGAGTAGATTTTATCCTCTTTTATCCGCTCAGAAAACGGGATTCATCAGCGAAAGACTTAGGAAAGAACTTCCTAAGATGATAGATGTAGGACTGAAAAGAGTGTCGGAACTCCAACGAACTGATGGCGGATTCGGTTGGTTCGAAGGTGGAGTGGAAAGTGACGTTCTGATGTCCGCTTATGTGTATAGAGGATTGGCGGTTAGTCAGAAAAATGGCGCCAAGGTTTCTGCTCCGGTTTTGAATCGAGCCAGAGCGTATTTATATGATGTTTTGGGAAAAGGTGATCTTTCTCCGAATGCGAAAGCATATATCATATTCTCCTTAAGCGAAGGTGGAAATTTGGAAGATTCAATCGTGGAAGGTCTGGTAAAGTCTTCTGCCAAGTTGAACCAATACGGACAGGCGCTTCTTGCATTAACATTGGCTAATAAAGGTAAGAAAGCGGAAGCTTCTACCTGGTTCAAAAAAGGTGTAGAGTCCAGTGGATTCGGCAAAAAACCTTTCTTTAAACTTAGTTCTTACGGTAAAAATCCTCGTTGGGAAGAAGACAGGATCGAAACTATTTCGGCACTTTTGAGTGCAGGAGTTCGATTGGGAGAAGATAAGGTTATACTTGCAAATCTTGCTTCTTCTCTTTTATCCAATCGTATCGAGTTAGCTTGGAACAACTCAAGAGATACGTCTGCTGCCGTATTGGCGTTGTCAGAGTTCTTATCTTCCGTTCGTGAATCTGAAACTCCTGCAAATGTGGAGATCGTATTGAACGGAACCAGTTTAAAAACTGTAACTCTTCCTCCTAAATCGGAGCAGGGAGAATTGTATAAGATCCCGATCCCTTCCGAGTTGATACGTTCCGGACCGAATAAGGTAGAAGTTTTGAAAAAAGACGGGCCTGTACTTTATGCGACCGCTTCCTTGTATTACACGGACAGAAGTAAAAAAATACAAGCATACTCCAATGGTATCAAGGTAAAACGAACCTATTATAAGTTAAAAGTGGATTCGAATGATATCACTCCTGTGGAATCCAAAACTTTCCAACCGGGAGACCTGGTCATGGTAGAGGTTTCCGTCCAAAAAGAAGGAGATGCGGATTCTTATTACCAAGTAGAAGATTCTCTACTACCTGGATTCTCTTTCTTACAAAGAGATGCAGAGTATTATGCAGGCGATTTGAAGATGGAATATCTAAGTCGGCAGATTTACGATGACCGAGCCGTTTTCTTTGTAGGAGGTCCTACAAAAGAATTTAAGGTCCGATATTTTATCCGAGCAGAAGTAGGAGGGAAGTATAAGGTAATCCCGGCCAGAGCTTCCTTAATGTATTATTCAGAAGTAACAGGAGCAAGTTCAGACGATGAAATCAACGTTGGTCAATAATATACTCCTGCTTGCCGTATTCCTTTGTGGATCCGCTACATTCGCGCAGACTGTCACAATAGATTCGCCTCATGGAGGTTTCACTACGGAAAGGATCCAAACTGTTTCCGGTTCCGTTACTGGAAATCCTGAAAAGGCGACTATCGTTATTAACGGGATCCCTCAGATGATCCGTCTGCATGGTGGAAAATTTTCCTTAAGCACTGTGGTTGCTCCCGGAACAAATTTGATAGAAGTCAAAGCAGGTAACGCAAGCGATAAGGTTTCCTTCTTCGCTGCCGTTCCCTCTAGAGATATTAAAGTAGTTTTGACCTGGGACACTGCGACTGACGTGGATCTTTGGGTTTTGGATCCTACCGGGGAAAAATGTTTTTATGCAAATCGTTCCACCAAGTCCGGAGGGAATTTGGATGTGGACGTTGTAGATGGATATGGGCCGGAAACATTTACGATGTCAAAGGCGCTGCCTGGAAATTATTCAATACAAGTGCAATACTACGGCGCTTATGATAAACCGATCACCAGAGTGAATGTATATGTAGTATTGAACGAAGGAAAACCGAACGAAAGAAGAAAACAATTCCAGTTCGTGATGACCCGTTCCCAACAAGTATATCATATCGCGAATTTCGAGATAGATCCGGAATCTTAAGATGTTCTTTTCCGATCCAAACCGTTCTTTTGGAAAGTCGAGCCGCAACCTTGGAATACGTTTCTTGGCTGCCTTCGCCGTGATATATTCATTTTCCATAATGTATTTGAGTGCGGAAACGGTATCTATAGATTCTCCTCATGGCGGTTTTACTACTGAAAGAATACAGAAAATCTCCGGAACAGTGGCCGGTATTCATCCGGAAAAAGTCACTGTGATTATCAATGGAATACCTCAGATGGTACCTTTATATGCGGGAAAGTTTTCCTTTAATACCGTAGCTTCTCCCGGAGACAATCTGGTGGAAGTTCGTGCAGGTAAGGCCTATGATAAGGTCAGCTTTTTTGCGAAGGTTCCCTCTCGGGATATCAAAGTAGTTCTGACTTGGGACACCGCGAGTTATACGGATCTTTGGGTAATCGATCCTTCCGGAGAGAAGTGTTACTGGGCCCATACTTCCACTAAGTCCGGAGGAAATCTTGTGTATGATGATGCAACTTTTGCTCCTCAGACTTTTACGATGTCTAAGGCCTTGCCTGGAAATTATGCGGTCCAAGCTCAATACTATGCTCCATTTAATGCGCAGGTAACAAGAGCCAAGGTATATGTAGTTCTATACGAAGGAACTCCGAGAGAAAAAAGAAAACAATACCAATTTACGATGACCAGGGCCCAGCAAGTATATCATCTGGGAAATTTTGAGATAGAGCCGGACTGATCGGAATGAATTCTAAAGTATATTATAAAATCGGAATTTTATTTGCTGTCACTCTTGTTTGTGCGGCCCAGCTCCAAGCAGCTCCTAAATTTTCTTATTCTTATCTGGATGAGGCCGTAAAAGAATTCGAATCTAAAAACTCAGTATCTTCGGTAGTATTGATGGAAATGGATTCCGGAAAAGTGGAATATATTTATAGGCCGGAGATCGCAGTTTCTAAAAAGTTACCTCCCGGTTCTTTAGTAAAAACTTTCTCCACTTTGACTCTGCTGAAATACAAAGATAGACTCGGATTTTCTCCGGAGAAAAAAGTTTTATGCAAAGGTAGATTTTATCCTAAGGAAAGTTTTACTCCTACTAAGTCGGATCTAAACACATTACATTTGCCTCGGGATGAAAATGGAAAAGAATACTTGAGATGTTCCTTAACAAAAGGTCACGGAGAAATGGATCTCAGATCTGCTTTAGTTCAGTCTTGTAATGTATATTTTTTAACGAGTGCTTCTTCCGATCCTGAGCTTTTTTATTCTAAATTGTATGAAGATTGGAGTTTGGGAAAATCCACTCGATCTAGATTGGATCCCTATCTAGAACCTTCTGATACGAATTTTACCTCTATCAGTTCCCTTAGAAAAGTAGCTGCTTCTATCGGAGAAGGTGGACTACAAGTAAGCCCTTTAAAAATTTCACAGTTGTATTCATCTATATGGAAAGAAGGTCCGAGACTTTCTCCTTATTGGGGAGCAGGCCAAGAGCCCGTTCGATCGGAAGAGAATCCTTATTCTGGAAAGGATTTGAGATGGATCACCTCTGTTCTTTCCGAGGTTCCAAAATCAGGAACTTTAAAGGATCTGAATGTTCCTGAAAAAGGAAGTATAGGGATCCTGGGCGGCAAAACCGGGACTGGAACTAAATTTATGCATAAATATGAGACCCATGGATGGACAGTATTATCTTTTCGTAAAGATCGGAAATCGTATGTGCTGACTGTTTTTGTGGACAAAGGATCCGGAGGAAATCAGGCCAAGTCTTTGGCTTCTATTCTTCTGGATAAGATCGATTCTAAAAGTAAAGATTCTGGAATAAAATCAGGTAAATAAGAATGAGAACTTGCATCCAAATTTTCAAAACAAAAATACTTCCTAAGATCAAGAGTCTTTTTTCTAAAGAATCTTTAGAAGATCTTAAGGTCGGATTCAGAGAAAATATATTAAAAGATCCTAAAGTTGGAGTTCCTACGGGAGTAGGAGTCCTATTCTTGGCAATCGGATTCTATCTTTCATTTAAAGGATATTCCATAGATTCATCTATCAAAGATCCTGCTCTTCTCATTCCTAAAAAAGCAAGCCTGCTTGTGGAAGTGTATCGCCCTGAAGAGTTCGTGGAAGATCTGGAAAAAACGAATTTAGGAAGGGAACTTTCCGATGACGGCACTTTCCAAAAAATCCTAACTTTACCTGAACTTAGAAAGATCAGCTCTGTTCTTTATTTGTTAGAAGCAAAAGCCGGAGTGATGACTAAACCTTCCAGACTTGCCGCTTTATTCGATGGACCTGTCGCTGCTGCAACATTCCCTAAGTCCAATTTTTTACTCGTAGGTAAGGCAAGCGCGAGTTCCAAGTTAGGAGTGAGTTTGATCACCTCATTCAAGGGAGAAAAGATTGTAGTTAAAGAAACTCCAAAAGAACAAAAACCGCAAACTCCTCCTCAAACGGAAGAAGGATATTATACTCCTACAGGTTCAGAGACTACACATTCTGCGGATGATTTTGCGGACCAATTCGCTGCGGGTTCGGAAAAATTCGGAAATTTAGAAGCGTTTAAATACGAATTCGGTTCCGGAAAAATTTTAGCGATCGTGTTGGGAGATTTTATCATTCTCACTGATTCGGAAGATCTATTGGAAAAATCTTTAGATCTGGCTTCTTCTGCAAATAACGATTCTTTAGGAAATCAATACGGTTTTGATGTTTTAAGAAAGGAAGCTTCTAAAAAAGAAAATAAGGTCCTGCTCTATGCAGGGACTGATTCTTTGATTGCTCCATTTCTTAAACCTTCCTTCGGAAATTCTGGAGCCGCTTTACTTTTGGGATGGGAGACTGCAAAGAACCTGGAAGGAAAAATTTTTAAGATAGGTGGAGATAAAAACCAGGTAGTTAGCTCCGGCCCTGGTCTCTCAAAAGTTATACCTCGCGAAACGAATTTAGTATTTTATTCGGAAGAATTAAAACCATCCGAAGTTTGGAAATCATTAGAATCTATAAGCGGAGAATGGGAAGAATTCGGAGAAGGTTTAAATTCACTCGGTAAAAATGCAGGGATCCACGAACAATACTTCGGTTCTGAAAAAGGGATCGCTCTCAGTTTTAACGGATTGGAATACAAGTCGGGAATGGTGTATCCAAGGTTCGGGATCTCTTTGCCTGCTTCCGTTCCGGATGATAAACTTTTAAAGGCTATCTTCAAAGTAGGAAATCCAATCAAGGTTTCTTATCAAAATACGAATTTAGAATCTTATCCTTTGAAAAAAGGCGGCTTCTATACTCCTGCTTCTTTGAAAGTGGGAAATTGGAAATACTTGGCTTCCGATAGAAAAAGTGCAGAAGAAACAGTTTCTTCCGGAAATGGAAATCGACCGAACCAAGCGGATCTGTTCTCTTCCGGTCCTGCAAAAGAATTGGCTTATTATCCTCACCATTTAGTGGTTCGTGTTCCTGGAATCCTGGATGATCTCAAAAGTTTTTATTTATATGGAGCGGAAGGTTCTCCTGAATATACTTCCAAAACGATCGATAGAGATGTGCAGCCTATCTTAGATAAATTGAAAGTTTTCGAAAGATTGGTGATTTCTTTCGGTTCGGGTAAAGAGGGAGAAGACTGGGGAAAACTAAAGGTCTTCTAAATCATTCTAAAAGCGGATGTAGGGGCTCCAACACGATATTTGTTCTATAAGTCAATACCTCGACTTTACAAATTGCGAATATATATTTTGGATGTCAGGACTTTGAATTTCCAAAAAGGCGCGAAATCTTGCTTCTCCCTTTGTTTTTAAAAGCCAAGAGCCCCAGAGAAAAAGTTTTTGGTATAAGATCTTTTTCTTGGCTCCACTTTTTGTTCGGATTTCTTTAGAACATTCTTCATCGAATTTTTCCCAGCTCCAAGGAAACTTAAGATCTGCAGATGAAGGTTTAGGATTTGTAGGGTACAAAGATTCACAATAGGATTCCTGCATCCAAAAAGATATTGCCGATGATTTGGATTCCGGGGCTAAAAAATGACAGATCTCATGTTTGATCACCGTATCTAAAATTCCTCTTTTAGCTAAACTTTCCGGATTTTGAAAAAAGAATTTATTAGATTCAGGAGAATAGAACGCTGCAGTAATCCCGGGTTGTCCTGAGTATTTCCTAAAAACCTCGGAGTTCTCTGAAACAAAAATTTGAGCGTCTTGGGGAATTCTTCTTTCTAATCTTTCCGATTCGGATCGGATCTCTGCTGCGAATTTTTCCGCAAAAGTTTCGAGTAATTTTTCAGGGTTTTTTTGTCTATTCCAGTCATCTAAAAAGTAAAATTCGAATCCTTCTACTTTTCTTTTTGCGGATTGGGCGTTCGCGGCTTCAAAGAAGAATATTATAAAAAACAGATATATTATAAAAATAGATCTCAATGGATTTGCCTCAGTTCCGCATTCGGGAAATAAAATCGAAGTATCTCTTCCGATTTTGCTCCTCTAAACGCCATTTCTCTTGCTCCATACTGGCAAAGACCGATCCCATGCCCGAATCCTTTTCCTTTCAAATAAAATCCTCGAGAGCTTGTTTCGATCTTAAAATCGTTACTCTTGGTTTTATTCCAGCCCAATGTTTTACCGATTTTAGATAAGAATTCGGATGCTTGGATATTCTTTTTTC
This sequence comes from Leptospira dzoumogneensis, assembly GCF_004770895.1. Taxonomy (NCBI): domain Bacteria; kingdom Pseudomonadati; phylum Spirochaetota; class Leptospiria; order Leptospirales; family Leptospiraceae; genus Leptospira; species Leptospira dzoumogneensis. The sequence goes on along the minus strand of NZ_RQHS01000019.1, from coordinate 275,499 downwards.
CGGAATAATCCTTATATTCTAAGGAACTTACTCTGGATTCAGAATATTTGGATACTAATTCAGTAATCTGTTTTGTTTCTAAGGCGGATCCTAATTCTTCTCTGGAGATAAAAGTTTCCCAAGAAAAATATGGGGAGTTCTTACATTGAATCTCTCCGCCTTGTGCATCTGAGCCGGATCTATAATATTGCGGGTTCTTAAAATTTTTCCAGAGAACGGAAGGAGAAGATAAATTTCCTCCGCAGGTAGAATGAAAGAATGTTTCTAAAATTTTCCCACTTCTATCTTGCAGAAGTATTTTTTTGGATGGGGAGAAGTGTATATTCTCCTTTCTTAATTTTCCTGAGAACTGGAGGCAATGGGTCAGATCGCAAAGATCATGGCCTTCTTTAGAATGCCTTCCTAGGTTTGCGAGTGCATACGAACGGATCATTGAAGATGCAACAATCGAGTATTCCTGCTTCCAGTTCGGATTTGGATCCTTTTCATTCTTAGGATAAAACAGGTCTCCGAATTCTGAGATCATTCCGATCAGTACATATTCTTCTAATGGAACCGTAAGTATAAGTTTTAATTTTCCTTTGGAGGAGCTGATTTCCAGGTCTCCTCGGTATTTTTTAGGATCCTGGTCTTTTGGAACTTCGAGTTCATATTCTCCGCCAGAAAATAAGATATGTTCCGATCTTGAGCTTTTAGACCCGTCTATAATTCTGATTTGATCTTCTTCCGCTCGGACTAAAATCGTTTTATCTTTTTCTAAACTATTTCTTCCTGAATATTGTATTCTGGAACCTTTAGTAATGATACGAACTGTATCCGGATAATATTTAGATAAAATACCGATCTTGATCTTATTCGGGATCGGATCTGAAATTAAAGAATTAGAGAATAAAAATAAAAACACCAAACCTGAAAGTTTGGAAAGATATCTCATTGTACTTGGATTGCCTTAGGAAATGTGGGACAAGAAGAAACACATAATCCGCAGCCAACACAATCATTCGAAAAACTTGGTTTGTTTCCTTTGAATTGGACTACATTCGGGATCGGGCAAGTGATCGCGCAGGTCTCACAGGTTTTTTCTCCCGTTCTGGAATTGATACAATGTTGGAAGAAACCTTTTGCTTTCCCGAATTTAGGAGATTGATTTTCTTTATAAGGTAAAAGTGCACCTGTTTGGCAAGCGGAGATACATGGATAATCTTTGCATAACATACATGCATTCAGATTCACATCCATATGAGGAAAATGTTTGCCTGTCGTATCGTCAGGAACCGGAAACAGAACTGAATAAGGACAAGCGTAGATACAATCACTGCAAGCAGTACATTTGGAAAAGAAACGTTTTCCTTTTGAGTCCGCTCCGGGAGGAAATTGTAAATTTCTAAAACCTTTAAATTTACTTTTTACGGTTTTAGGTTTTGGGACCTTGATCTGAGTTTTTTTAGGCGGGACCTTTTCCGGTTCTGCTTTTTTATCTTCTACTACAGAATTCCAGGTTTCCGAAATTTCATTAACGCCTTCTTCCATTACGGAAAAAGCTTTTGCTAAGCCTTTCCGGAAGAAGTCTTTTCGGTTCATTCTTCACCTATCCTCTCAATATGAGCGCCTAGAGATCTAAGTCTAGTATCTATGTCCTGGAATCCTCTGTCTATCTGAACGATATTATGGATGGAGCTGGTACCTTCTGCGCAAAGCGCCGCGATGATCATCGCCATTCCTGCTCTGATATCAGGACTTGCCACTTTTTGTCCGTAAAGACGATTCGGTCCGATCACGATCGCTCTATGCGGATCGCAGAGAATAATTTGAGCGCCCATCGAGATTATATTATCTACGAAGAATAATCTAGACTCGAACATTTTTTCGTGAATTAGAACTGTTCCTTTACATTGTGTAGCGGTGACTAACGCAACGGAAGTCATATCCGCAGGGAAACCAGGCCAAGGAGAATCGTCTATTTTAGGAGTGGCTCCATGATAGTCAGGAATGATCTCCATTTTTTGGTCGGAAGGAACTAAAATACCTCCGTCTTGAGGACGAACTTCTATCCCTAAGCGGGAATATACCATGCGGATCATCCGGATATCTTCCAGCTCCACATCTCCGATAAAAATTTCTCCACCTGTGACTGCAGCTAAACTGATAAAACTTCCGATCTCTAAATAATCGGATCCGATCCTATGAGGTTTTTCGGGAGTTTTTAAGGAGCTTACACCTTCGATCGTAAGAATGTTGGATCCGATCCCCGAAATTTTTGCACCTGCAGAAACTAAAAATTTACAAAGCCTTTGCACATGAGGTTCGCTAGCCGCATGACGTAAGATGGTTACACCTTCTGAAAGAACCGCGGCCATGACTGCGTTTTCCGTGGCAGTAACGGATGCCTCGTCCATAAGAAGGTCCGTACCTCTGAGTCTATCACCTTTTATCTCGTAACCGTCCGGAAATACTTCTATCTGAGCACCAAGTGCTTGGAGTGCGAGAAGATGTGTGTCCATTCTTCGTCGGCCGATCTTGTCTCCGCCCGGTCTTGGTAAAAACACTCTTCCGGTTTTGGCAAGGATCGGTCCTGCAAGTGTGACAGCTCCTCTGATCTTGGAACATAGTTCTGCAGGAAGATCGGATTTTAGTTCTCCATTATTACGAAATAAAAACGTACCTTCTCCCTTATCTTCTACTTCCATTCCTAAATGGCGTAGAACGTCCATGAGCATCAGAACGTCTGAGATCTGGGGAATATTTTCGATAATCACTTCGCCGGGAACTAAACAGACAGCGCCTAAAATAGGTAGGGCCTCGTTTTTATTCCCTTGGGGCATTACAGTTCCGTGAAGAGGATTTTTACCGACAATTTTGAAGTATGGAGAGCTCATGATTCGACCAGTGTTATTGGTATACTCATGCCTCCTTCTCCTACGGCAAGCACTTCATCAGAACCTAAATAGATTGACTCAAAAGGTTTTTTTTCCGATCAACGTTGGTATCCATGGATTCTTTTTTACATCGTTTTAGAGAGTTTCAAAAAACACTGTTTTTCGACTTCTTCTGTTTTCTCTGGCTGGGGATATTTGCGTTCTTAGCCTTTGCTCCTTTTTATCTCAGCCATTTAGTTTGGATCGCTCCTTTCGGTCTATTTTGGATCACTCATAAATATTCCGGAAGATATTGGAGATTGTTAGGATACGGTTTCCTATTTGGGGTATTCTTCTATGCGATCGCATTCCATTGGATCCATCATATGGCGATGGTTTTCGGGAATTTCCCCTGGCCTCTTGCATTTATCATTCTTCTCTTGGCAGGAGTTTTGTTCGGAGCTAAGTTCCCGATCTTCTTAATCTCTTACTCCTTTCTTTCCAGAAGAGCAGGTAAACATAGCGTTTGGGTAGCGGGTGTCTGCGGAATGGCTGCGGATATGATCGGTTACCAATTGTTTCCTTGGTATTGGGGAAATTTGGCGGCAGGGAATATCATACTCGCTCAAACTGTGGAGATCACGGGAGTTTACGGACTTTCATTCTTAGTATTCGTAATTTCTTATACACTTTTTGAAACGAATCTGTTGCATCTTCCCGAGATCTTAAGATCCAAAGATAAAAGATCCCATTTTATAAAATTCTGGTCCTTACCATTTGCGTTACTTCTTCTTTTCGTGATCGTTGGCTCTAGTTTGTATATAAAATGGAAGAATGTAACCCCGACTAAAACTCTCGAAGTTCTAGTAGTCCAGCCGGATGCTCCTATGAGTATTCGTGACGAAAGAGGAAGATCTCCTAGAGAAGTGATCGAAGATCTGATGGGCAGAATGGACAAGATGGTGGAGAATGCCGTCCAAAGAGCAGGTAAAAATCCTGACCTGATCGTTCTGCCGGAAGCTGGAATTCCTTATTTTTCAGCGAACCGCGAATTGTTAAAGATCAGAATGGGAGATCGAATCTATTGGCCTAGGTTTGATTCCTTGATGGTTTCATTTGCGAATAGATATAAAGCTACCGTATTCTTTAATGAAATAGACGCGGCTTATAAAACCAAAAGTTCCGGAAGGGAATATCTCAGGTATTTTAATAATAACGTAGTATACGATCCGAATGGTGTCAGAAGACAAGCCTACCAAAAACAATATTTGGTAATGTTTGGAGAGACGATGCCTTTCGAGTTCATGTACGATCTTAGTCCTCAAACCGGAAGGTTCGATCCGGGAGAATCTTTCGATCTTCTACATTATTATTCTGATATTCCTAAAGAAAATCCTACAACCGTTCTGCCTGTTACTTGGGAAAAAACAGAAGGGTTGGATGCTGAATTTGTAAGAAATTATTATTCTCCAACTCATACTGAATTAAAGGACGAAGGTGCTTTTCTTCCTTTGATCTGCTATGAAGTGATCGTTCCTGAATTTGTGAGAAAGTTCAAAGACTCCGGAAATCCTCAGTTCATTGCGAATCTTACCAATGATAAATGGTACGGGACCACTACTGAAAGTGACCAGCATTTCGAGTTAGGAAGATTGAGAGCGATAGAATGGAGAAGGTGGCTGGTCCGTTCTACTAACTCCGGAATTTCAGGTTATGTAGATCATCTGGGACATTTTATAGAAGGCAAATCCACTTCTCTAATGAAAGCGGAAACCAGTTGGCAGCAGATCCAAGTGATCGATTCTCCTCCCGGTTTTTATATTCTATATGGAAACCTGATCCCTTGGATCATGATCGTCCTGACGGCAGTATATTACGGAAATCTGCTGCTTCGTAATAATAGATCTGAAACCTAAGGATTGATCAGGTAATAGGAAAAAATCCCCCGGAAGTTTTTATCTTTCGGGAGATTTCCTTCCGGAATTTGTGCACAATCCAATTTGGAATCGGTGATATAATAAAGCTGATAAGGTTTCGTAAAAAACAATCGAACAAAAAACCTAAGAACTGCGGATATGTTAGATAGAACATAGATCTGTCCGACAGTATGTTTTCTAGAAACTGTTAAACTGCAGGAACCACTTTCATCCAAGTAAAACTTTTCTTTGATCGGAAGATGATAACCTGAAAAAGGTTCCGTCTCCGATTCTAAAACTTCTGACTTCAAAACTTTTGCGGAGAATAACATTTTTCCGGAAGGATCCAATGCACTTACTGTTCTGACTTCTTCTCCCGGAAAGTTTTCGTTCCCTATGAAACCGCCTGCGAATAATCTTTCTCCTGCACTATTGATGGAGCGGTATAATTCCCAGCGCCTGCTGTATTTATACACTTCGTAGTTGGTAAGAAGATGTTCCATTCCACCTCTTCCATTCAGCTCCATTCTATTTCCGTTCAAGATTAAATATCCTTTTGCAGGGACAGAAGAGAATGCCATGTCTGCTTGTACAAAACTATCCTTTTCGGGCAGATGTATTTTACCCCCGGAAAGAGAAACTGCTTTGGACCAGCCGGTTTTATAACTAATAACAAGTTCGGCAGTATCAGTGATCATTTTGATCTCGGGCCCGGCTTCTCCCTTATACACTGAACTATCAAAAATTTCTAATTCTAGATTTCCACTTTCTGCTTTGAGTTCGTCTTTTGAATATTCTCTGGTAGAAAATTGTGTGCCGTTTTCTTTATCGTAAACTACAAGACTCACTCCGCAGTTTTTGGTGCCAGGTCCTAGATTACTCACTATGAATGTGGCAAAGATCCAAGTCTGATCATCCGTAAATGAATAGTTCCAGGCTTGGAAATAACCTTCTTGAGTATAGGGATGAAATCCCATTTCGTGTTTGCTTGTTTTTCTGGCCTGGATCTTTGTCTCGTCTGCGGATAGTTTCCATTCTCCTAAAGCACAAAATATGAGTAAGAAGATCAAAATGGATTTGGGAAGAATGGTTTTAGATCGTTTAAAAGAACAATCGTTCGCCGAAGAATTTTCGGATGAGAAAAACATGGGGATCAATTCCTAACCCTGGTTTTATTCTCCGGCAAGCAATTCTTGTCCGGGTGAAATAAATTTTCCGGATTTTGTTTGGACTTCTAAACGATTGATCCCCTAACTTTTGAAATTAACTACAATCCAAATCTATTTTGTCCTCCTCCGATTTGGATGCAGGCACGCAGGAAGATTCGAAAATATCACTCAAGCATCTAATTTCATAAGAGGGATGATCCTTTACTCCTTTTGCTTTCATTTCGTCCCTTTCCATTCTGATACCATCTATATGTATCCAAGAATCCGATTCCGATTTTCCTCGGGTCTCTATCCGAGCATAGATCAGATATTCGTAATCTCCGAACTTCTTCATAAAAATTTTAGAATATCTAAAATCCGTTCTTACTAATTTTCTTCGGAAGTAACGAAGCTCATTGGATTGGGAACCTTGCAGGGAATCGTAGAATCTATTTACGGAATGTATAATTCCTAAAAAACCCAATTGATCCGTTTTTAATTTCATCCAACCGAAATGTTCTTCTATTTCTTCGCTTCTTTTAGCCTTCATAAAATCCTCCGGGGAAACGGGTTTTGGCCGAAGGAAATGGCTGAAAAAAATTTAGAGTTTTGGAAAAAAATGGGATCTAATAGATAAACTTAGCTTTCTTACATGGGACCTTTGTATCGAACTTCAGGAGTTTTTATGCAGAGCATTTTAATTACGAATGGGTTCTGGTCCGGAATTCTTCCTTTTTGGATCATTTTTTTTCCGTTTCAAACCAATTCTTATTAAAAAAAATCCAAGGAAAATCCCACTGAAACAACTACTTCTCTAAGGAAAGAGAAACACATTGGGATCCTTGGACACGATATACAGACGGGAAAGAGATAGAATCCTCGCATGGGTTCGTTCCAGGGTTGCGGATCCGGAAGAAGCAGAAGATCTTCTTCAGGAATCTTTTTTAACCGCTGTGACCGAACTGGATTCCGCTGGGTCTATCGAATATCTTTTAGCTTATGTGTATGCGGTTCTTCGAAATAAGGTCGGGGACTGGTACAGATTTAAAAAAGCGGGGAAGTATTCTAACTCTCGTTTAGAGCAGGAGTTTTTCTTAGAGGATGCGTTACCTGATAGAGCGGCGGGACCTGAAAAGGAATTTTACAGAAGTCTTGTGCTCCAGGAATTAGCGATCGCTGTAGAAGAGCTGCCTGAAGAACAAAAATCAGCGTTTGTACAAAACGTGTTCGAAGGAAAATCCTTCAGAGAAATTTCGGAAGCCACCGGAATTCCGGAAGGAACTCTCTCAGCACGAAAATCTTACGCTAAGGATTTTTTAGCAAAACGTTTGAAGGACCTAAAGGTTTTCTTTCTGGAAGAGTTTTGAGTTTTGGAGGAAAACCATGCACGGTTCAGACGAGTTTAGACATAGATTAGGGAAATTTTTTCTGATCATATTCTTTATGCCGTTGTTCTTCTTCGGTTTGGCTTATGCGGTTTGGCAACTTTGGAACTGGTTGCTTCCCGATATTTTCGGGATTAAGCAGATCAGTTACTGGCAGGCTTTAGGTTTGTTCGTTCTTTCACATATATTGTTTAAAGGCGGACATTGGTTTGGTCCAGGCCATCACCACGGTCATAGAGAAAGAGCACACTGGAAACGTAGAATGAAAGAGAAGATGAGACACAAACTTCAACAGAAGTTAGATCAAATCGATCGCGAATTAAGGGAGTAAAATTATGTTTATGGAAGTAAATCATATCGGTATCACCTCCCGTGATCCGGAAGTAAGTGCGAATTTTTATCGTGAAATTTTCGGTCTCCCCCAAGAGGAGGAGACCGAAAAAGCCGCGAAAGTTTTAGGCATCGGAAAATCGAATATAGCGATTTATGGAGAGAAGGATGATCCTTCTTCTCCCGTATTTGAGTCCGGCTGTGACTTTGCTATCAGAGTGGATCCGAAAAGTTTTAGAGAGATCGAACAAAGATTATTCTCTCAAAGATTGGAATACGGTGTTCGTAAATCTTCTAAGACACTTTTTCTAAATTTCCAAGACCCGGATGGTTACCTGGTTGAACTCATGTGCGAAGAGGAATAGATCCCGATCTTAATAGGCAGGTTTATTCCTTGGGTACCAAACCTTTCCCCGTAAGTGGTATATAAGAACGGAATTCGGATCTCAAGATAGAGATTGCCAAAAAAGGCCGAGTAAAAAATGTACTCTTTACCCACATGGAAACGGAATTACTGGGCCTGTTCTGGACGGAAAAGATCAAGCTCAGCCAGTACACTATCCAAACCGTAAAGGATCTAAGCGATTCACAGCTGGATCATACCGACGCGTTGGGCGAAACAATTCGAAGATATTTAAACTCCATAGTTGCTTCCGACTTTTTGTTCCGTCTTTCCCTTCCTGTTTCCTTAGGGATCAGTTCTATTCTTCCTATTCCAAGACAAACAGAGTCCGAGGTCGAAAAAGACCTAGTTAAAGTAAGAGACCTGTTCGGTTCTCCGGCGCTTCCCAGCAATTTGAAAGATGTAATTGTTAGCTCCGCAGAAGGTCTGTATTTCGAGGGATGTAATCCTTCTCTTCTTCCCACCTTACAACGCTGGAAAAAGATACTTTTACGTTTAGAAAAGTCCATTGTGGGTCTGGATGGAAAAGATCCTTTAAAATATCGTTATTTTTCAGTCCTGGGTATCGTTTCCCTTCCGGTAGCTATCAATTACTTCTCCACCCAAAACCTATACTATCTCCGAAGCGGAATCTTGAAAATAAAGGAGAATCCTTCTTTCCCGAAGTCCTAAGTCCTTAGAAGATGGAAAAACCTAAGGTTTAAACCTACAATCCATCTGACATTCTAAGGAGAATTCCAATGGCTAAAATTAAGGTGAAAACTCCTCTCGTCGAGCTCGACGGGGACGAGATGACACGTATAATTTGGAAAGAAATTAAGGATCGTTTCATTCATCCTTATCTTGATATTGAATTAGATTATTATGATCTAGGCGTTGAATACCGCGATAAAACCGACGATAAAGTCACCGTAGATTCCGCTAATGCTATTTTAAAATACGGGGTCGGCGTTAAGTGCGCTACAATCACTCCGAACCAAGATCGAGTGGTTGAATACAAACTCAAAAAAGAATGGAAGTCCCCGAACGGGACAATTCGTTCCATTTTGGACGGAACCGTTTTTCGTAAACCGATCATCGTAAACAATATTCCTTCCGGAGTTAGATCCTGGGAAAAACCGATCGTAGTAGGTCGTCACGCATTCGGTGACTTATACAAAGATACCGAACTTTATATTCCGGAAGCCGGTAAAGTAGAGATCGTTTTCACAAGCAAAGACGGAAAAGAAAAAGAAAGAGTTACCATCAACGATTTCGACGGACCTGGTGTAGTGATGGGACAGTTCAACTTGGACAAGTCCATCTATAGCTTCGCAGAAGCTTGTTTCAACTATGCGATCTCCGAAAAGATCAACGTATGGTTTGCGACTAAAGATACCATCTCTAAAAAATACCACGCTCGTTTCCGCGCGATCTTCGAAGAAGTTTCCACTAAAAGAGCTGCAGAACTAAAAGCTGCAGGGATCGAATACTGGTACTACTTAATCGACGACGCAGTCGCTCAGATCGTTAAGAACCCAGGCGGAATGCTTTGGGCTCTAATGAACTATGACGGAGACGTGATGTCCGATATGGTGGCTTCCGGATTCGGATCATTAGGACTAATGACTTCTGTTCTTGTTTCTCCAGACGGAAAATTCGAATACGAAGCGGCACACGGAACTGTGACTCGTCACTACCGACAGTACCAAAAAGGAGAAACCACTTCTACTAACTCTGTAGCTTCTATCTTTGCATGGACCGGAGCTCTTGCTAAGAGGGGAGAATTGGATGGGACTCCTGATGTTGTTTCCTTTGCTCAAAAATTGGAGAAGGCGGTAATCGACACTATCCAAGCGGGAGAGATGACCAAGGACTTAGTCCTACTTACCACAACCAAAGGCCCGAAACAATTGGATACCTTCCAGTTTATGGAGGCGATCCAAAAACGCCTTTAGTGTAAGATGGGAATCTCATCCTTGAAATCTAAAGACACAAACAGAAGAGGGAGCCATTTACGGTTCCTTCTTTTTTTATTTTTGATCACTCCGATTTTCGGTCAAAAACTTAGCTTACCTAAAGATCCGACTCTCCCGAATGAACCAAGTTTGGATGCAAGAGGGGATGCTCCTAATTCTTCCAATTCTTCTAATAATCAAAACTTAGGACCGAATGTGAAGGCTTTCTTTTGCGATGGTAGAACAATCACCGGCACTTGGAAAGCTGCGCCTAAAGAATTCTCATTCAAACATACTAGAGAGAATGTACAATATTCCAAAACCTTAAAGTCCGAAGAAGTATCTAGGATTTTACTTAAGGCTTGGAAACTAGTCCAAGGAAAACCGAATTCTCAAGGAGTTCCTTATAAGGCGGAACCTTGGGAGATACATTATAAAACCAAAAACGGGGAAACATTCGAAAGAATAGGAGAACTCAAAAAGGATTTTGGAGAACTCAAGATCCAAAATGAATTAGGAGAAGCGAATTTGTTTTTCTATTGGATCGATCTATTATTCGAAAACAAAACTTGGTTCTCTAAATTGCCTAAGATAGAAGGTGATATCAGAAGAGAATGCCATCCGGACGTGATCGTCGGGATTGAGTTTCTTTAATCCGCTCGATTATTTCAAAAAATTGCAGATCTCTTGCATATCATAAGGTTTAGAAAATAATTCCACACCGCTTGGGATCTTGTCCCTGGTAAAAGAAGATTCTTCCGCAGCAGAAGTGATCCCTAATCTTATCCGAGAGAAATCCGGATTTTTTTGGACGATGCTGCAGAGTTCGTTCCCATTCATTCCGGGCATGTACATATCCGTAAAGATCGCCTCGAAATCTCCGGGCCTTTCTTCTAAAATTTGGAGGGCATGTTTACCGGAAATTGCAGTTTGGACCTCTGCACCTTTCGATTCTAATAATCTTCTGAATAGCATCAGATTCAGTTCCGAATCGTCTATGATGAGTACTTTCCGTTTTGCTAAACTAGGGTTTTTTTGAGAAGGGTCCTTCTTCTCTTTGATCAGATCTTTTACGATCTCGTCTATTGTGGATTGGAAGGAACTCAATTCCTGGGTTTTTTCTATGAAACCGTCAGCTCCTGCATTATGAGCGATCATTCTATTTTCCTCTGTAAAATCGGAGGTAACGAATATGATTGTTGCTCCGGAAGAAGCGAATTTTTCCTTCTTATCTTTGCTTCTGATCTTTTTGCATAGATCGAAACCTGTCCCGCCTTCTAAATGGATCCCTAATGTGATCAGATCGAATTTTTTCTCTCTGGCAAGTCGTGTCGCTTCTTCCACATGAGAGACTTTTTGGACTTCGAATAAGGATGAGGAGAATTCGGAGGAGATGATCTCAAGGATAACCTTGCTAGTATCAACAATCAGTATTTTCAGTTTTTCCGAAGGCAAACCGGCACCTTCCTGGAGGCCGCCTTTATAAGGTATTTCCTGATTTGCATTCATGTTATTGAAGACGGATAGAACTTTCGATCTAGATTGGAAAAACCGTGTCTTTATTAAGGAAATTTATTATAGACTTTTGATATATGTCTATGTATCCCATAACGGATCATTCTTCTTTCCCTCAAAGCGTTTTGTTGTAATCGCGGATAGATCCTAAGATTGCCTCGTAAATATCTTCCTGGGTTTTGTAAGAATTTCCAGACAAATCTTCCCAGATTTTAGGATTCTTTTCGGATAGATTCAGATAGAAGATGGGTTGTGCCTTTCTGCCCCAAGGGTCTACACTTGGCAATACAGTCATAGATCCGAATGCGGAGAATACCAACGAGTACTCCGCCGATTTGTAGGAAAAATTATAAGTTTTAGGCCAGTCTGTTTCAGTACCTTGTTTCCAAACCAGATAAGAAGAAAGTCCACGAATAAGGTCTGAAACGTTAGACTGTTTTTCTTCCAAAGGATTTTGAGTTCGGTTTGCAGGCTTTTTTGCTTGGTTCCAAAGCTCCTCAAGTTCGTCTAAAGGAGTTTCCGAAAACTTACGGCTTGATTCTCCAAGTTTTGCTTCTATATATTCTATTCTATGTTTGAATTTTATATTGGTCCTGGTAAGAGAGGACTCCGCAGAGACTCCCAGCTTTCTTGCCAGATTTACGATGGTAAAAAGTAGATCTCCCAATTCTTCTTCTATCCTGATTTGATTGGAAGAAGGATCCGAAATTCCTCTGATCTCGTCCAAGAACTCCTGCAATTCTTCATTCAGTTTTTCTTCTACACCTTTGATGTCTTCCCAATCGAAACCCGCCTTGGCCGCTTTCTTCTGGAATTTTTCCGCCTTTAATAGAGACGGAAATGTTTCAGGAACTTCGGATAAGATCGATTTAGCTTTGGAAGTCTTTTGTCTGAGTTGTTTCTCTTTTTCTTTAAATAGATCCCAGTTTGCGACTACCTCGTCTGCGGAAGAGATATCCTTTGTTTCCGGATCGAATACATGAGGATGGCGAAGCACAAGTTTTTCCGCCACATCCTTTGCAATATCTTCTAGACCGAATGCACCTCTTTCGGATGCGATCTGAGAATGAAGTATCACTTGGAATAATAGATCTCCCAATTCTTCCTTAGTATGTTCGTCGTTCCCTTTGAGTATTGCTTCTACGACTTCCTGGGATTCTTCGATTAGATAGGGCACTAAGGTAGAATGTGTCTGTTCCCTGTCCCAAGGACAACCTTCCGGACTTCTGAGTTTGGAAGTTATGTCTTGGAGAAATGCCATCGAGTTCGGATAGTCTTTCGGGTCAGGAGCTTTCATTAAGTACTAGGCTTGATTTTCGATTTTGAATTCCCAGTCTTTTTCCCGGAAATGAAGATTGACTGGGGAATTTAGCCTCTCATCCTATCCGAAAATCCCTGTTTAAACCTAAGTGCTTTTCAATTTAGAGTGCTTATGTTAAAATCGGGTAAAAAGGATACCAGAAAGAACATGTCACTATCTAAAAATTTGGTAGCTTTCGCATTACTCGTATTTGCGGTTCTCAGTCGTTTTCTTCCTCACTTACCGAACTTCACTCCGGTTTTAGCGATATCCATTTTCGCTGGGGTTTATTTCTCTAACCGTTGGTTAGCGATCGCTCTTCCTTTGGGAATTATGCTGATCAGCGACCTAGTAATCGGTCTTCACGATTTGATCCCGGTAATTTACGGATTGTTCGTTGTGTATGCGATCGTAGGAATGAAGATCAAAGATCGTTTAGGTCTTGGTTCTTTGGCGATCACCGGTCTTGCAGGTTCGGTTTCATTCTTCGTAATCACAAACTTCTTCGTTTGGTTGACTTCAGGAATGTATACTTTGAACGTACAAGGATTAGCAGAATGTTATATTGCTGCGATCCCTTTCTTCAAATACAGCCTGCTCGGGGACTTTACTTATGTTTCCGTTCTGTTCGGTTCCTTTTATCTATTGGAAAAGAACGGATTTGTGGCTTCTACCCAAGCAGCTTAATTTTCTGTAATAAGCGAAGCGTCGCAGTTCAAGCGGCGCTTTTCCTTCTTCTCTTTCCTAAATAGTCAAAGTTAAACTTAGATAAATTCCATAGAATTTATCATGCACTTCTTTTCGTAAGGCTGCGCCTGTGGAGATCTGATCTAAAGGTTTGGAGACCTGATTTAGGAATAGTCCATCGCCCGGCGCTCCGGGGAAAACATTCGCATTATAATTATAACCGGAGACTTTTGAGATCAATTCAGTGTATTGGAATCCTAAAGTATATTTTAACCAGCGGCTTCTGAGTAGAGAAAGACCAAAATCGATCTCGTATCCTGTTCTGCTCAGAACGTTCTCTTTCAGTCCGCCTGGAGGGGCAGTATCTAAAATATAAGGTCCAGTGATCCCGTTCAGAATTCCTTGGGTGTTCCTATTATAATGTCCTAAGGTCCTGAAATAATCCGCTTTAAAATGTCCTAATAAGAATGCGTTGAAATTTTTGAAGATCCGTACTCCGATTTGAGGACCTAATCCTCCCGCTTTTTCTTCCGATTTTCCGAATCCATAATTTCCCGGGATCGCTCCGTATTCACTGGAAATGATATCTAGGTTTCTTGCCCCTACTGCTACACCGATCCTTCCGGTTGCCGTATGCATATACCAAGCGAAGTTCAAAGAATAATCCAATCTTCTGTATTGAACGGAATGATATTGGACTGGAGCAAGTGCAGATAATACGGAAGCAGTGTCTACAGTCGTATAAGAAGGTCTGATCTTTAGATCTAAATAATTGAATTCTATTCCGAAAGTTTTGGCAGTATTCAGATAAGAAAGTTTGATAGGGATTGCGGTCTTAGTATTTCCTTGGGGACTGGAATAACCTGTGATACTGTCATTTAACAAGTTCGGATTTACACCGGCACCTGCAGCAGTGGTTTGAGCATTTTGGTAAGCACCTACTGTCGACAGGATCGTATTATAATTATTGACCCCGATATTCTTTTGTCTGGCTAATACCTCGGATTCCCAAGTGGATTGTAATGCTGCGAATTGAATATCTAAGGTAGGTCTGGTATAAGGTTTGGATAATTCTTGGTCGTGAAGTTCGTTTCGGATATCAACCGCTTGTTTTCTTTTTTCTGCAGCAAGTAATGCGAGCCTTCTTCTTTCTGCTTGGACCTGGGATTTACCGGCCTGATATTCCAACTCGTCTGCTTCTTTTTCCAAGGCATCCGGATCCGGTAATTTGCCCTGAGAAAATACGGGGCTGGATACGAATAGAAAGACGCCTAAGAATAAGGATGCGGAAAGTTTCAGAAAAGTCTGCAAGGTCTACCTCTAAGTATTTCGCGTAGCTTTGTAAACGGAAAGACTAAGTATCTTGGACGCAAGACTCCAATTCTTTTTTATAGTAAGAATGAAAAAAGGGAGGAAGTATTTTCCTAAAATCGAAAGTTTTGAGGTATGGTTTTCGACTTTTCGGACGAATACAAAGAAATTGTCCAAAACATTCTTTCGGATCGGTTTCCTCAGGTTTCTAAAATTTACGATCTGAAAGCCAGATCCAAGGGAGAAAGGAAATTTCTTGAGTTCCGATTGGAATTCAAAAAGGAAATCCAGACTTCCGAATATCCTAAGATCTTGGAATTTTTACTAGACGATCTTAAACAAGAATTCCCTTATACGGAGATCCTCATTTATCCGAATCAAGGATAGATCCAAAATCTTTCCTTTGATCTGCTCCTTCTCTCAAATCAGGTTGCCAAACCCAATTCAAAATCGATCCTGACCCAGATGAAACCAGCCATTTGTGTATTCTGCGGTTCCAGACCTGGCAAGGAACCTCGTTATCTCCAAGCCGCAGTATTCTTAGGTCATCTAATGGCCTCCGAAGGGATCGGGCTGGTGTATGGAGGAGCTACCTCCGGTTTGATGGGAGCGATTGCCGATTCTGTTTTAGAAAAAGGCGGGTCTGTGATCGGTGTGCTTCCTGAATTCCTTTCTAGTAAAGAAATTGCTCATAAAGAAATCACAGAACTGATCTTAGTTCCTACCATGCATGAAAGAAAACTTTTAATGTATGAAAAGTCCATCGCGTTCATTGCTTTGCCGGGCGGGATCGGAACCTTAGAAGAATTGGTAGAAGTCACTTCTTGGAATCAACTTGGAGTTCTTTCCAAACCGATCGGTATACTGAACGTAAACGGATTTTTCGATCCACTATTACAACAATTAGATCATATGGTAGAAGAGGGTTTTTTAGATTCTCAAACAAGAGAATGGCTGGAAGTCAGTGCGGATCCGGAAGAACTTTTCGAAAAGATCATCAAAAGAAGCAGGATCTGATTATTTTCCTTCTTCCGGATTCAGGAATTGTTTAAATATCTGATGCAGGGCCGGGCTTTCGGAAGCTTCTGCAAGAGCTAAAGGAGAATTTCCTTCCTTATCTGTGGAATAAGGAGAAGCTCCATTCTTCACTAATAATTCGATCAAATCCGTTTTTCCGGACCTTACTGCGAGTAATAACGGTGTGCGGCCAAGCATATCTCTAACTTCTGCCTCGTAACCATTGCTTAGGATTTTTTCCACAGTGTCCGTTTTTCCTTCGGAAGAAGCTCTGAATAATAAGGTTATCGTGGCTTTATTTATGACCTTGAGAGTATGATGGAATTTCATTCTATCGGCTTCTTCTTTGGCTGTTTTGCCGCTTAGGTTTTTGGCCAAAGGATCTGCACCCAGGTTCAGTAATCTTTCCAAACATTCTACGCTATCGTACAATGCGGAAAGAAGAAGAGGAGTATTCCCGTCTTGGTCCTTATTCTCCAATAAAGAACGAACTTCTTTATTTTCCGAGAATAGATCCAATATTTCATAATCATTATGTAATGCAGTTAGATGAAGGATTGTCCGGCCTTCCGAATTTTTCTTTTTAGGATCTGCACCTTTTGAAACCAGATATTCTGCGATCTCTAAATGGCCCATGTCCACCGCGAGTAGAAGAGGAGAATAACCTTCTCCATTTCTGGATTCGATGTCAGGAGGATGATTTGGCAGATCGAATAAGATCTCTACTAATTCTAATGTTCCGGAGCTGATTGCTCTGGTTAATGGAGTATTTCCATCCATATCCCTGAGTTCGGGATCTGCGCCATAATCCAATAGAATTGTGGTGAGTTCCGCATTTTCGGATTCTAATGCGAGAAGAAGTGCTGTCTCTCCTCTGGAGCTTGTTTCATTCGGATCGGAACCGTACTCTACTAAAAGATTTGTGGCTTCTTTATTTCCTTCTTTGATAGCCCAGTACAAAAGTCCGCAGCCGTACGAATCTCTTAATTCAGGAAATTCTTCCGCGAAACCATCTCTTGTCGCTGCCTCTGATAATAAGGCGCGAAGGGTTCCGTTGTTTCCTGTTTTTACTGCCCGAAAAAGATCGTTCCAGTCCACGCCTGATTCTCCAGGAGGTAATACAATCCCAAGGTCGTTAGAAAAGAAAGCGGTATTCCAATTCCGACTAGGGAAACGGCAAGTCTAGGTGCAAGTCCCCATTCTGCTGCGAGAAGACTTCCCGTGATCATGGGAGCCATTGCCGATTCCATAATTAGTATCTTAAAGTTTCTGAAAAAATCCACACCCATATTCTTTTCGGAATAATGGAAGAATGTTCCGAAACAAAGCCATACAAAGATGGGGCCTATAAGAAGTTTAAATACTAAGCCGAATAACAAAGGAATTCTTATCCTAAAAGAATCGTCTGATTCCCTCTTGGGATTTTCGGCATTTGGTTCTTCGGAATTGATCCGAATGGTCCCGGGAAGTTGGTATCCAACTGAAAAAAGAGCCAAAGGAATGAGGGTGTCCCCGATACTTGAGATCGCGGATTCAAGTTCCGGAGGAACGGAAAGAGGACGAGAAGCCAGAGAAATCAATAACGCGATGAAGGGAGGGAATGTGAATAATGTTTTCCAGAGAGAAGACTTGCTTTCCGAGGATTTGAGTGCGTGTCTTGCCTTTGTTCCTAAATAAGTTCCGGGAATGGCAAGAGTGAGAAATGTTCCAAGCTGGTCTATGATCAGAACTGTAGGAAGTCCATCTTTAGAGTAATAGGACTCTATCAATGGAATTCCTAAAAAGGAAGTATTTCCTAGTCCTGCGGAAAGGCAAAGGCATACGATCGTACTTTCTTTCCAATCCAGTAACTTTCCGAAAAAGCTGAAAAACAAAAATCCGGATCCAAAAAGCACCCAAGGCATCGCCGCGAATGTTAAGAAGTTCCCATCCAGAGAAGCATGACGCAGCGGTCCGAACTCCATACAAGGAAGAGAAACCGAGATGATAAACGAATTGATAACCTTATGGGAATCGGAAGGGAATATTTTTCTAGTGCGGATCAAGATCCCGAACAGAAAACAAAGTCCGATTACTATAAAATTAGACATGGATCGATCCTTTTCACTCGAAAGCGAATTTAGGTCAAGGAAGGATTTGTAGGGATCCTTCCCCGATCTCTTTTTCTTCTAGATAGAATTTGATCTTATATTTTCCTGCGTTCAGAACCGGTTGGATTTCCCAGGCTTCGAAATTGATCCCTCCTGGGATTTTTTCCTCGAAAGTAAAACTTGCCTTTTTCGTTTTTAGGGAAATGAATTCCGCCTTAAAAGTATAAGGCCCTGATTTATAGATCGGGATAGAAAGATAAAATTTACGTTTTGCCTGAAGTTTATCGGGACAAGAAGAAGGTTTATCCGGGTCCGGAATAGAATGACTGATACAAAATTCTTCTATATTTGTGATCGGAAATCCGGGAGGAGTTTTTCCATCCGGGGTCCAGTAAGCATTTTCTTCGCTTAGATATTCTTTTTCTTCCGATTCTGTTTTGAATAAGGTGGCAAAACTTTTTTTTCTCCGGTTCTCTTCCGGTTTATAAACTTCGAAATGTAAATGAGGTCCCGTGCTGAATCCGGTATTTCCGGAGAGTCCGATCTTTTGTCCTGCGACTACTTTCTCTCCAGGTTTTACGAATACACCTTTGGATTTTAGATGTCCATAGATCGCAACTGTTCCGTCCGAATGTTCTATCACGATCCGGTTCGCTTTATCGATCAGCTTGGGGTCTCTTCTTCCTTCCGTAAATTTATCTTCTGTTTCCACTACGACCCCGTCTCTTGCCGCTAAAAGTGGAGTTCCTTCCGGGAGAACAAAGTCGAGAGAATAAGCTCCTCCACCTTTATGTTCTTCTCCGCTATTATAACCTACTGAGATCCAAGACTTTCCCTCGTAGGGAAGAGTGTATACGTAGGTTTCGTCATGTTTTGCGGATAAGTCTCCGTAATAGGCCACTGCCAATACTGCTACCGAAACAGGAGCTTCCGTATTCTCTTTCTTTTTGAAGGTTAGCACCTTCTTCTTCTCCGGATCGTTTAATACGAATGAGACCGGGCTTTGGGGTTCCGTTTCTATATTAGAACCTTCGATTGCAGTATAGACCGTGATATGTGTTCCAGGGATTAGATTTTTTGCTTGGAGATAAACTGAAGTTTCTTGGTTCTCCGTTTCGATTGAAGAACAGATATTTTTTTTATCACAGTTTTCGTTGGTATCTGCAAATACAGGGCAGAAACAAATGGATAAAATAAATACCGCGAAACTTCGGATCATCATGTTCCTCTGGCGCTGCGAAATTCTTTTACCATCAATGATGTGATGCTGTCAAGAGGTTTCACCTGCTGCTTCAATTCAGGAGTTTCATGTCTATCGGAGAAACTATAACAGGAATTTCGGACACCTTTGTCTTTCATCCACCAATGCCTTCCTATCTCTCTTCTGGATTTCGGATCCAAGTCACCTTGGTACATTCTATATTCGTCCCATTCAGGTGGGAAATTTCTTTCCTTTAGGAAGAATGCATACGCGGAAGAAAAACTTTGGGCAGCATTTTGTAGAAGTTCGTTTATATGAAGACAACCTATCGTTTTATCTTCGGGGAACTTTCTCATAATTTTATTATAAGAAATATCTTCTCCGATCAGATAAGAATATGTTTTGATCGCATGAGGACAAGTTTCGTAAGGAACTCTATCTTCCTCCACATCCAGATCCATAATTTTCATAGTGGCTAAGTTCACTAACATGTATAATGTCATGTCGTGATACGGATCCCTTTGGCTGACTTCTATCAGACAACTAGGAGGACTTTCTTCCGGAAACCAATAATATCTGCTTTCGTACCTGCGCTGGAAACCGCAGTCTTTATATCTGATCTTTTGTTTTAATTGGGAAAGTGCCATACATTCTCCTGGTTCCTTTTTTTTCCCAAGAGATAGTCCTGAAAGGATTTTACCGTGTTTTGATTTGCTTTTTTAGCATTCTTACCTAATCTTCTACCTACTTTACGGAATTTGGAATGGGGTCGTTTTTTCAAGATAAGGTTTTTTTAGTCACCGGAGCAAGCTCAGGGATAGGCAGAGCTTTGGCTTCCGAGTTGGAAAAGGAAGGTGCCTTTGTAGGAGTTATCGCGAGAAGAAAAGAAGCCCTTAAGGAACTCAAACTTTCCGCTTCTCATCCTGAGAGGATTTTTGTTTTCCAAGCGGATGTAATGTCCGAATCTGAAATGAAAAAAGTAGTCGAAGAATTCCGTAAAAAATTCAAGAGAATAGACGGCTTTATTCATAATGCAGGGATCTCTATGAGAGGAACTGCGGCCGAGACAGATATAAAAATTTTCAGATCCATTATGGATACGAATTATTTTCCTTTAGTGTTCTTGTATCGACTTTTGGAATCGGATCTTCGCCAAAGCGAAGGGCATGTGGTGGCTATTTCTTCCATACAAGGAAAATTCGCGACTCAATTGAGATCCGGATATGCGGCTAGCAAACATGCGATGCAAGGTTTTATGGATAGTATCCGATTGGAAAACGCCAAAACGGGGATCCACGTTATGACTGTATGTCCAGGCTTTGTAAAAACTGAAATTTCGATTAAGGCTTTAGCGGGAGACGGAACTCCTCATGGAATTATGGATGAAGGTCAGAAGAACGGATTAGAGCCCGAGTCGGTCGCTAAAAAGATCTTAAAAGGAATAGAGAAAAGAAAAAGAGAGATCATTCCTTCCAAATTGAAGGAAAAATTCGGTTATTTTTTAAGCAGGATCTCACCTAAAACTTTGGATAAAATTCTAGTAAAGGTAAGGATTTCCTAATTAGTTCTTCACTTCCGTGATAAGTCTAAGACCTGCTTTTCTATCATTCAATAGATTCGGAATTCCACCGAAATCTCTTGCATAAACTTTAGCTTCTTCTTTGGTTCCAGAATAAGAACCACCTCGTATCACTTTTAAATGTTTTCCAAATCTTCCGGTGTTCGGTCTATGTCCTGGATAAGGTATATAAGGAGAGCTGGTCCATTCTGCAACGTTGCCGCACATTCCGATCGCACCATAAGGGCTTTGTCCTTTGGAAGGAAGTTCAAAAACGGAGACCGTTCCCTTGCTTCCACTTTCTCTAGTATTACAGAGTGCTGAATCGAATTCGTTTCCGAATGGATAGTCTTGCGGCTGGGAGATAAATTCGTAACTTTCGTCCTTTAATAACCTCCAGACGAGTCCTGTCCCTCTAGCTGCCTTCTCCCATTGCCATTCGCTTGGGATCTTTTTTCCGGCCCATTTAGAATAAGCCTCTGCTTCTCTATAAGTTAAGTTGGTGACGGGGTGATATTCTTTTCCTCTAGGAAAATTTCCGTTTTCCCAATGAGGCGGGGGAGGAGTTCCTGATTCCTTTAAGAATTTATTATATTCTTTGTTGGTTACTTCGTATTTATCTATATAAAAGGAAGAAATTTCCTCTAAGCTGCTTCTGTCAGGAACTCCGAATTTAGGATTATAACTGTCGTCCCCGGGATCGGAACCTTGTCCATATAGGAAATATCCCATATGTTCGTATAAGATCTTTCCGTTGGATTCATAACCGGTATGGACGAGCACCATTTCTTTTCCGTCTTTCGGATGAAGAATTACCTTTGCTAAACGATTTCGGACCACATCCGTCGCATCAAATCTAGAGGGATCTTGGTAGAATGTTTCTTCTCCATAAGCACCGATCAAAAGTCCTACACTGATCAATCTTGCAGGTTTACCTTCTGCTACCGAAAAACTCCCTCTCAGTTCTATGGAAACAGGTTTTGTGAGTTTTCCAACTTTTCCGAATTCAACTTCTATGTTCTCGATTTGGAATGTGCCTATTTCTTCCATTTTAGGTTTTCTGAATAAAGGTAGATTCGGTTTTTCGCCGAGGATCCCCCTGATCTCTTCTTCGGAACGTTCCGAAAAGTAGGAATTCCTACCTATCTTGATCTTTGCTTTTCCTTTATTCCTATAAACGGAAAGAACCTCTCCCGTCCAAAGTACTGTCTTTCTGGTATCGGAAGATTGGGTTTCCTTTTCTTCTTGGCTTGTCCCGGTTTCCGAAAATAGAAATAGCAAACAGAATGAAATGAATATGATAACTCTGGTCCTGGACATAGAAGAGTGAGGTCCTCTAAATTTAAAGATCGGCAGAAATTAGGATTTTTGGACGGTTTTTTATGGCTTGGGACCGGCGGAAAGCGGCATTAGAACTTAGGCCTTGGACTTGGGAAAGAGAGTATTCCCTGCTTTTCTCATTACATGGACCAGCTCTTCGAATACGATCGGCTTGGAGATATAATCGTTCATCCCGGCTCTTAAACATAGATCCCTGTCCCCTTGCATTGCTGCCGCAGTCATTGCAATGATATAAGGTTGGGATTCTATAGGCCAAGTATTCCGAATGACCTGAGTAGCTTGTAGTCCATCCATCTCTGGCATATGAACATCCATAAAGATCAGATTGATCTTTTTTTCTCTAAGAGCGATCAAAGCTTCTTTTCCATTCGGAACGATAAACGGTTCATAACCTAATTTTTGGATAATTCTTTTAGCCAGGGTTTGATTGATCTCATTATCTTCCGCCACCATGATCTTGAAAGGAAATTGAGAACTTAAAATTTCTTTTTGGCCGGCAAGATAAGAAGATCTAGTATTCGCCTTTGCCTTAGTTCCTCCCTCCGCTAAAATTTCGGTCACGATCCTTTCTATATCTTTTTTCTTAACAGGTTTACTCAATTCTCCGGAGAATAATTCCCCGGCGACTTCTTTGTCTTTAGGATCCAGGAAAGAAGAAGATAGAAGCACTAATGGAAAATGGAAATTCCTTTTGCGAATCTCTTGAGCGATCTCTATTCCCGTATTTCCAGGAAGATTATAATCTAAGATCCCTAAGTCGGGCATGATGTCCAAATCAAGCAGATTTAATGCTTCTTCTTTTGATTTAGCGGAGAAGGTTATAAGTCCTAAAATTTGCAGCTGATATGCTAGGATCCTGAGGTTGGTAGGGTTATCATCTAGTATAAGAACTTTCTTATTTTCTAATTCTGAGTTTGCCGCTTTTTCTTTGATCTTTGTCTGATTATTTCCTTCTACCTGGATATAAAAGGAGAAGGTTGTACCTATATTCAGTTCACTTTCCACCCAGATGACTCCGCCCATCATTTCTATCAAACGAGAAGAAATAGAAAGCCCAAGTCCAGTTCCTCCGTATCTTCTGGTGGAAGATGTATCTACTTGGTAGAATGGTTGGAATAATTCTTTTTGTTTCTCGGTAGGAATTCCAATCCCGGTATCCCTAATCGCAAATAGTATCGTATATAGATTCCCTTCTAATTTAGAAACTTCTGCAGATAGGAATATCTCTCCTTGTTCGGTGAATTTTAATGCGTTCCCGATGAGATTGATAAAGATCTGTTTTAAACGCAGGCTGTCGCATAAGATCCTATCGGGAACGTTCGGATCCAGATAATAGACCAGATCTATCTGCTTCTGCGCGGCTCGGGATCTGAATAGATCCAAAACTTCTTCGATAGTTTCTATGACTGAAAATTCTCTTATTTCCAGAGACAGGGTCCCGGATTCAATTTTAGAATAATCTAAAATATCATTGATGATATTGAGAAGACTTTCCCCGCTTTTTTGGATGATCTCAGCGTATTCTTTTTGTTCCTTATTCAGATTGGAATCGATCAGAAGTTCCGTCATTCCGATCACTCCATTCATAGGAGTTCGGATCTCATGGCTCATCATCGCCAAAAATTCCGACTTGGCGCGGTTTGCTTTTTCTGCTTCTTCTTTTGCTTTTTTGAGATCGTGTTCATAGTTTTTGCGCACGGAAATATCCGTGAACAAACCGCAGACTGAATACACTTCTCCTTCTAAGTCCACGAGAGGAACGATCACACAATAGAATGTTTTTTCTTCCTCGGAAACGATTAGGTCCAATTCGAAATCCAATGGGCCTTGTTTTTCCAGGGATTTTGCAATGATGGTAGAAATGAATTGAGCCTTCTCTTTCCCGAAAAGGTTTTCCAGTCCCATATCCTTTCTTTTATCTTTACTGTCCAGAAACCGGTTTGCAAATACTTGGTTGTGGAATAGAGTTCTTCCTTCCAGATCCATCATACAAAACGCAGAAGGTAAATTGTCCAAGATGGAAAGAAGCCTGGATTCACTTTCTATCAATCTATCAGTGATCCTTCTCTTTTCTTTGATATCTTTTTGGACCGCAAAGGAGCCGTAACCTACCACCAAAAACGAAACAATAACTAAAGTAAGCAGTGAATAAGCGACTCTGGTCCCTCTCAAAGAATTTGTGGCATTTCTGCTGTTCAGAAGCCTTAATTCTTCTTCCTGCATATTATTTAGCAGCTCTCCGATCTCTATCAGTGTGATCCCTTTTTTGGATTCGAAAGAGGTCGGCTGTTTTTCTGCGGTCGCGATCAGGTTGGAAATTCCCTGGATCCGTACATGTTGGATCTGATTGTCCTTGGTAAGATTCTGTAGTATCTTGATCTCACTTTTTAAGTTGGAAAATAAGGATCTGGTATTTTCGGAGGCAGCGTCCTCAGTATAAGCTTGTGCGATCCCGATCTCTCTAGTGATACTTTTACATTGGTCAATTTCTTCGATGACAGTAAATGTGTGTTCTATTAAAACTCCGGAGTCCTTCAGCTCTATCATTCCATACAAGCTGATCAAACTTGCTATGATCAATAACAAGGTCAGAGAGAAAAAACCGATCAGCACTTTCCATTGCAAGAATTGGGACTTTTCTTTGATTTTTTCTAAAAAGGAAAATTTCATGAAGGAGTTCTAGTACTTTCGAAACGTAATAAGGATCTCAAAAAGGCTTCCAAATTTATTACACGTACATATGTCTTTCAACAAGCTTTTTTCGGGATTTTGATCGCCCCATCTTGACTGGATCGGGCCAAAAATCATTCTGGTATTCTAATAAACGGTTTTTTCTGGATTCTTGTAAAGAAAGCAGGTAAAAATCTTGTACCTTGGAGACCAATTCCTTAGTATGAAATCCGTCGTTCATGAAATTTATCTCTCCGTTTCCGGAGAAGGAATTTCAACAGGTTTGCCCACAATTTTTGTCCGGTTCGCGGGATGTTCTCTCAGATGCGGAATGGACGGGAACCGCAAACTTTGGTGCGACACTCCGTACGCTCTTTCTCCGAATGCGGGGAAACAAATGGAGTTAGAAGATGTGATCTCGGAGATAGGATCCATTTCTTCTTCTCCCACACAAATACTTCTGACGGGCGGAGAACCATTAGAAAATTCGAATAGGATTTTCAGCCAAACATTGGCGGAAAAATTGAAACAGTCCAGGCAAGTTTCGGGGATGTATACGAGGGTGAGGGTGGAAACAAACGGGGCGGAGCCGATCTCCGATTTGGAAAATATGGTCTTTACCCTGGATTATAAACTCCCCGGTTCCGGAATGGAAAACAAAATGATCTTGGACAATTTGGAATTTGTCCGGGATAGAAACGATAATTTGGATGAGATCAAATTCGTAATTAGAGATAGAAAGGATTTTGATAGAACTTTGGAAGTGATAGACGGTTTTAAATTAAGGGGAAATCTTTTGGCTTCTCCCGTATTCGGAGAGCTTTCTCCCGAAATCCTTGTAAATTGGATCAAAGAAAATAATAGAACGGATCTTCGTCTTTCACTGCAGACCCATAAATATATCTGGGGAGAAAAAAGGGGAGTTTGATCTTGGACTCTACTTTGCAGCTCAGTCTAGATTTCGAATCCGATTCCTCCAGCGGATTCAGAGGGGATTCCTGTTATCTCAAGGATGAACCCGAATTAGGAATTGGAAGGATAGAAAGTTCCGACTCAGGAAAATTCCAGATCTATTTTCCATCTTCTGATACCAGAAAAACCGTCTCTGAAAATTCTAACAGACTCAAAATTATAGGATCTTATCCGACTGCATTCACTGAATCTTTTGCGGACCCTGAATTATTGGATCTAAGTCTACAAGCATTCGAGTTAAAGCTCACCCATGCATACGATAAACTTTCCGCGCTATCTAATTCAAGAACCAGACTTCTTCCTCATCAGATAGAATCCACTTTCGTGGTGGTGAATTCTCTCCGGCCTAGATTCATTTTGGCGGACGAGGTAGGACTTGGTAAAACGATAGAAGCAGCTCTCGTAATGAAAGAGCTGATCTTTCGTAGAGGATACAAAAAGGTCTTGGTCGTGGCGCCTTCTCCGCTTCTTGTCCAATGGAAACAGGAATTAAAGAATAAATTTAACGAAGACTTTGAGATCGTTAAAAGGAAGAACTTCTTAGCAACCGGTGAGAAAAACTGGAAAAATTTCAAACATGTAATCACTTCCGTAGACTTTATTAAAAATCCTAAATACGCAGAAGAGATCTTAAAAACAAAATGGGACATCGTAGTTTTCGACGAGGCACATCGTTTAAGAAGGGATTATCATAAAGTTACTAGAGCTTATTTATTCGCGGAGAAGATCGCCAAAAAATGTGAATGTCTACTTCTTCTTACCGCAACACCTTTCAGAGGAAAATTAGAAGAACTGTATTATTTGGTCCATTTAGTGGACCCGAATCTGCTCGGACCATATCATACTTTTATAAACGATTATGTTCTCGGAAATAAGAGCGGCTTAAAAGAGAAGATCTCCAAGGTCCTTTTAAGAAGAAGAAAAGTAGAAGTAGGCGGATTCACCAAAAGATTCGCCAAAACCGTAAAGATAGAATTATCCGATGTAGAAAGACAGTTCTACAACGAGACGACAGAGTATGTTCGCAGAGAATATAATCTAGCGATGAGGACCCAAAACAGGGCAATCGGATTTGTGATGATCGTATTCCAAAAATTATTGGATTCTTCCGTATTCGCGCTTCTTTCCGCGTTGTCCAAACGTAAGTTCATGTTGGAAAATCGACTCCATCGTTTGCAGGCAGTCGGCAATAAATTAGAAGAATGGGACCTGGACGAAACGGAAGGAGTCGAAGACTTCGTTTCCGATCTGGATGAATCCGCTCCTTCCGATCTTGCAAATCTGAGAAGAGAATTATTATCCTTAAACAGGCTCATTCTTTTAGGCAAGAAGATCAAAGAAGATCGTAAAAGCCAGAAACTAAAAGAGACGATTGCAAAGCTCAAAAAAGAAGGACATCCTAAATTTATAATATTCACTCAGTTCAGAAGTACCCAGGACTTCTTGGCTTCTACCTTATCCGAATACAAAGTCACTTTGTTTCACGGATCTTTGAGCGCGGATGCAAAAGAAGAAGCAATCTCTGAATTCAAAACAACCTCTGAAATTTTGATCTGCACGGAAGCGGGCGGAGAAGGACGTAACCTTCAGTTTGCAAACGTCCTATTTAATTACGACTTACCTTGGAGTCCTTTAAAGATCGAACAAAGGATCGGAAGGATCCATAGATTCGGGCAAAAGGATAACGTATTTATCTTTAACTTCGCTTCTAAGGACACGGTTGCAGAGAGAATTTTAGAAGTTCTATCCAATAAGATCAGGCTTTTTGAGGAATCTATCGGAGGTTCCGACGAATTACTTGGAGCAATCGAAGACGAATTAGATTTTCATTCCAGCTTCATGAGATTTGTTACAGGAAACAAAAAGTTAAAAGAAGTAGAAGAGGAAATCGATCAAAGGATTAAGATTGCCAAAAAGGGTTTCGAAAAGCTGGGCTCTTTGGTCACTCCTAAACTATTGGATTTTAATTTAGAAGATTATTATAAAACCACTCTACAGGAAAGATCTTTTACCAACCAACACTTGGAGACCTTTTTTGTTCGTTATGCTAAAAAATATTCGGATCGACTGAACTTTAAACTTAAAACCTTAAAACCTCAGGTCTATGAATTGGATGGTACAAATTACAAAGGGAAGAAGGCCACATTCAATTCGGAACTTGCTTTGGCAGACGATGGATTGGAATTTTTGGCATTCGGCCATCCTTTGATCGAAGAAGCAGTCCAATCTTTCCTAAAAGATAGATCCGGCTGGAAGATCGGATTTTATAGAACTTCCGGCAACTTCTTATACTTCGTATTTATAGTAGAATTCAAATTTTCTTTGGACAGAAAAGAATTGTTCGTTGTGGAGGTAAACCGACGAAGCGGAAGTTCCAAAGTATTGGAAAATCTTCCGGAAACAGTCAGAGAGAATCGATTCAGATCTTCCGAGACCGAACTGCCCGATGATACCGAAAAATATTTCGTGATCGCATGTGAGACCTTGGAATTTACATTAGAAGATAGAAAAAAAGAATTATACGAACAAACTAAGGATCTATTCCAAAAAGAAGAGTATAAGATCCGAAACAGCAACCAAAACACTCTTCGCCAATTAGAAGAAAAACTAATGAGGCAAGAGGCTGCTTTCAAATGGGAAGGAAGACCCGAAAAAAAATCCGCAATGAATCGAACTAAAAACGAGATCCAAAAAGTAAAAGAGGATTTTGAAGTAGAGTTAAGAAAGGTAAAAGTTGGAAAAGAGATTCATCATAGATTCGAACTTTTCCAAGCATATCTTCCTGGATCTGAGTAATAAAGATTCCGCACTTGGAATCAATATTCCATTTATTGAATATAATTTTTCTTGCTTTGAGGCTAAAAGATAGTAAGCTTCGGGCATGAATATAAAATCTGCGACGAAACAAAAATCCAAAAATTTAGCACAAACAAATCGAATGCCAAAAGTAAAACAACCTGCCCAAAGCAACGAGGACCTTAAAAAAGGATCTAACGTACTTTCTATTCCAACCAAATCTGAAAAGATGCGTATCCTAAACCAACTCAAAGGTTCAGTTACTGAATTGTCTGATATTACCCTTCCGATTTTCAAGGATTGAATTGGATGGTTCTATTAGACACACATATCTGGATCTGGTGGGTCTCCGGTTCGGATCAATTGAAACCTGCAGAGAGGCAAATACTCGATTGCTTGTCCGAACCTCCTGCTATTGCTGCGGTGTCTTTATGGGAATTATCTCTTCTTTTCCAATTGGATAGAATATCATTGAACCTTCCGATTTTCGAATGGTTAGACTTAGCGACTAGACCTTCTTTAGTTCAGATCATAGATTGTTCTCCTGAAGTCGCAAAGGAACTTATCAAACTGCCGACGGATATGCACAGAGATCCTGCCGACAGAATGATCCTTGCCACTGCAAAGGCAAATGATCTGGATTTGATTACCCGGGATAAAATTTTAGATCGGTTTGCAAAAATGGACTCACTTAGGATCCAGAATTTATAGTCTGCTTATGGGTTTCAGGGAGAAGCGAATATAGTTTTATATATTCCTGTTCGGCTCTGCTTTTTGGGGAACCTGCAATCAGGGTTTTACTTTTGGTCAGAACGTATTAATAACAGGACAAACTTACGATAGTTTACTGCTGGACACTAGCCCCCTCTATCCGCTTTTGTTAAACTACTCCGCCAGATATTCGGCCTTAGGAGACAGTTTACGTGAAATTATCCCTGGATTGGATTAACGATTTTACCCCTATTAAGGATGTGTCCCTCGAGGATATCCTGAAAAAAATTGCGGCTTCTATATGCGAAGTGGATGGGGTAGAGGATTATTTTTCTCATTTGGAGAAGGTTGTTTTAGTTAAGATCGAATCTTTAGAAAAACATCCTCAGGCAGATAAACTCCAAGTCGCTCAGGTTTCTGACGGAAAAAATAAGATCCAAATCGTTTCAGGTGCTCCTAATTTAAAAGTAGGGGACTTGGTCCCGCTTGCTATTCCAGGTGCGGAGTTGGGAGATAAAAAAATCCTAGAGTCAGAACTTCGTGGAGTAAAAAGTTCCGGAATGCTTTGTTCCGAAAAAGAACTGGGACTATCCGAGGAAGATGCAGGTGTTATGGTCCTGGATGATCCGGAAGCAAAACCTGGTCAGAACTTAAGAGAGTATTTTGGGTTCAGAGATACTATTTTCGATATTGATAATAAATCTATCACACATCGTCCGGATCTATGGAGCCATTTCGGATTTGCAAGAGAACTTGCAGCCCAATTAAATTTACCGATCAAATTCAATCCTTTCGAAACGAACTGGGAATTTTCCAAAGACCTGGCTTCTCCAAAGGTAAAAGAAACGGAATACGCACATTCTTATTATTCATCTTCTATCGAAGGAATCCAGATCAAACCTTCTAACAAAACCGTTCGTTCTCGTTTGAAAAAATGTGGAGTGAGGGTGATCAATAATGTGGTGGATGTTTCCAATTATCTATTATTGGAAGCAGGACAGCCTACACATTTCTTTGATTCGGATAAATTATCCGGACTAGGTGGGATTGAATTAGAAGTGGATTACGCGAAGAAGGATGAAAGTTTCTTACTTCTAGACGAAACTTCTCCTAAACTTGATCCTGAAATTCTGATCATTCGTAATTCTAAAAAAGGTGTCGCCATAGCAGGTGTGATGGGCGGTGCAGATACCGCAGTGGATTCCAATTCCAAAAAAGTAATTTTAGAATCCGCAGTTTTCCCAAGAGAGTTCGTCCGTAAGTCCATTCGGAAAACGGGGATCCGTTCCGAGTCTTCTGTTCGTTACGAAAAAGGGCTCGAAGCAACAACCACTCTTCCGATCATAAAGAGAGCTTTAAATCTTCTGAAAGAGAATGGTTGTCCTGATCTGAAAGCGAGCCTTCCTTCCGGATACATTCATACTGCGGATAAAAAAGTGGAGATCGAAGTCAGCCTAGACTTCTTAAATAAAAAACTAGGAACAGAGATCGATCAATCTACTTCGGATAAGATCTTAAAACAACTTTCCTTTTCGACTGAATGGAAGGGAAATACTGTTAAGGTTCTTGTTCCAAAATACAGGCATAATTACGATATCACCATTCCGGAAGATATAGTAGAAGAGATAGGCCGAACTTTAGGATATGCATCTATTCCGGTTCGCCCATTGGCTTCGGATGTAAAACCTCCCACTCGGAATTTTTCTAGAGAGCTGGAAAAACATTTAAAACGGACCTTCTCCCAAATCCTGGGATACAACGAAGTATTCAATTATTCTTATGCTTCCTCTAAAGATAATTCTTTTGAAGAAGTAAAAGATTCCATTAAGATCCTAAATGCAATGCCGGATGAGCAGGCTTATTTGAGGACTTCTTTATATCCTTCTCTATTGAAAAATATCAGGTTTAATTCTGATCGATTCGAAAAACTGAGAATTTTCGAGTTCGGACGCACTTATAAAAAAGCGGAAGAGCCTTTCAACGAGTCAAAATGGTTTGTTTGGGCGGTATCCTTCGGTAGGAAGTCCAACGAAAAGGATCTAAATGTTTTAGAGTCCGATTTTTTAGAAACAAGGACCGGCATTGAAAAAGTATTAAGACATTTAAACTTAAGAGAGATCGAATGGAAGATAGAAGAAAAAAGTTACTTCCATCCTAAGGCTTCTCTTTCCTTATTTGTTTCCGGTAAAAAAGCGGGAGAGTTGGGATACGCTCATCCTGCCGCTTTGGATACTGCTGATATCAAGAAGAGAGTTATTTTAGGAAGATTTGAGTTCGCTTCCTTATTAGAAGTTTGGACCCAAGATAGAAACAAAAACTATTTTGCTGCTCCTTCTCATTTCCCTCAAACGGAGATAGATCTTTCTTTGGTGATGGATCTGAATGAATCTTCTTCCAAATTCAGTGACTTGGCTGTCCAAGAAAAATTCCCCGAGTTACAGGACGTAAAAGTTACCGTCGTATTTACCGGCGGAAATCTTCCGGAAGATAAAAAATCCGTTTCTTATAGATTTAAACTTTTGAGCCAGGACAAGAATTTAACCCAGGAAAGGATCAAAGAGATTACGGATCGTCTCATCCAGATCGCAAATTCTTCCGGTTATCCTCTTCGTTAAACTATGAAAATTCACGAGACAGCATTCATCCATCCGGCTGCGACTGCATTCGGTATGTTGGAGATGGGACCTCTATCTTCTCTCTGGCCGGGTGCTGTTGTTCGTGCGGATCTGAATGAGATCAAATTGGGTGAAGGTGTTAATATCCAAGATAATAGCACTCTTCATACTGATTCTACCGGAAGCTTATTCATAGATGATTATACATTAGTAGGTCATAATACGATGCTTCACGGTTGTAAGATCGGTAAGGGTTGTTTGATCGGGATCGGTGTTGTCATTTTGGACGAGGCAGTGATCGGAGACGGTGCGATGATACTTGCGGGTTGTATGATCCGAGGTGGTAAAAAAATTCCTCCGAGAGCTATGGTGCTCCCTAAGAACGGGGACATCGTCATTTACGAAAAAAAAGCAAAACCCGAGATGAGTATCGCAGGTTGTTTGGAATACATACAATTAGCGAAAAGATTCCAAGAGAACGTATTCAAACCTTTCACAAAAGAAGAAGAAAATTCTTTTGTAGAAGAAGCAAAGTCTATCATCAAAAGATACGGCATTTGATTTACTTTTTGAATATCTCTCTTCTTTCCATTTGATATAAATCAATTCCTTTCGTTCGATTTCTGATTCGTTCTGAAGCTTACTCACGAATCCTTGTAACAGTTTTCCGTAAAACAGCTATAAGGATGATCTCATGTATGACGAAAGGGTTATAGAAAAAATCAGAGGCATTTGGAAGACATTCGATCTTTCTTTAGGAATTCCTGAAATAGACAAACAACATCTGTGGTTGATCGGGATCCTTGCGGACTTGGAAGATAAACTGGAGTCGGGAACTAGATCCGAATTGGAAGTTACATTTACGAATGCGCTTTCTAAAACCTTGGATTATGCGACGGAACATTTCGCTCTTGAAGAAAAACTTTTAGAGAGTATCGGCTACACAAAACTAGGACAACATAGATTACAACATATGCGGTTTATCACCGCTTTAAGGAACCGTGTCCGTAAAAGTTTCGAAGGAGATTTTGAGAACGCGGTTTTGGATCTTCTTAAAAACCTAAAAAAATGGCTGTTTAGACATATACTGAGCGAGGACAGACAATACGTGGATGCTGCTATGGTCCATGTTGATGATAAAGTAACGGATTGGATGCAGAGGCATTTACATGCGTCCAGTTATGCGGATGAGATTGAAAGATTATACCAGTTGGTTTTGTTCTCCGGAAGACAAGAGGTCTCTATAGAATTCAAAAAACTGGGAGAAGAAAATCTAAAACTGATCTCGGACCTATGGTATCGATATAAACTCAAAACCGGGATCGCGATCGTGGATATCCAACACCTATGGCTTTTACAACTATTGGTAAAAACGGACAAACTATATAAACAAAGATTAAAACAAGAGATAGACGCGGACTCCTTGAGCGCTCAGTTAAAGGAAGCCATCTATGAAACGATAGAATATATCCGTGAACATTTTAATACGGAAGAAGCTATCATGCATAATTTCCATTATATCGGTGAAAAAAATCACCAAAAACAACATGAGAGATTTAATATTCTAATTAACGATATGATAGAAAGAAGTGAAAAGGAAGAGCTGGAATCTTTGGCAATTTTGATCCAGGATTTAAAGGATTGGCTGGTAAGCCATATAGCGATAGAAGATAAAAAGTTATTCTATTTCTTTAGATCCCGCCTTTCAGAAGTAAATGAGTATGTTCGGAATCTGAACAAGGAAGGTAGGATCCATATCTGGAAGGACGCGGTCTCGATCTACAAACTTCTAGTAGACTACGAAGATATTACGGAAGATAAAAAGCCTAAGTCTTTAAGACGCAGTTAATCGAGGGTTATATCTTTTCAGTCAGAGTTTGGATCGTGTTTAAGATCTTTTTATTCTTCTCCGAAAACTCCGACTCAGGCACTGTTCCAGTAAATATATAAACATTTCCTTCTTTGAAAAAGATCCATTGAAGGGTCCGGATCTGTTTTTTTTCCGGAGTGTTTGGAAGAACGAACTTGGATTCAAAAAAGATACATTTCTCTTTTCCGAAACCGCATTTTTGAGGAACCGAAAGTATTTCGTATTCTTTATATATATTCGAATACAATCCGCTGATAGAAGCCACGTAATCTTCTAAGGTTGCTTTGGAATATTTTGCAGGGATCGGTTCCGACACAAAATTGATATTGGTCCTGATCTCGGAACCCTTGTTTTGTTCAGGCTCGAAAAGATAGAACATCACCTTAATATTTTTATCGTTTTGGGATTCTCTTTTATTCTTAGAACGATTCGGATCTGAACTATCTCGGTTTGAATCATATTCTTCATAGATCCATCCTTCGTAATTTAACACTAAACCAAGTTCAGGGATCTCGATTGTTTTTTTGATCTCAGGAACTTTTTCGATACAGGCAAAACATAAAATGATCCCCGGTAGTAAGAAACCTAGACTGTAACGTTCTAATAGGATCATGTTCAAATTTCCGAATATTTGATTGAGTTTAACTTTTTCTTCTTCTGAAAAGTAGGCCGGACCAAACCGAATCGATTGCGCAGACTTTAACGTCTACCAACCCTGTCTTCAAGCCTATTTCTTGCGCTGGAAGGAAAACCTTAGGCTACAAAAAAACCGGCTTGAAGCCGGTTCTTTTGAAATACTCGCATATGCTGTCTTATTATTAGTAAGGGAAGCCGGCGAAAATTTTTGCTCTTGTGTAGATATCCGCTACGGAGAATCCGAACAGAAGAAGTAAGAACAAGAAGCCGGATCCGAAGATCACTCTGTTCATTACGTTATCATATTTAAGGTGCATGAAGTAAGCTAATACTAAGGAAGCTTTGATGGTCGCTACAAGCATAGCGATTACAGTGTTCATTGCTCCGAAGTCAACTTGAGCTACCAATACGGTGATGATAGTTCCAACGATCAGTGCAGCAAACACAAGAGAGTAAGTCTGAACGGAGATCAGATGATGTCCGCCATGACCATGTTCTTCTGCATGAGAAGAAACTGAACCAGGTGCTAGTTTAGTCTTACCTGCTTCGATAGCTTTGATTAAAGCCTGACCGATCATAGTGGACTTATTCTTTTCGAGATAAGCCTTGAGTCTGTCCTCTTCTACGATTTGAGCCAACAAGTTAACGGCAAATCCAGCAACGGTAGCATTTACGATCGCTCCCGCTCCGACAACAAATCCAGTGAAGGGAATCAAGAATCCGATACTTACGATAATATACAGCGCGTAATTGAGAAACAGTTCCATCTCTTTTCCTGAAACCTGAGTAATATCTGCAGGCTGAGTTCCCCGAAGGGATTGGAACCAGTCTCGGAGGCAGGTAAAGAATCACAAGTACATTTCAGGGACCCAGAACTCGGATGCCGCTTTCCGAAACGATTTTGGCCTCTTCCCAAGGATCTTGGTTTTTTTGGGCCGGGAGACGGACCCAAATTAGGTTTTTCTGGTTCGGTCTTCTATAAGGGGAGAAGAATGTGGAAAGTGGAAGAATTTCCCAGCCTGTTTCCTTCTCCCAAATTTTTAATCTAGAATAAGGATCTGAGTTTTGGACTTTGGGTAAGAAAAGAAGAAGATCGTTTCCCTCCTTAGGAAATCTACGTCGAAGCTCCAATAATAAACAGCCCATA
The DNA here is from genome assembly GCF_004770895.1 of Leptospira dzoumogneensis. NCBI lineage: Bacteria > Pseudomonadati > Spirochaetota > Leptospiria > Leptospirales > Leptospiraceae > Leptospira > Leptospira dzoumogneensis. The sequence continues at coordinate 240,088 of NZ_RQHS01000019.1, read as the reverse complement.
GTCCATCTGAAATTGACTTCCGAAATTTTACGCAAAATTTGGATCCCTTTAGAACGATAAAAGAAAGAATCCACGGAACCATATCCTTCGTAGTTTGGATGGAATTTGGAGATCTTAGAAAAACTTTCCGACATTCCGGAAAGATAATTTTCGATTTCAAAAAATTCTCCCATCCAGGTCCCTGAGTATTTTCCTTTATGATCGTTGAGTAGGATCGTACCTTCTTCTATTTTATATTCTCCGTTTTTTGCGGAGAATAATAAGCTAAAATCTTTGGTTCTATCTGCCCAGGTCTCGATCAAAAAAGGTTCTCTTTTTACCTTTAAGAATAGATAGGCTAGATCTTTTAACCCGGAAACATCTCTAAACTTCTGAGCGCCTGCAAATCCAAACTCGGTCTTAAAAACGAATTTTTGATCCGGAGAGAAATGATCTTTTTCCTTTTTTATGAATGTCTCCCAATCTTCTGAATTACGGATGGAATAAGAAATTAGATCTTCATTATGTTCTCGGTTCCAATCGTTTTGGTTTAATTTAGATCCGTACGTTTTTGCGGGATCTGCAAGTGTTTGATCTATCTCTAAATTTCCGGTGTTGGAATTCCAACGGGAGATTTTTCCCCACTCTTCCAATTGGATCTCTTTTTCCTTTTGCAAAGATTGTTTTAGATTTCTGAGAAGAATAGGTTTTGGGATCTGTATTCCCTTCTCCCTCCAATATTTGATCCAATTTTCTTCGGGAGGAGAGTGGGCTAAAATTTTTGCAGAGTCCGGGAAAGAGTTTAAGACTAAAAAAGAGGATTCTAAGACCGAATTCCTGGCCTCTAACTCTCTCGGAAATAATTTTCCAAGTCGGAGTTCTTCTTCGAAATAGGCATTCGGGCGGAAGATTCGAGGCATAATTAGGAAAGAACCCTGAAAAAATCCTTTTTAGGATCAAGAATAGGGTATAGTCTTTTCGATATTTAGAAGGAAGGCATCTAATGAAAACCCTTATCTTTCTTATAATTTCTCTTTTAGCCGTATTCATACAAATAGATGGGGCTCCTAAAATCCTAACGATGGAAGAAAGAGAAATAGAACGCCAGATCGAAGCAATTCGTAAGGCAGGGTTTTCCGATATTGAGATAGATAATTTGCACGCTTCTATCTCTCAAAATATCCATCAGATCAATAAGATCCTTCAGATGGAAACCACCAAAAAAGCGTTACGTTATATCGGTGACGAACCTCAGGAATTACCTCAGTTCTTAAAAACAGACAGGGATAATAAACCTTATCTGGAATTGGATATGGGTTCCGGAGAATCTTTCTGGGACTTCCCTAAAACTTATCTTTATAACGCACGTATCTTTATCTATCCGGGAAGTAATCCTGAAAAATTAGAAAAGATCATTATGCAATTCAAACGTACGAACTCCAACGGAGAAATTTTCGTAAGAGAGATGCGCAGAGTGATCAACGTGGATCCAAAAGGACCTCAGATCGGAAGTGAAGGAAAAAGAACTCCGAACAATAATAAAGAGATCAAATTGGAATATTACTCCAGCCACGATACTGAATTGATCTGGCCGGATACTCCTGTTCAGTCCATGGCTCCTAGTGTGGAGACCAAACTACATGAGGAAACCAATCCACTACCTTATAATAAACAAAAACAGATTATCGTAACGTATAAGAAATACCTTCGTAAGGTGGACAAGAACGTTCGCCATAAACTGAGAGACCTTGAGTTGAACCAGAAAAGACTGGTTTCTAAAATGTTGGAATTCCAATAAGAGGAATTTTACAACTTTAGAATAAGGGGAAGGCGGACCGATCGGTTCGCCTTTTTTTGTTTGAGATATATCAGTATACTGTGGTTCTTCCCCGGCTCCAGAAAAAGGAAAATCTGTGGCAAAACTATCCGTATCTCTTGTCGTAGAAACTTCTTACTAGCTTATCCTTTAGCGCATGACGTTAGTTCCTAGTCATTGGATAACAATTGTTATCTACCTAGGTAAAACAATGTATCCCATAAACAGGGGTAAGGTCGGTATTTTAAGAATATCCAATGGATATGTAATTGGATCAAAAAAATGTTTTCGGTTTCTCGCTTGCCTTTTCTTGGCGAAAAGGATTCTATTTACCGATGGCTATCCATTCCGTGTTCGGTAAATTACAATTCAAACCCGGCGAAGGGGAGATTTGTGTTTTATCTTCTCCTTATGAATTCGAACCCGCACTTTCCAGTTTAGGGGCTCCGGTCGATCGAGCACTAAGGTCCGGAAAAAGATACAGACTCATACTTGCATTCGTTCAAACCGAAGTTGAGATCCGTAATATTGCTTCTATGGTTCCAACTACCTTAATAGACGATGGACTTTTATGGTTAGCCTATCCCAAGAAGACATCCCGTAAATATAATGTATCCATTCATAGGGATGCAGGCTGGGATCCTCTTGGAAAGATCAGTTTCGAAGGTGTAAGATTGATCTCTATAGACGATGATTGGTCCGCACTTAGATTCAGGCATACTTCTCACATTAAAAATATGGAAAGAGACCCAAGCCTTACCGTAAGTGAAGAAGGTAAAAAAAAGACGGTCTCTAAGAAAAAACCCGCTAAGAAGAAAACCGTTCCTAAAAAAGTTTCTCCCAAGAAAAAAGCAGTATCTAAGTCTCCTAAGAAAAAGGCTAAAAAGAAATAAGAAGGATTTGATTTTTTCGGATCCAGCAATTTTTCTTAAATTCCTTTCCGTCTTTTTGCAAAAAGGAGTCTTTCCTGATGTCTATCAGGATAGGTTTCCAAAGATATTCCTTTGGAAAATAAAGCGGTGTATTCTCATGTCAGAGAAGTTTTTGAGCCTTCTATCCAAATTTAGTTTTTATAATATAATCAGTATTCTGCTGTTCTCGGCGTGTACTCCCTCTATTGATAAGACACCGTATAAAGAATTAAGAGAACTCGCATTCGAAACTGAATATGATGATATAGGGATCCAAAACCCGAAGGGTAAAACGGTCGTTTATGGGATCATCATGGACTGGCCTACCCAAAGAGAGATAGTTACTTTAGCCACATTTCTTTCCGGAGACGCGAGTATCTTCTTAACTTCAGGAGCTTCTTTCATCGGCGGTGGAGGAAGAGAAAGTATTAAAAAAAGTTCCGTACGTCTTATCCACAAATATGCGTATCTTTGGAAACAAGGGAAGAAGGTCCGTTGGACCCCGAATCCAGACCTAGATCAGGTCCGATTCTTTTTCTTAACAACCCAAGGCACTTATTATCTGGAAGATACCGTGAGTGAAATAGATTCGGATACTTCTACCCTGACGCCGATCTTTGACGAGGCCCAGGCAGTAATCTCTGAAATACGGATAGAAGCGGAAAAAGAAAAGGACGATGACGACGAGTGATCAACTCGCGGAATCTCTTCTTACGATCAAGTCGCTGATCACTTTTTCTTCTGTGAGATATTTACGATTTAAGTAGGAGATGGCGTAGTTTAGAAATTTAGGAATTTCTTTACCGGCATCCAAAAGATCCAATTTGGTTTGGGTCAATTCGTCCATAGTCGCCAAAGCCAATTTTCTTTGGCTTTGGTGGGATTCGAATTCATCCTCTGTATGGAACTCTGTGCCTGCCACGTTTTAAGTATAAACGAGAAGTTTAAAGATTACAAGCAAAAGCTTGGAAGAAGGAGGACTAATGTCCTCCGTTTCTTTCCCAATCCTTCGCTTTTTCGATCCCTCTTTTTTCATTCACGAATATATTGATGATCAAAGAGATAAAGAAGAACACTGCAACCACTAAGAATGCATTTCTTAGATCGAAAATTTTCTGTAATATACCGATCGCAAAAACTCCGATAGCGGCCGCCAATTTTCCGGAAAGACCCCAGAGACCGAAAAATTCTCCAGACTTGGATTCAGGGGAGAAGACCCCTACAATTGCTCTACTTGCTGATTGAGTGGATCCAACGCCGGAACCTGCAAGAGTTCCAAAGATCACGAACACCCATTGCACAGAGATATCGACACCTAACCCGTTTACAAAACCGGTGATCTCTCTTACGAAATAAATTCCGATCAAACAGAATATCCAGAATACCAAAGTGATATTGAAAGTTCTTTTAGCTCCGATCTTATCCTGAACAAACCCGAAGAATATCGCGCCTATCATCGCGAAAAATTGAAGTAATACGAATAATGCAGCTTCTTGTCCGGATGTGATCTTGATCTCTTGGTTCCCGTATAAGAATGCAAATGCGATCACGATAGCAAGAGCAGCCATTGAGAAAAATAGAGAGATCAAATAGATGACCAGGTCTTTGAAATGTCTTATCGACTTGATACTCTCCGATAATTGTTTAAAACCTATAGTGAGGTAACTTTGCCCCTCAGGTATTTTGATAGCCGGCTGGTATTCTTTCAAAAGTAAGAATGTTGGAATTCCAGCTAACAGGAAGAATAACGCTGTAAGAGGTCCTACAAATCTAAGAGATCCGTAGATCGCAGGATCGATGGAAGGTGCCACAAGAGTCTGGACCAAAAATACGGAAAGAAGTCCTCCCATATACCCGACTCCCCAAGCATACCCTGAAATTTTTCCTAATTCTTCCTTAGGGCCTAAATGAGGCAGGAAAGAAGAGGCAAAGTTTTCTCCGGAAGCGAAGAAGAAGTTGGAAAGAATGATTAAAGCAAAACCTAATTCCCAAGAACCTGGAGTGGATACTAACCAAAAAGCTGCGGTGCTGATCACACAGCTGAGATAACTCCAAAAAAGGAATGTTTTCTTTTTAGCGGAGAAGTCGGAGATAGCCCCGAATAACGGACCGGTCAGTACTACTAATAGATAAGAGAAAAATAAAGCTAATCCGAATAAAAAATTCCCGTCCTCGTATGGATTTGCCGGATTGGAGGAGGTTGGAACGATTACTTCGGCGAAAACTCTGCAGTAGATGACTGTTATGATTACAGTGGTATAACTAGAATTGGCGAAATCGAACATGCACCATCCGAAAATTTCCCTTAAGGGAGCGCGTTTGGTCACTTGCATTCTGTAGGTTTCCTTTATGGAATTTTCCGAATGAGGATGAGCTTCAAAGTCCGGTTGTCAACGAGAAATATCCCTTCTGGAATCCGTTATAGAACCTTTGGGTTCTCAGTCCGTATAGTGGACTAATTCGTTTACCAGATAGAAAAAAATTCTCTTGATCCTGGCCTTCTTATGTTTAGCCTGAGTGATGGTTTTGCTTTCGGCGTCCAATAATTAGAAGGCCTGATGAATTCTTCCGACTTTAGTCAAATAGACCTAAACGCCCTGATGCGACCCAGAAAGGTTTGCGTATGCAACCAAGTATCCGAAGAGGATATTACAAATTCTATCCGCAGAGGGAATGACACTTTGGGTAAATTGATGAGAGACACAAGTTGTTGTACCGGCTGCGGGACCTGCAGAGGAAGAGTTCTCAAATTGCTTTCCGAAACCTTAGCTTCCAAACCTCAATGAGCCGTCCCTTTTTAGCCGTGAATATGGCAATGACCTTGGACGGAAAGGTATGCCGTCCCGACGGAAAATGGTACGGCCTTTCTTCTAGAAATGATAAAAGAAGAATGGACCAGATCCGCTCCGAAGCGGACGCACTCATCCTAGGCAAAAACAGCCTTCTCAACGACGATCCAGTCACTCATCTTAGGTATGTCGAATCGGAGAAGGAGCCGAGGGCCGTTCTACTTGTTAGGACCGGGACATTACCTTCCGATAGAAAAGTATTCCATTTTTCTAAAGTGAAACCGCTCATATTCTGCACTTCTAAAAATGAATCCCAGGTTAGATCCGAATTATCGGAGTTTGCGGAGATACTTCCATTAGAGGGAGAAGATCTGGATCCGGAGATCATCCTGAAAGAATTGGAAAAAAGAGGACATTCCAAAATACTTTTAGAAGGAGGACCAAGACTGAATGATTCCTTTTTCAGAAAAGGACTCGTGGATAGACTTTATCTTACTATAGTTCCGTTCTTTATAGGAAAATCCGGGCTGCCTTCGATCACAGGTGGAGAAGAGGCATATTTTAACTTTGATAAATCGGATTGGAAACTTGTATCTTCCGAACAGATAGAGCAGGAAGTATTTTTGATTTACGATAAACAAAACAACCCTGAAGTCCAATGAGAGAAGGGGATCATTTCTTACATAGATGGTTTTTCTTTGGGATCAGAAGTATTCTGGTATTAGTATTCCTTCTTCTTATCTATTACCAAACTTTTCCTGAAAAAAGGATCTTATTCAGAGAGAATAAATTAGTCTACCTGCCGGAAAACTTGGAGTCGGTTCCTCTCGAAAACGATTGGGTAAGGATAGAAGAATTACCTCCGGGAAGTTTAGAATACTTGGTAGAGGTAGAAGACTATAGATTCTATAGACATAGAGGTTATTCATTAGCGGATATACAGTCTTCTATAATACAAGCGGTCTTTTTTTTCAGAAGATTAAGAGGTGCAAGCACCTTGGACCAACAGCTCGCCAGAACGTTATTTTTATCCAGAGATAAAACATTAACACGTAAACTAAGAGAGATCAGAATTGCCCAGGCCTTGGACGAAGAATTAGGTAAGAAGGGAGTTTTGGAATATTATCTGAATCTTGTGTATTGGGGTCGTGGATTGAACGGGATCTATAGATCTTCCAAATATTATTTTAATAAACATCCAGGAAAACTTCTTCCGAGAGAATTCAAAGCTTTGGTCCAAATATTAAAAAAACCGGATGCATATTCCAGAGAAGAAGTCAGAGCGCTCTCTTTGGAATATTGAAACTGAGATTGATGCCGAGAGGCGGGGGAAAATTTCGAAAATTCGGCTTCTTCTTCCTAAAAACTTCTTCTTTTTCTTTGAAAAAAAGTAGACTTCCGAGGTCCGCCGGGAATACTGGTTATAGATTCTCGGTGATTATAGAGAGAGGGTCACACCCGTTCCCATCCCGAACACGGAAGTTAAGCCTCTCATCGCTAATGGTACTGCATGGTTCGCTGTGTGGGAGAGTAGGACGTTGCCGGGTTTCTACTGTAATCATATAAGGCCGGACTAACCTCCGGCCTTTTTTATTTCCTTTTACATTTGCCCTAAAACTTAAACTCCAATCCTAAACTTAGTCTTATAATACATTTCAAATCTAAGACCGGGGCTTATCTATCCTGATTATTCTGTATCGATCGGAAATCTGGACGCTCAGTATAAAGTTTGGAATACGGCCGATCTATTTAAACACCATTACAAATAGTGAATATGATCCGCTTTTCTTTGCAGATGTAATATCGAGCGTTCGAAAAAAGATATTTCCAAATGAAATTTTTTTCCAAAAATTGCATCTTATTTATTTTGTGAGCTTGACGATTCGAAGACTCGATAGTAGAATGCGGACCGCTCTGAAGGTATGGACCCGGGGAGTTAATGTTAGATTAGATGGGCATTTTATATCCTTATTACGGGTTCCAGTTGATGTACTATGGCGGTTGATTCCTGACTGTGTTTGGTCGGGAGGAATTCCCCTCCCGACCCACCTTTTTAAAACGATTCTAATATAATTTTTTTGAAATATAGGAATATTTCAGATCGCAAATTCTTTTTCGATATAGATCCTTGTCGAACCATTCGATTTAGGAGTCGATAGAATGTATCGTAAGCCGATATATCTTTTAAAATTCATAACTAGTATTCTCTTTGCAGGTCTGCTTATTTTAGGCGGGACTTCTCTTTCTGCAGAATCCCAATGCCAAGGTTTATCCAAAGGTCAATGTGAGTCCGATTCGGATTGTACTTGGGTTTCCGGTTATAGCAAACAAGACGGAACTAACGTAGACGCTTATTGCAGGGCTAAACCTGGAAAGGCTTCCGATTCAGCAGATTCTTCTAAAAAATCTAAGGCTAAGAAGTCCAAAGAGAAGGACGAAGACGACGATAAAGACGAGCCTAAGAAAAAGAAAAAGTCTAAGAAAGACAAGGATGAGGATGACGATAAGGAATCCAAGAAATCCAAAAAAGATAAAGATGATGACGACTCTGATTCTAAGAAGTCCAAAAAATCCAAGAAGGATAAGGACGATGATGATGGAGATTCCAAAAAATCTAAAAAGTCAAAGAAGTCTAAAAAAGACAAAGATGACGACGATGGAGACTCCAAGAAGTCTAAAAAATCCAAAAAGAAAAAGAAAGACGATTAATCCTTAATTTCGTTCTTCTTAAAACAAAAAGACCGGAGCCAAAACCCCGGTCTTTTTTTATTATCTTCCGATATTTAGAAAAAATTAGAGATACGATTCTAAAGGAAGACAGGAACAAACCAGGTTCCTATCCCCATATACGTTATCTATTCTTCCTACATAAGGCCAGAATTTATGCTCTTTAGTCCAAGGTGCAGGATAAGCAGCCTTTTCTCTGGAATAAGCATGGTCCCAATTGTCTGAGATTACCATCGCAGAAGTATGAGGTGCATTTTTGAGAGGATTGTCTTTTGGATCCGCTTTGCCTTGTTCAATTTCTTGGATCTCTGAATGGATGGAGATCATCGCTTCACAGAAACGATCCAATTCTTCTTGGGATTCTGATTCAGTAGGTTCTATCATCAAAGTTCCAGGAACCGGGAAAGACATTGTAGGTGCATGGAATCCGTAGTCCATCAGACGTTTTGCAATATCTTCTACTTCTACACCGCTGGTCTTTTTGAAAGGTCTTACATCCAGGATACATTCGTGTGCAACGAATCCGTTTTTACCTTTGTAAAGTACAGGGAAATAGTTTTCTAAACGTTTTGCAATATAGTTCGCGTTTAGGATCGCCGCCTTAGTTGCATGCTCTAATCCTTCTGTTCCTAAAAGTGCGATGTACACCCAAGAGATCAGAACGATACTTGCACTTCCCCAAGGAGCTGCGGAAACGGCACCATGTTCGTTGCCTGTTCCGTTATCTACAAGAGGATGGCCGGGTAAGAACGGTTTTAGATGTTCTGCAACTCCGATCGGTCCAACTCCTGGCCCGCCACCACCGTGAGGAATACAGAAAGTTTTATGTAAGTTCAGATGGCAAACGTCTGCGCCTATATTCGCAGGTCTTGTGATCCCTACCTGAGCGTTCATATTCGCCCCGTCCATATAAACCTGTCCTCCATTCTCATGAATGATGGAACAGATTTCCTTAATAGGTTCTTCGTACACTCCATGTGTAGAAGGGTAAGTGATCATCAATGCAGCTAGGTCTTTAGAATGTTCTTTAGCTTTTGCTTTCAGATCTTCTAAGTCTACGTTTCCTTCTGAATCGCAGGCAACCACTACTACTTTGAATCCAACCATCGCGGCAGAAGCAGGATTGGTTCCGTGTGCAGAGATCGGGATCAAACAAATGTCTCTCTCCTTATCTCCTCTGCTGATATGATAGTTTCGGATCGCGAGAAGTCCCGCATATTCTCCTTGAGAACCTGCATTCGGTTGCAGTGAAATTCCTGGGAATCCAGTCACTTGTGAAAGCCAAGATTCTAATTGAGAGAATACTGTTCTGTATCCTTCTGTTTGGCTTGCAGGTGCGAATGGATGTATATTGGAAAACTCAGGCCAGGTAACAGGGAACATTTCCACAGTCGCATTCAGCTTCATCGTGCAAGAACCCAGAGGGATCATAGAAGTAGTAAGAGAAAGATCTCTGGATTCCAATTTTCTAATATATCTCAACATTTTTGTTTCTGTATGATGAGAATTGAACACTGGATGTGTAAGATATTTAGAAGTTCTGATAAATTCGTTCGGGATAGAAATTCCTTCTAAGGAAAGATCGATCTTGGAGATCCCGAATACCGAAAGAATATCTTCTAGATCGGAAACTTCTACAGTTTCGTCCAGAGCGATTGAAATTCTGCCATTTCCTAAACTTCTGAAATTGATCTCTTTTTTAGAGGCCGTATCTATATAAGTTTGGGCCTTGGGTCCTAGATCTAAAACGATCGTATCGAAGAAAGTTTTGTTTTGGATGGCAAAACCTGCCTTCTCCAAATTTTTAGCCAATGTTTCAGCCAGTCTATGAACTCTAAAAGCGATATCTTTTAAACCTTTAGGTCCATGATACACGGCATACATAGAAGATAGAACTGCTAATAGAACCTGTGCGGTACAGATATTAGAAGTAGCCTTATCTCTTCTGATATGCTGCTCTCTTGTTTGTAGAGAAAGTCTGAGTCCAGGATTTCCTTGGCTGTCCTTGGAAACTCCTACAAGTCTTCCCGGCATATTTCTTTTAAATTCGTCTTTCGTTGCGAAATAACCTGCGTGAGGGCCGCCGAATCCATAAGGTAATCCGAATCTTTGGGTGCTTCCTACTGCTACATCCGCTCCGAATTCTCCGGGAGCTTTTAAAACTGTGAGTGAAAGTAGATCCGCAGCACAGATTGTTAGAGCTCCAACATTATGAGCTAATTGGAAGAAACTTTCGTAATTATAAATGGTTCCTTCTGTTCCTGGATACTGAACGATTACTGCAAAATAATCTTCGTTTAGTTCTGCGTTTAAATGATTTCCGATTTTTACTTCGATTCCAAGTGGAAGCGCTCTTGTGCGAACCACATCAATTGTTTGAGGATGGCATAACTCGGAGATAAAAAGTAATTTGGAAGTTTCGTTTTTACGAATTCCATATGCTAAGAATACTGCTTCTGCGGCAGCGGTAGCTTCATCCAAAAGAGACGCATTCGAGATTTCCAAACCTGTCAGATCCATGATCATTGTTTGGAAATTTAGAAGCGCCTCTAATCTTCCTTGGGAAATTTCAGCTTGGTAAGGAGTGTAGGCAGTGTACCAACCCGGATTTTCCAAAATATTTCTTTGGATCACTCCAGGCATAACGCTTGCTTGGTAACCGGAACCGATATAAGAACGATACAACTTGTTCTTAGAAGCGATCTTTTTCAGATCGTTTAAGATCTTTCTTTCGGTAGAGGCCTTAGGAAGATCTAAAGCTTTTTCCAAACGAATTCCTTCCGGAACTGCTTTTGCCACCAACTCTTCCAACCCGGATAATCCAAGTGTGGATAACATTTCCTTGATCTGATCTTCATCAGGACCTATATGCCTTCTCGAAAAAGTATCCAAAGGATCGAGTGGGTGATTCATTTCAGTTTGTTTGCCGGATCCGTTCCAAGTTGCAATACTCATTCTATTTTCCTAATCCAGTTTGCTCACGAATTCTCTGTAAGATTCGGGATCTAATAATTTCTCCAATTCGGGAGGATTGATCCCCTTAACTCGGATCATCCAAGATCCGAAAGGATCCGAATTCACCGCAGCCGGGTTTTTGGAAAGGTTCCCATTAACTTCGACTACTTCTCCGCTGATAGGAGCGTATAAATCTTCCGCTGCTTTTACGGATTCTATCGTTCCGAATGTGTCCAGTTGTTTGATCGATTTCCCTACTTTTGGAAGGTCCACAAAAACGATATCTCCGAGTGCCGCCTGGGCATAGTCAGAGATCCCGATCAATGCGGTGTCCCCTTCTACTTTTACCCATTCGTGTTTTTCTGTGAACTTATAGCCCGGAGGTGCGTTAGTTACTGCCATTTGAAAATCCTTAGTTTAATTTTTCCGAATGCTTCCCGGAATGAAAGATTGGGTGAATATAATTGCGGACTTTGCCTGTCCTCTGATCTCTATCTGGATGGATTCTCCATGTTGGATCTTTTCAGAGTCCACGAGTGCGAGTCCTATTCCCTTTTTTAAGGAAGGGGAGAAGGTACCGGAAGTGGTGATCCCGATATTTTTGCCGTTCGAATCTAAGACCGGCATATTTTCTCTTGGGACGCCTGCTTCTTGCAGTTCGAATGCAACGATCTTTCTTTTAGGCCCTTCTTTTTTTTCGGAGATGATCTCTTGGTATTTAGGATAAGGAGTTTTCTTTTCTTTTACGATCCAGCCTATCCCGGATTGGTTCGGACTTCTGTTTTCGTCCAACTCATGACCGTAAAGGGGATATTTTGCCTCGATCCTAAGTGTGTCTCTTGCTCCTAAGCCTACAGGAAGAAGTCCTTGGTCTTTTCCGAACTCCAGCAGTTCCTTCCAGATCTTAACGCCGGTAGGATTAGAGCTGTAAATTTCGAATCCGTCTTCTCCAGTATAACCGGTCCTGGAAAGAATGATCTCTTCTCCCGAGAAAGGGAATAACACGAATTTATAATATCCGATATGGCTTAGATCCGATTTAAAATAAGAAGAAAGTATCGGATCCGCTTTTGGACCTTGGATCGCAATCTGATGCCAAGAAGCGCTTTGGTTTTCTAATTTTGCGGAAGCCGGAACATATTTTTTCAGATACTCGTAAACTGAATCCACATTGGATGCGTTTGCGCAGATCATATATTTTTGGTCGTTAAACTTGTAGAGAGTGATATCGTCTACGAGGCCGCCATTCTCATTGATGATTGCGTTGTACTGCACTTGTCCGTTCGCTAGGGACGAAACAGAATTACAGGTAACTGATTCCAGAAAGCCGAGGATGATATCTGCCTGACCTTCGATAAAAATCTCACCCATGTGAGAAACATCGAATAGACCGGCAGCTTGTCTGGTCGCTGTATGTTCAGCAATGATTCCTGAATATTGAACAGGCATGTCCCAACCGCCGAAAGGGATCATCTTAGCGCCTAAAAGTTTATGCTCCTCGTGCAGAGGCGTGGTTTTCCATTGGGACATAAGCGTTTGGGGCCATCATTTCATCGTAGTTCCTAGGGAAAAACAATTTTAGGCCCCCTTTAAAAAGATTTGAAGGGTCTTCTTTAGAATGATTCGAGAAGAAGGTCCCGGGATCATGTGCTAACTCGAACATAATCTCACTGACGAAATTTGGGCGGCAGACTTTATATCTTATTCTTTCAATTTTTTTCTGACATAGATGACTTTGTCTACTTCTGCCACGAGCTTACCGGTTTTTACATCTACGATCCGAGCAGTGAAGGTAACGTCCATTTTTCTTTTAAGATCCGTTTCTTCTTTGATCTCTTGGATTTTTTCCTTGGGAATATGGAACTCTGCTCTTACGGTACCTTCTCCAGGTTTTAAAAATCGTATAGTTGCTGCCTTGTCCCAGACCAAATATCCGGGTCCTAAATGTTCCATTAGGATCAACATATAGAAAGGATCGCACATAGAATAGAGTGATCCTCCGAATTGTGTTCCCACATAATTCTTATTAAAAGCTGTGAGTTTCATCGTGGTGGAGAATAAGGTCCTCTCTTCGTTTAGCGCCTTCACCTTGATCCCTGCACCGAAGTAAGGAGGATAGAAATTGAAAAAATGAAATTTAAGTCTTTGTAAAAAGCCCGGTTGGGACATAGAAGATTCCTGATCCGTATTTCTTATTTTGTCCCAAATTAATAAGAGGCTCAAAAATCCGAGCTATTTTTGGGGAATATAATTGGTTTGTAAGACGGATCGATAACATACTCTTATCCGAAAATTCTTGCTAAGAACTTACTGTTCTGATAGCAAGTAGAGGCTAAAAAAACCACAGAATTCCCGGAGGGGGAATGAACCCGAATCAAATTGTGAAGAAAATACAACCGTACCTAGTTTCGATCCTTCTGATCTTTTCCGCATCCGCTTGCGGAACCGTTGCCGAATATAAGATCGCGTATAAAAAACCGGAAGTCGCTTCCAAAACCAAAGGACTGGTTGCTGGAATTTCCAAGGTGGATTTAACTCCTCCTCCCGGTTTACCTTTGGCAGGTTATTCCAAAATGGCCGAGACCGAAAAAGGTTTCCGCACTCGTCTTTATGCTAGGATTTTCTATATTAAAAAAGACGCAAATGAACCCGTAGTTCTGATCCAAAGTGACCTTTTATCCGGATCTCTTTTGATCCATCACTTGCTTGCGGAACGTTTGGCTTCTAAGACTGATATTTCTTTTGGTGGGATCGTATTCGCCGGAACTCATACTCACTCTGCTCCTGCGAACTTCTACGATAATAATTTTTACAACGAGTTTGCTTCTAACAAACCCGGATTCGATAAGGGTTGGACCGATTTCGTATTGGATCGTTTGACTAATGGAGTAGAAGAAGCATACAAGTCCGCGAAACCTGCTAAGATCGCTTCCGGAAAAACCGCTATTTGGGGACTGACCAGAAACAGATCTTTGGATGCATACCGTGCTAATAAAAACTCCGGATTCGAAGAATTAAAACCTGAGATCCAATACCAAGCGATCAATCCTGATCTAGTGATGATCCGGATCGATGCACAGGACAAAGACGGAAGATACAAACCTCTTGGTGCGTTCTCCACATTCTCAGTTCACGGAACCACAGTGCCTGATTCAAATGATGTTGCGAATGCGGATGTGTTTGCTTATCCGACTCGAATTTTAGAGAAGAAGATCCGTAAAGATTTTAAACCAAGCTGGGATCCGATCCATGCTCTGAACAATTCTACTCACGGAGATAATTCTCCCGATTATCGTGAAGACATGCAAGGTTTCATAGAATCCAGAAGGATTGGAGAAGCAATCGGGGCAGAAGCAGCCAAACTTTTTGACTCTTTGCAAAACTCCTTAAGCACTGATGCAAATCTTTCTTTTAATACAAGAGAAGTAGATTTGTATGAAAACCAAAAGATAGGTGATGCAGAAGTTTGTGATCGTCCTTATGTTGGAACTGCATTAACTGGTGGAGCGGAAGATGGGCTCACTCCGGTTCTAAACTGGCTTCCATTCTTTGCAGAAGGTTGGCCTCGTTGGTTTTTGACAGGCGGTTGCCAAGGTCATAAAAGAATTGTAGGTTTCAAATATCTGCAGCCTATCGTTCTTCCTAAATCAAAATTCCCTCATAAACTTCTTTTGCAATCCGTGAAAATTGCGGATACTCTTCTTCTTCCGGTTCCTTTCGAAGTTACTAAAGAGTCCGGAAAAAGATTCGTGGATGAGGCATTAAAATCCAGTTCTCAACCGATCAAAAATGCATCGGTGATCAGTTGTGCAAACGGATACTTCGGTTATGTAACTACTCCAGAGGAATATACTCGCCAACATTATGAAGGTGGTCATACTCTTTATGGACCTGGCACCCAACCGTTCTTACAGGCTCATCTTGCAGACCTGACCAAAAATCTTCCTGCTGCAGGAGGAAAAGAATCCTTCCCTGCGTCTTGGAACTACGAATTGGATCGTTCGGATCGTTTTCCTGAAACCGAGAAATCGGAAGGTGTAAGAGAATTGGTGGATTCTCCCGAGCTGATCTTAGCGGAAGAAAACCTGGAAAAACATTGGGTATTCCGTTATAAGGATGTGGGTCGTTCTGAGATTTCCTTACATGAATCTTTGGTTTCCATCGAATACAAAGAAGGAACTTCCGATTGGAAAGAGTTAACCCATGATGGAGAGCCTGTAGACGATAAGGGAGTCGATATAGAAGTGAGAAAAACTTCTAACTCCGGAAAAGGAATGGCAGTTTATCAAGTTCGTTGGTATAACCCGGAACAAATCGCGAAACGCAAATATAGATTTGTGATCCGCCCTCGTGCAGGCCAAGCCAAATTCGTTTCCCCAGAGTTCTAATCGAATTTTTGACTTTGCGTGAGGTTATAGATCTCACGCAAAGTTTTGTTCCTTCTACTTTTTACCTTTCCTGGAGAATCGATTTTAAAAGGATATCTCTATGGATTGGAAAATTCCCAAGTTTAAATCCGGTAAACCTCTTAGATGGGAATTCCTAGTTCCTCCCGGTTCCGCTAAAGAAACGGAAGTTCTACTTTCTCAAATTGTTTCCGATCCATATCTTCCTAGAAATCATACTCCTGAGTTTAAAGTTTTCCCGGAGAAGTTTGTATTAGAAAAAACGAATTTTCGCCAAGCATTAGAAGTGTTAGTGAGAATTCCTTGGATCAGGGATTTTCGTTTGAATTTGGGCAAATTCCCTTTGGATGAGAAGTTTAACTTCTCCGGTTTGATAGAATCCTTAAAAGAAAACGAAATTTTACCGGAAGGCTGGGGGATAAACTTTCACCCGCAAGTTAGAGGAAGAAAAGAAATTTCCAGAGAAGAATTATATTCTTTTTGGGAAGGATCTTATTCCTCATTCGGAGATCCTGATCCTAAAAACACGGAACTGAATGCACTTGCTCTCGGAGAGAATATGATCCTTTCTTTGAGTTTAGCAGGCTCTCCCATTTTCCAAAGGGGAAATTTTAAACCGTTATCCAAATCCGCTCCTGTCAGGGAAGATACAGCCGCTTTTCTTTTACATTTATTAAGGAAAAATATGCCGGAACCGGATGCAGTTTTCATTCCATTTGCCGGTTCAGGAACATTTATATGGGAGTCCGCTTCTTCACTTTTTAAATTGGGATTTCCTCATTTGGATCGGAACTATATGTTCCAGGAAATGAAAGAATTTCCGGCACCGAGTTGGGAATTTTTAAAACGTAAGATCGGACCGGAAGAAGAAAGTAAAAAATTCACATTCTGGTATAACGATTCCGAGCCGGAAGTTTTCTCCTATCTAAACGAAAGAAAAGAAGAATATCAGAAATTTATAAAACAATTCCCATTGAGCCCCGAAAATCGGTTTATTGGTAAAGAAGGGGACTTCTTCTCCTTATCTCCTAAAGAAGTCTGGGAATCCGCAGGCAAACCACGTAAAATCTGGATGCCACTCAATCCACCTTACGGTTTACGGATCCAAAAAGGTTCTGATCTAGGATTGTACAGACGTATCGCAGAAACTTTAAAAGTTTGGTGGGAGCTTCCCGGAGAAGTTTCCGGATTTATTCTTTGTCCCGACGAAGAAACCTGGTCTGCTTTTTTGAAAGGAATCAGCTCTAAATTACAAACAGTACATATCACTCATGGCGGTTTGGATCTGCGGGTAGTTTATTTTTAGTCCTAAGTTTTTCGCTTTAAATTTCGGATCAGTCTAATATCAAATTTATTTTTTTATACGGGAATTCCCGAGGACTATATAAGAATGAAAAAGATCATTTGGTTCAGTATAACGTTTCTTTTAGCGACGAATGTTTTATCTGCAAAAGTTAAATCCGAATTCGTAGAATACAAACAAGGCGACACAGTCTTAGAAGGTTTTGTTGCTTATCCGGAAGGAGCCAAAAAAGCTCCAGGTATAGTGCTTGTCCATGACTGGATGGGCTTAGGAGAAAATACAAAAGCAAGAGCGGAACAACTCGCAGAGTTAGGATATGTAGCTTTTGCCGCGGATATTTACGGAAAAGGTGTACGTCCTAAATCCATGGAAGAAGCTTCCAAATTAGCCGCTTCTTTTAGAGAAGGTGACCGCAAATTATTAAGAGCCAGAGGCCAGGCCGCGTTAGACGCATTAAAATCTCAAACTGGTGTAGACCCCAAAAACCTCGCGATCCTAGGATACTGTTTCGGTGGGACCGCTGCCTTGGAATTAGCCAGAAGTGGAGCTCCTTTAAAAGGAACCATTAGCTTTCATGGAGGATTATCTAGTCCTAAGCCAGACGATGCTAAAAATATTAAAGGTAAAGTATTAGCCCTTCATGGAGCGGACGATCCTTTCGTAAAACCGGATGAGGTGGCGGCTTTCCAAGAAGAAATGAGAAGTGCTGGAGTAGACTGGCAGTTCGTTTCTTACGGTGGAGCGGTTCATTCTTTCACGATCAAAGAAGCAGGGAATGATAACTCTAAAGGAGCGGCTTATAATGAAAAAGCGGATAAACGTTCCTGGTTAGAATTGAAAAACTTTCTGAAAGAAATTTTCCCTTCTAAATAAACCATCCAAGAAACGGAGGAAATTTTTCCTCCGTTTCGATCTGTTTTTTCCTTTTAGGATAGGAATTAAAAGAGCAGAATGCCCTCATGATTCGCTCCGTTTATAGAGTCGATACCAAAGGTTCTTTAGATTCTCTGGAAAGAAGAGAAGAGGAACTTCCCCCTCCGCAAGACAATGAAGTCACAATAGAGATCCGTGCAATCGGTCTGAATTTTGCGGATATTTTCGCAATCCAAGGATTGTATAGCGCGACTCCAAAAGGTTCTTTTATTCCAGGATTAGAATACTCCGGCAAGGTAGTTGCCGTAGGTAAGAAGGTCAAAAACTTCAAAAAGAATGATAAGGTCATGGGAGTGACCCGCTTTGGAGCTTACGCGGATTATATAAACATAGACTCTAGATATATTTTTCCTCTTCCATCAAAATGGAGTTTCGAGCAAGGAGCAGGATTTTTAGTCCAAGGACTTACCGCTTATTATGCTCTTCTTCCTTTAGGAGATCTCAGAAAAGGGCAGAATGTATTAATACATAGTGCTGCTGGCGGAGTAGGGATCTACGCAAATCGTATCGCTAAAAAATTCGGAGCCTGGACTCTAGGCTCCGTAGGGAATCATTCTAAAATTTCTCTTTTGGAAAAAGAAGGTTATGACGCTTGGATCATTCGGTCTTCCCGTTTTCCGGAAGAATTAAAAACCGCACTCGGCGGAAGAGAATTACATTTGGTTTTAGAATGTATCGGCGGTAAAATTTTCAAAGCAAGTTACGATGCTCTTTCACCTATGGGCAGAATGGTTGTTTATGGTTCGGCTTCTTTTATGAGCCAAGGAGATAAGGTCAATTGGCTGACTTTAGCTTGGAGATATTTGACCAGACCTAAAGTGGATACACTAGAGATCGTTTCCGAAAATAAAGCAGTTATGGGATTCAATCTGATCTGGTTATATGAGAAGATCGATGAATTGACTGTTCATCTAAAAGCGTTATTGAAATTAAATTTGGAACCACCTCATATAGGTTCCGTATATCCTTTTGTGGATCTTCCGGAAGCGGTTCGGCATTTCCAAACTGGAAATACTACCGGTAAAGTGGTGATTACTGTCGAATCCGGAAAATGACAAATAGAACGGAAACAAACGAACTTTCTCAATTATTAAAACGTTCCAAGGATCGTTTCGAAGATCATTTAGAAAACGAAGTATATCCATTTTTTAAAAAAGAATCCGCTCCTGAACTTTCTGCAGCTATGGAATACAGTCTGAGAGCCGGTGGAAAAAGATTAAGACCTATTCTTGCTTTCGCTTCTTTTGGAAAGATCAACAAAGATTCACTTTCGATCGGAGCTGCATTAGAATTTGTTCATACATATAGTTTGATCCATGATGATCTTCCTAGTATGGACGATGATGATTTCAGAAGAGGAAAGCCTTCTCTTCATAAACAATTTTCAGAGGCAACCGCAATACTTGCGGGAGATGCCTTGCAGGCTTACGCATTTGATTGGTTGACCCAAATCGATTCTTCCGATAAAAATTTGCATAAGGATCTGGTTAGGACTTTGGCAAAAGGTGCCGGGGCTGCGGGAATGGTCTCCGGACAAATGTATGATCTATTATTAGAGAGAAATCCTTCTTCTTTGATCGGAACAAAAGAAGAGCTACTTTCTAAAACTCATAGATTGAAAACCGGGGCATTGATCCAGGCTTCCTTTCTGATGGGAAATCGTTTGAGAGAAGATTACCAAGAAAGAGAAGAAACTATTTCCGAATATGGCGCCAAGCTTGGTTTATTATTTCAGATTACGGACGATATTTTGGATATCGAAGGAACTAAGGAAGATCTTGGAAAAACTCCGGGCAAAGATGGAAAATCCGGAAAGATCACTTATCCTTCTTTATATGGAATGGAAACCTGCAAACAGATGGTTTCAGACCTAGTTTCCGAGTTGGAAGAATTAGGATCCTATCTGGATACTTCTTCTTCTAAAATAGAAATTTCCGAATTCCCTGAATTCTTTCAATCTCTACCTTCTAACATTGGCAAAAGAAAAAATTAGACTAGATGACTTACTCTTGAAAAAGGGTTTGGCCGAGGACATTTCCAAGGCCAGAAGTCTGATCTTATCCGGTTCCGTTCTCGTGAACGATCGAATGTCCGACAAGGTAGGCACATTATTCGACGAATCCGTAGAGATCCGTATCAGAGAAATTATTCCTAAATATGTAAGCAGGGGAGCTTATAAACTCAAGGCTGCATTCAAAAAATGGAATATTTCCGTTAAAGAAAAACTTTGTATTGATTGGGGAGCTTCTACGGGAGGATTCACTCAAGTACTTTTAGAAGAAGGAGCGGACTTAGTTTTCGCTTTCGATGTTGGTTACGGGCAGATGGCTTCCAAGGTCGCGATGAACCCAAAGGTTACCGTTAGAGACCGGTTTCATATAAGGGATACTAGTTGGAAATTATTGTCTTCTTTATGGTCGGAAAAAACCGATAAAGAATTTCCAGGCGAGATCTTTCTAGTCATGGACTTAAGTTTTATTTCTCTTCGTATTGTTCTCCCTGTTCTCTCCGAACTCAAAAGTAAAAATCCGAATGTTCGATGGAATATTGTCAGCTTATTCAAACCTCAGTTCGAAACCGAATCCAGAAATTTGGATAAAGGGGTTCTGAGGGATCCTTGGATACGTTGGAAGACGATCCGATCTTTTTTGCGGTTTTTGAAAAATGAAATTAAGGGAAAAAGGATCGGTTTGGTAGAATCCCCGATTACCGGGAGAGACGGCAATCGGGAAATTTTGGTGTACTGGACTCTTTAATTTAACTGATCTGTTTAACCAAAGGTTGCATCTAAAACCATAGAGAATCTGGATCCGATCCCTGGTCTTTTTGTTTTTCCATCCACGCGAACAAATTCATAATCCTTAGGGCGAAGGAAGAATGTTCTGGCCTTAAATTCGAAAGTGAATCCCGGCCAAAGAGTGGTGTTTCTACCGGAACTAGTATTGTACCAGCTTACACATCCTCCGGTCAACCAAACGGATTTACCCAAACGTCTTTGGATCTCTTCATTATAATGATCCTGAACATCTTTGCGAACATCCAGGAACTTTATGTTTTTATTAAGTAGATAACGAATTCCCTGAAGAGCATATTGGACTTGGGATTCTATCATCAGGATCATAGAACTATGGCCTAAACCAGTATTCGGACCCACTATCATAAACATATTCGGAAAACCGGAGACTGTGGTACCTAAATACGCTTCTGCACCGTCTTCCCAAACATCCGCTAAAAGTTTTCCGTCTCTTCCTCTGATCTCAAAAGGAGAAACTGCTTCTGCCGCTTGGAAACCCGTAGCAAAAACGATCGCATCTACTTTATGTTCTACTCCGTCCTTTGTTTTAACTCCGGAAGCGGTGATCTCTTCGATACTATCAGTGACCAATTCTACATTCTCTCTATTCAATGCTGGATAATAATCGTTTGAAAGGAGGATACGTTTACATCCGATCGTGTAATTCGGAGTCAGCTTTTGTCTGAGTTCTTCGCTATGGATACTTTTGTTGATAAAACTTTTGGCAAACTTTTCGAAAATTTTCATTAGCTTAGGATTGATCGCGAAAGCTAATACTCCGATCTCGTTCAGCCAATAGATCGCTTTTCTAAACAACCATCTCAATGGGGGAATGAATTTAAAGATCCCTTTTACGGAACCTGAGATATTACTGTCCGGTTTTGGAATGATCCAAGCTGGAGTTCTTTGGAATAGTTTCAATTGACCTACGATAGGAGCGATAGTAGGAACGATTTGGATCGCACTTGCACCTGTTCCGATCACTGCTACCTTCTTCCCTTGGAGATTGTAGTTATGATCCCATTTTGCAGAATGGAATTTTGCTCCTTTAAAAGTATCGATTCCTTTGATATTCGGAAGAACAGGTCTACTTAAACCGCCTGTGCCGCTTACTACGGATTTTGTTTTGTAAGACTTTCCTCCTACAATGCTAATCTCCCATAGACCTGTTTTTTCATCAAAGAAGGCACCGCTCACTTCTGAGTTTGTACGAATATAAGAACGGATCCCGAAACGATCCGTACATTGGTTCATATAATTTAAAATTTCTTCTTGGGGGCCGAATAATCTGGACCAATCCGATTTAGGTGCGAATGAAAAAGAATATAAATGCGACTGAACATCGCAGGCAGCTCCCGGATAAGTATTATCTCTCCAGGTTCCTCCAATTCCATTTCCTTTTTCTAAAATAACAAATGATTCTATTCCGGCTTGTTTTAAGCGGATCCCCATACATAGCCCGGCGAATCCAGTTCCTATGATGACTACATCATACACCTTTTCCGCTTGGGAGTTCTGGTTGAGGCTCGGTCTTTCTAATGTCTGAGCTGTCATTCTTCTTCTCTCCTCTAAACATGATCTCCGGATCTCTATCCGGTGTTCTGTCAGAATATAGAATACAATCTTTTCGGAAATGGATCGTCCGAACTTAGGATTTGCTACTGGGAAATACTAATAAATTCCGGAATCAATAAGGAATTTCATTCTGTTTGAGTTCGTATTTTTCCTTTGGAATCAATATTCCGCCGCAGATCCTTTGAATTTTACAAAAAGTGCGAACCACTTTTCCTCTCCGAGACCCGTTCTTCCAAAGCAAGTCGCTTGAAAATCAAATCCAGGATGAATAGACTATGATAGAACCAATACTATTAGTTCCCAAAGCACTTAGGAACAGTTTAGGCGAAGAAGGTGCAGAGGCTCTCGTTAGTCTTATAAATCAAGCCAATTCAGGAGGGAGAAAATTTATGGAAGAATTCGTTTCAGAAAGATTCGAAAAAAGACTGATGGAAGAGACAGGCAAACTTCGTTTAGAATTTAGAGAAGAAACAAATAAACTCAGAATGGAATTTAAAGAAGAAACCGCTAAGCTTTGGATTGCAATTGCAGAACTAAGAGCGGAGATGCATGCAGGTTTTGCCGGCATCCAGGAACAATTCAAAGAAGTATATAAAGAGATCGCAAATATTCATAGATCGATTGCTTCTCAAACAAGATGGATGGTTGCAGTGATTATCGCTTCGGTTCTTCCTATTTATATTGGTTTAGCAAAACTGATCTTCCAAAAATCTCACAATTCTTTTAGAAATAAAAAAACCCCGGTTTTGAAGCCGGGGTTTTTTCCTACATTGAAATGAAAAAAGAGGATTAAGGGCGAACCGAAATCACTTCGTCTTTGTTAATCAAAGCAACGATGTGTTTATATTCCGGAGAATCCTTTCCATATTTCAGCTCGGTAGCGCGGAGAAGGTGGATGTTTTTCTTGTGACGGAATTTGAACATCTGGTCTTCGCTTGCTCCACCGTATTTCTTGATCATGTTTTCTTCGAAAGCATAGCAGCTTGCAAGATACTTGTGAGCTGGGTATTCTTTCTCGTTTTCATTAACCTCGATGTAGAGTTCCAATATAGGAATACACTGAGGTAAATTTTGTAGATCGTATTCAGTAACAATCCAAGATCTGTATACATCGGAAAGAAGTCTTTTGAACTCGGCACGTTCACGTAGATCCGGGTTCTTGATCTCATCCAAATGGTTGATCGCCTTGGTGAAATAATTCAATGCTTGTTGTTTTGCTTCCAACTTTTGGCGGGAAACGACACGATCCTCGCGAGCTTTACGGTCGACCTTTTGCCAGTACCATTTCTCGTCTAGACGTTTCTTCTCCGCTTCCTCTTTACGGTACTGCTCAACAGCTTCCCTCATCTTGAGGACGGTATTCACTCCGGATTGATAGCTAGTCAGGGCCAGGCGGAACTTGTTGTTCGCGAAAGCCTTAGAAAGCTGATGGAGTTCTTGGAAGTTCTTGTCGTAACCTTTGAAGTCAGGGTTCTTCCAGATCGCTTCCTGCTCCTGGATTTCTTTTTTACGTTTCTTAGCTTCTTCCGTTAGATTCTTGTCGTCGTCTTCCGGAACGAGCTCACCTTTCAGCAGTTCGTCGATCTTATCAGCTGCCGCCTTGGCATCTGTCGTATCCTGCCCCCCTTGGTTCTGTGCGAACAAGGAGAGGTTGAGTCCGACCACGGCCAGAAGAACGAATATAGTCTTCATCACCTTCATAGTGCTCACACCTGTGCCTTCTCTTTCAAAGATAGGATTTAGAAAAAGGACGGCAAAGTCCTTTTCTTCTGTTTATCTATCGGTCAGGGACCTTTAGATATAAACCTGGATTAGAAAAAATTTCCCATTTTTCCTATACAAGGGACATAAACGAGAATCTTTTTACACTATCCATTAGCGAAATTCTATCAATTTTCGCTAATTTTGTTCTCCGAATCCGTTCAGAGACTCCTCCAAGATCTCGCTTAAAGCAGAACTTGTCAGCAGATTTTTAGGAATTCCTAGGAAATGATAGGTTCTTAGATTTCTTTCTTTCTATTACTTTCCTTTTTTCCAGTCTGGATCTAGATCATGAATTTATATAAATTAAGCCCAGTCCGGGAGGGTTCTCCGAATTGCAAATTTTGTGCAGGGGTTGGATTCTTTTTGGAAGAGAACGTAAAGAATTCTAGCTCAGGAATTCTGCTTCTTTGTTCCTGCGTGGGAGAGTCTTGCCCTTGCGGTGGCAAGGCTCCGTACATGGTCTATGACGAAAGCCAAAATAGAATGTTACCTTGCGTCTGTCATAACGCGAGAATTGAGTTAGCCAAGGTGGAATATTTGGTAAAGAAAGCAGGGATCCCTTCTAAGTATAAATATCGTACTTTAAAAAGTATGGATACCACACATCTTTCATTTCTCGCGGCATATGATTGGGCGGAAACATTGGTAGATAAATGGAACAGCTCCGGAACGATTCGACAGGGGTTATATTTATGGGGGGCGACCGGTTCCGGGAAAACTCTTCTTGCATGCGGTATCTTGAACGAATTGATTTTGAGATATGGAACCGAATGCAGATATGCAAAGATCAATCGTGACTTTCTTTCTACCATTCGAGACAGTTATCAAAAAGAAAGTGAACTCCATGGAATGGAGCAGACTATTAAAAAACAATTTACCGATGTAGAAGTTTTGGTTCTGGATGATTTCGGGGCAAACAAAGAATCAGATTGGGCCAACTCTCAGTTGTATGATCTGATCGATGCAAGATATGAAGAAGAGAAAGTTACGATACTTACTTCGAATATTCAAGCTAAGGATTGGAAAGATAAGGCGGAAGGTCGTATTTATTCTAGATTATTGGAAATGGCGGAAATAATTCATCTTGATTGCCCCGATTATAGGGAAAGTCATAATGTTTTCGGAACTCATTGATGGATAAAAATAATCATATCGCATTTCTATGTTTGGGAACCAATTTAGGAGATCGTGAACTGTATCTTGCGGAGGCGATCCAAAAGATAGGTGCTCATCCTGAAATAAAGATCCTAAAAAAAGGAACTGCTTTAAATACGGAAGCTTTAGAAGTTACGGACCAACCCGACTTCTTAAATCAACTTTTACAGATATCCACTCATCTTTCCCCTAGAGAACTTTTGGATTTTTTACTCGGAATTGAAAATGAAATGGGAAGAGTTCGCACAAGAGACAAAGGTCCTCGCGTTATCGATATAGATATTCTTTCTATCGATGATATGAAGATCCATGAGAAGGGTCTGCATCTTCCCCATCATAGCCTGTTCACACGTCCTTTTATATTAGAACTTTTAAATGAACTCGGAGAAGGTTCCCTGATCCAAGCCTTTGGGAATCCTTCGGAGGGATGACATGAGAGATGTTAGCAAAGTATTTCCAAGAGGACCAAAACCCGTACAGAAAAAGATCACGGTATTGACCTGTTATGATTTTATGTTCGCAAGGATCTTGGAAGATTCTGGCGTAGATTGTATTCTTGTTGGGGACACTTTGGGTGTAGTCTATCAAGGTCAACCGACAACTTTACCTGTGACCTTGGATGAAATGATCTATCATGCAAAGGCAGTTAGGAGAGGTGCCCCGAACACATTCGTAGTTGTGGATCTTCCATTTCTAAGCTATCAGGTTTCTTTGGAAGAAGGGATCCGTTCTGCCGGAAAAGTAATGAAAGAAAGCGGATGCGACGCGGTAAAATTCGAAGGCGGTGGTCCTGAGATACTGGAGCTAATCTATAAATTAGAAAGGATAGGCATCCCTGTTATGGGACATATAGGTCTTACTCCTCAATCCGTGAACGTTTTCGGAGGACATAAAATCCAGGGAAAAGCGGAAGAGGATAAGGCTAGATTGATAAGCGAAGCAAAGGGGATCTCCGACGCCGGAGCCTTCTCCATTGTTTTCGAGCTGATCCCTTCCGCTCTTGCTAAAGAAATTTCCGAATCTGTCCCAATTCCTACGATCGGGATAGGAGCGGGAGCAGCGACCGACGGACAGGTGCTGGTAATTTACGATTTTCTCGGATTGAATAAGGGCTTTAAGCCTAAGTTCTTAAAAACTTTCCTGAATGGATACGACGATGTCTCCGGCGCAGTCAAAAACTATATTCAGGAAGTGAGAAACGGAAGTTTTCCCGGGTCGGAACATTCCCATTAAACTCTTTTCTCTGCGGATTTCTTGACGTTCCGTGTGTGAAGTAAAGGCTGGAGAGAGAATCAATCCCGATTGTAAAATCGAACAAAGATAGGACGGAAGATACGTGGACATAGTCGAACTGGAGAAGGGATATCCTGAAACCGAAGCAAAAATAAAGGCTTTGGCTTCCGAATGTGGGAACGCCACCGAGATCATTCGCGGAGCGGTCGTATCCGATACCATTCATTTTATCGGGGATACCCGTAAGATCTCCGACAAGGAAGGTTATGTAAAAGAACTTCCTGGTGTGACTAGAATTTGGAACGTATCATTGCCTTATAAAAATATCGCCCGCACTGCTGCCGGTAAAAACGGAGAAGTAGTCCATCGTGAAAACCGAATTGTAGAAGTTCATGGAAAAGACGGACTCGTCCGTAAGTTCGGGACTGGAAAACATATCTTCCTAGTTGGTCCGGATTCTCCTCAAACTTATGAGCAAACTGTTACTATCGCGAAACAAGCGGTAGAGATAGGTAAAAAATTCGGGATCTTAGATCGTATCATCTTCAGAGGCGGGGCATTTAAGCCTAGGACTCGTCCGACTGATTGGAGAGGAATGGGTTGGGACGGTATCAAATTACTCGATAGAGTAAAAGAAGAAACCGGACTTCCATATGTGACCGAAGTTATGGATCATACCATGGCGGAAGAAGTTTCCAAACATGCCGACATGATCCAGATCGGGACAAGAAACGCTCAAGACTTCGAACTTTTAGAAGCTGTAGGGCGCACCGGTAAACCTGTGATCTTAAAAAGAGGTTTCGGTAACGAAGCTATCGAGTGGTTCTCCGCTGCAGAATATATTGCTAATCAAGGAAATTTGAATATTGTTCTTTGTGAAAGAGGTGTTAAAACTCTTTTCATCAAGGAAGGATATTGCCGTAATACTCCGGATCTGAACGTGATCACTCATGCCAAGAACCAAACAATTCTTCCTGTGATCTTCGACCCAAGCCATGTTGCCGGTGACGATAAGATCGTGGTTTCTAATTTGCTTGCGTCTCTTCCGTTTAATCCGGATGGATCCATTACTGAAACCTTACATGAAGAAGAGTTCCGTAAAGAGCAAATGTGTGATGCGGCTCAGGCGCTTCTCATGTCTTTGTACGAAAAAACAGTAGAAGCTATTTTAACCTATGAGGAAAAGATCAAACCTATAACGGATAAGGTAGATTCTTATTTTTTGGAACGTAAGGGAAAAAAATAAGTCCGAGAGTTCGGACTTATTCCGGAAATTTGGGAGCTAATTCTTTTTTGGTTTGCTCCCAAAGGCTCGGAAGTTCCTGACAAAGAGCTAAACAAGCTTCTAAGTTTCCTTCCTTCAATTTCTGCTCCGCTTCCGTAACATTCTTCTGAACGCCTGCGAGCCCGAAATTTGCCGCGACACCTTTTGTCTGGTGTAATTCTGCTTGGAGTTCTACGCTTCTCTTTTCGTCAGTGAAACTTTTGATATTCTCTAAACGGCTATTCATGTTCTTACGTAAAGAACGTACCATTTCTTCCAGCCAAATAATATCATCTTCATCATCGCCTTGTTTTAGGGAATCTAGACGAGACCAATCCACTAGCATAGAATTCTCCTTCCCGAACCGCGTTTGGTAAATGGTTGCGGCTTCCAGAATTCGACGAAGCCCGGAACGCTTTACCGACCCCAATTATTTATAGCTTGAATAAAAAATCCACGTCGATTTTCGTATTATGGAAGATTTAAGAGGCGAAACTTAATGAAAATTCACCCAACAGCCATCGTCGATTCGAAAGCGGAGCTACACGAGTCCGTCGAAGTCGGTGCGTATACAATTATAGAAAAAGATGTGGTAATCGGCGAAGGAACCGTGATTGAAACCGGAGCCCGAATTTTCGCAGGCACTAAATTAGGTAAATTCAACAAGGTCCATCATGGAGCTGTGATCGGAGTAGGTCCTCAGGATCTAGGTTTCGATCCTAGCACTCCGAGCAAAACGATCATCGGAGATAATAATACTTTTAAGGAATATTCCAATATCCATAAGGGAACCAAGGTAGATTCTCCCACAATTATCGGAAATAGGAACTACGTGATGGGAAATGCTCACGTAGGTCACGATTGTATTTTAGGAGATGATAATATTCTAACCCACGGTCTTGTTTTGGCAGGACATGTAACGGTCGGTAATAAGGCATTCATTTCCGGTTTAGTGGCAGTTCACCAATTTTGTTTTGTAGGCGATTATGCAATGATAGCAGGTTGTTCTAAAGTGGTGCAGGATGTTCCTCCTTTTGCCACCGCTGACGGAAACCCTTGCACGATCATCGGTTTAAATACCGTAGGCTTGAAAAGGGGAGGATTTTCTCCTGAGACCAGAACTGCGATCAAGAATGCATACAAGACGATCTATCATTCCGGTATGAATTATAGAACTGCTTTGGATCAATTGGAGAAGGAATCGGGTCATCCTCCTGAAGTTCTGCAGATCATTAAGTTCTTCAGAAATAGTGATCGCGGAGTAATGAATCACAGATAATCGAAAGAAGCGTGTTGGAATTCCAACGCGCACTTTATGATCAATCTATCTTGGCACATTCAGGGTTGATAGAAGTAACATATTCCAGGGGAAGATCTCCTAAAAAGTCGGATCCCTGGAATTTTCCTTTAAAATTCAATTTCCCCTTTTTATAAGCATCCGCCCAAGCTCTTTGGAATTTATTAGAGAGAGGAGCATAAGACCAATGCCATTTCTCTTCGTTATAACCTTTTCCGGCTCTTTCTGATTTTGGAGAATAAGGCTGGCAGAATCCGAATCTGTGAGCATTCTTCTTCATCCAATTATAGAATATTTCGCCTCTTCCGCCTTTTTCAAAATAGGAGTTTTCCAAAGCATTTATATCAATGTCTGTTCCCCAATGGTGACGAGAAGTGCCTGGTGCGCTGGAAAATTCCAATATTAATGAAATGATCTGCGCCGGGGTTTTATCTTTTACAGGCTCTCTCATCTTCTTCTTTCCGGAATACTTATCTTCCCAGATTGATTTTTGGTCTGCAAAAGATCTATGAGCAGAGATCAAGAACGGCTCTTGTCTTTCTTGAGGATGGTCCTTTTTATATTCTTCTTTTAATTTTATAAATGCAGCCTTGGTTTCTTTTCTTAGGAAGAATTGTCTCGGATCTCCTGGATTTGTAAAAGATACGAGGGCTTTCTCCTTAGGGAAATCTCCGATCAGGTAAGAAGTTTCCGAGACACCTTGGTAGGTTTCGTCTGTTATTTGTGAAAATAAGGAGAAGGTTCCAAAAATCAGAACAAGTACTAAACATCGGAATAGGAACGGCATAATTCCATATTCTTCTTCGGCAGCTTGGGGAAAAGGGATTTTCTATTAGTCCTGATTTGTTTAAGACACAAATGCTACTACAGAAATTTCCGGGACTTTATGACAAACTCAGGCCTTGAAATCCGGAAATTTGTATTGCATTACTTCGGAAATTCGGTTGAAGTTAAGCTCTAATTGGAAATTTTTTGTAAAAAACAAATTGGGAGAACCCTGGATGAAAAAAATCATCACTCTTCTTCTGCCCCTGTTCCTAACGTTTAATTGTGTTTTATTTGATGCAATTGGTCTGTCTTATCCGGACACCGTAGATGGAAAGGAAGCAAAAAGTATCATTCTGACAAGTGCAGTTATTGGATCCGCAGTAGGCGGCTTCGAAGTTCTTTCTATTCTTGCTCCTCAATTAGCAAAAGTAGAAGAAGATAAATACTATAACAAAGCGGATGTTGACGATTGTGCGAACGAAGCGTTGATCATTAACTTGATCACTGTGGATTTAGGTGGTTTTACCTGCGACCTAAACCCTAGAGCAACGATCATTCCTTTTATCTATTGATCCGTTTCGCGGATTGATAATTTTCGGCCGACCGAATATTGTAGGTCGGCCGAAAACCTTTCCTTCTCAATTAGAAAATAATAAAGCGCCTTCCGAAAATCTAGAAACGATCTCTGATTTTTCCAGATCCCCCAAATTCCCGAACTGATTTACATCTTCTCTAGAGATCTCAATCCATTGACTATCTTCTCTTAAGTCGGCGATCTTAAAGTCCGGCAATCCACTTTGTCTTACGCCTAAAAGTTCTCCAGGGCCTCTCAATTTCAGGTCAGCTTCGGATAAGAAGAATCCATCATCGGAATCCACCAGGGCTTGGATGCGGTACCTTGCTTCTTCCGTAATTTTGGAATCTGAAATTAAGATACAAAAGCTTTCGTGTTTTCCCCGGCCTACTCGTCCCCTTAACTGGTGAAGTTGAGAGATCCCGAATCTATCGGAATGTTCAATCACCATCACGGAAGCATTCGGAACGTCTACACCTACTTCTATCACCGTGGTACTGACTAAGATCTGGATCTCATTTTGCTGGAACAATTTCATGATCCTGTCTTTTTCGGAGGTTTCCATTTTTCCATGGAGAAGCCCTACTTTAAATTCAGGAAAAACATCTTTCCTTAATGTTTCATATGCTTCTATACAGGACTTAAGATCCGATTTTTCCGATTCTTCGACCAATGGGTATACAATATAACATTGTCTTCCTTGGGAGACGTACTTTTGGATGGATTTATAAACTCCTGATCTTTTGCCTTCGGTAAACCATAATGTTTTGATCGGTATCCTGCCGGCAGGACGATTTTTTAAGGTCACTAATTCCAAATCACCGTACAGTGTAAGACAAAGTGTTCTTGGAATTGGAGTAGCGGTCATTGCTAGAATGTCCGGATTTTTTCCCTTGGATCTTAAGGTTTCTCTTTGTTCCACTCCGAACTTATGCTGTTCGTCTATGATCGCAAGTCCGAGATCTTTGAAGATCACATCTTCTTGGAAAACACTGTGAGTCCCTATGATAAATAAGGATTCTCCTGTTTTGATCCTGAATATTTTTTCCGCTCTGGTTTTTTTAGGTTCTTTTCCCACTAAAAGTTCTATTCGCAGAAATGGCATATTCCCCAAAAAGTTCATTACGGTTTGATAATGTTGTCTGGCTAAAATTTCGGTAGGAGCCACCATGCAGACTTGAACTTGATTGTCCGTGTATTTGAGTGCGGTGAGAAGTGCGACCAAGGTTTTTCCGGAACCGACATCTCCTTGTAATAGGATTGCGGCCGGAGTATCCGACTTGGTCCATTCTGAAATTTTTGCCAGGCTTTCCTTTTGGTCTGGAGTTAATTCGAAAGGTAAATTTTTGATCAGATCCTTTGCGGTTTTTGATTCTGGAAGAGGCCATAAAATCCTGGGAACTTTTGCTCTTTGAGAACGTTTGTATTCTATCAAAAGATTGAAATAATATAATTCTTCGTATTTGAATCTGGTTCTTGCTCTGCCTAATTGTTCGTCTTCTGTGGGAAAATGGATCTCGTTATAGGCTTGGGCACGGTCCATTAGATTTCTTTTTTTAACCACTTGGGCAGGCAGGATTTCCTGAATTCTACCTTCTAAAAGTTTTAATGCAAAGTGGATTAGTTTACGAAGTTCTCTTGAATTGAGATGTTCATCTCTCATTGCTTCCGTTGTAGGATAAAGTGGAATGATCCGACCCGTATGAATACTCTCCGGAAGATCATCTTCGGAAATTTCGGAATTTCCGCCGTAAGATAGAACTTCGTAGTCCGGATGCATGAGTTGGAAACCTCTGAAATATTCCAGCTTACCGGTTACAGCTACTAGAATTCCGGGCTGGAAGACCCTGCGGAAAAATTGGATACCTCTGAAGAAAACTAAACTGATCGGCTCGTTGTTTTTAGTTTTTGCGGAAACTACAAGTCTGGATTTTTTTCCGTGAGCCAGATAAGAATCGATTACTTCTAAAATTAAGGTAACCGATTCTCCCTGCTTGAGTAGAATGTTTTCAGTTAAGTTCCGATCTAAATATCTGCGTGGAAACCATCCTAAAAGATCTTGGATAGTTTTGATCCCTACGGATTCTAAAACTTCCTGTTTTTTAGGACCCACACCTTTTACGACTCCGATGGAGCTGGCTAAGGAAACGCTGGAATTTTTTTTATCAGAGACCGAGTTCTTCATCCTGGACTGGTTTCGGTTGAGGAGAATTTTGCACCATTTCCCCTGGAGCCGAACTTGAATCATCCAATCCTAGGTAACAGTAACGGCAACCATAAATCCGCGCTTGTCGTTTTGCTCCGGGAACTGCGGGTTCAAAAAGAACTGCGTATAAGTATTCATTCTTATCCAAGAACCGACCGCATACAGGACAAAGTCTGGGGCGGGGAATATTCGGATCCCAATTTCCACCGTACACTTTTCTTGGATTTCCATAGTCGTTGTCTTTAGGTCGTTTGGGATCTTTTTTATCTAGACGTTTTGTATCTACAGTATATAGAACATGGAAGAAGATCGCAGCGGCGGCCAAACATGCGGCTAAGGTCAGAAAGGTGATCATTGTTTTAAATAATCCTTTATTTTCTCCGTCATGGAACCGGGCAATTTAATTCCCTTCTCTGCCAATCTTCCCGCGTATTTATGAAAAGAATAAGTATGTTGAGAAGACTTAATGATCCCTTCAAAACATTCTTCTAATGACCCTGAAATTTTTTCCCAAAGAGGAAGATTATCTGAGATCATGTTTTCATATTTATGAAGAAGTCTGCGATTTACCCCTCTACAAATGGATCTATAAAAACAAAAACGGATGAGTAGGGCAGAATCAGCATTCTTATCTTTTATATCTTTTTCCAATTGGTTCAGGTTGATACAATCTACGATTTCCAGCTTATAAGCTTGGGAATTATGTTCGAAGGTAACCAGGTTTAGGAACATATGTTTGAACAGGGCGATTTTATAACAATTTTCGAGTCCACATTCTCCCATTCTACCTTCTTCACATCTGGTATACATCACAATGTCAGTGTCTGAATCCGATGTTGCTTGGCCGAAATTCAAAGAACCTAATATATCGAACGCTACCTCATCTCCTCCATAGTTGATGAGTTTATTAAATTTTTTGAAATCTTCTATTCTTTCCCTGGAGACTCCGGTTTCGTGAGATCTGAAAAATTTTTTCAGGCCTAAAAATTTTATAATATTGGAGTTTGAACTGAGTTTTGGAAGAGTCATAACTATCGGATAAAATCTTCCGCCGGAACTTCCGAGTCGCTGCTTGCATGGACAAGCTCTAACTTGTCTCCAGAACAATCGACTTCTAAAAGATGGCGAATTGAGTGATCCGATAGTCTATTCAGTTTTACATTTTTTACAAGATTGTTTTCTATTTCTATTTCGGAGAAGAAGCCTCCAGGTTGAAATCCAAAGACTGAATCAACCGGTCCAAAATTAGAAGGATTCAAAAACACTGTTTTTCCCTTTTTTATGATCCCTTGGTCTTCATGAACATGACCCGAGACAACTAAGGCAGGAGAATAATCGTCTAAATACCTTCTGATCCCTTGGGAACCTACATTTCCAAAACTTGGGATCTTATCTAAAAATCCGTACGCAGGATTATGGATCACAACTACGTCCGGATTTTCTTCTTTGAAGAAGTCTTCCGGTTCGCTGTAATTTTTTCCGTTACGATTATACTCGTGGAATTTTACCGCTAACTTTTCAGGGATACCCGAAGTGATCACAGGAGCTCCACCATAACCTGCAAATTTTAATCCTCCCATATCGAAGGTTTTTCTATGCAGATCTCTTTCGTATAACGCGGAATATTGAAGATCTATATCGTAATTTCCCGGTAATAACCAGACAGGTGCTTTCGCGTATTTTTGGATGATGATCTCGATGAGTTCGTATTTTTCCTTCATCGTTTTTGCAGCTTGGTGGAATAATCTTCTGTAATCCTGGGATTTTTCTACCACGTTAGGCTGGTACTTTTCCGGAAAACGTACAGCTCTTGTTGCATAATCGTAAGGATTGATCTCTTCTTTGATATCATCCATGATACGATACATGTCTTCTTGGAGTGTTACAAATTCGATGATACGTTCCGGGTTAAAAAAGGCTTTGTAGATGATGTCGCCGGAGAATAGGTACAAGTCGCATTCGGTTCCTATAAGGACTTCTTTCAATCCTCTGAGTCCGTCGTGGATATCGGTGAGGTAAATGATCCTCATTTGGACTTATCCTAATTTTATGTTAAACGACTTAAAGCCGTTTGACCCTTTCTATACTGATTCTTGAAAAACCCGTGATAATGTCCAATCTTTCTAATCCCTCCACAGCATGAGCATACTGTCTTCGTTCTCCGAAATCGGTTCTATTCTAAGATAGTCCGGACCGAAAAAATCCAATAACGGTTTTAAAATCGTATTGGAACGCACGAATAAAAATACATTTCCTTTTTCGGGGATTACTTTTTGGACTGAAACCGCCCCGGCTACTTCCGGAATTTCCGCTAAAAAATAATTCAGATCGACTCTGATCTCATTTCCCACTTCCGTAAGGGATAATATTTCCGGAATTTCTTCGACTATCTCTTCTAATATTAATTTTCTATGGAATTTAAAAACTTTGGAAAAGATCCGTATTGGATCTATGGACCTTGGGTTATGATCATAGAGCCTGAACGCTTCTATCCTAAACACCACTCTGTTTCCATCCACCTTCACAGGTCGTAAAGAGAGTTTGTATCTGATATGATTCGTTCTTAAAATTTTAGACCAGGCCAGTCCTTGGATGGAATAATGTCCGGAAAGGTATAAAACGCCCCGACCGGAATCCATCACTAGGGACTCCAGATCTTCCGTGCCCTCTACCACTTTTTTTTGCAGAACCTTATTCAAAGAATGAAGTAAAACGGCGATCCTGTAATTGCTCTTTAAGGCTTTTTCTTCAAAGGAATTTTTTCCCGTGAGAAAATCTAAAAGATTGAATCCAGAAAGTTTCCGCAAATCGAGCATGGAAGAACAAAATTAATCCTTCTGATTTGCTCGGTAAACTCATTTCTGTTTTATACCAAAATAAGAATGGAATGACCTTCCTTTTTCCCCGCTTTTTTTTCTTGCCGTTTAGGCTTTCCAGGTCAGGATCATCACTCCTTAGGGTTAGTTGGGGAAAGGGTATCTCATGCAAATCGGCGTTATCGGATCTGGAAGTTTCGGTTCTTCTTTAGGTGTGCTGCTGGCAGACAAAGGTTATGATGTTACCATTTGGGGAAGGAACTCCAACCTTATAAAAGAGATCAACGAGAACCACCGGAATGAAAAATATTTACCGGGCATAGATCTTCCTAAAAATTTAAAAGGAAGTACAAGTTTAGAAGAAGCGGTCCGAGATAAGGATATGATCGTTTCCGCTCCTCCTTCTCACGCAATCACGGATATTTTAAAAGAGATTAAATCTTTTTTGCCTGAAAAGGCTCCGATCGTTTCTGCAAGTAAAGGAATAGAGAACGGAAGTCTTAGACTAGTTTCTGAAATTTTTGAAGCGGAACTTCCCGGTAAATTTCACAGCAGATTATCTTATCTTTCCGGACCTAGTTTTGCAAAAGAGTTGGTTAAACGTGTACCCACGATAGTGAGTATCGCATCTAAGAATGAAGCTACTGCAAGAAAGGTACAGGAAATATTCAGTTTCACTTATTTTAGGACCTATTGGACCCCGGACGTGGTCGGAGTAGAAGTCGGCGGTTCCTTGAAGAATGTGATCGCGATTGCTGCGGGAGTTTCGGACGGATTAGGATTCGGACAGAATACTAGAGCCGCTTTGATCACCAGAGGACTAACCGAAATTTCCAGACTAGGAGTCAAATTGGGTGCGGACCCTCTTACATTCTTAGGACCTTCCGGAATGGGAGATTTGATCTTAACTTGCTGTGGAGATGCTTCCAGAAACAGGACCGTAGGTTTTAGATTGGGAAAAGGAGAAAGCCTGGATTCCATTTTAGGCGGCATGGTAGAAGTTGCAGAAGGGGTAAAAACTGCCAAAAGTGGATTCGAACTATCCCAGAAATTAGGTATCGAAATGGCCATTACCACCGAGGTGTATAAAATGCTTTACGAGCATAAGAATCCGAAGGAGGTTGTTAGAGATTTAATGGGCCGGGACTTAAAAAGAGAAGGTCTATAAACCGCTCTTAAATCGCGATCGATTCCCTTGCAAAATGCAATTTTAAATATTCGTAAAGTAGGCGTAATTAGCCTAATTTTCAAGTATATTCCATTTTTATTAATTTCGTTCTGTTCTTTTTGTACATCTCTCTCTGCTCAGACCCGTAATGACTACGGTTGGACAGGCTCTCCGGGTAATTTTTATCTTTTGATGGACGGCAAAAACGTACTGACTAAAGAAACCGATTTTAACTCATTTCCGGAAGGTCTGAATGCTGTCCAAAAATCGGAGTTTGCACTTTTAGCTGGGGAATATTTACTTCTTAATAAGGATTCCGGAAAATTCTCCAACCTGATCAATTCCATCCGAAAAGAAAAAGATCTAGGTTTCGCAGAAGCTCTTCTACTCTATTTCCAAGATATCTACTTTTCTAAAAAGACGAATGGGGAAAACTTCTTAAAAGCCTGGAATCCTCCTGCAGGAGATACATACCAAAAAGAATTGGTAGAATCTACGCGTAACGTTCTTCTTCATAAGAAGCCTGCGGATAAGATCAAATGTTCTCCTAAAAAACAATATTATTCACTTTGTAGAATGCTTCGCCTCGGAAGTTATATGGCGGATTTCAAACTTTCAGATCCGAACCATGATAGAGAATATACGAATCTCCAAAGAATACTTTCTCCTTTTCCCGGAGTTACCGATCCGGAAGAGAAGGAACTAAAACATATTCCTTTCTTATCCAATTTTCTTCCTAATATTGCCGATTATCTTTCAGAGCTGGGATTTGCCAGAGACGCGATCCAATTTTCTAAAATCGGGATCGTTTCTGAAAATTTAGGCGGAAGAATGTTATCTCATTCTTACGAAAAATTGGCTTATTACTATTTGGTAGATGGAGATCCGAATTCTGCCGAAAAAGTTTTAAAATATATTATAGAAAGACAAGGGGAGATGGCTCCCACTTATAAAAATTCATTGTATCTTAAGTTAGGA
This sequence comes from Leptospira dzoumogneensis, assembly GCF_004770895.1. NCBI lineage: Bacteria > Pseudomonadati > Spirochaetota > Leptospiria > Leptospirales > Leptospiraceae > Leptospira > Leptospira dzoumogneensis. The sequence goes on along the minus strand of NZ_RQHS01000019.1, from coordinate 202,677 downwards.
ACTCTTGCTTATCTGCAAGGTGAGCCTGCAAGAGCGCTTGAATATTATCTGAATTTGGATTTTTTACATTGGTCCACTAAGATACTACATCCTTTCTTGGGCGAACCTATTCCGATCAACAGCGCTCGCGATCTAGTGTCAGTTGCAGTTTGGAAATCCAAAAATTCTCACAAGGCAGTGGACGCTTTACAGTCGGTCAGCACTCCTAAGAATCTTACGGAAGATGATCTATTTACTAAATTAAGAATTATCCAAATCCTTTCGGAAGACGAACCCGAGGTTGCCGCCAAACTTGCGATGGATCTGAGTTTCCTTGCTCAAAGTAAGGGATGGAGAAGAGTAGAATATTCCGCCACATTGCTTCACGGATTTTTACAGTTAAAAACGAATAATCTTAGAAAAGCGATCATAGAGTTCACTAAGGCCGGCGGTATCTTAAAAGAAGATCCTTCTTATAAGGAGGAATGGATCCGATTGAATGGATTATTCCTTTCTCATAAAGAATCTTCCAATTTAAGAGGAGTAAAAAGTTTCTTAGACCAGGCTCTTAAAATTTCCGCGTCCGGTCATACGGATGATAAAACTTTCGAGATCAAAAATTATCTACCTCCCTCATTTGGAAGCAAAAGTTTAGAAAATTCTGCCATTGATTTTTATACCAGACATGGTTATACGAACGATCTGCTTTCTTTTATGATCCACTATGAGGAAAATTCCGAACTTCAGGAAGAGGATTCTCCTCCTGATCTTGCGATCCTTAAAACTCATAATAGAATTTCCAGATATAAAGGATTTTATCCGCCGGGTAGAGAGCCTTGGAAATCCGCTTGGTCCGAAATGAGAACCAAGGAGTCCGCACGTATTAGAGAAGAATCGGATCCTCTTAAAAATGCAAATTTCAAAAAGTTAACTCATCCACTCATCGCAGTTTTTGTGAAAGATAAAAGAGTATTTCTTTTCCACAAAGACGGAGATTCTTCCGAGCTGGAAGCGAGAGAACTGAATACTGACAATCCTACCAGTTATACTGCTCAGTCTGCTTTTAGAAGTACGATGGAATCTTTTTCCAAGAAGGATAAAATCCAGATCTATCTGAATTCTCCCGGAGTGGAAGCGGCAGAATATCTGAGAAAAGAATTCCCTGATTCTGAAATTAAGTTATTCCTTCGTTTTGATAAAAGAGACGAGTCAGATTCCGCTAAAAAGGTATTCGGTCCTGCCTGTGAAAGTCTTTTCCCTAAAAATCTTCCGGAAGGGGACGGTCATTTGGGATGGCAGTCCTATCCATTACAATATTATGATGGATCTAAACTTCTCCAAGGAAAGTCCGCTTTGCTTATTTGGAATATGAAGGTGACTTCTAAGTCTCCTAACGGTCTTCGGGATTATGAATGGTCCTGCGGGTCCGATTCTATTTCTTTCAGAAAGGCGAAACGTAGATTAGATTTTAGGAATTTGCCGGATAGGATCGCATTCACAAAGGATTCACTCAGCGGTTCAGGCTGGGGAGATAAATCCGAGGACTTCCTGGACTGGGCAAGATTCTGGTTATCCGTAGGAACTTCTCGCCTTTACTTTGTTAAATACTGGAATCCTGAGTCGGAATCCGACATAAATTTATTAGAGAGACTCGCAAACGAAAATGGGGACCCGAATCTGAATTCCAGAGTCTTAAAAATGGTCCGAAACGCAGAATAGCCCTCTTAAACCTAGCTCGGTAAAAGGGGAAAATTTCATTTTTTCGTCTCCAAAACACTCGACAATGCACCGTTTTTCAGGGATGGTATCACAGATAGATGGACCCCGATAGTAGAAGCCGGATTTTTCCGGACCAAAGCCATATTTTTCCCACCTTGTTTTATTCTTTCGATCTAGCAATCCGCCTAAATCTGACATTCGGAAGATCTTGTCGTTAATGGACGTGATTGGATTTTTTGTAATACTTCTTCTTATATTCGCCAACGGATTTTTCGTGTCTGCGGAATTTGCCTTGGTCTCGATCCGGCCTTCTCGTTTGGAAGAAATGATCCGAGACGGAATACCTATGGCCGCCCTTACCAGAAAAGCGGCCAGTATGTTAAACGATATGCTTTCCGTCTGTCAGGTGGGGATCACGATTGCGAGCTTACTTTTAGGCTGGGTGGGCGAAGGTTATCTCTCCAGTTGGATCGAGCCTATTTTCCATTACGCAGGTTATCCTGATTCCGATCTGACGGTTCATGGAGTTGCAGTTGCGATCTCGTTTGCATTGATCACATTTTTGCATATTCTTCTGGGAGAACTTCTTCCAAAGACGGTTGCGATCCAAAAGACGGAGACTCTTGCCTTGGTGACAAGCGCTCCTATATTCTTCTTTTATTATCTGTTTTTCCCTATTACGTTTTTCTTAAATGGAATGACTTCCTTTCTTCTGAGAATGATAGGGTTTAAGGAAGATTCTCATCGTATCATACATTCTCCGGAAGAATTGATGATACTGATCCAAGAGCAGAATAAACAGGGAAATATAGACCAGGAAGAATTCCAGATCATCCAAAATACTTTCCAGTTCTCCGAACATTTGGCTAAGGATGTGATGACCCATCGTTTGAGTATTGTAGGAATTCCTGCGGACAGTCAAATGGATGGAGTTCTCTCTATCATTGCGGAACATCATTTTTCCAGATATCCTGTGTATGAAGGAACCACTGATAATATAGTAGGTATCATTCACGTTCAGGCTTTTCTTGCCTGGCTTTCCGAATCTAAACGGAATAAAAAAGCAAAAGTCACCACGATCATGCAGCCTCCTATCGTGGTTCCGGAAGGTATGTCTATAGAGAAGGTGCTTCAAAAATTACGGGTCGCAAAACAACATATGGCGATCGTGATCGACGAGTACGGCGGTGTTTCCGGACTACTTACCATGGAAGATATAGTGGAAGAAGTTTTCGGTGAGATCAGAGACGAGACCGACGATCATGAAATAGATGCTGTTCCATCACATTCTCCTGATGCATTCGATATAGATGGAGAGACCGAACTCGACGAGCTGAAAGAGATCCTAACAGGCATCGAAGAAGAAGAGCTGAATGATATCCGAACTATCGCAGGTTTTATTTTAGAGAAGTTAGAAGATATGCCTAAGGAAGGGACCGTAGTTGCTATCCCCGAAGGTAAGCTTACTGTGGAAAAAATGGATGGGAATAAGATCATGACAGTTCGTTTTACTAGACTTTCCGCTCCTTCTTCCTTTGCGATTTAAGTTGTAAATCTAATCGATCGGTTTTGGATCTGTACTATGGACAAAAAGGATATTCTGATCGCAGTCAGCGGAAGTATCGCAGCTTTTAGGGCCTGCGAATTGGTGCGTAATCTTACCAAAGAAGGTTATCCTGTTTCCGTGATCATGACCCAGAATGCCACCAAGTTTATAGGTCCGATCACATTCGAGGCCCTCACAGGAAAAAAAGTCCAGGTGGACGAATATGAGCAGGGAATGGCTCATATTGACGCGAGAAATCGTGCTGCGGTAATTGCAGTGGTCCCTGCTACCGCAAATATTATCGCAAAAATGGCGAACGGAATTGCGGACGATCTTGTAACTTCTACTTATCTTGCAGCGAAATGTCCAGTGTTGGTTGCTCCTGCTATGAATCCGAATATGTTCACTCATCCTGCCACACAAAGAAATTTGGCACGTTTGAAGGAAGACGGAGTGATCATCTTAGATCCTCAGGAAGGAGTTGTGGTCTGCGGTGACGAAGGTTACGGCAAACTTGCCGATGTTCCCGTCATGCAAAAAAAGATCCTGGAATTGTATCTGAAAACTTCTAAATAAGATGTTCGATCTTGGCTAAATATTCAAAAATTATAATAAGTTCGGGGCCTACTAGGGAGTGGATCGATCCCGTGCGTTTTATTTCTAATGCTTCTTCCGGAAAAATGGGATATTGTTTAGCTCAGGAAGCGGTTCATTTGGTGAAAGAAGTCGTTTATATCCGCGGATTGACCGAACCGAAATATTCCGAACCTAAAGGTGCAAGAGTTGTAAAGGTAGAAACTACTCTTGAAATGAAAGATGCGGTTCTGAATGAAATGACTTCTTCTTCCATTCTTATTATGGCTGCTGCTCCTGCCGACTTTCGTCCTAAAAATGCGAACGAATCCAAGATCAAAAAAGAAGAAGGCAGCGATACCTTAGTTCTGGAGCTGATCAAAAATCCGGACATACTTGTTTCGGTCCATGAAAAGGTCCAGGCACAAGATCTGAAGAATGTACTAAGGATCGGTTTTTCCGCAGAAACGGACCTTCTCGACCAAAACGCTCTAGGCAAACTTAAGAGGAAAAACCTGGACTTTATCGTAGGAAATTACGTGGGTAAAGACTCCAAGGGTTTTGGAGATCTGGATACAAGTGTGATTATTTACGGAAAAGAAGGTTCTAAAAAGGAAATCGGTCCCGCTTCAAAGGAGACCATTGCTAAAGGTATTTTAGAATATTTGGATATTCTTTCTAAACAAGAAAGTATTAGATAAAAGCCTGTCCCCAAAGGTCCAAGGCTTTCAAGCCCGTGACTTGGTATTGACCGAAAGCCTATATTTGGGACGGACTATAAGATTATTTAAAGACCGCTTTGGCCTCGTCCAGAGTATGATAGATCGCCACTTTTTTAGGTAATTCCATCAATCGGATCACATTTTCTAAGAAGTGATTCAATCCTCCTATCACGATCTTTCCGTTATGCTGGTCTACGGTTTTGATCAATGTAAGAAGAGTCGCAACCCCGACACTATTGATATATTCCAAAGAAGAAAGGTCTAAGATGATCTCGTAGATCCCTTCGTCGAAAACGAAATTGATCTTTCTGGAAATTTCGAAAGCGTTCGTATTCGTCACTTTTCCATTCATGATGACGACTAGAACTTCTTTGTCTCCGACGGAGTCTCTTTTAGTTTCTATGTAAAGGCCTTCGAATTCCGTTTTTGCCATTTTGTCCCGATCCGCGTTAAAGCATCATTGTTCCGTCTTTGATGGCGGCTGTCAATTCCGTCCATCCGGAGACTTCTTCCGGTTTGGAATCCGTTTTGGCGGATCCACGGTAAAGTATCCTAAGTCGTCCTTTCTCTTCGATTTCGCCTTCTAAGTCCAGATAGATCCTTCTGTGATCATTCTTTCTTTGAAAAGTTATTTTCGATCCACTTTGGAGCAATTCCCAATAAGAAGCGACTGTTCCGAAGGTGATTAGACGAGAATTTCCGTCAATATCCAAAAATAAATCCAAATGTGACTCCCCGAATCCTTCGTGTAAGGATAATGTGCAGGGAAATTCGCTCATAATTTACAATTTGTCTTCCAAGCGGATCGCAACCGAGGGTTCTAATACCACTTCGGAAGCGTCTATCCTTCCTAAAGACGCAGAAATCGAAGCTTCCACACATGGATGTGTGACCACTACTACTTCTGCAGGTTCCTTTTCAGATTCGTTTTGGCGAACAGAAGAAATAGATACTCCGTTTGTTCCCAAATCTTTTGCAATTTCCGCTAAAACCCCGGGTTGGTCCAAGGTATTAAATCTAAGATAATATCTGGCTTCTGTTTGGTTCGCTTCCGATATGGAGGCTTTCGGAAATCTGTTCTTTTCCATCGGAAGATTTTTGCCCCGTCTTGAGCTGTAATAGATCAGATCCGAAACAACTGCAGAAGCCGTTGGTAATGCGCCTGCACCTTTTCCAACGATCAAACCCGGGCCTGCAAATGCGGTCTTGTAATACACTGCATTTGTCTCATTCATCACACTTGCGAACGCATGATGTTTTGGGATCATTACGGGCTGGACCCTGGCTTCTACCTTGCCGTCCAATTTTCTTACAAGACCGAGTAACTTGATCCTATAACCGAGGTCAGATGCGAATGCGATATCGAGTCGCGTAATCTTTGTTATACCCTCGACCACTATGTTTTGTAAAGGGATCTTTTCTCCGAAGGCTAAAGATCCTAGAATACTGATCTTATGAGCTGTATCAATTCCCTCTACGTCGAAGCTTGGATCGGCTTCTGCAAATCCCTTTTCTTGAGCGAGCTTTAGAGCTTCTTTATAATCTAAACCTTCCGTTTCCATTTTGGAAAGAATGAAGTTAGTTGTTCCGTTTAAGATCCCATAAAGCCCGAGGATTTTATCTCCTGCCAAACAATTCCGTATGGCTCGGATGATCGGAATAGAACCTCCTACGGAAGCTTCGAATCCGATCTCGGTCTGGTTCTCTTCTGCAGTTCTATAAATGATCTCTCCTTTTTCGGAAAGAAGTGCCTTGTTCGCTGTGATTACAGTCTGTTTGGATCTTAAGGCAGCTAATACGATCTCTTCCGAGATTGTTGTGCCTCCCACAAGTTCGATGATCGTATCGATTTCGGGGTTTCCCACCACTTGTTTGTAATCGTCTGTTATTTTTACTTTAGAAAATAATTTCGAAATAGGGGCGATTTTAGAGGGAGTTCGGGTACAAATTGTATGTATGTTTAGGGAGATACCGTATTCTTTTTCGAATCTTGCGGATTCTTCCGAAAGAATTTTAAGAACTCCTGAGCCGACTGTGCCTGCGCCAATTAATCCGATTCGAATCGTCTGCATTCTGGGACAATCCTTTCGGCTATACTCGAAACATTCGACCTTTTTTAAGTATGTGCAGGGGCTTTCCTTTCGGCCTGGCGGTTTTTTCTTTACTAAATGAGCTAGTCTTGGTAGAGATTCTTTTACGGACGATTTTAAAATTCGTTTAGGACCTTTTAGAATAAACAGGTCCAAATCCATCGACTGAAAGGATAATCCACTTTATGGCGAACCGTCGTAAGCCTCCCCGCAAAACCTCCGGGAATAAAAAACAAGAATCTTCCCACAAACATCCAGGCGGAGGAAACCGCGGACACCAGCAGAAAAAAAGACCGGAACATGGTCGTCAAACTCGCCACCAACAACATACTGTAGCTACTAAAATTTCAGAAACGATGAAAGAACTTCCAATGAAAGCTCCTCATCAGTCCGGAGGAAGTTCAGGAACTCTTGTAAAAGTGATTGGATTTCTTGCGGTCGCATTGATCGTGTTTTTCGGATATTTTATCGTTCAGGAATATTTGGATAAGACCCCGGTTTATGGAAAACATGGATGGGACGAAGAAGCCGGATCTCCTGTAGCTTGGGAAGATGCAGTTCGTTACTGTTCTTCCAGAAGAAAGAGACTTCCGGATAAGGAAGAGCTTAAGACATTCTCCAAAAGAGCTGATAAAAAGATCAAAACCATCGGATTGTTTTGGTCTACAAGTGCAGCAGGAGATAAAGGGGATTATATGACCGTAAACTTAGGCAGCGGAGATTTTTCCCCAAGTTCCAGCACGAACAAATTCGCAGTCATTTGTGTGAAATGATGCTCTGACCATCATGGCTGTTTTAACTTTTTCCAGCGTCAGTTATCTCACCGGATTTATTCTTTCCGGGCTCTGCGCTTTTTTTCTATTAATTAGAAAGGAAAAGTACGAAACAACCTTACATTTAGGCTGGGTATTCTTATATTGCGCGTTACTCGAGCTTTCTTTTTTGCTCGGGACTTCTTTTTTTCATCCTCTTTCCTTTTTACATAGATGGGTTTCGCTTCCTTCTGCGTTTTTACTATGCGCCCATCTTTGTTTGTATTTTTTTCTGCTGAATTCTCAGACTTCCGAAAAGACGGGAAGGATCTTATTAGGCGCCGGATACTTTCTGGCCCTAAGCATTTTGGTACTGCATATAATAGGAACGATATTTGCCAAACCTGTTTATGATTTCGGTGGAGGAGTCTACGACGTAATCCATAGGGCCGACGAAAGAGTGATCTTTTGGTTCGGGGTGCTTTATGTTTCTGTAATATTACTTTTTGGGGTTTGGAGAGGTTTCCAGGCGCATAGATCCGACATTCAGCTAATGGCGCTTTCTCTTTGGGTGCCTTTTTTACTTTTGCTTGGGACTACGATCCTTTTCCACCTGAAAGAGATCGCTTATCCTATAGACAGAGCGATCGGACTTTCTTTTTGGAATCCAATTTTTCTGACTGCATTATTTCTTGCTTGGCTCATTCATTTAAGAGCCTCCGGAGAAGCTTTCAGTCTTAGGTCTCCTATTTTACTCGGCATCATATTATTAATATTATTCGTGTTCCAGGGAAGCAGTTGGCTCTTTTTACAACCCGGGTTGGAGTCTTTCAACGAAACGGTTAAGGAAAGGTTGAAGGCTCAGGATCTTTCTCCTGATTCTTATTCACTTTCCGTGCAGGACAATGACGGATTTGTTCTGACTGCCTCCGGAGGATTGGAGACTTCTTTTTTTGCGGAACCTAAAAGAGATCTGATACTTTCTTTTATTTGGAACAATCCTTCCGCTTTAAATAAGGAATTTCCTTCTTACGCAAAGGTTGCGGAGTCTCTAAAAGGTTCGGAGAAATATTCCGAAAATCTAATAGGTTTTTCTAAAGGATTGGAGAAGATCCGTAAAAAGGTCCGAAATCTTCCTCCTAAAGATCTGCGGGAAGGTATTTTAGAGCAGATCTCTCCGGATGTTAAGGACGAAAAACTTTCCTTATTCTTAAAGATACTTTCCGGATCCGTTAAAAATTCTTCGGCAGAAGGGGAGTCATTACGCAGTTTTACATTGGACCAAATGAGAGAACTTATCCCGGAAGGAGAACCTCATTTTAGAAGGATCCCAGGACTTGCGATGGGAGAATATTATTATTCCGTAATCCAAAAATCTCCGGGCAAAACTCAAATGAAAGAGATCGGAATTCCGTATCAGGAATTTTTGGCATTTGAGACAGGGCTCTTGAAAAAACCTGTGCTTGCGTTTTTAGTTTGTATTCTTCTTTTTTCTATTGCGATCAATTCGTTTTTCTCCTTCTTCGTGATCCATCCTTTGGATAGATTATACTCCGCATTGGAACTTGCTACCGAGGGAGATCTACAAAGAGAATTACATCCGGAAGCTTGGGATGAGATCGGAAGTTTAGCGGATCAATTTAATAGAATGATCCAGTCCGTCAGAACGGAAGAAGGTTCCGAATATTCTTCTTTTAACCGGAATGAAGCTCCATCGGGACCGGGTGGAGGAATTTCTTCTTGGAAAGAAATTTCAGATAGGATCAAAAAGACTAGTTCAGTTTCGGAATTGAAAAAATTCCTTTCTGACCTACAAGGAAGCCGGGACCCACATCCAGTTCGTTCTAAGTTGATCTTAAAACTTGGATTGAAGATCAAGGATTATCAAACCGCTTATATGGCAGCGCAAGAATTAAGAGAGATGGGGATCGTAAAAGATCCTGAAATGCTTTTTATACTCTCTTATTGTGCTAAAAAAATGGGAGATATCCAAGAAGCAATTCGTTTGTCGGAAGAGCTAAGATCTATCTCCGAAGGTCATTCCCAGAACAATCTGCATCTTGCGGATATGTATTATCATACAAATCGTTTGGATGAGGCCAGGGACCTTGCGATCCAAATTCGTAAAGAGCAGGGACCTTCTGCGGCAGTTACGAAACTTTTGAATGCGATAGAAAAAAAAGGCGCCTGAGATATACTGGGCTAATGGCTCCTCAAATCCGAAAAATTTCGGGAAAATTCCAAAACTCCAAAGGATCTTTTATAGGGACAGTGGAACTGGACCCTAAAACCGGACTTATACTTTCCATCCAAAAGGATAAAATATTACAATCTTCTAATGCAGAAGAGCTGGCGTTTGATCCGGACAAGTTTACGATCTTTTCGGGTTTCGGCGATATTCATGTACATGCAAGAGAAGATGAATCCGGAAAACATAAATACAAAGAGGATTTTTTATCCGCTGGAAATGCAGCGATCAATGGAGGTGTGATCCATATTGCGGACATGCCTAATAATCCGATCCCTCCGACGGATGATATTACTTATTCCAAGAAGAGAGAACTTGCAGATCATTCTCCTGTTCGTATCACTTTATATGCAGGAATCGGTCCTCATACAAAACCTTTAAAGGCACATGTTCCATATAAAGCGTTCATGGGTCCTTCTATCGGAGAATTATTCTTTTATTCCAATGAGCAGTTAGAAGAGACCATCCGCCATTACAAAGGTTGTAATATTAGTTTTCATTGTGAAGATCCTGAAATTTTAGAAAAGAGCCAGAACGAAACTTATCATGAAGATAGAAGGCCCGCTATTGCGGAAACTTTGGCTACCGACTTCGCACTTTACCTGATCGAAAAATATGAACTGGTCGGAAAGTTATGCCATTATTCTACGGAAGAAGGTTTGAAGAAGATCATAGATGCAAGAAAGAGAGGAGTCAAAGTAAAATGTGAAGTGACTCCCACTCATTTATATTTTGATCGGACCATGCTTACCGACGAAAATCGTCATTGGTTCCAAATGAATCCACCTTTGAGAGGACCCGAAGATAAACATGCTCTTCTCCAAGGAGTCAAAGAAGGTTGGATCGATTTTTTAGCAACCGATCACGCACCTCATTCTATAGAAGAAAAACTAAAAGGTACATCCGGCATTTCTCAATTGGATACGTATTCTTTATTCGTGACCTGGCTGCATAAGACTGCAGGAATTTCATTGGAAAAAATTTCTGAAATTTGTGCGGAGAATCCAGGAGATTTCGTGGCGGAATTTTTACCTAAAGAATACGGGAAAGGTTTCGGAAAGATAGAAGAAGGTTACTGCGGAAGTTTTACCGTTCTGGATTTTCAAACTCCAACTACATTCAAAAAAGAAGATATAAAGAGTAAGAGTGGTTGGTCTCCTTTCGAAGGTGTAATATTCCCAGGAAGTATCGCTTCTGTTATTCACCTCGGAAAAAAGGTAAGGTAGGAGAATCGGAAAATTTTTGCTCTAACTCGAGCAGGAATTTTTTTCTCCAAAGACCTCCACCGTAGCCTGTCAAATCTCCACTTTTGCCGACGATCCTATGACATGGGATCAGGATTGCTATCCTGTTTTCTCCATTTGCTTTTGCAACTGCGCGGACTGCGTTTTTATCACCGATCCGGATTGCCTGGGCCTCGTAAGAATTTGTTTTTCCGTAAACTACTGAATGCAGTGCGTCCCAAGCTTTTTTCTGAAAATCAGTGCCTAAGACTACCAGAGGAACATCGAAGTCCTTTCTTTTGCCCTCGAAATATTCTTGAAGCTGTTCTTCTAACTGTTGGAAAAACTTACTTTCTCCTGGTTGGATATCCTCACCGAAAACTTTTTTGAGACGAGTGAGTTGGAGTTCCAGCCTCTCTTTTTCCGCGAATTCCAAAAGACAGATACCTTCTTTTACTGCGCCCGCGAGAAGTATTCCTAAAGGGGATTGGATTTCTTTACTTAGGATCATTTCTTGCCTTAGTATAAAAGATTTTTTGAATTTAGCACAACCCGAAAATTGCTGTAAAATATCTTACCGCAAATCCTAAGATTTAATTAGAAGCCGACCTAAGACCAAATCATGGCTAAAACCCTTTTTGCCTAGTCTCGCGTTAGCCTCGTCTAAGTAATGGAAAACAATACATGGATACCCAACTCAAAGATAAAATAGCATTAGTTACAGGATCAACCGCCGGGATCGGACTCGCAATCGCCACGGGCCTAGCGGCAGAAGGAGCACAGGTCATCGTAAACGGAAGGACCAAGGCAAGGGTAGAAGAGGCAATCTCTACCATACAGAAAAAAGTCCCAAAAGCAAATCTTCTAGGAGTAGAAGCGGATTTTTCCAGCAAGGAAGAAGTAAATAAAATCGCATCAAAATTCCCTAATGTAGATATTCTTGTGAATAATGTCGGGATCTTCGAACCTAAAGATTTTGTGGAAATCCCGGACGAGGATTGGATCCGTTTTTTCGAATTGAACGTTCTGAGCGGGGTTCGACTTTCCAGGGCCTATCTGCCTTCTATGCTTAAAAAGAATTGGGGAAGGATCTTATTTATATCGAGTGAATCAGGGATACAGATCCCGAATGAAATGATCCATTATGGAGTTACCAAAAGTGCTCAGATCTCTTTGGGCAGAGGAATTGCGGAACTCACAAAAGGAACCAATGTAACAGTAAATTCTATTCTACCGGGACCAACTCGTTCCGAAGGTGTAGAAGGATTTTTAGAAGATCTAGCAAAACAACAAAACGTTTCCACTGCAACCGTTGAAAAAGAATTTTTCAAAAACGCAAGACCAACTTCTCTTTTACAAAGATTCGCAACAGTGGAAGAAGTCGCAAATTTGGTAGTGTATCTTTCTTCTCCACTTTCTTCCGCTACAAATGGTGCTGCACTCAGAGTGGATGGCGGAGTGGTCAAGTCTGCATTCTAATATGATCCGATTAAGTGTTTTAGATCAGTCTCCAATTCGTAAGGGCGGGACTGCATTCCAAGCCGTCCAGGAGACGATCGAACTTGCAAAACTTACCGATAGGCTGGGTTACCATAGATATTGGGTTTCAGAACATCATAATATACTTGGCCTGGCCGGATCTTCTCCGGAGGTATTGATCTCTCATCTTGCTGGTGAAACAAAAGGGATCCGTATGGGTTCCGGCGGTATCATGCTTCCCAACCATAGTTCTCTTAAAGTCGCCGAAAATTTTAGAATGTTAGAGACTTTGTTCCCGGGAAGAATAGATCTTGGGCTTGGCAGGGCCCCCGGTGGAGATCGACTAACGGCCGCTATATTGAATCCTTCTAATAGTTTTGTCCAAAATGATTTTATACAGCAGTTGATGGATTTACGGGATTTTTTGACGGATAATGCGGAGCCTGATTCTATCCAAGAGAAGGTAAAAGCGATCCCTGTTGCGGAAACCTGTCCTGAACTTTGGATCTTAACTTCTAGTGGAGAAAGCGCTTTGATTGCGGCTCATTTTGGAATCGCTCTATCTTTCGCTCAGTTTATCAATCCTACCGGAGGATATGCGAGTATCCAAGCTTATAAAGACCGATTCCAACCTTCGGAAGCTCTTTTGACTCCTTATGCAAGCGTAGGAATATTCGTGTTATGTGCGGATACAAAAGAGAAGGCAGAAGAACTACAAGCTGTAATGGACAGACAACTTTTAAATATTGAAAAAGGGATCAGCGAGGGTATACTTTCTTACGAAGAAATTAAACCTTATGTATATTCCGATATGGAAAGGGTTAGATTATTGTATAATCGGGGGAGAATGATTGCAGGGACTCCCGATACGGTTAAAAAAAGGATTTTAGATCTGACCGAAGAATATGGGATTGATGAAGTAGTGGTTTCTACGATCACTTATGATTTTAAAGACAGGGTTCGTTCTTACGAACTTTTGGCAGAAGCTTTCGAATTGGAAAAAAGATTATAAAAGCGTAAACTAGGGAAGTGAGAACTGGACTAGGTCCTGCAAATTTAAGCGGGACCTAGTCTTTTTTTATTATGCTTCCGGGTTTTCCAGGATAAGAGCGATCCCTTGGCCACCACCGATACATAGAGAAGCGACTCCGTATTTTGCCTTTCTTCTTCTAAGTTCGTAAGCCAAAGTGATCGTCACTCTCGCACCGCTTGCTCCGAGTGGATGTCCGATCGCGACTGCTCCGCCGTTTACGTTCGTGATCTCAGGATTTAGGCCCAATTCTTTTTGGACAGCAAGATACTGAGCTGCAAACGCTTCGTTCACTTCTACAAGGCTCATGTCTGAAAGTTTTAAGCCCGCTTTTTTAAGAGCGATCGGGATCGCTAACGCAGGTCCGATCCCCATTTTTGCAGGATCACATCCCGCATGTCCGTATCCTCTGATGATTGCTAAAGGTTTTTTACCGATCTTTTTAGCGTAAGAGGCGGAAGTAATAATTGTAGCAGCAGCTCCGTCATTCAAACCGGACGCGTTTCCTGCGGTAACTGTTCCACCTTCCCTAAATGCTGGTCTTAAACCTGAAAGTTTTTCGATAGAAGCGGCACCTTTGATAAATTCATCTTTTTCTAATGTAACCGGTTTTTTTCCGCCAACGGTCACAGGAAGGATTTCTTCTTTTAGTCTACCTTCTACCGTAGCTTTTTCCGCCCTAGTTTGGGAGATGCCTGCCCATTCATCTTGTTCTGTTCTGCTGATCTTGTATTGGTCTGCAAGATTTTCCGCAGTAGCGCCCATGATAAGTCCAACGTATTGGTCAGTAAGTCCTTGCTCTAATGAATCTTCGAATTCAGCGGAACCGTATTTAACTCCCCATCTTGCGTTACGCACAACGTAAGGCGCATTGCTCATGGACTCGGATCCACCTGCAAGAACCGCTTCCGATTCTCCCAAGTAGATTTTTTTAGCCGCTTGGATGATTGCTTCCATTCCGGAACCGCAAAGTCTGTTCAAGGTCAGGGCAGGAACTGTGATCGGTAATCCGGTCTTGAGTCCAATATGTCTAGCGAGATAGATAGCTTCTTTTCCTGTAGGGACCACGTTCCCGAAAATAGACTCACCTATATCGGAAGGATTGACTCCTGTTCTTTCCAGCAAGGATTTGGAAACTAGTACTCCTAAATCCACTGCGCTTACATCTTTTAATGTTCCGCCGAAATTTCCGAAAGGGGTGCGGATCCCGTCCAACAAAACTGCTTCTTCCATTTTTCCAGTCCTAAAAATATTAAATACTACGCAGTCATTAACTGCAGATCAATACGGTGTACTACCATTCCAATTTACATCGTTTCCGAGTCATACTATTTTAATTCGAATTCGGGGCAATCAATGGAGAATGGGACTTCTTTCCCTTCCTTGTTTAGATAGAAGGAAGAATGTTTTAGTCTATAAACTCCAGGCACATCATTCTTATCCGTTTCCCAAACCAATCGGATCTTATCATCGAACAAAGGTAAGAATGATCTTTTATAATAGAATTTAGTGGCCCAACTGGAATCCGTATAAGCGGTGATCCATTTATCTCCTTCTTTTTTCTCCACATCAAAATAGGATTTTTGTTTTGGATAAGAGATGTTCGGATTTACGGAACTCACTTCGCAAGAAACTGTTTCTCCAATCTTTGCAACACTCCTATTTGGGGTTTTGATATTAGGTTCGAAAGAAGAGATCTTATCTCTATTCGGAACATCAGTGCCTACAACTGTAGAACTTAGGTCTTTGGGAGAAGGTCCTTGGTTGCTTGTTTTATTCTGCAAAAGATCATTTGCAAGTCTGTCGTATTCTTGTCTGAAAAGATCTAAGCTAAACGGACCATGAAGTGTATGACCTCCTTCGTATTGTTGGGTAGAATATTCTTCCTTGGTAGTGATATATCCTGCGAAATCGTTGGTCAGTCCCGAAAGAGCGATGTCTTTGATCTTAGAGCCTAAAACTTTTTTGACTGTTTCTTTCATCCTTCTACTGGACATCGTAGTGACTTCATTAGGTGAAACGATCAGGGCAAAATCGCCGATTGTAGCAAGTCCCAAAGGTAGAATTTGAGAAAGAGAAGGATCCGGTTTTGTTTCTCCCATAGGGAAAAGGATCGCTTTAGGTTTTTGACAAACTCTCAAATCATCGCTTGGAGCCTGTAGTAATCTTGCGGCCAGCCAATCGATATAGAATTTCCTGTCTTCGTCCTTCATTCCTTCGTGGAAAAGCCAATGCCCTCCGCCTTCTTCCGTCGAACCTGCCGCTAATGCATATCCGTAAGCTGACAAACAAGTTCTTTCGTCTTTTCCAGTTTCTGAAAATTCCTTACGAACGATCGAGTTTGGCATATCTATAAAGGATTGAGTATAATTGAGACCGGAAGGTAATGCTCTCAGATTTTCATCATTTAAGATCTTAGAACTCGCAAGATATTGTCTTTCCCCGATGATCTTTGTACTTTCGAACATATCCTTTCCAGGACCTGTATTGTTCAGATTCAGGTTGGGAGTCACATCTCCTTCATTTGCTTGGGCAAAGATCGCGATAAAATCCTTTTGTCCTCTTTTTGCGGCTTCAAATTCCGAAAGATAAGAAGCGTATCCTTTATTATCCGTAGATACTAAATGATTGTCGAATGTCATACTTGTAGTATGGACCCCGAACCAGTTTACGATCCCGATTACACCTCTTCTGGTATTCACAGAAATTTGGATCATAGTTTTATCCGTATCAGAATTATATTTATCTCTTTCTTCCTTAGGATTTGCTTGGTAGGCAGCTAAGGAACGGTTGACTCCGGCTCCTTCTACAATTGCGCTTCCGATCAATAACTGAGCTATTTCTTTCTTGGAATAAGCCTCTTTAATAGCCTGAAAGATACCGTTTGTGATTACCGAATAATATTCGGGAAAAAACTTAGTAGTATATATTGAATTTTGAATATAGTGAAAAAATCCGGCTGGAGCGCTATGAGTATGAGAAGCGTTCAGAAGAACATTCGCTAAATTGAAATTAGGATCCACTTCCTTCTTCAATCGAGCTACTACATCTCTTTGTATTTCATGAGGGACTCCGCCTAGTTCCGCAGTTACATACGCTAATACTTTTCCGGTTTTAGGATCTTTGATGACCAGGGCCCTTGCGAATTGTCGTAGATGTATACCTTCTCCTTTTTGGCCTTCTTGAGCATAACCCCAGAACATGATCCCGGTCGGAGGTCCTGTGATATCTACCTTGGACATTCCTGCCTCGAAATTAAAATCCTTAATCTGAGGTTTGGCAGTTCCGGAAAATGTCGACCCGGAAAAAAACAAGAACAAGAACGGAAGAATAATCGCTAAACTGAATTTCTTCATAGCAGGACTCCTATCGGATCTTTATTTAAAGTATTTTATTAAATTCGAATATTCAGCTTATTCTACAAGTTCAGCAACAGGGAAGGTAAGATGGAAAGGAGAAGCACCTATTCCGGTTTTCATTCCACCACCTTTGATAAAATCAGGAAAGATAGTTTCATCCGACCAAACGGATTCTATTCTTGCGAATTTTCCCTTACCAGTGCCTATAAATGCCGTGCTTAATTTGGATCCGTCTTCCGCTTTTTGTAAAAGAACATAAGGAAGGATGGAAGTGCTTACCGGAAAATTAAAACCTAATGTGCGGATCTTAATTTTGAAAAAAGTTTTTCCGTCTCTGGAAACTTCTACCTTAGTTACTGAACCTTCTTTTTTCCAAACGAAGTCCGCTCTTTCTTTTGGGATGGCCCAGTTACGAATTCCTTCGTCCACAGAGGTTTGGCTGGATACAAAAATGCGAGTGATCCTTTTATAATTCGAATCCTTATGTTCGAAATTTCCGGGAATGTATAAAAGTTCG
Organism: Leptospira dzoumogneensis; assembly: GCF_004770895.1. NCBI lineage: Bacteria > Pseudomonadati > Spirochaetota > Leptospiria > Leptospirales > Leptospiraceae > Leptospira > Leptospira dzoumogneensis. Next base: position 185,440 of record NZ_RQHS01000019.1, on the reverse strand, counting down.
TAATAAGGTCCTACATCTGATCTTTCATAGTTCACTAACATCAGAGAGCCTAGTCCTCCTCTGAAGGATTTACGATCTTCTTCATCCAAAAATGCCATTTCCGAATTGTAGGACTTCCTACCAAACAGTGGGAACAGGAATCCTTCTCCTGTTAATGACCATGGAGCTGGAAAATGTCTCTTAGGGGATTGGGCTTTGCTCTTCGTGTTTATGGCTTTTTTGGGAGATTGTTGTGTAGTTTTTGAGGCTTTGGTCTTTGGTTTAACCTTGGAAGAGGCGGTTGCTTTCATTCTAGGGGTCCGTTTCTATCTTTTTTGTATCCTATACTAGGAAAATCCCCAAATTTGAAAAGGAAACTCTTGAACATCCTGCCTATTTTTGGGATAACTGGACAATGGGGACGATATTCGAGCCGTTCTCGGCTTTCGATCGTCCTGAAGGCAAAAATTATGACTGCAGTAGCTGCTCCGCGTCCTAGAAGACGCACTAGAAATAGTTTAAATAAAGAATCCATTGTCCAGGCGGCATTGGATATATTGAACGAAGAGGGAATTGATGGGCTTTCCATGAGAAGGATCGCCGAGAAGCTGGATTGCAGCGTTGCAAGTCCTTATTCTCACTTCAAAAGCCAGCAAGATATCATCAAAATTATCATTTCCCAGGGAGAAGCTCAGTTAACCGAAACTCTGAGAGCTTCCAGACTGAACGGAAAAAACTCTTACGAAAAATTGACCCTGATCGCAAGGGCTTATTATGATTTTTCAGGGAATAACCAAGAGCTTCATAAGGTAATGTTCAACACTGTTCATGGTCATATGCACAGAAAAGCGTTCCCTAAACTTCCAACCAGTTACCGAGTATTTTTGGAAACCATCCGAGCGGGCGTTAGATCGGGAGAATTCAAGATCAAAGAAGAAGATTATCCTTCTCTCGCAAGAACAATGTATTCCTGGATGTACGGGATCATCGTTTTGGATATGACCGGAATGTTGAAAAAAAGAGGGATAGGCGATCCTCTGGACGAAGGCTTTTTATTTTTCCGTAAAATTCTTTTAGACAAAGAATGAAAAAGAAATATCTACTCGGCCTGGCGGTAATCGTACTCATCGTACTTACCTCTCTTCCATTCGTACGTTCTAGAGAAAAAATCGAATTAAACGAATCGATCCGCTCCGAAGCTTCCGGACAGTTTGCGGAACTTCCTGTAGGTTGGACTCATTATGAATTGTCCGGACCTGAAAAAGGAAATCTTATAGTTTTAGTTCACGGATTTTCCACTCCGTATTTTATCTGGGATCCTATTCAAAAATCACTGACGGATGCAGGTTATAGAGTTTTACGTTTTGATCTTTATGGAAGAGGATATTCCGACAGACCGGATGTAGTCTATGATCTGGATTTGTTTACCACTCAGATCTCTGATCTATTAAGTTTTCTGCATATAAATGATCCATTCGATCTAATTGGGCTTTCTATGGGAGGTCCTATTGTTGCTCATTATGTTTCTAAACATCCGGATCAAATTAAGAAAGTTGTTTTAGTGGATCCGCTTACTGCAAAAACGAATACTTTCCCTTTGGGGATTCCTTTGATTGGAGAATATTTAAACTCTGTAGTTTATATTCCTTCTCTGCCTAAAGGTATCTCTGCTGATTTTGTGGATCCTTCTAAGGTTCCAAGCGGCTGGATGGAAAAATACGAAACCCAACTTAGTTTTAAAGGTTTCGGAAGAGCTATCCTGTCCACGATCAGAAATATTATTTCTTTCGATCCTAAACCCGAATTCGAAAACTTGGCATTAACTAAAAAGCAAGTATTGGTTTTTTGGGGAGATAAAGATCATACTACTCCTTTGGAAAAAGGGGAGTATGTGAAAGAACTTTTGAACGCTGAATTTATTTTGGTAAAGGATGCAGGGCATCTACCTCATATAGAAAAGCCGGAAGTAGTTCTTCCGGCTATCTCTAAGTTTTTATCTAAGTAGATGATAAATTCTTAATATTTAGCCAGACTAGGATCTACCTCGTCGGAATATAAAAGGATCCCGCCTTCTAAGTTAAATACTTTCGCAAAACCTGTGGATTTTAAAACTCCGCAGGCATTCGCGGATCTTGCTCCGGAACGGCAATATACAATCACTTCTTTTCCGGAAGATTTCCAAGGATCCAATTCTCCGATACGAGCAGGTAATTCTGCTACAGGGATCAAAAGATCCGTTCCGTCAATCGTGCTGATCTCTTGTTCGTTCGGATTACGTACATCCAGAAGGTAAAAATCGTCGCTTCCCGATTTTCTGGCATCTAATCTGTTTTTTAATTCTTTCGGATTCATTCAGTCTCCTTATGGATCAATTCTATACTACGGAAGAAAGTTCTTCCATTTCGATTTGCAGTTTTTCCCAGGTTTCGGTCAATTTAGAGATCTCTTTTTTGGTCTCGTTATAAGTGTCTAATTCCATTTGATAACTGCGTTTTTTGTAAAACTCGGGATCTGCGAGAAGTTCCTCAGAGTTGGATTTATTCTTTTCTAATAGAGCGATCTTAGCTTCGATTTGTTCTATTTCTTTTTGGATTTTTTTGACCCGATTTTTGTCAGCGTTCTTTTGAGATCTGCTCTTGTTCTCGTTGCTTGCGTTTTCGGCCGGGGCTTTGACCGTAAAGCCGCCTTCTGCTTCCAATTCTTCCGGAGGGAATTTCAGATAATCCGAAAAGCTGGTATTCAGATCTTTTACTTTTCCGTTGGAAACGGAAACGGTCCTTGTGCATAGGTCCTTTAAAAAGTCAGGATCGTGGGAGATAACTAAAACCGCTCCGGGATATTCTTGGAGTGCACGTTTCAAATTGTCTCTTACCACCAAGTCCAAATGGTTGGTAGGCTCGTCCAAAAATAAAGTATTGGAGGAGAATCTAACTAATAGAGCCAATCTCAATCTGCTCTGTTCTCCTCCGGAAAGAAGTCCCACTTTTTTGAAAACTCTATCGTCGCTGAAAGAAAAATAACCCAATAGTTTTCGAGCTTCCACATCCGGAAGGTCCGGATACACGGAAAGGATCGTTTCTAAAAGATTTTTTTCAGGATCCAGGTGCTCGTGGTGGTTTTGGGAGAAGTAGCCGATCTTTGTTTTAGGTCCGAAAGTAACGGAACCTTCGGATAGTTTATGAATTCCTAATATATTTCTCAAAAATGTGGATTTACCGGCACCGTTCGGACCTATGATCGCGATCTTGTCCCCATTGGAAACATGAAGTTCCGCGTTTGAGAAAATATTCTTCCCGCCTTTTTCATAAGAGAAGGAAGCATTCTCTATTCTGAAGGAAAGATTACCACAAGGAGTATAATTGAACCTGTACTCGGTTTTGGAATTCCAGAAGGAATCTTCAGGCTCTTCTACCTTATCTCTTTTTTCTAATTTTTTAATAACACTTTGGACTTGTTTTGCTTTAGTAGCTTTGGAACGGAAACGTTCTATCCACTCAGTCCTTTTCTTTAAGTAAGCTTCTTCTTTTTTGAATTGAAGCCTTAATTTATCTAAAAGTTCGTTTTTATGTTCGAAATAATCTTCCAGAGTTCCTTTAAATTCCAGAACACCTGAAGGATTCAACTCTGCGATCGTATCAGTAGTCGCATTCAAGAATTCAGGATCGTGAGTCACCAGAACGAAAGAACGATTCGTATTCACTAAATATTCCGCGAGCCAAGACTTAGAAGCATGATCCAAGTGGTTGGTAGGTTCGTCCAAAAGAAGAAGGTTCCCAGGATTCAAAATTGCAATTGCGAGTCCCAACCTGTGCTGGTAACCGGGAGAAAATTCTTTTACCTTCTTCTCCATTTGATCATTAGAAAAACCTAAACCACCAATGATCTTTTTTGCCTGGGCTTCCAATTCATGAACGCCGTATGTAAATGCGTATTCTTCTAAAGAGCTTTGTTCTTCTAATAATGCTGTGAACTCAGTAGAATCATGATCCGTACGGTCCATTCTTGCATGAATGTCCTCTGCACGTTTTATATATTCATTATAATGTTTATGTTTAGAAAGTGCCGTATCGATCACCCTTGCTTCAAAATTGAAATCAGGGATTTGTTGGAATAAAGAGATCTCGGTATGTTTGGAGCGGCTGACTAATCCTTCTTCTGGATTCAGTTCTCCTACTGCCATTTTGAATAGAGTGGATTTGCCGGAACCGTTTGGTCCTACTAAGGCGATCTTGGAGCCTGGTTTGATATGCCAGGAGAAGTTTTCGAAAAGTGTGGAGCTACCGAACCGGTGCTTGATATCGATGAATTGTAGCATGGTTCCCGGGAATCTTGAGGTCCCTCCGCACGAGTCCGCGGAGGGTTTTGTGGGTTTTGAAAGTAGTGCTTACTTCTTTTTAGCGAGTTCTTCTTTTCTCGCTTTAAGATGTTGTACGTACTTGCTCGTTTCCCCGTTCATCTTCTCGACTGCGTCTTTCAGAGCTTGGTCAAGCTCCCCGGCGCTCATCTTGTTGATTTTTTTGTTCTTCTTTTCGGCTGTCTCTTCAGACATAGGTACCTTCCGATGCGTTCGTATTGCCAAAATTTACGGAAATACCCCTTTCGACAACCTATTTTGCCCTGTAAGCAGACTTCCGGTCCCAATGCAGATAAATTAGAATGGAAATATGTCCGGATTTGGGTTCTATGGGATGCAGATTCGGCATGTTATATAATTTATTCCAAACGAAAGAAGGTTTAGGGCCTGTATTCCTAAGATTGGGCCTTGCGATCTGTATCTTCCCACATGGAGCCCAAAAGGCATTGGGTTGGTTCGAAGGTTCCGGGTTTTATACAGCCATGGATTATTTTACTGAGACTTTAGGTGCTCCTTATGTTTTAGGAGTTCTGGTGATCGGTTTTGAATTCATCGGAACGATCTGTCTTGTATTCGGATTTTTGACCAGGTTTTGGGTCTTGGGACTTGCGATCACTCTAACGGTAGCAGGTTTCACTCATAGAGATTACGGCTTCTTTATGAATTGGTTCGGGGACAAAGGCGGAGAAGGTTTTGAATACCATATTCTGGCGGTATCCGCGGCGATCTCCCTTTTGTTCAGAGGAGCCGGGTCCTTCTCCCTTGATAAAAAATTAGGGGAATGGTCCGTATAGATCTATTTCAACCCGCAAAACTATGCAGGCATAAAAAAACCCGGGAATCAAATCCCGGGTCTTCACTTTAGGAGCTATCTATTCATTTTTCTTAATAGATGATCTTTTCGACCGAGTTCTCATCCAGGATATAAGATCCTTTCAGTGTTTGAACGATCAGTTTTCCTTTCTTCTGAGAAACCACAACACCTCTAAGCTCGCGGCCGTCTTTCATTATGATCTGTTCGATACTTTTATCGTAAAGTTCTTCCAGCTCTTGTTCGGTCTTAGCAGTCTTTAAGTTTTGAGTAGATGCTAAAACTTCTTTATCCAGACCGCTTAAGTTCTTACGCATGTCACCGTATTCAGGAGATTCTTCCTTAGCACGTTTTTGATCTTCGATCACGATCACTTTCTCGTTTGTGACTATGATCAATCCGCCGGTGATTAAAGCTCTTTCGGACTTGTCGTGGATCAAAGGAGTTACTTCGACTGCACCTTCGACTACGAAGACGGAAGATTCTTTATCGGAAGCATTCACTTCGAAAGAAGTTCCTCGGACCGCAGCCACCACAGTAGGAGTATCTACGAAGTAGTTTGCGTTTTTCTTTTCCTTCTCAACTAAGTTCAAGATCTTACCCGACATTAGGGAAATCCTGATTTGAGAAGCGTCCGTTTGTCTTAAACTTTTGAGAACCAACTCGGAATTCTCTTTTAAACGAATTACGCTGGAATCGGTCAAACCGATATCGATCGATCCACCTTTGCCTGTTACGATCTTATCGCCTTCGCTAAGTATATCACCTAAATGTAATGCGACAGGAGTCTCTTTTACATTTTTTGCTTCGCCTTTAACGAATACAACCGCCGCTTTAAGCAGTGTGCCTTCGGCTACAGGTGCGGCTTCTTTTTTGAAAATAGTGAAATAAGTTCCGGCTCCAATTCCTACGAATAGGATTGCTGCCGCAGCTAAGAACCATACTTTATTTTTGGAGCCGCTCAGTTGAACTACATTGTCCTTAGTAGGAGATTGCATGATATTTGCCTCCACAGAGAAGCGAGGAGACATGCCGATCCATTTTGGATCGAAGTCGGGTGCCTTAGGATCCGGTAGAGACTTTTTGAGGAGCTCTGCGAATGTTTGGAATTCAGGGTTCATTCTTTCCATCCTCTTTACCGTATCCTTTAGTCCCGGGCCTGTTCACATTGTCCTGCCCGCTCAGTTGGATCAACAAACTGAAGGAAAGTACCTTGCTCATTTTTTTGAGTGGGGATGGCTTTTTTGACGAAATGAATCGATTGTTCGAAATACATATTTTGGCGAAAATCCTAGGATTTTAGAAAAGAAGAAGGTTGTATGCCTCTCTTCTTCCCCTCTTGTAAAAGCTGCTTTTCGGCTCTTTCCAGAAGCCTGGAAACACCGGATACGGATAAATCCAATACGGAGGCTATCTCTTCCAATTTACAGCCTTGGGAATAACGTAGCTCGATAGCGGTCTTTTGTTCTTCCGGTAAGGTGTTTAATAATTCACTTATGATCTTTCCGAGATTTTGGGCTTCCATCTCATCCAGGACCTGGTTTTCAGGACCCTGGCCTTTGGAGCCGAATAAAGAAGAAGTTTCCTCTCCAACGAGAGCAACGTTCTTTTGATAATAGGACTTTCCGTGATTGATCATTAAATTTCTGGAGATCCTAAATAAGATCATCCTGGAAACCTGCTCATCCGGTAATTCCTTGCCGGAATAATGTTTAAAAAAGTTCAAAAAGGTGTCTTGTAATAGATCCAGAGCTGTGGATTCATCTTGGACGGAGCGCCGAATAAATGAAAACAAGTGATCCTTATTTTTATTGTATAGTTTTTCGAAAAACAAGGTTTCAGACACGGTAGAATAGAAATTTTTTTCTATCGGTCTTTTTTCAAGTAAATTCGGTTTTTTCTTGTAGAAAGCAATCCGTTTTAAAACGGTTATAGCCAGACAATTTTAGTGTCTGTAATCCTAAACAAAGGGATTTAAGATAGATTATGCCTTATCGTTGGCTTTTTGCAATTTGTTTCCTGATCGTTTCCCATTCTCTTTTTGGCTCTAGCCTAACCTTAAAAAACGGAAAGGTGCTCCAAGGGAAAGTGGTAAACCAGACCCGTACGGAAGTTCAGATCGAAGTGGATGGAAAGGTTCTAACCATTCCAAAAACGGAGATTGCTGAATTAAACTTAAAAGATACCCCTAAGCAGGAAGTGAAAAAGGATCCTGTTAAACCTAAAGAGGAACCTAAAAAGACCGAGGAAGAAGCGGCGGTCCAGAGATGGTACCAAAAACCTCGTTGGGATTATACACTCAAATCAGCAGTTGTTCCCGGTTGGGGGATTTGGAAAGCGGACAAAAAATATAGGGCTTCTGCGACATTTGTAGCCGTTATTGGGGCAGCTTATCTGGTAGTTAAGGCCCAGAACGATTTCAGTTCCGCTAAGGGTGCTTATGAGGAGAATGCAAGAAATTATTTCATATTTGCATTGAACGATCCTGTCCTTTCTTTACCTGCAAATACTACCCAGCGTTTGCTCGGAGCATTCTTAGTAAACAAGGGTGCATTCAATCATTACCAGGGTCTTGCGGAAGAATCCAATAATTACCAATATTTGTTTGGGATTGCTTATGGATTGCAGCTCTTCTATTCCTATTATTTAGGAGTAAAGGCGGAGCAGGGTCTTGCAGAAGGACCTAGCTCCGGTTTTAGATTCAGTTTCGCTCCTTCTTACCAACCTATGACCGTTGGGGGTAATGGGTTAGGCTGGAATGGGGAACTCAAATACGAGATCCGATATTAAGGACTGGAAATAAGTTATTTTAGTTTAGTAGACCATATCTGCTGAAAATAGAAAAACCCGGATCACTGTTGAGTGGCCCGGGTTTTTTGTTTTTAAGCGGTCTTGGTAATTATTGGATTACAGTCTTAGGATTTTCGATCCCATTTGTTGTGTCCGAGTATAGGTTCATTGTTGAGTTATCTCCTCCGTTGGTCGGATCCGGATCGAATAGATAAAGATAATTAGCACTTTCGTCGCCGACACTCATAAAGCAATAATTAGTCCTGCAAGTAATCGAAGAACCCATAGTTGCACCTGTCGCCATCTGACCGTAAGAATAATTTGTTACTGCTCCCGGAGTTCCGGAAGGGAGAGCAATAGAAAGATCGGAAACCTCGTTGTAAACTCCCATATCAGCACAGAATAGATCATAAGAAACGAGCAAATTCGCGGAGCTTGCAATCGCTGCAGAAGGGATCATGTACTGATCCCCGCTGCTATTTGCAGGGTCGCAGTAATAAGGATTTGTCTCGGTTTTTATAGTGCTTGTGCTAGTAGCGAAATTTTGAGCACTTTTTAAAGTAGAAGCGATTACGTTTCCGGCACCGTCAGTCTCTGTTTGGCTGAAAAACAACCAGGTATTAGAACCTTGTACTAATAAAGAAGGGTAATCCAAAGAAAGGGAATCCGCACCGGTTGTTTTAGAATAAGTTCTGATCAAAGTACCGCCTGCTGCCAGGAAACTATAAGTGAGTAAAGAATTTGCACTACCACTTGTACTTTGTTTAAAAGTAGTATAGTAAATGCTGCCATCCCAAACTATATCCGCATTAGAATAGTTATTACTAGTCGAAGAAGCAAGAGTAGTCGCAGTTCCGATCAAAGCACCTGTAGAAGAATTGATCCTTTGGTATTTTGCGGCTCTAATGGAAGCTGCTTCCGTCCAAACGACGGCAAATTCTCCGCTCGGATTATAAGCAGCGGAAACTTTTCCTATAGTTACGCTTGCTCCGTTATAAATCGTAAACGTTGATCCTACCGCAGTAAGACTTATATCGTAAAATTGTCCTTTGATAGTGGTATTGGCAGACTTCCATATGAGTAAATAGTTGGTCCCGTTCCAAACTAATTCAGGATCCACCGAGCTAGGTGATCCACCAATCGTAACTGAAAGATTTTTAGTTACCGAATAAGGAGAGGAAGAGTGATCTACTCCGAATAATCTTAAAACGGGAACGGTTGCGTTATTTTCCCAACCTGCAGCGATTGCCAACTGCCTTTCGCATACTATTGTGGCGCTTCCAGTAGTACCCGCTGTGCCGCTCGCATTTGTACTGATACTACAAGTCTGTCCTTGGGTATAGGAACCTAATGTGATCGAATAAGAATCTCCGATATTAAGTTCCGTGGAGAAAGAATAAGAACCGTTTGCTGTCAATGCTAAGGTCTGGGTTGTACTATCAGTTGAATTCGATAAGGTAAGATTAAGATCATTAGAGGTAACATTTACGTAACCGCTCAGAGAGATGTTTACCGGATAAGTAGCGGCAGGAGAAGTTCCACCGGCATTCCCAAGATTACCGAATATACCGAAGTCACCGTCCGAGAGTAGGACGCCTAAGGCAGAGGAACTTGCATCTATGCTGATTGCCTTAGCACTATTACAACCTTGTAGTAATAAGAAGGAGAGCAGAAAACATCCGTGAATTAATAGGTAAAATCCGTTTACGGTCTTGTTTGAATTCAGGAATCTTTTCATTTGTATTCTCCATTGCGAAGAAGGGGAAATTCGGATAGTTTCCCCCATAACAATGGCAACAATCCGGCTTAAACTCTTTGAGCTTTTTTTTCGAGGGAATAATTTTTTTACTAAAATTTATCGGAATAAGATATAAATCGCAGGCTTGTTCGAAAATAAAAAACCCCTCGGTTGGAGGGGTTTTTTATCCTATTGGCATTATTCGTTTAATGAAGAATGCTATTGTCCAACGCAAACAATATTGCGCTTTTGAGAACATAAGGTTGGGATCACCACGGCAGGATCCGTATTGGTCATTTCTGCAATAGAATTTCCATTTACCGCGGTAAGAAGTCCCTGGGTTCCAGTTGCTGTGGAAGAATACCAAGCAGAATAAGGCGCTCCTGAAGGTGCCAATCCTCCGCATTGAGTTGTTGTAGGAGAAGAGCCGGTTGTCCAATCTATAGAACTGAAGCCTGTCCATATTCTACCGGAAGTTCCGAGAGAATTAGCCCACTGATCTGCATTTGCAAATCCGATCGTAGTAGCGGTACTAAAACTATATGCTAATTTATTGCCGCCTTGGCTGAAATATCTTCTATAAGAACTGAATACCCAATCGGTGGAAGTACTTCTGAGATTATTACTAGGGCTGTAGCTTACTACAAGCATAGCCTTATAACCTACGTCCGGGTTGGCATTACTTGGAATATTAGAGTTACAAATATCATCCGCAACTTCTCTCGGGCCTCCAAAAGTCGAATTATCAATTCCCTTTTTAGCAAAGTTTCCCGCGTAACCTGCTCCGTTATTCGTAGCTACGAAAATACATTTATCGCTATCATTCACTTTAACTTTAAATTTCTGAGAGATCCCGGAAGATACATCTACTGCGACAAGGTCGTAATAGTTATTCAAACAGTTATCATCCGCCAGGGAATTGATTTGGAATCCGTTTTTATAATCGAAGTTGGCGTTTTGAGCATTCGGCGCGAAAGCCAAGGTAAGATATTGCTGATAACCTCCTTGGTCCGGATTATAATCCGTTACAAAGGTGAGATTATCATTTCTATAAAATCTGAACTCAATAGAGCTTCCGTCGGAAGGAGGGTTCTGGATTGCGAACATAATATCCGCTGCATCGTTTTCATCTACGGTAAGGGTAGCTTCTCCCTCGTTCAATAGAGGCTCTATCGGATACGGGGGAAGAGTAACGAACAAATTCCAGAATATAGAAGGGTCTATAGTGATAGCACCCGCTAGGTTTGGCTTACTCCCATCCAGAGCAGTGGATTCCGCGTTATTACACTTGGAAACCCATAAAGTAAGACATAATAGAATGAAAGCTGTCCTTAATGATCTAGATCCTTTCATATTCGCACCCGCCCGATCTCTAAGAGGAAAATACCCCTTAAAGTATGAAAACAGTCAGGCAGGAAAAAAATTGAACGATTTTTTGGTTTAATTTGGAGAATAAACGCAAATAAACGGAAGGGCCTGAGAAGAATCACAACTAGAAACTGTCATATAGGCCGCGTCTCCGGTAACTACACTTGAGGTTCCTAAGGTTCCGCTGGCGGAACTGCTGGAATTTGTCCAGCTTTCGGAGCCGTTGAGACAGGTATTACTATCGAATCTTCCCCAGCCTGAATGCATTCCTGTCCAATATTGTCCCGAATCGATCAAAGGATTATCAAAGTCGGAACTTGGAGGCCAGATCCCGCCAATGGAAAAAACTTTTACCCAGGTTCCATTCCCTTGTTTACGAACGTATCTTTTATTAGCTCGGAAGAAGGATGTAGAAGACAAAGATCCCCCCGGATCCCTATCTCCATAGGCAGTGGAAAGAGCGCCGACCATCGCTTTATAGTGAGCTGCGTTTCTCGGAAGACCTTTTACACCCGCTAAGTTTTTACAATGATTGTCCATTGCGCTTAGTCCGCCCAACTGAGCCAGGGTCTTGGCAGAAGATTCGAAAATACAATAATCTCCGTCCTTTACGGTTACATCATATACGAAAGTATCTCCCGTTGAATCTTTCGTAATTCTGAAACTGAACTTGTCTCCTGCACGATCTAAACAGTTATCATCATCCGCATTTAACGCGAACCCGATAGAATGAGTTCCTGTGTTTGCAGTAAGAGTAAATGTATTATAGCCTACAAAGCTGGGAGAGGACACCGTAGTGTAACTTTCGATTTGCATAGTAAAGTTTTCATCTACGGGGTTTTGTTCTGAAAATGTAAGATCTATATAGGTATTCCCGGCATCGTACATTGTATTAGAAGAAAGTTGTGGAAGACCTTCCGGAATTACCTCTGCACCGATGATATTCGGTAAAACAACGTTTAAAAGAACACCGGCAGCACTGCTGCTGCCGTCCAAATTGATCGGGTTTGCCTGATTGCAAAAAGAGAATAAGGAGAATAGCGAAACGATCGGGATAAGTCTGAAAAGGATCTTTGGGTTCGAATTCATAGTTCCGGGTCGGGTGATTTCTTCTTTGAGATCACAAACCAAATTACGAGTTTTTGCTCACTTTTTAAGGAAAAAATAAATTTTTTTAGGATTTATCCACTTTCCTTACTTTATCAATTTCCTTTCGGAAAGATTCATATGGATCGTCGGATTCCGTTTTTCCCTTTTGAGGAGTTGCCTTATCGGATCCGGATTTGTGGGAAGTAAACCATTCATCCACATGTTTGATTACTTTTGATATCCTGGCTCTGCTATCCTCTTCCTCGGCTGTCCTGACTTTGTTTTGCAGAACTTCCATTTTTTCGGAAAGAATACGATGTAATTCTCTGGCCTTATTCCTAAAGGATTCGTTTGCAGGATAACAAAGGATCTGGTCCATTCTTTCCTTTCCCTTTTCCCAAGGAATAAAAACGAATTTTTCCCGATCCAGGATTTGATAATATTGATCTGCGGAAAATTCCGCTACTTCTCCTTGTATCTCGGATGCAGTAGGCGGAACGCTGCGCCTAAAGTAGAATTCATCCATTGCGAAAGAAATTTTGGACTTCTGCTCTGCGGAACGGATCTTTTCTTCTTCTTTGATCTTTTCTTGTATTTTTGCCTGCTCTTCTTTTTTAGAAGTTTCGTGGTTCCTGGCCTTGAGATAGTTTTGTTGTCCTTTGATCTTTTCTTTTGCTTGTGCAAAGAACATATCTTGGAATATTCTTCCTATCCCGATCAAGTCCAGAATGGTATAATACCAGGGGAAATAATCTAAATAACCTTTTCTTAATACTTTTCCGTAAGCTTTGACCAGATCGGGTTCTCGGAATATAGATTTGATCTGAGGTTCGTTGGATTCCACAAGTTGTCTGATACATAGGATTTTCCAAGTTTCTACGCTTGTGGCCGCTCCCAAACTTAGAATGATCTGTCTGACACTATTTGCATTTTTGTGAAAGAATGCATGGATAGTGGTGGTCTTGGTCTCCCAAGTGGAATAACCGATCTCCAGATCATCTATCAGCATTCTTTTTAATTCTTCCGGATAAGATTTGAATTCTTTATCAGGAACCAAAAGAACTTTCTTTTCCCAAGAACCTGATTCGGAGAGAAGATTCTTTTTTATATCGTGGAATCTGTTCCGATCTCTTTCCGCAGATTGTTTATGAAGTTCTTTTTCCGCAAGTTCGGAAAGACTGCGAATTAAAACCACACTCAACATTCCCGGAGTTCCAGGGCTTGGAGTGCCGGGTAGGGCTCTTGCAAAAGCTTCCGCTCTTTCCGTTTTGAACTTTGTGGTTTCAGGATTGGAAGTATTAGAATAATATAATTTTTCTTCCATAGCGATCTTTTGGAATTCGTCCATCAGAACGTGGCGTAATTGTTTTGTTCCTTTGGATTGGATAAAATCGTCCACATGATCCATGATCTGGACGGCTTCTTTCGAATTTTTGATCGCGAATAGTCCGTATCCAGGAACGTCTATTACTCTTCCCTTTTTATGAAGATCATCTTCTAATTCGAATAAGAAATCCTTAATAAACTCTCCGTTTGCCGGAATTCGGAAATGTTCATTATGGAATGCCTGTCTTAAATACAAAAATAACTGAGGGAATGGAGCTTCTTTCCTGGCCCCCCATTCCAGATCCGATTCCAGATTTTCCCAAAGAAGTGTTTTGCTTGTTTCTTGTTTTCGGTCCAGATAACTTAAGAGAGAAGAAACGGAATAATCCAGGAGTTCTAGATAGATCCTGCTCAGGTCCAATGATTCCGCTTCCGGAAAAGAAGCGTAACAAGGAAGTGCTTCCGGTTGTTTTTCGGCACTGTCGCTGACCAAGTAAGCAAGTTGAGAAATTGTGCCGTCTTCTAACAGACGTTTTAAGTGAAGATCGATATCTTTCGGACCTAGTTCTCCAACTTCAGGGACTTTATGATGAGGTTCGAATAATTGTCTTTTTTTTACGTTCTTGAAAGATGTTGCGGCAGAAATGGCTTTATAGACGGAATGAGTTATCTTGTCGTTCATGTAGTAACTCACTACTTCGTTTAACTTCTTAACTTTTAAGAAGCTGGGAACGGCTACGTTGCCTGTGTTCGGATCTAAGGGTTTGGGACCTTTTGCGTTCATCTTTGTCTATGAATAATTAAATATTAAGAATTTAGCATATAGTCTGCGAAAAGATATCCGCATAAAGATATGAGTATCCCTGAGGATATTCAAAACCATCATATAATGCATTCTAAACGCTTCCACCGAAAAACCTAATTCCTCCTTCTTTTTCGATAAAACCCGTATAAACCGAAGGGTGTATGCCGAAGTCCTTATGTGAATCCTCTTGACGAAGCATGAGGAAGAGCTTTCCTGGAATAGAATGCAACTAAAGAAAAAGACTCCCTTCTCTCCCAAAAAGGTATTATTCGTAATTTTAGACGGCGTAGGTTATACTCCTAAAGGCCCCGAATTCGGGAATGCGATTGCAGGCGCCAATCTTCCTTTTCTAAATAAGCTTTGGAAAGAATCTCCCACGATACTTTTGAAAGCACATGGGACTGCAGTTGGTATGCCTTCCGATGAGGACATGGGAAACTCGGAAGTAGGTCATAATGTTTTGGGCTGCGGGCGCATTTTTGATCAAGGAGCTAAGTTAGTCAATAACTCTATCGACGAAGGGTTGTTATTCGAAGGAAAAGCTTGGAAAGAAATAGTAGAAAATACTAAAACCAAAAATTCCACACTTCATCTGATCGGTTTATTTTCCGACGGAAATGTTCATGCACATATAGATCACACAAGATCTTTGATAGAAGCAGCGATACGGGAGAAGGTCCCAAGGATCAGATTGCATATTCTTCTAGACGGAAGGGACGTGCCTGAAAAGTCCGCTTTGGATTATTTGATCCCATTCGAAGAATGGCTGACCTCGCTTAGATCTAAAGGTGCAGATATAAAGATCGCTTCCGGCGGAGGAAGAATGACGATCACAATGGACCGTTACGAAGCGGATTGGTCCATGGTGGAAAGAGGATGGAAAATCCATGTCCATGGAGAAGGTAGAACCTTCCCGGATGCAAAAACTGCAATCGAAACTTTTAGAAAGGAAGATCCTGCAGTAATCGATCAGTATCTTCCTAGTTTTGTAGTGGAAGAATCGGGAAAACCTGTTGGGAAAATCCTAAGCGGAGACTCGGTAGTATTCACGAATTTCAGAGGGGATAGAGCGATAGAGATCTCGCAAGCGTTCACTCAGAAAAATTTCGGACCATTCGATAGAGGAAATTTCCCGGAAGTATGTTACGCGGGAATGATGCAGTACGACGGGGATTTACAATTGCCTGAACGTTTTTTAGTGAGTCCACCCGCAATAGATCGCACCTTAGGCGAATATATGGCAAAGTCCGGGATCAACCAATACGCGTTATCCGAAACACAGAAATACGGACACGTAACCTTTTTTTGGAACGGAAATCGTTCCGGTAAATTCGATCCTAAAAGCGAAGAATATAAGGAAATTCCTTCCGACGTAATTCCATTCGATCAAACTCCCGAGATGAAAGCCAGAGCGATCACTGCGGAACTTGAAAAAGTTTTAGCCGAGGATCATTCCGACTTCTACAGGATCAATTTCCCGAACGGGGACATGGTAGGTCATACCGGAAATTATCAAGCCACAGTCAAGGCTATGGAGTTTCTGGATGAATGTATGGCTCGCCTTGCAGAAGCATGCAAAAAAAATAATGTGATTCTATTAGTGAGCGCAGACCACGGAAACGCGGACGAGATGTACCAACTAGACAAAAAAGGAAATGTCGAGAAGGACAAAGAAGGCAAACCTGTTCCTAAAACTTCTCATACCTTAAATCCGGTTCCTTTTAGCGTTTTGGACCCTGAAAACGGGATTAAATTAAGAACAGATCTACAAAGTCCCGGGCTTGCGAATGTTGCGGCTACTATCTTAGATATTATGGGATATGAGACCCCGGAAGGATATCATCCCAGCTTGTTAGCAAAGTAAGATCAATCGCTTACACAGTGAATCGCATAACCTAGGCTCTTATCGAATTGGTTTACAATTCCATACATAAAGACTACGGTCCTCGCGTATTGATCCGCTGGGGACCCTGTGATCCCTCTGGACGCCGTCCAAGTTGCGGGAGATACAGGATTCGGGAACGCAGTAGTGTTTATGAATGGATCCGCACCTCCTTCTACCAAGGAGTACAATTCTTCCGCTCTAGGAAGTCTCCAGTTTTCTCTGTCCGCATATCCTATTCCAGGGCCATGTATATAATTTAAGTAGGCGCATCCGTCTAACGCGTTTGCCCAAGTAGAATTTGTGGTAGAACCGGAAGCGCAGCCAGGTCCCGTTCTTCCTTCCCAACAAGTTTTCCAAACTAAACCTGTAGAAGTATCCGTAGTAGTAATATCGCCGGTATAGGTTCCGTGTGCAGTTGGGCCGGAGTAGACTTGTCCTCCTGTTACTGTGGCTCCTGCCGCAGTAGTGAAAGTAGCTTGTTGCGAGACTCCGTTTCCCGCTAAGTCTTTTAAAGAACTAGAAGGAATAGTCCAACGGATCTGGGAATTCTCCGGAAAATAGGTCCAACTGATCGTAATGACTAAAGTTTGAGAATCCTGCCAATCGAAGAATGAATTGCTGTTTGGGATCGTTACCCATGAAGTTCCATTATAAATTTCTGTAGTCATGGACATTGTAGCGGATGTGTCCATCGGTTCCGCAAAATTCAAACTGATTGATCCTGGAGAAAGTGCTACTCCAGTTGCGCTGTTGCTTGGGCTTGTAGCGGAAATCGTAGGAGTCACTGTATCCACTGTGATGTCTGCGCTGTCAACTAAGGATACATTCCCCGCCTTGTCTCTTGCAACATACTTAAAGGAAGTGGTAGAATTCGCGGCAACATTGATAGGAGTAGAATATTGAGTGCCTACATTTATAGTTCCTGTTGGCCCATCAATATCCGGAGTAGAAGTGTCCGTAACATAAGAGATCTTATCACAACCTGCTCCTCCAATATCCGAACAAATAATGGAAACATTTTTAGAAGAATTATATGCGCCGCCTGCAGGATTTGTGCTCGTAGTGGGATAAGTATCATCCCGAACGATCTGGAAAATCCCGGAACCAGTAAGATCTTCGACCGGATCCGTAACACAAACTCTAATATAACTTGTTCCAAAAGGAAGAAGGCTCGCATTGATCGAAGCTAAATTATCCGAGTTTGCGACTGCAGTTCCGGTAGTTAAACTTGTGCCGCTTGTGCAAGAACTAGAATCTATTCGGACATCATAAGGTCCGGCAGTATCCGATCTCCAAGTAAGGTCGGAAGAATTGACTGCTCCGGAATTATTGCTTACGAATTTTGCGGTAAGGCTTCCGCTAATAGCAGGCCCGGGAAGACAAACATCTAATTCCCCCAAAATGCAGCGTACAAAGGTAGTTTCCCACCAAGCATCCGAAAATGGGATGGCCGGGTTATGCACTTCGATTGGTTTGCATAACATTCCAAATCCAACTAAAAAGATTAAAAGACGAGCCCGCATTTTGCTATCTTGACAAGGTATTTAATAATAAAAGGACGATTTTATCCTTAGTTCTATTTCTACCTGGTAAATAAGTTTTTAACACTTATTTTATCTATCCTATCGGGGATAAACTCCGACAAAAAAACTCATCCCATCCTGGATTTTAGGCTTTTTTTATCTGTTTTTCTTTCTTTTTCGTTATTGGAGATTGCCGGACTTTTGAAAACCCTTCCCATAACATTTCGGCAGATTGCTCCAAAAGGGAAGGATCTATGTTATTTTCGTGGATCCGGTGATAACGCAGGATCCCGGTAAAAGAACCCAGGATAAGAGAAGGATAAAGTAGTCTTAAATTTTTATCATTCTGAGCAGGAGCAAAATATTCCGAAATTTTTTGTTTTAAGGCTACTGCATCTTTTGCGCTTTCTTCATCTAGTATATAAGAAGATAGATTTCTTTCTATCATGATCAACTGGTCGAATTTGCCTTGGGAGAATAAACCAAGTCCTTTCCAAAAATCAAAAAACTGTTCTTTCGGAGACAAGTTCTTGGAGATAGATCTATCTAAGAATTCCGAAAATTCTTGGACTGAGATCCTATCTCTTAGGTTGAATGTTAACAAACCTGCAAAATATTTAACTTTAGTAACTGAAGAGAGTAGGGTAGAAGAAGGTAAAAAGAATACAGAGCGCAATCCTAAGAATTTAAGAAAACATCTCTCCTCTATTAGACTGTATAGAAAGCTTCAATCAGGTATTGATACAGATTTCTATGAAAAAATTACCAAAAAGTTCTTAGATGATTTCTATCCAAAGAAATGTATTAATCCTGCTTGCGAAGAAAGAATCTTAGATAAAGAGATCTCTACTAGACCAGATATAATACGCTGTAGTAAATGCCACCGACAACAGTCTCGTCTTAGTTATACACCATTAATGGGATTAAAACTACCTCTCTATATGTTCGGAGTGGTATTCCATGAATCCTTTTTACAGTTTCCTAAAGTTCTTACAGCAACAGAGATTTCTAAAAGACTTGGAATAGAATACAAGAGTGCATTAACTCTAAAAAGAAGATTCCAGTTATTCTGTTCTGATCAATTACCAAAATATAAAGTTCTTACTTACCAAGCCTTGGAAGAAGAATATAAAGGATTTAAACTAGATCCTAATATAGAAACAGATGTAGCTCCTAAAATGGGCTTAAAACCCTATGTATCTGCTGATTCTTGTGTTTTATACAGTACTAGTCAAAGAGCCAATAAGGGAAGATCCCGATACAGACATGGTGGTCTTACTAGCTCTATATATATGAATAAGAGCCTTGGGGGGAGGCAAATAGGGACTTTGGTACATGGTATCTGTGTACAGAATGGTCCTGCTTTCTTTGAGAGTGTTTCTGATACTAAAGCTAATACAATAGGACCACTGTTAGTAGAACAAATTCCTTATAGCGTACCTCTTTTTACAGACCAAGGTTATCCCTACTTATATAATCTCTACAAGAACCATAGATCGGTAAACCATTCGAGTAAATCTAAAGAGTCTCGTTCTGGTTTTGCTAGAAATAGATTCCAAAAGCATAATGTACATTCTCAAACTATTGAAGGGAATTTTAGACTACTGAAATCATCATTTAGTAGTTACTGTTATATAAAACCAGAATATAGTAAGTTATATTTGGATGAGTTTAGTTTTATTAAGACTGCGAAGTTTTTTGGACTAGATTGTATAACTGAGAGGTGTTTCGGATCTCATTTTTTCTGGGTAAGACGATCTACCGGAGCGGGGTCTGCGACGGTGGTGAGGATTGGACAGGAAAAATATCCCCATAGAAGAAGCACCAAAGAGACTAAAAAATGGCTTTTCCAAGCTATCAAAAATAGGAAATACCAGGAGCTTGAAAATGAAGAAAGGTTAAGGAGGGATAAAGAACAAAACAAATATGTTCTTAACAGTGCTGAAGCTATAAGTCGAAGGAGAAAAACTTTAGCAGGTGAAATGAAGAGGTTTAATGATTTTTGGTCAGATAATCAAAAATCAAAGCACAAAAGAAAGAGAGAGCTAAAATATGAAAACCTCTCTTTCAAAATATGGAACTCAATTCAATATTATAAAGAAACTTCTGGAGAACACCCATCAGTTCAATACATCGCAGATAGATTTAAGCTAGATAAAAGAACTCTTATGATCATCTTAAGGAAATGGCTTAAGTATGGTCTAATTCAAAAGAGAAAGCTCTTTAATAAAGAATCACACGACAGAAGGGTAGATTTCTCTATAGTCCAGAGATCAGATTCTTTGCCACATCTTTTATATACTCAATTTCCACGAATAAAGAACCAACTTCAAAAGGAGGTTCGCTAATGGAAACTGAGAACTATAAATTCGATGCTCCGGAGTTTTATAAGAAATTGGGTTCTCAGAATGAGATATGCTTTCTTACAGGAAGACACTTGAGTCCAGACAGTGCAAGAGCAGAACATATAAAGCCCTTGAGGCTCGGTGGAAAGCATGAATTTCAGAATATTTGTATAGTCTTAGGACCACTTTCTAAGCTGAAGAGATATCACACCGAAAAAGAGATAGTGGAGATCGCTTTTGATATTGTTAAACATAAGGGGGAGAAGTATGGATTCTCAGCAAGAAGAAAGACTTCGTAAGAAATTTCCTCATCAGTTTGCAGGACAAATAGCAAATAATCTGGAACTGAAATATGCATTCTTCCTCCGGGAAAGAGATAAGCCTCCAGTATTCTATACTTGGGGTAAATGTGCTCAGAAATCCGTAGTGAACTTAGATAGCTACTTAAGGCAATACATGTTGCCGAAACCAAAAGATCCTAAACATGCAGAATGGAATGTTTGTGTTAGAGTAAGCACGAACAGATTAAATGCCTTTTTCAGAAAGCCGAGGGAGAGATTTAGTCTTGAATGGGTCTTGTTGGAGTTTAACAACTTTTCTTCTTTGCCTCCCGAAACTCTTAAGTATGAATATCAATATAAATATTCAGCGAAGATAGAAGTTCAAAAGGTAAATAATCTTAAAGGTACCGCTGAGGATGTAGGAAGGAACATTGAAAATTTTGATTGGGATTATTGTGCTAAGAGGAATTGTATTAATTTAAATTCCTATAGCAGAGAACCAGAAGATGTTCTTGATTATAAATGGAAGAGGACCTATCTGATGAATATAAAAGGAATATTGGGATATAAGAATCCTGAGTGGGATGATAAGGTTAAAAGTATCTGCACTAATTTAAATCGTATAGCAAGGGAAATGAAAGATTAACTTAGCTTTTGATGGTTTTAAACAATTTTGAAAATGAATGATAATTATAACCTAAATAAATTAACATTAGAAATTGAAGATCCTCTTCTAGATAGGAAGGAAGTTATTTTAAATTTCCTTTCCTGCTTCGATAAGCAGATCCTAAAGGTAACAACCTGGGAAGGTGAATCTACTGTAGGAGTTTTTAAGTTTTTCCTAACTGAGGATTTAGAGAATAAGCGAATTATATCCGCTCCTTTTGATTTTGGAGAGGTTCTACTATTTGATACTTACGGAGAAATGCACGTATTTGAGATTGGGGAAATAGGAATGATCGAGGTAATCTCCGATCCGGTTACAATAGCTATTTTCGAAGAACATGAGCTACTTGGCTACTATTCCAATGAGAACGGATATTGAATAACCATCCCACCCAGATAAAGTGAGCCGCTATTTAATTGTGCAATTCCCTTTAGTTAGATAATCCTTAATATTTTCTGGTGGAAATGGATTCTTATAAAGGACTACTCCCTTTGACAGGGATTTCGGCTTTATTAAGACTTTCTCACTTTCAGTGTTATAACTAAATTCGAGTGTAGTCACAAAATTAAGATCTGAAAAATAGTTTCCTCCTGCTTTTGAAGGAGGTTGTGAATCTGTCTCCTTTTTCAGATATTCCATTCCTTCGCATCTTCCTTCAAGGCAGCCAAACATAGCACTGACCGTATAAACTGTCACAGCAGATATAGCTACGAAATTATAGAAATTCTTAGTGGTCCCTTTCCAATTAAAGCAACGAACCTGTTTGGGATAATCCGCAGGTTTCAGCGGGATTAACATTTTGCCGTCAAGCTGTAGATTTAGATTTCTAATTGAGAATGGCTCGGGATCATCTGATTCATTTTCAATTATGATTAAACCAACCAAATAGTCTTGAGATAAATGAATTAAGGCAGATTCTGTATTATCGACAACAAAGTTAGAAAGGAGATGATCTACAAAATCAGAATCTGACTTAAGTAATATGATTTTTCCTTTTATATCGTGATCCGATATCTGAATAACTTTTATAACGTCCAACTTTTCATCTCTGACGGTATCAGGATTAAAAGATATTGATTGTTTATCTCGATCAGGAAGTATGCATTGGGATAGAAGAAATATCAAAATAAAGAAACTTTTTCTTTTCATTTATTTATCCGAAGTCTTGAGAAAATATTATAATTAAAATCCAAAGTTAATAATTTCATTTTCTAATTAAAATACCTAATTGTATAGAAATTATTACTAATAGCCCGATCACTACGTAAAGGATATACTGTCTGATTCCACCGCTTGATGTATTGGATTCTTTTTGAAGATTTTCCCTAATTATATGAAGATCATCTCTAATCTCTTTCAAAAGATCTGTCCATTCAGAATTATTAGTTGGCTTTATATTTGAAGTAACGAGTCTATGATTTAAAGAACTCAACTCCATTTCTGTAACTTCGTTTTGCAATTCTTGATTTAATGACCATTTTTGCAGGGCTTTTTTATAATATTCCCTTGCGATCCTAATGTTACCTTTCTTCCGCTCCTGTCTTGCAATTCCAACCCATGCCTTTGTAAGTAAATATTCTGCCTTCGAGTTTACCGGATTTTCATCTAAAAGAGGGAATATTAATTTTTCTACATCTCTATATTTTTCTTCAGAGAGTAAAATTTCTGCTCTGGAAAGTTCATCTTGATTCTCTGCGGAAATTCCGTAGTGAAGAAAAACTAAAATCGTAAAGAATATAAGGTATTTCATCTATCTATCCGTATTGCTTGGTGTCCGAAACGAGGAATAGGCATTGTGCTTGAGAGAGTGTTCCACGATCCACTTACTGGTGATGCAGAATCTATGGAATAAATAGTATCTAATGGAGTGTTCAAGTTATTCGCTCCACCAAAGACATATATCCTTCTTGTTTCATAAGATATTTGTGATGCAGGAGCATAAAGAGATTGGGGGAGATCTGGACCCGCTGAAAATGATGTCGAACCTGGCTGATGAAAATCTGTTTTTGCACTCGACGTTAGTGCAGAGATCGGCTCAGAAGTATCTGTCACTATAGATCCACCAATCACACTAAACCATTGGTTATCGGATGGATATAAATCTTTTGGCTCAGGATTTACACAAACTCCCGCTCCACCGGACCTCGCAACATTGATAGATGGTTCACTACTTCCAGTCACTGTATTCGCAGTCGGAATAAAGCCATCGGTTCCAAATTGGACTGATCCATTACTTACAGATCTTCCGCCAGAATAATAGATCACACCGTCAATACTACATCCGGACATGTCTGTTCTTGATAAAATAGAAGAGTTAGAAGTATAAGAGAGCCATTGTCCAGTTGTTCCCAAATCTGGATAAAGTTTCAGAACCGTGTTCAAAGTTGGAGACGTTGTCACCGTTGCCGACCCGCTTCCCGAGATAACGTAAATTTCATCTCCTATAGAACCGGCAATTGCCCCTAAAGAGCTTTGCGGTAGATCTGCCTTAGTGATCCAAATATCATTATAGGGATCATAGGCTTCTACTTTTAAAGAAGTTGAATATACTGATCCCGATTTTTCTAAACCACCGATTATATATATTAGGTTTTTGTGAGAAACTATAGAAGCGAACGCTCTAGGGGTCGGGACACTCGTTATTGTTGGATACCAGGTTGCTGTATTTGCATCAAATAAATCTATTTGAGAAACAGGATTGCCATCGGAACCGATTCCTCCTACTATCCAAATTCCTTGCGTCTTTTCAGGAGAAGCTGAAACCCAAGTTCTAAATCGGATAGGAATGCCATTAGAAAAATTTGGTTTTTCGCAAGATGCAAAAACTTCATAATTGGTTTGAGGACTTAGTCCTGAAATTTCCATTATATGGGTCTTTGCAGACGTTAAGCTTGGAAAAATTCCTGTAGGTCCGAGTAAATATCCTTTAGTTAACCTAGAACACTTCCATAGAATTGTTACATTATTAGGTCCAAGCTTTGTAATTGAAGCGAATTCAATCTTGGAAGATGTTTCATCTTCAATACCCGATAAAACGGAATTTTGACATGCGGATAATAATGAAAGAATTATAAAATAGACTCCAATCCTTATCATAGATAGAGTCCCCAGGAAAAACGAACTCCTACCCTACATAAATTTGAATCGGATTCAATAGCGCACTGAACTTGCGGACCAAGTCGGAAAATATATCGTCCCGGCTTATCCCAATTCCAACCAAATTCCAAAAGAACACTTGGATCAACACCACCTCGACTACGATCTGATGAAGTCCAAGAAATAGAGCTAGCTCCTATCCCAAATAGAATATAAGGTGCTGAATTTCCGAAACTCTTTCCATAGTAGAAAGTTTGACTCCATATTGAAAGTTTACCGTTACTGGAGTTTCCATAGGAGTAATCCGATTGAAATCCAGCGAAAGAATTTTTAATGCCCCAAGATTTCTCAATAAAACCACCTGCTCCATATGTTTGTGGAAACAGGTTAGCCCAAGACCCTAATGATGCATTTCCGGATAATTGAAGTCCAAGTCTCCAATCATTTGAAGATGAAGAGACTAAATATACTTCAGACAATTCTGGCTTTAAATCAAAATTATCGGAAGGATGAATCTTAAGGATTTTAGAGGATTCTAACGAAACGAATCCTTGGTCGGTTTTTAAAACAATAGTATCATGTGCTCTTTCGACCAAAATACCACGTACTTCAGTTCCATCCGATAGAGTTACAATTGTATATGTATAGGAATTTTCTGGACCAATTTTACTTGGATCAATTCTAAGTATATCCTCTTTCGGAATACTATAACTATGACTTTTCCAGGATGTAAAAACTTTCCCATTCTTCTCAGAAACTTCTTTAACTATAAAAGCACTTCCATTTTGCAGGAGAATTTCCGCTGCAAAAACAGGAACATAAGACAAAAGAAATAATAAAACACAAACTCCTGCCGAACAGGCACTAGTTATATTAAGTTTATTGAATGTAACTGTGGATCGAGCGTCTGTTTGGAGCTTAATTCTCAATTCAGTTTTCTTTCCAAACGTTATAGCAATTTCGCATAACGAAAATTTTTAAAAATCATCAATTCCTATTGACATACTTTTTACTTATACTTCACGATACAACTGCAAAAAGCACATGTCTGTTTTAAAAAATGAAATGGTATTATATAAGTCTGGAGTTTTGAGATTTCATGTTAAAAATTCATTCGTTTAGAAAATTTTGGGAACCAAAGAAATTAAAAATGGTTCAAAGATATTTAATACTCCTATTTCTTTTTCCAATACTCTCTGGATTTTCAATCAAATCCATTATTGCCAGCTTAACTGGCAACCTTATCCCTCAAGGATTGCCTAAGTTATCTGCCACTCCTTCAGGCTCATTATCCTCAGATATAGAAATCGTTTTACCTCAAGGAACCAAGGGAATTATACCTCGAATATCTTTATCGTATCTATCCGGAAGTGGCAATGGGATTGTTGGAGTCGGGTGGAACCTAGAAGGGATTCATTTTATTTCAAGAGATTCGAGATTCGGGGTAAAATATGATAGTACAGATGATTTTGTCTCATCGCTTGCTGGACCTTTAGTAGATGTTTCTGGAAGTCGTATAAAGTTCCATTCCAGAAAAGAATCCTGGATTCAATTTATCCCAAGTGGGATATGCGGAGACGGACCCTGTTCGTGGACTGCAACGGATAAAGATGGACTTACATATACATTCGGCTCTACGGCAGATTCTAGAATTGAAGCCTTAAGCAGAAACGGTTCCATAAGAGTTTGGACGCTCAGTCAAGTTCGAGATTCTTTCGGAAATGGCTATAACGTTAACTATATAGAAGATGCCACAAACGGAGAATATTATCCGAAAGAAATTACATATCAAAATCGAAGCATCCAATTCAGTTATGAAGACAGATCCGATTCTTCTCCAAATTATACTTATGGTTCTCTTGTCCAAACAACAAAGCGTTTATCTGAAATAGAAATATTTGTAGATGGTTCTTTGATTCGTGGATATGGCTTGGATTATTCCTCTGGAAATTTGTCAGGAAGATCTATTTTAACTACTTTAAGCAGAGGAGAATCGAACGCTTTTGGATCTGAGGACTACGATGATCTTTCGTTTACATACGGCAGTGACGGATTCAGCTTACAATCTTTATCGGATACCAATTTAAACACTACGACTTCTGTTATGAATTTATTTGTTCCGAGTGGACTTTTAGTATATGCAAACGCATATTTCGGAAATCCTCTTCCAACTCAAGCAACTGCTACAGAAAAAAGACTAGCAGATTATCTACAATATTCGATGAGCATGCCTGTCCCAGAAAGGGATAGTTGTAATTACGGTCCCGCTGCTTGTTTATGCGCCGCTTACGCCCCTTGCTGGGGAGGTAATCAGGTTTTCTTTGAAAACCTAGTTTCTCTCTGCTTAGATTATAATAATTGGGGAGGTCCTACGTACTGCGCTTCAGGTATCCAGTCAGGTCTTACCAATTGGATGTCTATGGATATAGATGGAAATGGAATCCTAGATTTTGCAAGTGTAGTTGGTTCCGAGACTACAAACAGTATCCGTTTGAGAGCTTGGACTGTGAAGAATGGAACCATAGATTCTTCATCGAGCTTCTTAAGTCCTATAATTCCTCTCCATTATAATACATTTTCGCAAGCGGTCGATTTAGATGGGGATGGAAGAACTGATTTTGCCTTTGAAAACGGAGGCAAGCTCAACGTAATTTATTCCAAATCAACTTCTTTCTCAAGTGCAACGTCCTTTTCCAACGTAGCCATACCAGCTGCCAATAGGAATATGACAGTGTTTGCCCCCTATTCCTACTTTTTTGAATATTCCAGCACAAATCCCAAAAGAATGGCAGCAGATAAAGCACCTGCTGATTGGTTCGCGGATATGGACTCAAACGGTCTTGCAGATTTCATACATTACGATGGCAGTAAATTTAATGTTTATTTGAACCAAAAGGGAAGCTTTGCAAATCCGATTCAAATCTCAGGAACTTCTAATTATTTTATCAATGATTTTATTGATATGGATTCCGACGGCAAGTCAGAGTATGTTCGCTTAGTTCAGTATAGTGAAAACGCTCAATATACTGCATTAAGCTCGCAACTAGATGATCTTAACTCCCAAGCTCAAACTATTACGAATACATATAATACAGAAAACAATGTTTTAAACTCGATTATTAATTCAGGTGTATCCAGCGTTTCAAGCAGCGATTTAAATTCGGTAATTGATTATTATTTAAAAGGGTGTACCTACTATATTGCAAGTTTATCACTTAATTATTCAATGGATGATATCGTTCTCGTCCTCAATAGTTCTGGTGAAAACGTAGCCTGTCTCAATACGGATGTAAATTATACAGACATTACACAATTACAAGCTGCTCTCGCAGGTGGAACAATCTTAGCTTCAAATACTTTAACGAATGACTTACAGCTGGTATATGCAAACGAAATTAGCCCAATAAATACACAGATAAGCAATGTACAATCCCAACTAAATACAATCAATGCCAACTCTAACGGAACTATTCGATATCGTTTGGACGTTACGACTTTCGACTTAACTAAAAAAACTTCTGCTACCTCCCAATATGACTTAGGAACGAGTGCAGATCGTCTACAAAGCTTCTTTGGAGATGTAAACTCAGATGGTCTCCCTGATTTTTTAACTGTAGTCGGAACTAAAATTAAAGTTTCTTTAAATACAGGTAACGGATTTGCATCTCAGATTTCTAGTGATCTAAACTTGAGCGATGGAAAGAAGGCAACTCAGTTTAACTTCGGAGATGTTAATGCGGACGGACTTGAAGACGTAATTTTATACAATAAAGATTCCCAAAATGTAGAAAGTTACCTCTCAAACGGTTCAGGCTCGTTAACTTACAATAGCTCTTACGGATTCGGATCTTTCGCTTTAAGTGAACAAACCACAAATGGGGTTTACAAAGCGGACATAGGAAAGCTAACAATCCAAGACACAAATGGAGATGGTTTTGCAGATGCCTTACTTGTTAAACTTTGGATGGATAAGACCCAAGGACATGTTTTTGCAAGAAATAGTAATCTAAAAACTGCCCAAGAGGATGATCTGGTTTCTGTTAGTAACCGCGTACAAACCTCTACAGCAAGTTATACGGCAAAACATCTACATTCAGGAGCAATCCAATCAGGAACGGGAGATTACCCTAATTTGGTAGATAGTTCTCCGGGATTTTTAGTAACAACCTTAAATACAAACCTTGGATCGAACATAACCATCGGAGAAACATTCCAATATTATAATGCAAGATTATATTCCGGAGTTAGGAGTTTAGCAAGAGGTTTGGGTTTTGCAACCTTTACAGAAAAAGATTCTGGAACTGGATTTTATACTATTACAGAATATTTCCAAACTGATTATCGATTAGCAGGAATAGAAAGCACCCAAAGAAGCTATAATTCTTCCGGCAATTTAATGAGAGAGACCATCCAAAGTGGTTTTCAATTCCCAAATCCATATGGAACTGAAATTTCCGCGGCTACTAATATCTCTAAAAGTTCTTATCATAACGGAGATTTAGAAGTAAGTTCCAATGAAGAAATATCTTACGATAACTATGGATTTCCCACAAACCAGATAGAAACAATTGGTAACCATACAGTAATTACTACAAACACATATTCCCACGATACTTCTAATTGGAGGATCGGTAGAACAACTAGGACCAAAAAGACTGTGGATGGAGGTTTGGTACAAGATCAACTTTTTTCCTACTCTGGAGACAGTATAAACTCATTAACCCAATTTCCAGGAAATAGCGTAGAACAAACTTCTACTTTCACTTACGATTCGCTTGGCAATCCAATCACAATTACGAATGCAATTGGAGCTACGACAACATTATCATATGACGCTGCTTTAAGCCTATTTCCATCTCAAAGTATAAATGCCCTTGGACATGTTACAAAGACTGAATATGATATTTCCTTAGGAGTAGAGATATCCAAAACAGATCCAAACGGAGCTAAAAGCTCAAAGACTTATGACCCCTTCGGAAGACTTCTTACTGTTACTTATCCTGGAAATGAGGGTTGGAACGAATCTTACGAATATTCAAATACAGGAAAATATGATTTAAACGATTTATCTTCGAATGAATCCATCAAGAAGATTGTAAGAGATACCACAAGCGGAGTAGAAACTGTAGTGGTGCAATACACGGACCCAATGGGAAAAGTTATTCGAACAATTTCAGATACTGCAACTAGCGGTGTAAACTTGATAGAAGATACTGTTTATGATTACACCAAGGATACTATATCTAAAAAGACAAAACCTTATTTCAGTAATGGGACTCCTATTTGGATCACTTATCAATACGACGATCCAGACTTTAGACTCACTAGAGAAATGACTCCAGACTCGGGAGGAAATATCGCAACCACGATTTCTTATAACGGACTAACGACTACAATAAGTATTCAATATCCCGATGGGCAAACAAAAACGATCGTAACAGTGAAAAACGAACTAGGGCAGGAAGTTTCCAAATCGCAAAATGGAAAAACAATCACAACAACCTATGCACCAAATGGACAACCTTCGATCATTGCAGACCCAACGGGAAAAACCACGACCTTTACATACGATATATCTGGAAGAAGGATCAGCGTAAGCGACCAAAACTCTGGAACTGTGAGTTTTAGCTATGACTTACTAGGGCGAATTTTGAAGCAAACAGACGCTAGAGGGAAAAGCATAGACCTCACCTACGATCCATTGGACAGAGTCCTTACTAAAACTGCAAGTGGTGGAGAAACTCCCGTTACATATACCTATGATGAAAATTCTGTTTCCTATGCTATAGGAAGAACAACAAAGATAATAGACTCTTCTGGATCGACTGAATTTTCTTACAATGCTCAGGGGAAACCTACTCTACAAAAGAAAACCATAGATGATATAGCATTGATTAATGAAATCGAATACGATTCACTTGGACGAGAAACGGATTTGACTTATCCTGATGGAACCAAAGTCCACCAATCTTATTCGTTAAATGGCAACTTGCAAGAAGTCACTATGGATTCAGTAGACGGAACAAGTGTCGGAATCAGTGTTGCAAAATATGAAGGACCAATCTTTGCTGATGGTAGTCCAACATTCCGAAAAATCGCAGGTAATGGAGTTACAACAGATACAGTTATTAACTCGATCAATTTTAGAACTTCTCAATTAATATCTAAAAAAGAAGATGGAACTACTCTTTCCAATCTAAGCTACGGGTATGATGGACCAGGAAATATCTTAACGATTACGGACAATTATAAATCTGTAAATAATCAAACTTTTACTTACGATACATATAACCGAATTACCAAAGCAGTGGGAAATTATGGGACTGAAAACTACGTATATGCTGATAATGGAAATCTAATTCAAAAAGGAGATTATACTTTTACTTATGGTGACTCCAGTCATGTGAATGCAGTTACGAAAGCATACAGCCAAACTTCTGGAACACTCACTTATTCCTATGATGCCTCTGGAAACATGATATTTCGAAATGGGGATGTTCTTTTATACGATACATTCGGAAAAATGAAGGAAGTAGACTTTGCGGATGGAGGAGAAATTGAATACTCTTACAATTACGCTGGAAACCGGATACGAACATTAAATAAGAAAACGAATGCATTTACTTACTATTTTGACGATCTATATGAGATCATAAACGCTCCAGGAGTTCCTTCTAAACATACAGTATACATAAAAGGATTCCAGGGAGAAATTTTAACTCAGATAACAAGAGAAGATGCTGTTCTGGTTACTAAGAATACGGTAGCTAACACTTCTCTCGCATCTGAAATAAGAAGTTGGCTGGATGATGCAGGAATATGTTCCGGGGTTTTGATAGACTGTGAAAAATACTGGAAAAACCGATTCACTTCACCGACTATACAATTATTTACGTATTCTAAATATTTTCATCAAGGAATTCCGACTATTTATACCCGAATCGGGTATATCCTGTTTTTCTTAACCTTGCTTTACGCAGGTTATCCGTTCTTCCTTAAAGGAAACGAAGTCCTTAAGAGAATGAAATACGTAGGGTTAGGATCACCTATTTTACTGCTGTCGGTATTCGGAGTACTTATTCTAGAAGATTGCAATGGAATCTTGGGGACAAAGCATAAGAATGCTCCTTGGTTTTTATTAGCAGGCACATCTTTCAACTCAGATATAACTCCAGTATCTCCAAATCAACCTGGCAAATCAAACTCCTCTAGCAAAGCAGGAACTCCAGCTGTAGGAGCTTATTTTTATCAAACAGATCATTTAGGTTCCACGACTATGCTCACTGACGGATATGGGAACCAAGTAACTGGTCCAGGACAATCCGGTGTTAGTTTTATTTCATATAAACCTTATGGCGAAATCAATTATGCTAATTCTACCGGTCCAGATATTTTCCGTTATAAATTCACAGGACAAATGTCAGATTCAGAAACTGGAATGTATTATTATAAATCACGTTATTATGATGCATTTTTAGGGAGATTTGCTCAGGCAGATGACCGCTTTGATCAAGGAATTAACGGTCTCAATCGCTATATGTACGTAGGCGGAAATCCGGTAAATAGTGTTGATCCAAATGGACATAGCTGGTTAAGTAATTCCTTGAGTAAGGCGGGAAATTGGTTAAAGAAATCTCTTTTTATTAAGTCAATGGGTTTGCTTGACCCTAATCGGATTGATACAGGAGGAGTTGGAAGATCAATACAAGAAAGGACATTTATTTCGCATGATCGTTGGCGACCTTTTGAAAATAGAAAAGTAGGAAAAGATTTTAGAAGAGCCTTTTATCATCCAAGTTCCAAACACGGGTTAGATTATCAAAAGCAAGGCGCAGTTTACGGATATTTACTAACTGGCACTATCGAAGGTGCATATATGGGCTACAAATTAGGCGCATCAAAAAACCAATCGATTGCAGCAAAAAGAGAAAGAAATTTTCAAGTATTAGTGGGTTCTATAGAAATTATCGGAGCTTTGTTTATTGCATATTTCGGTCCAGGTTGGTCATACCCAATTGCAGGTGCGATGGCGTCAGACGGAGGCTCTCGAATTGAAAACAATAAGTCGAATCTTGCAGAAAGTAATTATCAATGTTCATTAACGATAGCTATAAATTACTACGCTTCACAACCTACATATGATTCTTTTGGTAATGTGCAGCCAGGAAGAACCGTCTTTACACAAGATCAAGTTGCAAAGGAATGCTCACAGAGCGATTAATCAAAAATTATGAATTTCAAGAAATTTACTTTAACAATCTTAGCTTTCACCGGAGTTATAAATTGTGCTGTTCCGCAAATGAAACTAAACCCTGCTTTAGCAGAAGTGAAAACTTATAGATCAATAGGGACTATAAATAACATAGAAATTGATGACCTACGAAGTCCCCTAGAGTTTGAAAAAGGTATTACTGCAAAGAATTCAATATCTCCGCAAATTTGGAGCGGCGATACTAATCCAGAAGTTAAAGTATATCTAGAAAATCTCATTACAAATTACATTCAAAAAAGTAATGTTCTGACATTTAACAAGAATGGAGATTTTTATATTAAGGTAAAAATTAACTCATTGAAAGTTGAAAGATCTGTCACAATATATAGATACTTAACATTAGCTTTATTAGATTTTCCAGTCATTGTGGCAAACGTAGACCTTACTGTAGAAATTAAAAAAGGAAAAAATTCATACCCTCCAATAAATATTCATAATACGGAAAAATTAAGTTACTGGGCATACACAGAAACTGGGTGGCAGCAGGTTTCGGACCAGGCGAAGGAGTTATTGGAAAAAGCAGTTAATTCATCCATGACATCTCTATTGGATCAATTAGCTTCACTCGAATTTCATTCTAAACAAAAATAAGTGCATCTTGGATCAAATGAACTAACATGCTTAAATAAATGAAAATATATTTCGTTTTTTCCCTTTTTTCAATATTTCTATTAAACTGTTATAGTGGAGGATTCTTTTATAAAGAAAATCCCAAAATATTACAAAGCGAAAAGACTAATAGTTTAACTATCACACAGGTGATCGACAGCCGACCTAATATTCCGAATGAAAGAAAAAGCTGGATTGCACTTATCCCACTTGTAATCTATGGAACTAACGACATTAATAAAATTGAGGATTCCAAAAGATATAATCTCGGGACTCCTATTTTAAATATATTTAATGCAGGAATTGAAACCGAGTTATCGAAAAAATTCTTATTAATAAAGAATGGGAAAAGAAAAAATCTAAGTCTTGAAGCGAGTTTAAATGGGCTAACGTGTAAAGAAAAATATTTTACATATGGCTTAAGTTTCTTCGGATCAATTCTATATATCTTAGGAGCGCCTGCGTTAAGACTTGAATGCAAAATAGAAGTATCTTTCACCCTTAAAGAAGGGAATAAGATATCTGATCAAATATCGATTACCCATTCCGATTCAAAGTATTCGATTCTTTATACTGACGCAAACTTGAACAAAATTAAGTCGCTTCCAATTGAATTAATTAGCGATATAATGTTCCAATATACCGAGCACCTTCGAACAAAAGGATTTTGAAAGAGTAAATAGAAGATTTTGTGAAGAATTATTTCAGTTGAAGTAACACAACTTAGGGAGATTTTGTATATAAATAGGATGCCCATAGGAAAGGAATCGTTAAAGAGACAGATTGGATGTTATGGGAAGTTAAAAGCCTGCTTCACTGAATGGATTTTTACTGTTATCAATTTTAAAGTTATTAATAATTTTAAACTCTGAACTTCCTTCAATTACTTCTCCAATAACATTCAGACCTGATTGAGTAGTATGGATAAATCTATATTTTTGAAAATCATAAATGTAAAACCCACTTTCAATTTTTCCATTGTGATTAATAGGCAGGATGTCGGAAGGTAAAATACCAGAGAAAACAATTATCCCAGTTTTATTCGTAAGTCGATAAGCAAGAATCCCATTGAATTGCTCATGTATTCTCTCCATCTTCTGAAACTCGGCAGTCTTTATATTATAAGCTAAAATATCACCGACACCTGCAGTTTCATTGACATTTGCAATTGTAAAGTCTTCTACTTTAATTAAAATTTGAGCAAACCTATTTAAATTTTCCTTCGTAAGTATCTTAAATATTCCATTTCCAAATTCTTTCATCCGCTGCAAATCAGATTTCAATTTAGTCTCGATCTTTTTTAAATTCTGTATATTTTTACTAAAATTTGGAGCTTCTGCTCTTTGAAGCCAGCGATTATAAATAGATTCAAGAAATACAAATGAAAAAGACCCAAGTAATTCTAAACCTCTTCTGAACGGAACTAATAATAAGCCTAAGATAATCGGTCGCCATAGAGAGAATTCATTGTTAAATATTTCAAGATCAACGTGAGTCACAATTAAACCTTGAGCAGAAAGATAAGCTAGGCGATAGATTGGATCAAAATTCCAAAATAAAATAGTTAAAGAAATTGTTCCTACTATAGGGGAGCCAACTCTTTTCTTTGCTTCTTCGTATATTTCTCTAAATATATCCATAATGAATTCGAAAAATTAATATGAATTTAGATAATCAAGGATTTCATAAAAATCCTGATGAACAACTTTCATTGCCAAACGTTGCTTTATTACTGAATTATCTGCTCGAAACTTAACTATCTGCCTCATTCTCATCAAAATCAGCCTTAAGAGATAATCTTTTCCAGATATACAATCAATTGGATTAACATTAGACTTAACTACTCGTTCAAAAATTTCCTTACATGAACTTTCAATGTCGGTAGTAGCAATAACCCGTAACATTTCTGAAATTAATTCGATTTTTCTTTTTTCGAATTTTGCTAAGTCAATTATACCATCGCTTGATGATACTAAGTGACTAATAGGATTACTAACGGTAGCTATTCCTATTGAATATTTATGCGAAATTGCAAAATGAACAAAAAGATCAAATAATATTGTTTCATTATTTATTTTCCAATTTTCATAATCAAATAGTTTCTTTAATTGTTCTTTTGATTGCTCTATGTCTTCTTCATCGAGAACTTCAAGAATTGCATTTTCATCTATAAAATAGTTTTCAATGCAATACTTCTTAAGAATAAAAAGCCGAAAAACTCCTGTTGGATTATTTCCCAACAAAAGTTCTAAATCTCCATCAACAATGAATATTTTTTTCCTACTGAAATCAACGTCAGCTTTGCATTCATCAATAACAGATTTTTTACCTCCAAGTGGAAATACTGTATTAACACGGAACGCAGTTTTAAATATTTTAGACAGTAATATCTCATAGAGTTTCTTACTTCCTGGTCCTGTATCCTCGATAAAAACATCAATATCATTGAAAGAAGTATAGAAAACAGCTTTAGCCTTCTTTCCCTTAATACTTCTTTCAAGCATTTTTGCCTACATCTATTGCTTTTTGCTCAAAACCGGCAATGATCTCTGGGGAATGTGTTGCAAGTATTAGTTGATTAGATGAATTCACATTAATTGCTGTGTCTACAAATCGCTCTTGCCATCTTAAATGTAATGAAAGTTCAGGTTCATCTATTATAAAAACGTTGCTCTTCTTTGCATATTCGTTAAGAGAAAGGTGAGCAAATATTATAAGTAACTGTCTTTCTCCAGAAGAAAGTGCTTCTATTTCTGCAAAAGAACCATCTGCACGAATAATTATCAAATGTCCTACAGTATCTATTTCTAATTTTTTTTTCGTATCTAAGTAAAATGAATTAATAGTTTCTAGAAATCTTGTAATCGGTTTATATAATACATCAATTTTTGCTTTATGATCATCTATTACTTTAATAAGTCCTGAAAGTCTTTCAATCTGTGCTTTATTAATAATCCACTCGATATTGAAACCTGGTTGATCTTTACCCACTCGTAAGTTATCAAATAAATTATTTAATTGCGAAAAAAATTCCTCTAAAACCGTTTCTGTTCTTTCACTAGATACACCAATATTAGTTAACGCAGCTTGAATTTCACCTTTTCTCCTTTTTAAATCATTCTTTTCAGTCCACAAAGGGACTTGTCCCTTAAAGTCTTCATCTACATTGAATTTTGCATAATTAAATGAAGAAACAAGAATACTTTCCCGTAATTCTTCCCAATATTTGTCCTCTTCCCTTCGAAGCCGTCGATAAGCATCCTGAATCAAATCTTGCGTTTCAAATAATCCTGCCGCCAACGAACCTTTGAAAATTTTTCGAAATCTATAATTTACGGGAGTCTTCTTAAGATAGTTTCTTTCAACGTAATATTCTTCAGGTTCATTTAGAATATCTTTATGTGTTCTATCTAATCCTAATATCATTGGAGGATTAACATTTGTCAGAAATTTGAAAACATCATGATCCGCATATTTTCTATTGAAATACTCAAAAATTTCTTCCTCCCCCATAGACCTTGCCGAAATGAATTTATATTCATCCGTGCTCTTCATTTGGATCTTCATTTTCCTTTCATTGTTAGATACAATTAACTCTAAATTTTCGTTCTCTTTAAGAGCTTTTACTAATACTTCCTGACCACCATCAGTATAACTCAAAGATACATCTGAGAATGGAATGGATAAAAGATCAGATAAAGAAGGAGTTAAAAGAGCCTGTATTAATTTAATAATAGTAGACTTTCCGCTACCATTTACTCCTGTGAGAAATGTTAAATTTGCATCGAAGTTAATATCGAACTCTAAATAATCATATACTTTGCTTGCTTTAAACTTTGTTATCTTCAAATTTTATTTTCCTCGGATATAGGGAAAACCATAGTACTAATCCATCAACTGCACAGAACCAACACAAAAGTGCAGTCAGAATCGCGGTCAAAACTACCCGTTAGACGCTCGTTGACAAGGGAATTTTTTCTTTACAGATTTTGAATAATACTTATTATATGATATGTACAAATTTGTTTGGGTATTATCATGGCAATGACTGCAAAAATTATCCAGTTAGATTCTGCTCGAAAGAGATCCGGAAAGCCTCCGAGAATTACTGATCAGGAAGGGTCAGCATTTGGAAAAGGTTTAAGTGATCAAACTATGAGAGAACTTAAGAAAAGGTTCTCCAAACCCATCACAGAAACAGAATATCGTAATAGAGCAATTTTCTCTGTAATGTCCCAAACAGGAATGAGAGCGAAAGAAGTAGTTTCTTTAAAGTTTTCAAATATTTTAAGATCACCAGAGGATGAAATACTTATTAAGTATAGAAAAAAGGGCGGTAAGGTAGCGTATTCTCTTCTTACCGAAGAAATTCTTACTCATGTGAGAGAGTATCACTTAAGGTTTGGAATCAAATCCGACTGGTTCTTTCATTCTAGACCAAGAAAAAACCAACATATTAGGAAACCATTATCTAAGAGAGGTTTGCAGTTTACCATAGAGTCCTGGGGTGTTTTCACTCTTAGCGGTCGTCGCATTCATGCACACTCACTGAGACATACCATTGGGCAGAAGGTAATGGAGAAAGCTGGCAGTATAGCTGTTCAAAAGATATTAAATCATTCATCTCCAGTAATATCATCTAAATTTTACCTTAAGCCCTTTCTTTCTTCAGCCACTGAATATTTGAACTGGGACTAAAATTTTGAGTAAAATAGAAGACGATAAGCTTTGGAAACAACTAGATTCCGTGGGAATCGATCATTTTAGAAAGATACAGCTTTTGCTAAATACCTTATATGAAGACATAAGGTTCCATCAAAATAAGGAATTAGCTTACTTTAAAATGAGATTAGTTACGGAGGAGAATATTAAAATATTCATTCAGAAAATGGGTAGTGAGGTTGAGCGCAAGAAGCATTATGAATACTTGATCTATTGTGAAGTAATCTTATTTGATTTCCGAACGGAATGTGAGAATTGGATCCACGTTGATGGAATTCAATTAGAGCGAGACAATTTAAGGAGCAGGGGAATTATAGATCATCCGGCTTTCGAGATTAACTGTGTGACTGACCTTTATTGTAAGTTTTCTAATCCAGTAGAAGAGGATGAAGTTCCGAATATAAATGACTTAAAATAACTTTTACTAATGACAACTTAGCTTCCGCCTTTACTACTTTTCCCGAAGAAGATTAACTTAAACCAATGAAATAACCATTCTTCACTTCGAAACATTTTATAGTCCCTTAATCTTTTTGTTTTCTTTAGACTTTTCTGCGATTACCTTACTTTCGATTCCTTTTTTCTTATTGGATTTTTTCCTTGAGACATTAGTGAGAGCATTTTTCATCTCCGGGGTTATATCGCTTATTTTCGTAAATTCATATAGTTCCATACTTTTTAGATATAAAACAAACTCAGGACATTCTTCTTTTACTGCTTCTATTATTGCCGCTTTTAGATTCTCTTGATTCGAGTAATATTCGGTTCTATATAAAGAACCCTGTATATGTTTAAAAAATCCTAATTCAATTAGGAATGCTTTAAGATCCTTTTGATAAATTGCCGGAATGGTAGATCTATCATGACCGGATACTTCCATGAGCTTGGTATCCAAATCAAAAGAAACAACGAAGATTTTATTTTTACTATTTTTCATCTACTTTATTAGTAGATGATTACTTATTTAATTTTCTAAGATAACGCTATACCACAATAACCCCGAACTTGATAGATACAGAATTACTGAGAATACTATCCAGTTTTCCGAATCATTGACGATTATTTCTTTATTATTATGAACTCACGCTTGAATCAAATCCAAATGCGGACTACGAACATTTCCTGGGGCTAAGGGTTTAGATGTTTTTATACATTTTGGAGCATACGAATATTAGCTAAATTCCTTCGGAAAATAATTAAAGCTAACTCTTTGTTTTCTTCTTTTTTCTAATTCCTCCTCTTTTAATTTTTAAATGAATTTTCTCTGAAAATTCTACTGACTCTTTTCCAGAATCAGAAATAGTTTTTGGAATCTTCTTTTTCTCGTAATCGCCTTTTTCTTTTTCTTGAATTGATTTAATAATCTTGTCATGATCATCTGGTATATCATTGTAATCTGCAAAATTCTGCCGTTTTATGTATGGGATAACTATTGTGTAGGGATCATTTACTTGAGCGATATATTCTAAACAGAAATCCTCGATGTCGCCTAATGATAATTTCTCCTTCTTCAATACCTTAAGTCTGCTTTTCTCGAATGTATCTTGGATTTTTATTGTAAGTATTGGATACGCGAGACCTTTAAATGCCCCTTTCAGAATTTCTTCATTTTCTAAAAATATTCCACCGAGCTTTTTTTCTTCTTTTGATGTCAAAGTATCAGATAAAATATACGCTAACTCAATTGAGATAATTAAATTTCTCGGATCAGAAAATTTTGAAAGGCGAAACCCAACATCTATACTTGGTCCAATATAGTCTCGCTTTACATCACCTTCCTCATCGATAGTAATTTCAGCATTAATAACTGGAAATCCAGCTATCCAAGAAGTCGCTTTTATTTTTAAAGGAAGGTT
Source organism: Leptospira dzoumogneensis (assembly GCF_004770895.1). Taxonomy (NCBI): domain Bacteria; kingdom Pseudomonadati; phylum Spirochaetota; class Leptospiria; order Leptospirales; family Leptospiraceae; genus Leptospira; species Leptospira dzoumogneensis. Next base: position 145,924 of record NZ_RQHS01000019.1, on the reverse strand, counting down.
TCTCTCAGCAAGTTGATCGTGATATTCATTAATCGTCTTATAAAGAGCTAATATAATCTCTTTAGGTTGATTTTTATCTGTGATATCACAGTGGAATAAAATTTCATCACCTGCCGTCTTCCAAATGGTAGGGTAGCAAGTCGCTTTTTCGCCGATATTTTTTCTTAGAAGAAAAGGAACAACTTTATAGAAATTATCAAAAAATTCAAGCCAAGGTTGTTCCTTTCCTAAGCTCCTTTTACTATAAGCGTACTTGAATGAAGTTGAGCCAACGAGATCAATGCTTATGAATAAAGAAAGTTTTGATTCGAACGATTGCAATTTATATTATCTTATAGTAAGCCTAAAGTTTCTAATCTTACTTGCATTGCAGCAATTGATACTTGAAAATAAGTAGCAGTAACACTTAAGCTTTGATATTTTTTAAATTTAGATTTTACTTGGTCCGCAGGCATTAAGAATGCCGCAGCAAACCAATTAGCCTCCCATTCGAGTCTATCACTCCCGTTCCTTTCAACCTGAATGGCGATTTCACCTTGGCGTGAATGTAAAAAATAATGTCCTAACTCGTGAGCTATTGTAAATCTATCCCGAAGAATCCCAGTATAATTAGATAAGAAAATTTCAAAGTCCCCTTCACCATGGACAAGAATTGAGCCGTCCTCGGTAGCTTCTAATTTTTCTGGGTCTAAATAATGAAGCTCACCACCTAATGAATTAATTAAATCTTCAAGATCTGTTTCTGGTTTAAATTTTAATTTCGAAGCGATTCTTTCGGCATATTGACTAATCGCCTGCTTACTTGCATGAATTGGATTTGGTCTATCATATTCTATGTCGGATCTTTTAAAAGGGTGAATGCCACTTTTTCGTCTTCTCATATTGACTCTGCAAATGTATAGTATATTAATAATAGGTTATTCAGCAATATTTTTCTGGCTCAAAATATTCATGCGTCAATTTTATTATGTCTCTTTCGTTTCATATTTTATTCGATTATTAATGAAAATCAAAACATAAATCCATTTTTTCGCCAAATATTTGCCTCATTCTGTCACTTTTTCCCGATTTTCTATAAAGGAGAAGTGGCGGTGGAAAGTAAGAAAGAATTAACGGATGATATCGGGAAATGGTCAGAAATCAAACTAGATATTATCCAGGGTTACGCGTCTCTATTTCAGCAAATCTTAAGTAAAAAATTTACTACAATCTATATTGATGCGTTCGCCGGATATGGCGTTCATAAATCTAAGGAATCCGGTGTAGAAATAGAAGGCAGTCCTCTTCGTGCCTTAAAGGTAAACCCACAATTTATGGAATATCACTTCATCGACAAAGATGCTGATAAAGTCGATCATTTAGAAGCTCTCATAAATCCCTCTGACTATGATAATGTAAGATTTTATACGGGAGACTGTAATCTTGTCCTAAAGAAACAAATACTACCAAAAATTACTTTTGAAAGTTTTAAGAAAGCCTTCTGCGTTTTAGATCCATATGGAATGACATTAGACTGGGATACCGTTTTAGCGTGTGGAAAAACACGAGCAACAGACATTCTTATCAATTTCCCAATTATGGATATGAATAGAAATGCTCTTCGAGCAAATCGAGAAACAGTAACAGAATTTAATGAAGAGAAAATGAATTCATTTTGGGGCAATGATTCATGGAAGAAAATTGCATATCCAGAAACTCAGTATGAACTTTTCGGAGAGGATTCTCCAACTAAAATTAAGGGAACTGTTGATAGAATTCTTAATGAATATCTAAGACGCCTCAAGGAAGAAGCAGGTTTCCAATGCACTTTAAAGCCTCTGCCAATGAAAAATTCAAAAGGAGCAGTTGTCTATTATCTAATTTTTGCAGCCAATCATAGAAAAGCATGTGATGCTATGAGATATTTCTTCCGAAAATATGGAGGGGACGAATATGGCAGTAAAATCTAACATTGAATGGACAGAAGCTACTTGGAATCCTGTAACTGGGTGTACCAAAGTAAGTGCCGGATGTGCAAATTGCTATGCTGAAGTTCTTACACGCAGATTTGAAAAAGAATGGGGAAAATTTTCAGAAGTAAAAATTCATCCTAATCGGTTATCTATTCCTAAACGAAAAAAAACACCAACTACTTTCTTTGTAAATTCTATGAGTGATCTATTTCATAAAAAAGTTCCTACGGAATTTATTTTAGAAATATTTCAAGTGATGCGAGAATGTCCCCAACATATCTTTCAAATTCTTACTAAGCGTCCTGAACGCCTGGTTGAATTAAACTCAGAATTAATTTGGACACCGAATATTTGGATGGGAGTGACCGTAGAAAACAGAAAAGCCTATCCACGAATTGATCAATTACGAAAAACAAATGCAATAGTAAAGTTTCTTTCTATTGAACCTTTATTAGAAAGTGTTTTTGATATTAATTTAGAAGGGATTGATTGGGCTATAGTGGGGGGGGAATCAGGAAGAAATCCTCGACCTATTCAGAAAGAATGGATCATCGAAATTTTAAGAGAATGTAGGGGAAAGAACATTCCGTTTTTCTTTAAACAATGGGGAGGGACCAATAAAAAACAATCTGGTCGTCTTCTTAATGGCAGAATTTACAATGAGTATCCTAAAATATCTAAGCGCAAGAAAGCAATTTAATTAAATTTAAAACCTAACAATTCAGATTCATACATCTATTAAGAAATAAAATTTGAATTCCAATCCAATTTAGCTACATCTAAAATAGGAAATTCTTGAGACTTCTTTCCACAGACACATTCAACCCAATATAACCATTGCTTAGTTATAGGATCTTTTCGCTTTTTTGTAGAAAGACCATACCAGCTAGCGGGACAATTCAAACAGGGTTTTAAGTTTATACGGGTAATATCAGTTGGTTTTCCCATAAAGTAATTAATTCTTCTTAGAAGCTTCCTTTTTGATACCAATTCTTTTTACATACTCGTGCTGATAAGCTTGGTATCGATCAATTACTCCATTGAAGCTACTCATATCAATCGCTAAATCATATTTAGAAATTAGATACTCAATTAAATCCATTGTTGTTCCGTATTCTTGATATCTGTTTTGGATTATCCTAATCGATTCTTTAAAGTGATCGTTTTTACTAAACTCACTAAGTAATTTTTTGACATCTAGGAATCTTTCTTCGACTGTTTTCCAGCATAGACCATCCTTAATAGTAATGAAAGCTTTTGATTTACCGCCCACTTGCTGGTTCGATCCGTAGGATCTGAAGAATGCTTCATGAATTAAATCAAATAAAGTAGCTGTTACAGGTTCTTCTAAACGAAATACTGCAACATTAAATATTTTCCTTTTCATATTGTAGTCAGGACTTCTGAAAATAGCAGTTAATTGATCCCCGTATTTTCCAAGAATTTCATCTTCAGACCAAGAGTATTCAACACAAAGCAAGTTAGCAGATCTAAAGTTTATACCTAATCTTTTTGTAGTGTCTGCCCTGTTCTTTACTGCCCAGATAACACCATCTTGATTTAGGCGATTGAATAATAAGTCCAAAGAAGGACTCTTTAACTGATTAAAAAAATTGAATGAATTACTTCGGTAGGAAGTTATTTTAGATAGGTTGGATACGAAATATGGTGGCTCTATCACCTTATTCTTTTTTTGCTCCTCTTCTGTATTCCTTGCGAACTCAACAATTGAGACATTCGTTTTTGAGTCTAGTAGCTCTTCTGTTTTTCCTACATTTTGATTTTCCTTATTAAACATTTGTATTTCCTTTTTCAAATTTTAAGTATTATACATTAGACTTATCTACTATTTAAAATCGAAAGTCTGGAATAAGGAACCCTAAAATAAGAACTCCCTACGCAAATCTTTAAATTGATATTTGTGAATGACCAAATTCCCTATGTGATAAAGCCCAACCACAATAAACTAAAGCCCGAACCAGTTCTCTTATTTCCTTTTCTGGTTCGTTAAAATACTCAAGACTTTGGTGAGTGGCCCTTTGTAGTCGTCTAAACTTTCTCGTAAAATTAAACCCACCTCGTATCATTTGGTAATTCTCGGCAATGCCAGATAATCCAGCAACTCTCCAGGTATAAACTGCTTCTGATAATAGTGAACTTCTAACTATCCAAGGATCTATATTTCTTGAGAGTATCTCATCTGTTATTTTATCAGATAGTTGTTTTAGGATTCGATTAGCCTTCTTTGGATTTTCTGCATCTGCTCTGATAATGTATTTGTTAAATTCTGAAAGCAGTTCTAAAGAAGTTTTAAAAACATTATTAACATTGCTTATACCAGCATTATAGATACTGGCAATTAAGCCTTGGTTGTAGTTGTTATAAGTTACTGATAAACATTCCCAGGCATAACTATAGATAGACCAAATAGCATCTATAGCATTCCTCTGGTTCGGAGCATTATTGAATAACCTATCTATTCCCGGTAATTTCTTTAAAAACTTTGGTAATACTTGTTTTTTGGTTATGGATCTCTGAGATCCTCTTTTGTTTTTTCTAATAGGAGCTGCTTTTGGCATTTCTTTAATTCCTTGTTATTATATTTTCGAGTTATTGTTCAGAAAAGTCTCCACTCGAACAAAAGGCTTTTCCATTCATTTATGTGTTTATCTTTGCTTTTTTAGAGCCATTCAATTGATTGTACGGTCAACAGTCAGGCTCCATTTATATATTTTGTTATTTATACTTTCTTAATCTTACTTTTGTTATTTTATTAAATTTTTATTCTTCTTTTCTAAAAATTAGATTTATAGCATAACCAAAGGGTCCAATCAACCTTCTCTTTTTACAAATTCTGAGTTTTTATTACCAACAAGGATCTTTCGAATCAGAGAAAACATTGGTAGAATATTTTCTCAGCTACCATTTCGAAACCTAATTCAGTATATTAATTAGTTCAATATTCTTCCTTGAATATTTAAAATTGTTAATATAATGAATCAGTATTTAATCCTATGTATTAGACAGTTATCGCAAAACAATACATCGATTTCTGTCAAAAATATCAGATTTTCCTATCTGCTCATTTAACATTTCTATTTCCAGTATCTACTACCAGTTATTTGTTCTCTCCCTATCTAGTTTACTTATACATTCTATTTTCGTAGTAGTGAATAACATCCCAGATTCTTCGTCTGTTTGTTATATTACTAAATAGAAACTGTTTGAGTTCTACTAGTACATCCTTCAGTTTATTAGTTAGTATGTTAGACTCATCTGTTATTTGGTTTCTGTATTGTTGAATAGCAGATTTAAACCTATCTATTTGAAAGAAAATATTAACATTCCGAACTGTTACTGGAATATCTTCCTGTTTATATTCTCTAAGATCTATTACAGAGTGATCTTTATATTTTGAGATTGTTTCATAGAATATATTCAGATATTTTTCACATCTTTCTATTATTCTCATTTCATTAGGAGTAATCTTTATTCCATTATCTGTTTTACTAATTGTGTAGCCTAAGAAATGGATCTCATCTTTATCTAAATCAAATAATAACTTCCTAATCTTATCAGAGATTCCTAAGTTATACTTTTTTAAGTTACCAACTACAAATCTTAGGAGTTTAAATGCTTCGTCCTTAGTTGTACTAAAGAAAACAATATCATCTGCAAACCTTACAAACTGAATCTCTGGAAATTCTACTGTAACTGGCTTATCCAATATTTCATGTAAGTAAATATTAGAGAGAAGAGGACCTAAAACAGATCCTTGTGGAGTCCCTCGAGAGTTCTCTATAAACTGATTTTTCTCTAGCTTAGAAGACTTTAAAAATGCCTCTACATAGCTTAGGATCTCTGGACTTTTAACTTTCTCTTCTAGGATCCTAAGTAGGGGTTCATGATCAATTGAGTCGAAGTATTTCTTGATATCGATTTTAATACAGTATCTGTAGTCCCTTGATTTTAGCCTCTCTGAGAGGTATTCTAAAGCCTTGTAGGGCGATTTTCCTGGTCTATAGGCAAAACTGTTAGGAAGGAATAAAGGCTCGTAAATAGGTTCTAAAATGGCTTTTAGAAGGCTTTGAACAACCTTCTCAGTAGTTGAGAATACCCCTATTTTACGAGTTCTGGAGGGATCTGAGAGGTCTTTAGCGAACTCAATAATTTTGTATGGGGCATGGGCGTATTTGCCCTTTCGGATACGCTTAGAGATAGCCTTACAAACTCTAATTCCTCGCTTCATTCGGTGGTATATATCAATACCGTCGAGTCCATGAGATGACTTTCTATTTAATAGAAGAAGGGCTTCCCCGATCATATATGGGGATATAAATTTTGATATTTCTAGATTAATATAACCCTGTGTAGCTAACAGGGACTTAATTATATTTTGAAGAGATTTTATACATTTTTCAGGATCATATATTTCTTTTAACTGATCTCTAAAAGTCTTAGCTATCTTTGTTTTTTCACTTGTTGTATATTTCTTCAGCTTACGCTGTCTAATTTCATTAACCATTTACCCCCAGAAATATATTGAGAACAATCTTCCACCGACTCATTACGCATTTATCTGTTTCATTTCCTTTCACTATACTCTGATAAAATTTTCAGAAAAGTATAGAAACCTGTCAAGTCATTTTTATACTTTTGTCATTATACTTTATAAATTAGTTTATTATGTTTTTAGATTATTATATCACAACTTTTGAAGGAATGAATTACTAAATTACAGCATATTTCAAAGGGTCAAATTCTAAAATAATAACAAAACAGACAGAACAATCGTTCTTATTATCAAAAAATAAGGGCTAACGATCGAGGAGACTGACATAACAAATAACGCAAAATTTAGAAACTATTTTGTAAAAAGTACCAACTCAACTTAACGTTTATGGATATAATATCTAAATAGAGATTTGAATTTCTGATCTTATCTCTACTAAATAACTGCAAAAGGTTTAAAAATGATAGAATTGAATAACTTAATTGATGGAGTAACTGCGATTGCTACTAGTATGGGAGTAGGAGTAGCATGTAGTGGGCTAAAAACTTGGAAACAACAGATTTTGGGTAACAAAAAGTATGAGATATCTATAGAAACTTTGATAAAGCTAAGAATACTTTTAAATTTAGTGAAGAGGTTTCGAGCACCATTTATTCCTGCTTCGGAAGCCTTTGAATCATATAAAACGAAGAAAGGGGTTCCTCTTGATCTAATGGATAGTAAGGAATTAGATCAAGCAAACAATTATGCGATGGAGTCGAGATGGGCTAAGGTCATTGAAGCATTTTCGGATTTTGAAAGCTCATTCATTAAACTGGAAGTTATTTTTAGTGAAAAGAAATTAAATGAATCTGTTGGGACAGAGAGGATTACAGAGGTTTTATATAGATTATCAGATGCTTGGCGACAGCATACTTACTATCTATCTCAGTTAGAGAAAACCACATTACCGAACAAAAGAATGGAATTGGATCAAAAAATAGAAACCGTAGAGAAAATCTTATATTCACATATGGGAACGGAAATAGACAAAGAGTTAGAATCTTACTACTCTGACTTTGCGAAAGAGTTTAAAGAACATACAAAGTGATGCTGTAATAGATGATCGCTTAATTTAAGCAAGGGAAACCAAAATAAACTGTGATTTCCCTTGTAGTTAGCTTTGTCTTTATTTGTTTAGTATATAATTACTAAACTCGATAGCTTCATTAAATAGGTTCTCCTTCCAACTTTCATCTTGTACTGTTGGATTTTCTATCCGAACTATCTCCGTCCAAGGTAACTCAAGAATATCTTTAAATTTTGTTTCCGATTTCTCATAGGCATTTGAAAAAACTACCCCTATGCATTTGTAAAGATTAAGTTTCGCCTCATTAATTATATCCATGATATCTTGTGCTACAAGATGAGAGGATAAAATAGCAATATCCGATTCGTCTCCGCCTTCGGATCGGGTAAATAAGTCGGCAACCTTTCGGAATCTTTCTTTTATTTCTTGCCAACTTCGCCCAAGAACAAAGATTTTTTCATAGTTTTTAAGACCTGATCTCAAGCAAATGCTATGTACACGACCTGTAGACAATTTAGTATATGACTTGCCTGCAACTATCTCTAAAAGATATTTCTGAAATGTGGTCTTGCCGATATCCCCATTTCCTAACAATATATAGGAATATTTTCTTCTCATAATATGATAATCACCCTTTTTATTTTAAATATTGAATAGTTGGATTTTTTTGCCCCTGGTTTTATATAGTTAATTTCTGCTTTTTGAATTTGTGACATAAGGTTAATAAATTATTTGGAATTATTTGTAACAAGTTATCGTTGATTACTTTTGGAACCTATTTATTTTACTCTATTAATGTGTTCTCGTGTTGCTCAGTCTAATCGTTGGTCTAAAGCCCAACCCTTTCTCTTTGTCAAACCTGAAAAGGAAACAAAAAGCAGATACAATATTACTTTAACGGATAAAGCAGATATTATTCTTAAACCTGGAATTGACTATACCGTTGAAGATGCAACTTTTTGGCTTATAAATGAAGGGTCCAAAAGCTTTAAAGAAGCTATGCAGTATTCTACGTTTAATGCGAAAAGCGAAACTATCTTTGAACTGAAATCTTTTAAGAACAAAATAAGTACTCAACGATGTATATTGCCAGTTGATGCATTTTATGAATCAACTGGAACTAGCGGAGCTAAACAACCTTTTGCTTTTCGATTAAAGGATGGGCTACCTTTTGGAATGGCTGGTGTTTTTTCTAAATGGTTTAATCCCGATATCGGTAGTGAGATTTTCACCTTTGCAATAATTACAACCGAAGCTAATGAACTAGTAGCTAAGTATCATGAGAAGAGTCGGATGCCTGTGATCCTTCCACCAGAAAGTTACGAGCATTGGTTGGATGAGAAATTATCCCATAAGGATGACATAGCTTTGTTTTTTCAGACTTATCCTGCTGAGAATATGGAAGTTTTTCCTGTCTCAAAACAGGTTATAAGCACAAAGAATCGCATTTATGATGAGAATTGTCTCAAGGAAGTATATATAGAAGAAAATTCTCCAGAATTATTCTGAAGTACTTGCCTAAGTGCATATTTACTATATATACGTATAGATTATGAGTGAAGCTCAGATTTATATAGAAAAATCCACTGTTAAGATTCCTTTGCTTAATGTTACCTTAGCTGCTGGATTTCCTAGACCTTCCGATGATTACCTTCGGAAAAGGCTAGATCCTAAGGATTTGTTGGAATCAAACCCTTCTACAACATTTTACATGCGTATCTCCGGAAATGCTTGGAGTGAGTATGGAATTCATGATGGAGATCACGTTGTAATTGATCGTTCTATTCCTCCAAGTCACGGACGTATTGCAGTGGTTACATATGCTGGCAACTTTACTATCCGGCGGATTGGTAAAGTTGGTGATAGGTTATTTTTTCTTGAAAGAGATAACTACTTAAACCTCGTTCCTGTAGAACCTGAAGGCGATGTAGAAATTTGGGGGATCATTTCTTTTGGAATACATCGATTCTAACAGGAATCGAATATTTGCTCTCGTTGATGTTAATAACTTCTACGTTTCTTGTGAACGCCTTTTCCGACCTGATCTAAAAAGAAAAGCAGTCATCGTCATGTCCAATAACGATGGGTGTGCTGTTTCCCGAAGTGAAGAAGCAAAAGCATTAGGCATCAAGATGGGGATGCCCGTCTTCCATGCTAAGGAGATTCTCGGGGACAAAGAACTTATTACCCTTTCTAGTAACTATACAGTCTACGGAGATATTTCTTCTCGTTTCCAAGAGGTTCTAGAAACTCTTTGTTCAGATGTAGAGGCTTACTCTATTGATGAATGCTTTCTTGAGCTAACACATATGGCAAAAGCTAAGAAGGATCTAAGATCCTTTGCTAAAGAAATTAAAATGCGTGTAGAGCAATGGTTAGGGCTTCCTGTATGCGTTGGTATTGGTTCTACAAAGACCTTAGCTAAAGTAGCTAATTACCTGGCTAAAGAAGATAAAAGTAAACAAGGCATATACCTTATAGGAGAAGATAAGGAAGCAGTATTGTCGAATGTTCCTGTTAATGAAATTTGGGGTATAGGACCGGCATACCAAAGCCTTCTCGGTACAATAGGGGTACGTAATGCTTGGGAGTTTAGCCAGCTTCGTAAGAACTGGATACGTAAGAATATGACTGTCGTTGGATTAAGAACTGCTTATGAACTTAATGGTTATGCTTGCTACGAAATTGACGATATGCCTCAAACAAAAAAGGAAATCGTTGTAGCTAGAGCTTTCGGAGAAAGGATCGATAATTTAAATTCATTAATTGAAGCTACCTGCACGTATCTAACTCGTGCTGTTGAGAAACTTTGGAAGGAGCAAAGATTCGCACGAACCCTAACAATCTATATTCGTACAGATCCTTTCAAAAAGGATGAAAGACAATATTCACAGTCAGTTAGAATACAAATTCCAGTTGCTACGAGAGATCTCTTTGAATTACAGAACTACTGTATACAGGCTCTTAAGCAAATCTATAGATCTGACTTTCTATATAAGAAATCTGGAGTTATGCTATCTGATTTAGTAACCGAGGACCAACTACAGAAGGATCTCTTCTATGGTGATTCAGATGACCGGGTAACTGAAACGGTAGTAGGTATAAACAATCAATACTATACAGGCAAAGTAAGGACTGCAATTACTGGGTTTGGAAAGAAGTCCTGGCGAATGAGGAGAGAAACTATTTCTCCTTTTGTTACTTCGAATTGGAAAGATATTCCTGTGGTCCAAGCTAATTGTTAAGAAGTGGGAAAATTTGAAAAAAAGATTAATACCAGACTTCTAAAGCAGGTGATCCAGGAATCTTATCCCAAAATTGTCGAGAATAGCCTTCTCTAATATCCCAATGAGGTTTATAAATCCTTTCGGCATACTCTAGCACGAACCTATCAAATCCATCAACTTTATATCCATTAGGGCTAGCGATTCTAATAGATACCGCATCTGGAAAATACATTAATAACTCATTTTCCTCAGGATCATAGCTGAAGCCGGTAATTGAATTATTTTTAGCATTTCTCTTATCATACCATGATCCAAAGATTTTAACGTAGGCTCCTTCAAGAGGATTTTTCTTACTTCTTTCCAATAAACTTTCTATAAAATCTTGGAGCGGAACTTCTTTCATAATCGGCAATGATCTCCCTAAATGAGATTTGGAGACAATACTTATTTTAGATACGGTTGAAGGGGACCCAAAACTCTTAAGTCGCTTTTGGTGATATCCCATTTCAGGATAATGATAACTCTTTCTTCTCCCGATACTGTTAAAATAAATTACACAATATCCCGTTTTAGAATATTTGGTTAAATTGATTAAATCAAAAATCTGCGGACTTTGCAGAAAGGTAGGAGAAATAAGTGAGACTAAGTAAATTTCTAAAGGAAAAATACTATGAAACTCTAATGTACAATATGCGAGTGATAAGGGGAAGGTTGTATATGGTTCTTTATTATGCAAATAGCATTGAAGAAGACAGAAAGAAGGTTGGTTCTGATTCTTTACGGAGTATGAGTATGCATAGTGAATTTCTAACAGAATCGTATAATGAATATTATGCATTAAAAACTCATCATAGGAATTTTATATTACGTATACGGGAGACATATTCGTATATGGAAAAAGAATATAATCAAAAGACTTTTCCACCGGCTTTAAGAGATCATATCTTTCAGCGTGATAATTACACGTGCCAAAGATGCGGTATATCCAGGGAGCAGACGATTGCAAGGGGATATCGATTAGAAGTTACTCACAAAATACATCCGAAAGAAGGAGGATCGACTTCGTTTGCAAATGGAGAAACCATATGTTCTGAATGTAGGATAGGCAAGCAGCAGGCAGAAAAACAAAAGATCGGTTCGCGTAAAAGGCGTAGGCTTTCTAAAGTCTAACTCGATTGGATTAGTTCAACAGTTCGTTTATATTACTGCTGATAAAGAAATCTTTGTCTCTAAAATATAAACGAACTCTATGAAAGGATTTTTTAACTGTCATTCGTCAAAGTATCTACTCTCAGGAGCGGACAGCGGAATGGATACTATCAGCAAAAAACAAGTCGAGAGAACTTTGGAGAGAACGAATCGTAAAGAAGTTACTTTGTCCAGTCCTGAGAGTAATTTTTTACAAGATGCTTTCTTTGATGACCGGGAATCATTAGGTGAAATCATAGAGATTTCATTTACTACGCTGCCATAAGAATTATCTATTTCTTAATATAGATTATACTTTAATACTCTTCTCTGCAAGTCCGATCATTAAGGAATCTAACATCAAGATAAATCGGTATACTCTCTCATTGTAAGATAAAGAGTATTTCGAAATTGTATTTGGATTATCACTTGGATAAATCTTGTCAAAAGTAAATTCCTTATTAAAGGATTTCAAAGGAAGTAGAAGACCTTCCGGATTACCTTTTCCATTTTGAATGGCTAAGCCCGTCTGGTATACACTAGCATCGGTAAAACGGAAACCGTTTACAGCCACCTTTAAATGGTCGTGTTCTTCATGATTCTCCGGTGGTAAGGATTGATAATAATCCTTCAATAACTCTCCATCTTTTAACGAGAGCATAAGGAATATACATTCCATACTATCGTCTGGGTCAACTGCCAGCCACTGATGACTTTCAGTTACAAAAATTCCGTTATGCTTGCGATAGTCGAAGATTTTCATTTTGAGGTATAGATGTTCCTGCTAACGTATATTAATAAATTCCCTATATTTGTCAAAAGAATCTACTGCGATCTTTTCTAATAGACCATCTAATTCTTTGTAGGTTTCCCAGAATTCTTTGCCTATCATAAATGAAACCAGTTCTATTAAATTCATTTCCAAGTCCATATCACGAACTCCGGTCCAAATTCTATCTGAGATGACTGATATTAAATTTTCAATTGTATCTACTTCGTCTGATATACAGTAGTCTGCGATTTCTTTTGGAAATCCTAATAGTAAAAGAAAATCTCGACCGGCTTCTTCATGAAACTTACCTTCAACTGATAATTCTTCTGGATATAAAACTTTCCCAATATCGTGTAGAAACACTCCAGAGAACAAAATATCGGTATATAAACTTTCTCGTAACTCAGTGGAAAGGCCATTTACAACTCTTATAGCTACAGAAAGAGTAATTTCATGATGTTTAAGTAATCTTTCAGGGACTCCTAACTCTTTTTGAAAATGGTAAAGATCTTCCAGAGCTTCTAAAGTTCCTTCAGTTAAGGAATTTCTTTCGATTAATTCTAACATTATATTTTCTTCGAATCTATGATTGTATCTCAATGAATTTTAATTCTCTTATTATAGAAATACTTTTCAATCTATGACTTCAAAGTCCAATAACTCACATCTTGCTTTTGAGAAATTGGATTTGTTTTCTATGGGTGATTCCAAATTAAATTTGATAACTGTTCTTGGAGGATATATGTCCTCTGGTGCTCGGATCTTCGCTGAATCTAAATCGTAATCATTCTTTGTCTGAATATATACTCTAATTGAAGCGTTCTTTATTGTTTGATTAGAGTTATTTCTTATAGAAGCCTTACAGAATATTTCGTAACCAGCATCTGGATTATCTCTATTAATAAACCCTGAAAAAGGTAGAGCTTTACGCCAACAGGAGCAAGAAACAACTGGAAAAAGTGTCACATTTTCTTTTGCTTTAACTGTCGGCTTAGTGTGACAGGAATCCAAACATTTCCCGATCCAACCGACAACAAGAATGAATAGAAGAATCAATCCGATCTTTTCTCTCATTCTTCTTCTCTCTTGAAATAAACTTCTTTTACCTTACAGTCTGCTTTTCCATATCGCAGATCGTAAGCAGTTCCGTACGTTGATTTTAGGGAAATTAGTGATCCGGGTCTGTAGTTGTCTCCATTTGAGGTAATATCAGTTTCAGAAAGCTTATATCCTGTTTTGGTTTGGATTTCTACAGTAACATCAACTCCTAAAATAGTTTCTTTAGAGTTATTTTTAACAGTAGCAGAACAAAATAACTCATATGCAAGATCCGGATGACGACCGGCGATGAACCTTCCAATAAACTGAATAGGTCTTTTAGTACATGAACAGTGAGTAACTTTTAAACTCTTCTTGATTTCCTCTTTTCTTTTATCAGGACTACAAGAAACTAATATTAAGATACTCAAAACTGTCGCAAACAATTTATGGACAAATATAGGATGCAACGGCGTCACTTGTGTACACTGAGCTTTGGTAATTTTCTTTGTTTTCTCCGTTTAACTCTACAGATGCTGTTTCATAATACAAGTATCCAGAGGCTCTACTGTCACTGAAAGTTGATGAACTTAAATCGATCCCAGTATAGTTACCTGTCCAAGAATCAGAAGAGCGAGTATAGGTATAATTTGTTCCATCTTGTGGACCACCAGTGATCAAAACAGAGTATGTAAGGTTCTTAGCTTTAGGAGAACCAGGATATAATTCTCCCTCATCTACTAGATCCGCTCTTGATGCGTAAGTATAAGTAGAGACTTTAGAAAAATCTATTTTATTACCGAATGTATTGTGATCTGCATAGTTTTGATACTCATAAGTGTATAGATTCTCGGTAAAGACTATCGTTGTATCATCGGGCATAGACCATAAGGAACTACCACCGAGATTGTTAAGGACATACCCTCCTAAGTTAGTCATTCCCCCGTTTATTTTACCGTTAACACCCATATTGGAATATACTGAGCGACAGCCATCACCTGGGAGTTTTGTATTAGAAATATTCCATAGAACATTAACAAGGTCTTGAGTATTTCTTTTGTTCGTTTCAGCGACTCCATTTCCACAACCTACATATGTGAAAATTAGAAGAATTACCATTGTCAATTTCTTGGTAAGCATAACTATCCCTCCTTTTTGATTGGATCAATGCTGACTAAATTATTTCCTGTATTGATTATTTTTGTTATCTATATATCTAGCTGTAGAAACACAGCTTTTGAAATCATCTACACAATCATCAAAGGAATCTGTTCCTCGATAGTTATAGCAGGCGCGGTTGAGAATGACTTGGACTACGAGTTCATTTTCTCTGAGGAAGAGTCCAGAATCCTCGAAGTATTTATAACCGTCCCTTATGTTGTCTAAGGAGAACTTGCGAGAACATTTGGTATACTCGGTTTGCTTTGCTTTTTCAAAATCTTTAGTAGCGAGTGCTAAGAAGTTTTTATCATCTCTGAATTTAAGTCCGTTAAATACTTCCATAGGAATGACTTCGGTTCCGGATGAATCAACTACTGAGTAATAGTAGTGAAAAATCTTACTGACTGTCTCGTCGTTACTCCTCCAGAGCAGATTCGCATCAAGTTTAGAGAAAGGGATTTCAACAGTTCCGTCTTTAAACGCGAAAGTCTTATCAAACTTAATACCTTCATTTTGAAGTTTGAGTTTAACTTTAGGATTTTGAATTTCTTTCTTTTTTGTAGGAATAACCTCTTCAGTAGTTTCCGATTTAGAACCAGAGAAAGCGACTACGAAAGGTAAAGAAATTAAATCGATAAGCATCGCCGGTATAGTAAATGCATACCCTAACCCCATTATCCTCAGAGGTTGGAAAAGCATACAATTCCAGTAAGATTCTGCTTCGAGTGTATCCCGAGTGAACACACATGAAACTTTCTTTGAAGAGGTATCGGGAGATCTGGAGATAGAATACTCCTTCTCTTTCTTTACTTTCTCATACGTAACTTGAGTTTCCGAGTAGTTGAAAAGAAGCCCGTTAGCTGTAAGTCGGTAGTCGATCAGAAACTCTGATTTTGTTTGATCTGGGATCCTAGTTAGCTCTTTTTCAGAGGTTAAGCTGGAAGTTTTTATATACGGAAGGCAACCAACTAGGGCTGTCCAGAGACAGGAGACCAGTAACAGGGCGGCAATTTTATTCCAAATAGGCATTCGTTCCTCCACTCTCGGTTTTAGGTTTAGGTGTTAGCATAGGGATTTTCTGCTTCACAGGCTGAAGCGATGCTGGAACCGTATTCGTTGGTTCAATTTAGCTTAGATCTCATTTTATGTTAATAACATAATTTGTAAAGCTTTATTTTATTGACATTTACATTAAATGGCTTCAAAAAACACAGAAATAATATTTGGTGCGAAGACTAAGGCGATAATTGAAGCGTCAGGAGATACGCAAACTGAAGCCGCTAAGAAATTAGGACTTTCAGTACCTGGTTTAGGGAGCATAACGCAAAACAGAGTAAAAACAACTTCTCATGAAGTTCTAATTGCATTGGTTAATGTTTACAATGTCGATTTGCTCTATCTAGTTGATAACGATATTCCTGTCCTTCCGATTCGCTACAATTCTTCGAAAGAAAGAATGAAGCCTGAAACCGATGAAAACAAAGTCTTTTATGATTTGATAATAACTACGAAAGGTCTGAAAGAAATAGTATTTAATTTATTGAAAATCCCTGCAAAACATAGGAAAGCTATAGGAGACATGATAGCAGCGTTAGCCGAAAGAGATGATGATTAATTAAATATTCTTAATCTTGAAATCTCATAATTTTAACTTTACAATAATCTGAAAATTGAATCATCTAGGTAGCATGAATTATAATCCTATTGTAAATAGAATAAAACTGAGATTATTGGACTTAGCGAAATATCATAATCTAAAGTCGGGTGGATTTTTATCAGTACAGAATATTACTGGATACTTAATGGATAGTTCAAAGGGACCTGTGGAAAAAGGTCCAGATATAACTGAGGCAATTAAGTTGATTGTAGAAGAAGGATTATTCACTGTAAATGAAAAAGACGCGGGAATATTTCTAACTGATTCTGGTTTTCAATATATCAATGAAAACGCATGAAAGTATTCTTCAAATAAGTTTGAGTACTTTTTAATAAAATAGTCTATCTACCTATACTCTTTAGCGAAATAATTCAAAGCACACCGAAATTTGGAAATTTAGAGACATCGATATTTTTAATCTATATCAACAGTCCTTACCATATTCTTTTTATATATAAAGCAGAGCTTTTAATTCTTCCAATACATCCTTACTCTTTGATTTTACAATCGTATTAAATAATGTAGCGTAATTAGTAGGCTTGTGATTCAACAAATGGCTTAAATTATTTTCCGTAAAAAAATAATCATAATACGGTAAACTTAATGCAGCATGCCTAAAATCATCAAAATCATTTGCTTCAAATTTAATCTTATTTAATCCGCATCTCACGTTCGCATTCAATCCTGCGAGAATTCGGTAGGCAGGCATTTCATCGTTTATCTTTTCATATTTAAACATATTATAAATCATATTCATCATACCTGCAACACTTTCGGGTTCTTCTTTTTCAGGTAAACTCCCGTATACTTCTTCAAATATGATAGACATAGCTTTAATTACAAATGGTTCACTTAAGGAAACCATACCGCTAATTTCATCCATAAAAATCTTTTTAAAATCATCCTTACTGTGATTTAATGATTCTTCATCAGAATTTAATTTTGAAGCTAATCTTTCTTTATCCGAATTGTAACTATCATGTTCCCTTTCCTCAAGGAGATCCAATAAATCAATCATCTTCAAATGTGATTGCATATCTATTAGAGCTTTCTGAAATGCTAATTCTTGATTCTTTTCCAATATAGTGTTTGATAGATATGATTGTCCGATTATTTGACCTATACTGACCCAACAGAAATCATCTCGTTCGACATGAAGTTCTTTATGTGTATATTTTGTGAATAGATAAATTATTTCATTGGTAAATAAGTCATAATCATAGTCGATACCGATTCCGCCAGAAAACATATCCATTAATTTAGCAGTTGCCTTTCTCGTACTTAAATCTTTTTGCAAAAACAGTTCTGCATAAAGGGCAGAGCTAAGGGGTATTATAATTTTCTTATCATTCACTAGACGATTAATAATTTCAAATATTTGTTTATCTTCTGCATTATGAGCGACTCCCATAAATACTTCCCGCAAACGTATCCAGTATTTAGTATCTAAATAGATCTTCTTTTTTCCTTTAACTTGCTTTGACATCCTAAGTCTAAAACTCTTTAAAAATGATCTTATCGAAACTTGGCTTTCAGTGAGATATTGTTGATATATAGAAAGAAAATCGAATCCATCTTCTTTAATACGTTTTAGAATACTTTGTAATTTCGGATTTGATTCGCTATTCATATTGAAAACATTCCAATTTAATACTTGACAAAAGTCTCCACATATGTATATATTCCGCATCTAATTTTTTGAGAGGAATAGATGCCGCAGACTCTTTTAAAACCGGAATTTTATTTAGAAAATGATGTTTCCAGTGGTATATACAGAAAATCTGAAACTTGGTCGGAATTAGGCATATCTCTTAGGTTGAATGTTAACAAACCTGCAAAATATTTAACTTTAGTAACTGAAGAGAGTAGGGTAGAAGAAGGTAAAAAGAATACAGAGCGCAATCCTAAGAATTTAAGAAAACATCTCTCCTCTATTAGACTGTATAGAAAGCTTCAATCAGGTATTGATACAGATTTCTATGAAAAAATTACCAAAAAGTTCTTAGATGATTTCTATCCAAAGAAATGTATTAATCCTGCTTGCGAAGAAAGAATCTTAGATAAAGAGATCTCTACTAGACCAGATATAATACGCTGTAGTAAATGCCACCGACAACAGTCTCGTCTTAGTTATACACCATTAATGGGATTAAAACTACCTCTCTATATGTTCGGAGTGGTATTCCATGAATCCTTTTTACAGTTTCCTAAAGTTCTTACAGCAACAGAGATTTCTAAAAGACTTGGAATAGAATACAAGAGTGCATTAACTCTAAAAAGAAGATTCCAGTTATTCTGTTCTGATCAATTACCAAAATATAAAGTTCTTACTTACCAAGCCTTGGAAGAAGAATATAAAGGATTTAAACTAGATCCTAATATAGAAACAGATGTAGCTCCTAAAATGGGCTTAAAACCCTATGTATCTGCTGATTCTTGTGTTTTATACAGTACTAGTCAAAGAGCCAATAAGGGAAGATCCCGATACAGACATGGTGGTCTTACTAGCTCTATATATATGAATAAGAGCCTTGGGGGGAGGCAAATAGGGACTTTGGTACATGGTATCTGTGTACAGAATGGTCCTGCTTTCTTTGAGAGTGTTTCTGATACTAAAGCTAATACAATAGGACCACTGTTAGTAGAACAAATTCCTTATAGCGTACCTCTTTTTACAGACCAAGGTTATCCCTACTTATATAATCTCTACAAGAACCATAGATCGGTAAACCATTCGAGTAAATCTAAAGAGTCTCGTTCTGGTTTTGCTAGAAATAGATTCCAAAAGCATAATGTACATTCTCAAACTATTGAAGGGAATTTTAGACTACTGAAATCATCATTTAGTAGTTACTGTTATATAAAACCAGAATATAGTAAGTTATATTTGGATGAGTTTAGTTTTATTAAGACTGCGAAGTTTTTTGGACTAGATTGTATAACTGAGAGGTGTTTCGGATCTCATTTTTTCTGGGTAAGACGATCTACCGGAGCGGGGTCTGCGACGGTGGTGAGGATTGGACAGGAAAAATGAGATCCTAAATGCCTCATTGAACAAGTGATCCTTGTTACGGAAATGGCGATACATTGTACCAACTCCAACTTTTGCATGAGCAGAAATTTCGGGGATCCTTGTTTCGAAAAATCCTCTTTCTGCAAATAACTTGAGAGCGGAGCGAACGATCCTCTCTTTTGATTCATCCTGTTTCTTATGTAGTCTTTCTTCTTGAGGCTCCTTTTCTGTTTCATGTATGGGATCCTGATCGGGTGTGAGCTCTGGATCCGTGGAAATATCTAGGGTTTCTATCTGGGGGCTATTTTCCATTCGGGTAACCATTTTCAAATTTTATTTTTCTTAAATTTCTTTCTATAAAGTAAGGCCGAAAGTTTCGACTAACGATCATTATTGTCAAGGATGAAAGGCTAAATTAACATAATTTATAATCTATCTGATACATTTGCCTTCGATCAATGAAAACAAAGTTAATTCGATTAGACCTATTGGGATAAACTTGCTATTCATCAATACCGGAATCTGAATTCAGATTCCGTAAATCATTAGAATCTAATATATAAGCATATTAGAAAGAGATGTTATTTGAGAAATGATAAATTGGGATTTGAAGAATGTATAATTTGGAATATTGTTTCCGCTTTTAATAAGGATCTGGTTTGGAATGATTCTTATCTCTTAGGAAATAAATTTCAGAATGGGCAGGAGTTTATTTCGCCAATGCTTTCCAGAGAGTTAAACCGGAAGCATGTAATGTCTCTGCAGAAAGTCGGATATAACCGCCTTTTGCCATCTTCACCATTCCCACAAAACTTCCATAACATAAGGAAACTAGTTCCATGGAACCAAGGTCAGATTTTATATCTCCCTTTGCTCTTGCCTGTTCTAAGAATGTACAGATGAATTCCATAGTTTGGGAGGTTGCTTTTTTGCTGGCTTGGTCCAGATAAGGGGAATGATAGTGTAACTCTAAAAATTCAAACGCTTCCGGGTAACGGTGGTAGAAGGTTGCAAGCGCTTTCCACAAATGAACGAATAAGTCCTTGGACTTCGCTTTTTCAGGATAATTTTCTGCGAGAGTTTCTCTCAGTTTGTTTTTCCAGAAACGATATAGTTCGTTTACCAATTCTTCTTTGTTCTTATAATATCTGTATATAGTTCCGGCGCCTATCCCTGCATCCTTAGCAAGATCCGGTATAGGGGTTCCTTCAAAACCTTTTTCGGTGAATAACCTTAAGGCAGAGGTGAGTATTCTTTCTTTTTTATCTTCCGGATCTCGAACTACTGGCATTTGATTTTCCTGGAATTAAGGAATGGAACCGAAGTATTCCACTTCTCTTTGTAATAACACACCTGTTTCTTTTTCCACTTTTTCTTGGACGGTATTTACAAGTCCATACACATCGGAGGCCTTTGCTCCTCCGGTATTCACTATAAAATTACAATGTTCCGGAGAGATCTGAGCTCCACCAATTTGTAAACCTCTTAGGCCTACTTTATCTATGAATTGCCAAGCTTTGATCTCTTTTTCTTGTTCGTCGAATACCTTTGGGTTTTTGAACATGGAACCTGCACTTTTTTTATTTTGAGGCTGAGAAGAATTTCGTTTGTCTCTTTTTTCTTTGAGAGAAGTTTCGATCTCTTCTAAGTTTCCAGGTTTTAATTGGATCAGAATGGAAAGAATAATAGAATCTTTTCTTTTTAAAAATTCGGTAAATCTATAGCCGTGTTCTATCTCGGTAGGTTTTCTTTTAAGAATTTCTCCGTTTCTTAAAAATTCCACTTCTTGGATAAGATCGAAAAGTTCTCCTCCGTAGCAGCCTGCGTTTTGTATGACTGCTCCACCAGTCCAGCCTGGGATTGTGCTTAGGAATTCCGCTCCTGTATATCCTTTCTGAGAGATTTGGCGAAACACTGGAGTGGTATTAGTAGCTGCTCCAACTTGGAAAAGACCTTCTCCCATGTCTTTATACTCTTTAAATCCACCTGAAAGTTTTAAGATCACAAAATCATTCGGATGATCTGAGATTAGAATGTTTGTGCCGCCTCCGAGGATCTTCCAAGGCAGGTCCAGTTTTTTGAATACGGAAAGAGTTTCTAGGATTTGTTCCTGGGTTTCAGGCTCGACCATTACGGGAGAAATTCCTCCGATCTTAAAGGAGCAATGGACGCTCAAATCCTGATTTTCCCGGTAAGGTAGACCGGAATTTTCTAGGGAATTCTTTAGTTCTCGGATCTGTATTTCGGAAAGAATGGCCACTTTATTCAAGTTTCCCTGTTCGGATCTAGGAGCAAGAAAAAAGTCTAAGGCTTAAAAAAGGCTTATGAGAAGAGTGGATCGGTCCGAACATTCTTTTAGGGGCCGAAAGAATATGTTTTATTTGCTCTTACAATCCGTGTATCAAGATTATATCACCGGAAGATCGGATAGGGAAACTTATATCAATTCCGTGATCCGATTGGCTATGGACCAAGAAAAATTAGCAGGTCTGGTTTAGCTCGACCTTCTTCAAGCGTCTAAACCTGCTTACACGTAGGTTTTTTCAGTTTCCTCTTCCAATTCCTCGTCTTCTTCCCAAGGTTTAGTACTAGAGAGTTTTGCCTCTGCTTGAGAGTAAATTCTCTCTTCTATCCGATTCAATAGAGTTTCTAATCCGAAACCTTGGATGGCAGATACGTAGATCGTATCCAGATCTGCTTCTCTCAGAAGTTCGTTTCTTGCTTCTTCCGGTAGTCCGTCTACTTTGTTGAATACTAAGATCCTCGGGATATCGGATAAATTCAAATCTTCTAATATAGTTTCGACTGCTTCCATCTGTTGTCTGAATTCAGGATTGGAAACATCCACCACATGCACTAAAAGATCAGAATCTCCTAACTCTTCCAGTGTTGCTTTAAATGCATTGGATAGTTCCGGGGGAAGATCATGGATAAATCCCACAGTGTCGGAAATAATGATCTCTCTTTCTTCGGGGAAACGGATCCTTCTGGATGTAGGATCTAATGTTGCGAATAACTTGTCTTCGGATAATACCGTAGAATTTGTCATCGCATTCAGTAAGGTGGATTTTCCCGCGTTCGTATAACCCACGATACCGCAGACTGGGATCTCGTTTTTCTTACGTCTTCTTCTTGCGATCTCTCTTCGTTTTTTCAAGGACTTAAGTTCTTGTTCTAATCTGGAAATTCTTTCTTCTACTCTACGTTTTCCGATCTCTAGTTTTGTTTCTCCAGGTCCTCTTCCTCCGATCCCCCCGGTGAGCCTGGACATATTATCATCCAACTCGGAAAGTCTTCCTTTCAGATATTTTAATTGTGCGAGTTCTACTTGTAGTTTACCATCTCTGCTTGTTGCGTTTCTTGCGAAAATATCCAAGATCAATTGTGTTCTATCTAAAACCTTCAGATCCGCATAATCGGAGATCTTTTTTGCCTGAGAAGGTGTGAGTTCCAGATCGAATACTAATAGTTCTACCTGCTTTTGGATAGCTTTTAGTACGATCTCCTCTAGTTTACCTTTTCCTAATACTGTAGAAGGATCTAAACGATTTTTTCTTTGGATGAATGAGTCTACTACATGAACTCCCGCTGTCCTGCAGAGTTCTTTTAATTCTTCGATGGATTGTGCAGGAGGACGTATTCTATTATTTTCAGGATACACTCCTACTAAAAAGGCCCTGTTCTCTTTTTGGGCTCCTTTCAGATTTTTACGATATCTGGTCATCCTGCTTTCGATGTCCAGAATTTCGTCCAGTATACCTTCTTCCAATTGTCCCGGAACTTTTTTAGAAAGAACAGTCCAAGGTTCTCCCTCTTCGTCTTCCGGATTTACATGTGCGGAATAATAAGACTTAGGAAGTCCCTTATCATCCATTGTGACTGCAGTTATATAATCTAAACGTAATAAAGCTAAGTCTGTAAGATCTTCCTGGTTCAGGCTTTCTTCTTTGAGATGGCTGTGAACTAATCGGACACCTCTTAACCTGGCTTCGGATGTCCTGATCCGATCCAACCAAGGAATATCTATGGAAGAATCAGATCCCACGATCACGTGAGTTACGTATCCGTTTCGATCGATTAGTATTCCGATTTGTCTGCTGATTTCTAAGGAAAGTTCTGTGAGTGTTCTGGAAACTTCGGGCGTGATGATCACGTTTTCCCGAATTCTACGCTCGGAGAGTTTTTTGAGTCTTTGGATCTGATTGGACTTAAGTCCGGAAAGGTTTCCGCTGAGCTTACTGATAAATTTGCCTCTTCTCTAAGAATTAGACGGTACCATTTTCCAAAAGGAGAGTCAAGCAGTTCCGGCCGCAAAAAAGGTAAGAAGATCGAATTCTATAGATATAAAGGTATAGATGGCAAATCTATATCCTGTTCTGGAAAGAAATTATTACTTTTACGGTTTCATTACTTGCAATCGAGGATTCTAGCATAAAAAAAGGTAAACGGCCGATAACGGATGGTCGAAAAAAAGAATAGAGGCTGGCACAGGGAAATGTTTCTTGGACCAAAGCTTGCTTTTCGATTAAAAGAATGTTTGCCCCATTGAATTTCAGATTTTTATTTCCAGGCTTATTATTGATCGCCTCCCTTGGAGTCTGGTTTTCACCAATTCTTGCTCAAACTCCCGAAGATCCTAACAATACTTCCGACGTAGGGAATAATTCCTCGGACACAGAGGATACCTCTTCTTCCGATGAAACGGAAACGAATAAGAAAAAACCTAAAAAGCCGGTCCTGGATCCTGAAACCAAACGTTATAATGATCTTTTAAAAACAGGTTTGTTAAAGGTTTTTGAAGCGGAAGCCACATACAATTATCCTCGTTTAAAACATTTCGGACTGACACATCCAATTCCGAGAGTTAGAGCAGCAGCAGCTTTGGCTTTAGGAAGATTGAAAAATCCGGTAGGTGTAAAAATTTTACACCAGATGATAGATCGTGACGGGGAATGGGTGCGCCAGGCCGCATATAAGGGACTCGCGGATATAGGTTCCAGAAGTTCATTAGATTATTTTTATGTAGGTGCCAAGTCTTCCGATAGAGAGATCAGAGTTGCCTCTTTCCGAGGAATGGGTAAAACATTAGATCCTGGAGCAAGAGAAGTACTCTTAAAAAAAGGTCTTAAGTCTGACGATAAGGAAATCGTAAAGTCTACTCTTTTGGGCCTTGGATATTACCAAGTTCCGGAAGACCTTCGTATATTTATAGATTATCTAAATTCGGAAGACGAAGAATACCAAAAGGCTGCTGTGGAAGCTTTGGGTCGTCATAAGACCAGAACTTCCATGAAAATTCTGGAAGATTCTTTCAAAGATAAAACGAATCTTAGGAACCAGATCCTGGATACGTTGACAGAGCAGAAAAATTCGTTCGCGATCTTTGCATTATTAAGAATTTTGAATGCTAATGCTGATTCCGAAAATATAGTAAACGAGATCAGCGCAAGGTTGTATAAACTAAAAGCTGTCGGAAAATATATGACCATTGTTTCCGATAATACTCCTCTCCTAAGAGACCCTTATGTAGGAGCTCCTAAGATCCGCGACTTAGAAGCAGGGGAAGTTGGAAAAGTGATCAGCAAACATTCGGTAGCTTATATTATTGCGATCGAAGGCCAGAGAATAGAGGACTTTTATTATAAGGTTTTAGTAAACACCAAGTACAAGGATGCATTTACTGAAACTGTACAAGGCTGGGTGTTTGGAAAGTATATCCAAATTAGGACTATTTCCATGCCTAAGGAAGAAAAAGAAAAGAAGAAAAAACCGAAAAAACCTTCTATCTTGGATGATATGGAAACTTCCGAGCCGGCTCCTAATACCCAAACAGAAAATCCTAATTAATGTTTCTGTTTTAGGATGATCGATCTTTCTGAAATTTTATCCGTTTTTAAATTTGCATCTAAATCTGCCGGAACTGAGATCCTAAAATTATTCGGGAAAGAATCCACATTCGATCTGAAGGATCCAATGCAGATTTTGACCCAAGCGGACTTGGATTCTCATCGTGTATTAGAGGAAATTCTCAAAAAAAATTTTCCCGGAATTCCTTTGGTTATGGAAGAGCAGAATAATCATGAACCTCTTACGGAAACCTTTATCGTATGTGATGAGTTAGATGGCACTACTTTGTTTTCCAGAGGGATCAAAGAGTTTAGCGTAATTTTAGCTTATATAGAAAATGGATCACCTAAAGTCGGATGTATTTATTTTCCTGCCTTGGATACTTATCTCACTTCTCAAAGAGGTATCGGAACTTTTATCAATGATAGAAAGATCCTTCTGAAAAAAGGAGGAAGTCTGGATCGTTCCGTTCTTTCTCTTGAGATCAATAATACTTTCCAAGAAGAAGACTATCGCTGGATCGCAAGTGCGAGTAAGAATACTCTTGCGACTCGTGCTTTGGCGGCAACCGGGGCAGGATTTTTAGAATTATTGGAAGGCAAGACCGATCTATTCATGAACCTAAGCGGAGCCAAGATCTGGGACTTTGCCGCAGGAGTCCTTGCATTGGAAGAAGCAGGCGGGATCGCTTTGGACAAAGAAGGCAATCCTTTGAAATGGGATAAGATCAGAATGTCCGCATTATTAAGTAGAGATCCGAATTTTCTAAAAGAAGTTTACCGGCTTAAACCTTAGATCATTCCTTGGATTATGCAGGAATTTCTAACCATTTTGGATTCTAAAACGATCGATACCATTACGGTAAGTATTCGGGTGGCTTTGATCATTATTTTTGCCGGCGCCGTTGGCTGGAATAGAGAAGGCAAAAATCATGGGGCCGGTTTCAGGACCCATATTTTGATCGGTCTTGCTTCTACAGTTCTAATGTTATTATCTATTTTTATTCCGGAATTTTATTCCGTAGTGGGTGGAGATCCTTCCAGGATTGCGGCTCAAGTAGTTTCCGGAGTTGGTTTTTTATGCGCAGGCGCGATCATGAAGTTCGGATTGACCGTGAAAGGACTGAATACCGCCGCTTCTATCTGGATCGTTTCCGCGATCGGTTTGCTTGTGGGTGCCGGTTTATATTATGCAGGATTTCTAACTACGGTTGCTACCCTGATCATTCTGGTCTTATTCGATCTGGTGGAAGAAAGATATTTTGGAAAGTATGAATATAAGGTTTTGATCCTAGACCTGAAACAGAAAAAATTCCACCGAAAAGGGTTTAAAGAATTATTATTAAGAAATAAGTTAAGATTGGTTTCTGAATCCTTTATGCAGGATTATCAAACTAAAAACGCTCAGATCAAATTAACCATCGCGATGCCTAGAGACTTTGATATTCTAAAGATCGTAGATGAATTCAGAAATCTGGCGGATGTAATAAAGATCAGTATTGAATCGACCTGAGGTCGGGAAACTAGTACCGCGACAGGGATCGCAGCGGAAATCCGGCGATGCGCCATTTATGGTGCGTCGCTGATTGGAGCGTAGAGCCCGGTCCGAGCGAAGCGAGGAGTCGCCCCAAAATCTAATATTACAATTCCGAAATCTGTTTATGTCCTATTAGTTTCTCTCGGAATCTATTCGAATTTCGGAATTTGCTATGCTTTTTTATGAGCTTATAAAATGATTCTGACCTGGGAATATGGCCGAAAAAAGAACATCGATCCCTTCGGATCTCGCACAGGAACTTGTAAAAATTATCCGGCTTCTTGCCATGTCCGGCAAAAAGAATTTTAAAAAATATCTATACGATCCGTTTATCTATGCGGGCTGGGAAAAGGAAAAATCCCATTCTGCTCTTGCCGCAAGCAAGATGATAGATAAGATCCAAGAGGATTCTAATAATCCGTCGTACCTGCATACTATTCCTCATCAATGCAAACGTTTGGTCTCTCAAGCAATTATAGAAAGTCTTTCCGCTTTAGGTGACTCTTGTATTTTCTTTCTGGAGAAGATCCAGGAAATTGGAAGTGTTGCCGTTTCTCCCGAGGCTTTGGAGTTTATAGCAGTATTAGAAAAACCTTTAAAAGAATTCGAAAAAGTGACAAGCAGTAATAACGAGAAACTTTTCGAAGATTCCATTAAAAATTTTTCAAAAGAAGAATTAAAATCGGCATTCGAGCCTGTAAAACTGGATGGGACCAGACAAAAAGTATATTTGGATACCGAGGTCCATACTTTGTATCAGCAGATCCTTTCTGCGGCAAAGGTGAATAATCTGGTCCGCTGCAAAAAACTACTTTCCAGATATATTATTAACTACAGTGATTCGGAAACTTACAGCGAACAAGAGGTGGAGAATCTTTTGGACGCATTAGGAAAACGTGAAGTTGGATTTAAGGAAACTTTAAGGGATTCTCTTGCGATCGAACTTTACTTTTCCATAACAAAGGGTATATTAGAGGGAAATGCGAAGAAGGCGATCCAAGGTATCCGGAAATACGCTCATATTTTCGAAGGGGATCCGAATACAAAGTATTACTACGAAATAGACTCTTTAGAAAGAAAATTATACGGAATCATCCAAGCGAAGGATTTAATGAAAGAATTAAGGAAGGGTGTGTAAATGGCGAACCTCACATTTAACGAAAAAGTGGACGGAAGCAAATTGATCCTCACTGTCGCAGGAGAGATCGATGCTAAGACTGCTCCGGATCTGAAAATCAAATTGGAAGCGGCGGTTGGGAACGGGATCAAAACGATCATCTGCGATTGTTCCGCTCTTACTTATATCGCTTCTGCAGGGATCGGTGTTTTGAACTCCATCCAAAAATTCCTGAAGGAAAAATCAGGAGAGATCGTTTTCTGCAGTCTCAAAAAAGAAGTAAAGGATACGATGGAGTTGATGTATTTCACCAAAAAGGTGAGAGTTTTTCCTTCTTTAAATGATGCGTTAGGCGGAGTTTGAATCCTATTATGGATTTCTCTCCGGAAAAAATCCTATATTACTCCGTCGATCTGGACGAACTTTCCAAAATTCGGGGAGAGGTCCGCGAATTTTTAGGAGAAGATTGTTCGGATATAGTTAAGGGCAGGATCGTATTCTGCCTGGATGAAGCTATGACCAATGTAATAGAGCACGGATTTACGGAGCCTGATACTTCTAAAATCGAATTAAGAATGAAAAAAAATAAAGGAAGCTGGAAGTTTTCCATCCTAGACCAAGGCATTCCTTTCGATCCCACCAAAGAAAAAAGCGAAACCTGGAAGGAATTATACGACAGCGGAGCAGATGGAGGTTTCGGATTACGTTCCATTAAAAAGATAATGGTCGTACGTTACCAACGTCTCAAAAATCCTCCGCGTAATAAACTCACTCTGATCCATACGAGATAATAAGATGATTAAAAACAAATTCCTAAGAGCGGTTCTGCCCGGTATTCGGGCAAAACTTTCCTTTTTCACGGCCGCATTGGTCATCTCTATATTAGGTTTTACTTCTATAATCCATTATTCCCAGCAAACAAAAGCTTTAGAAGAGAAGCTGGAGTCCGAGTTAAAGGCTCCTTTGGAATATGTGAACTCGGTCGTTTTGGATCTGGAGAACCTGAGCCGAAGTATGATCTTGATCGAAGAATTCAAGGTCAGGGTAAAAGAGAAAAAAAAGCAGCTCAGTAAGTTCAAAAGGACAGTTGTCCAGAAGGAAGGCGGATTTTTCGGAGCGTTAAAATCATTCGGTCAATCCATTGGTCTGAATGTTAAAAGAGGAAATGTTTATAAATCTGTAGATACTTATTTTACAAAATATCTTTCCGAAAAAGAGATCCAAGAATTCGAATCTAAGGTTCGTAACGAATTAAGAAAAGAGAATGGGGCGCCGATTGACACTCCTGTTTACGAAAGGATCAGATCCATTGCTGAGAAGACTGCGCTTGCTCGTATCAGCGCGGAAACTTCTAAGATCAGAATAGAAGAAATTACCGAAGAAGTTAAGTTTTTAGATGCAGAGCTCGCTAAGGCAGACTTAGATCCTAAAAAGAAAAAAACATATCTAACAGATAAGGATAAATTGGAGAAGGAGAAGAAGCTTGCCGAAAAAGCGATCCCGGATGGAGAGAAAAAGGCAGCGTCAGGGGAGACTGCATTAACAAAGGCACTCCAGAATTTTTTCAGAGGATCTTTTAAGGATCGAATTTCCTCTTTAGGACTTCTTCCGGATAAAATTAGAATTTTAGCATATGATAGAGTTGGGAAGGAAACTTTAGATACGGGTTTACTCTTCTCTCAAAGTTCGGAAACCGGGAAAAAGTTACTCGCCCAGGCCGATTTTACGGAAAGCCGTAAAGGACTTTTTGGAGATACTGATGTTTTGGAAGTCATTCAAAACAAATCCGAACCTGAAAGTTATGAAGTAGGTGGGAGACAATACGAAGTTGTTTATCGTCCTGTTTTTAGGAATCCAAGCACTGCTGAAAGATCCAGATCCATGGCGGAAGAAATCGTGGAGAACCCGAAAGACTGGGCAAAGTATCTGGAAGAAGATCGAAAAATTTCCGCAGAGATCGCTGAGATCTCCCAAAGATTGAAAACTAGAATGTCGGAACTTCGTAAGGACGGAAAAGCTAAACCTTCTTCCGACAAAGAATTCAAAAATCTGGCTCTTGCTTATAGGCAAATGCTCAAAAAAAGGGACACTAAGTTAGAGCAGCTGCAACCTTATAGTTCCGTTTTCGAAAAGAATGAGAAAAAATGGAATGATGATCATAAATCTCTAAAAGACAAGATCTCAAACACTTCTAAAGAAATTTTAGAATGGGAGAAGATGCTGAAATTCCCTCTTAAAGAAGGAGAGAATAAAACTTCTCCGGAAGAGATCCAAGAAAAGATCCGGATCTTAGAATCCCAAGAAGAAGAATATAAAGATTCTTTAATTCGTTTAGAATCCACTAAGGGCGACTGGGGGAATTCTTACGAGCATAAGGCGGAAGATGCGTTTTTCGGTTTGAGAGAAGCTGCATTAGAAGATTTTACTTTTATTCCTTTCAAAACCGGTCCTGCAGGTATTAGAAGATATTATAAGGATGAAAACGAAAGAAAATCCGTTCAGGTCAAATGGAGACTTTTGAGAGAATGGATCCTTTCCGGGAATTCCGAAACCGAACTTCCTAAAACTCCTAAAGGGGTTGCTTGGGATTCGGGAATTCTGGTCCGAAGCAGAAGTGAGGCGGAAGAAGTAATGTGGGCGCTGGATTCTACTCCTCTTGTTGCTTCAGGAGAAGAAGAGGGGAAAGGGCTGGTTTATGACCTTCTCCGCAAAGACCTATTAGGATATAATATTATTCTAATAGATCGGACCGAAGGTGTCCGCCAAATGAAATCCAACCGGGAAGAGATGATCCGATATACCGGGATCATCGGGACAATCGCAATTCTTCTGGCTTACGGTTTAGCTTGGTTCGTAGTGCGCAGGATCAGAGTTATCAGTAAAAACGCCGAATCGATCGGAGAAGGTAATCTGAATGTTGAATTCCCTCCTGCCGGTTATGATGAGATCGGTATTTTAAGCGAATCCTTGAACGATATGGTTCATGGGTTAAAAGAAAGAGAAGAAATGAAAGGAGAACTTTTGGCTGCAGAAGAGATCCAAAAACGACTTCTTCCTGAAAAACTTCCCTCTAGTTTGAATGATTATGTTGAATTCGGTGCATTCTATAAGGCGATGACCGGAGTAGGCGGGGACTATTACGATTTTATTGAATTAGGTGGAGGAAAGATCGCGATCTGTATCGGTGATGTTTCCAACCACGGTGTGGGTCCTGCGATTGTGATGGCTCTTTTCAGGGCTCAGATCCGAGCAATTCTACGAAAAGGTGAAAGAGATCTGAAAAAGATCTTATTAGAGGCCAACGGTTATCTGTATGAAGATACTCCTGATCATATTTTTATCACATTCTTCTTAGCGATCTTCGATTCTAATACTTCCAGATTGGAATATATTTCTGCGGGTCACGTTAAACCTCTTTTCTTCGATGCATCCGATGGAAAGATAAAAGAACTTCCTGCTGGTGGCTTGCCTATCGGTATGGATGAAAATTCTTTCTTCGAAACTACGATTGAGAGAAGGGCATTAACCTTGGATTCAGGAGATATTTTCTTTGAATATACCGACGGTCTGGATGAGGCGAGAAGTCCTAACTCCGATATGTATACCAGAGAAAGGCTTGCGAAACTTCTGCATGCAAACGGAGAAAAACGTCCGGAAGAATTGATCAAGACGATCGTTACGGATGTGGAATCTCATACGCAACAGGATTTGAGTGCTACAGGTTTCTCTAAACTTTCGGATGATATCGCGATGATTGCGATTAGAAAAAGATAAGAAACCCACTGAGCGCTTTCGTGTGCTTATTAAATTTCCGTTGGATCCGTTTGTAGGAATTCCTACAAACGGATCTTAAACTAAGGCAGAATTAGATCTTTCCAATCTTCTTCTGAATTGGAAGGAGAAATATACACTTCACCTTCGGAATATTTATTTTTATTTTTTCTCCAATGAGAAAGTTTGAGATCCGCTTCTTCTAAACCTGTTTTTAGTACTTCTCTTAATTCGGAAACAGATCCGAAGGTCCCATCTAAAACTCCGGTATTTTTTGCGTCAAAATCAGCTCTGGATTTTTTGGTGAATGATCCGAAAAATTCCTTTTGGATAGATTCAATTTCTTGAATATTCCCTTCCTTTCTGAGTGCGGAAACTTTCGCTCCTTGGAATAGATCGAATGCGGAGTTTCCTCCCATCACTGCAAGAGTTGCTTCCGCCAGGGAATAATATGCGATTCCCGGTCTTAAAAATCCGCTGAATGCGTGGATCTGCCTTCCTCCGTAATTTTGTCTTAATACTATGGAAACTACAGGGATCTCGGAGAGAACATTTACATCAAGGGATTCTCCGCCGATTTGTTGTATCCTTGCTCTTTCTTGTTTAGTGCCCGGAACAAAACCTGGAGCATCAGAGATCATTAATAAAGGTATGGAATGTTTGTTTGCAAATTCGGTGAATACTCTGAATTTTTCGGTGCCGGGTGCGTCGGGAGAACCTCCTCCTTTCGGCTGATCCGCAATGATAGCAACAGTTCTTCCTTGTATTCTTCCGAGTCCTGTGATCAGGCTGGAACCTGGATCCCATTCTCCGAATTCTAAGAAAGTATTCTCATCCAAAATTTTCTGAACGATCTCTTCTTTCATATCGTAAGAAACAGTGATCTCGCTCGGAAGTTCGATTTCGGTCTTGTTCGAAGAAAAATTTTCGATCCTTCTATGATTTAATAAATGGAAGAATTTTTTAATGATCTCATAAGCTTCCGATTCGTTTTTTGCGGTGAATGTAGCCCATCTTTTTTTATTAGAAAATTCTTTATGGGTAGAAGCTTTACTTTTTTCATTCGGTTCTAAAAGAAGCCATACATCCGCACTTGAAGCGAGTTCCGAAACCCTAAGTCCTTCCGGATTTTTCACGAAGTGTAAGCAAGCACCTTTAAAGTTTTGTAATGATTTTTGGAAATCCCTTCTAGGTCTTAAAGAATCATAATCATCCAAATGGGAACTTCTGAACCATTTATTTCCATAGACTAAAAGTAAACTTGCTCCTGTTTTCTCAGCGATCCGAACGGACTCCTTCGCTTTGATAATACATGGAAGAGAATGAAATCCATCGCTGGTTCTCGGTCCCATGGAAAGAACCGAAGTTTGCCCCAATCGTATGAATCCTGAAACTAAAGATCCTGAACCGGAATAATTTTCTTTGATCGGTAGGAAAAATCCGCTCTCGGAGTGATGGATGAGTTCGTTCTCGTCTAAAATATTCCAATTTTCTGATATAACTCTTTGGCTTTTCTCTTTTGGAAGAAGGTTACATCCCAGCAAAGAATCTTGGATCCTTCTTATGATCCAAATGAGTTGGATCTTATCATTGGCTACAAAATCAACAGTGCCCGTTGCCTGACCCATAATTTTAGCGCCGCCGATCTCATAATTAGTAAATTTCTCACCGGTTACGGATTCAATCACGGAAGACCCGGTTAGAACTCGATAGGATTCATCTTCGTTTAAAAGAACCTGCAAAGATGCTTGAGAAGAACCGTAAACATCCAGCCCGGTGGAGGAACCTGTTCCGACTGCGACCGTAAAACAAAAATTGGGTCTATCTTCCGAGCTGTATTTTTTGAATTCCGATCCGTATTTTTTTTCGGTTTCGGAACATACTTCTTTTAAGATCGGATCCGAATGCGATTCGATTGCGGCTCTGAATTCGGACGCTTTCAAGTTTGCACTTAAAAGTGAATTCATGAAGAAGCCCTCAGCAGCTCTGTTCAAAGAAACCATTCCTTCTTTGATATTTGCTCCCGCTCCGTCATTCCAGATATATAAAGGCAGATCTTTTCGATAGGCGTAGTACGCGGCTGCTATATATTTTCTTCCTTCTAAATCTCCCGTTGCTCCGCCTGCAACTCTGGAATCTTTAAAAAAACATAATGCAGGTTTTCCGCCGATCTTTCCTTCGAATATTCTTGCTCCGGGAATATAGATCTCTTCTTTTCCTGTTTTAGGGTTTTTACGAAGAAGGTCGTCTGTTCCCGGGATTCTGATCTCTTTTGATGAATCGGTATCGAATACTTCGGAGACCCAGCATTCCAAGGGCCATTTTCCTTTTTGAAAGACAGCTAGATCCTTTGGATCCGTTCCGATACAATATGGAAATCTTGGATCATTCGGATGAGCGATGTCCATTCTAAGCTTTCCATCCTTAAAGAAGAAGGAAAGTGTAACTGTCTTTTCCGTATTTTCCGGAAGAAAATCCATTGTGAATTGGCTGTACAATCCATGTAAGAAGAATCGAAGGACCGATCCGGCTGATTCCATTATATTATTATAATTGAATACGTTTTCTTCGTTGGATCCCGGATCGAATTTTACTTTGAATCCGGAAACGAGCACTTCTAATCTAAAAATATCAACTTTTTTGAATATTTGAGAACCTTGTAAAATACATGCTCCCACTTTTGCGGTAGTTTCCAGATCGAATCTTGAAGTTCGTTTTTCAGGTTTAGCGCTTAAAGTGGAGAAGAGTATATATTGTTTTTCTTTTTCGGTTTCTAAGAAATACAGGAAATGTCCCGGGCTAGGGGAGAATAATCTTTTGATACTTCCTTGGGTCTGCCAATATTCCAGTTTTTTTCTTATTTGAGATATTAAGGATTCATCAAAATTTTCCGGGATCAACGGTAAGTTTTCCGAAAAAGATTTTTTGAATTTTTCCTCTAAAATCTCGGATCTTTCTTCGGAGACTGAAGACCAAGGTGATTTTAGAAAACGTACATAGTCGAATACATGTTTTCTGGAAATGGTTGCATCCCCCCCTTTGAATTTTTGGGGGCGATTTCCTCTGGAGTTTAATATCCTTCTGACCGTTTTTTCGAGTAAACTTTCCTTCTCTCTTTCTTCCAGATATAAGATACCATTCAATGCAAGATCTATAGAAGGAGTAGGCGGGGCATAAATGGAAAGTATCTCCAAAAGTTTTGCAGTAAGTTCTTTTCCTTCTCTTAGGTTTGCGTAAGCTTTTACTAAAAATATAAATGCATCTTTTTGGTCTTTAGTCCTGCGAAGAGGATTCCAAGGTCTGATCCCATAATAATGAAATGCATTCGATAAAAGTTTTTTTGTGGTCTTAGGCGGATTATATCCTTCCGTATCCCATTCGGAAAGCGCTCTTTGTATCTCTCCATAATGAGAAAATTTAGTCCCGGGATCCGAGGAGAATATTCTTCGCACTAAGACGTGGAATTTCAAAAGTTCTATATAGAAGTTTGCCCAATATCGGTTTTCAGGATCCGAAAGTTTTGAGAATTCGAAATTGGAAACTATAGAATTTATCTTTTCTATTGCATCTTGTTCTCTGAAAGTTCCTAGTATCCAGGACTTCAATAGAGTTCTTAGATCGGCACCTGAAGTTTTTTGGATAAGCGAAAGTCCTAATTCCGAATTCTCCTCGATCGAAGGCCAGATCTCCCAGATGGATCCTTTGAGCACATTATGATTTTCTAATTCTTTTTTGGTTTCAGAGTTCTGTTCTGTTTCTATTTTTGCTAGAATTTCTCCTTCGCTTAAACCTTTTCCCAAAACCATTCCGGAAGCCGTCATTCCTCTGACTAATTTATTCCTATCTCCATGTTCCAATAAATAGCCAAGTTTTCCGCCGACAGGCGCAGTAAGAACTGTTTCCATCTTCATCGCGGAGATGACTAGGATCGGATCTCCTTCTTGTATAACTTCTCCTTCTTTCCATGTCTCATTCGTTTGAGGATTATTGCAGATCTTTACGAATGTTCCTTGGAAAGGAGAACGTAATATTCCTTCGTTGGATATGTTATTCTTTTTATCTTTGGATAGAATGGAGAATCTAAGATATCTGAGTTTTCCTTGTTTATCCGGAAATCTTACTAAATGAAAAGAAGGTCTGCGGTCTATTCGTACAGGGATCGTTCTACCCGCAAATTCCACTAAAAATTCTTCTCCTAATTCTCCGCGGACGGAAACTCCGATAGTTCCTGAATCTTTTCCGTTTAGTAAGATCCTGTAACTGGAAATAGAAGTACGGAACAGGCGAGTCTTATACGTTTTTGTTTCCGATCTCAATTCGAATTCATAAAGAGAATATTCCGACTCTTGGGAATGAAGTAATTTGGGAAGGTCCCTGTCTCTAAAGGATCTTTTCAGATCATTCTCCGTTATAAATACGGATTCTGCAAGAGAACAGATAATCGCACCTTCTTCTTCCGATTCCTTCTCCGCTTTTGTAAGCTCTTCATTATTAGATAAAATTAAATTATCATATTCTCCCGAGCGAAAAAGATCATGTCTTATAAGTTTGATCAATTGTTCAATGTTTGTAGTGATCCCGCGGATATATAGATCGGAAAGTGCTCTTTCCATTCTAAGAAGAGCTTCTTCTCTTGTTGTTCCCGTAGTGATCAATTTTCCGATCATAGGATCGTAATCGCCTAAAACTCTATCACCTTTTCTGAATCCGAAATCGCATCTCACTCCGTTGAATGTAGGCAGTTCCAGATCTTTTATTTTTCCGGGAGAAGGTGAGTAGTTCTGAAATGGATCTTCAGCATAGATCCTGCATTGAATGGAATGATTTCTATCGGAGAATCTTCTTTTGATCACCGAGTCGTAAGGGATCTCTTGCTCTCTTCCGTCAAAAAATAAAATTTGCCATTTGGCTAGATCGATCCCGAGAGATTGATCTGTCACAGGATATTCCACCTGTAGCCTGGTATTCATTTCTAAAAATCCGAAATCGCCTGTTTCACAATCAAGTAGGAATTCCACGGTTCCCGCAGCACATCCTTCCGAGTAGCCGGAGATATAAGCGATCTTTTCCGCGGATGATAATAATTGTAATAATGTCCTATCATCTAAAAAAGTTTCTCCACTTTCTTCTACGACTTTTTGATTTCTTCTTTGTACTGCACATTTTCGAATTCCGACTGCAGTGGAGTTAAAAATTTGAACTTCGAAGTGAGCAGGTCTCTCTACGTATTTTTCAAAGAAGAAGGTCCCGTTCCCGTAAGATTGTAGTCCGATCCGAACCGCACTTTCTATTGCGGGAAGAAGTTCTTTGGAATTTCTTACGATGACCATTCCCTTTCCACCGCCTCCGCTGTCCAATTTGATCATGATCGGGTAACCGATCCTCTCCGCTTCTTGGATTGCGATCCCTTCTCCGCCGGTGATCGGTCCGCTTCCTAATAAAAGCGGGATCCCGTTCTCTAATGCTAATTTTCTTGCATCCAGTTTGTTCCCAACTTTTCTCATCACTGAGGCTTTTGGTCCCATGAATATTATATTTTTTTTATATATAAGGGAAGCTTCTTCTAAAGACTCCACGAATTTGAAGTCTTCCGATAAAAATCCATATCCGGGATAAACCGCATTTGCGTCCGAAAGTAAGGCTGCTGCTATGATCGTCTGAGAATTTGTGTATTTATCCGAACTTCCTATGTATAGGATCTCGTCAGCGGATTCATACCAGGATTGTTCTCTATCCGGATCGGTTACCACTGCGACGGAGCGGATCCCTTCTTCTCTTAAGGCTAAAAAGAATCTTTTGGCGATCTCTCCTCTGTTTGCGATGAGTACTTTTTTCAGGACTCCTTTTCTTTCCGGCAAAACTTCTTTTTTC
The DNA here is from genome assembly GCF_004770895.1 of Leptospira dzoumogneensis. Classification (NCBI taxonomy): domain Bacteria; kingdom Pseudomonadati; phylum Spirochaetota; class Leptospiria; order Leptospirales; family Leptospiraceae; genus Leptospira; species Leptospira dzoumogneensis. The sequence goes on along the minus strand of NZ_RQHS01000019.1, from coordinate 108,192 downwards.
TCGGAACGTCCAGGATTTAGGACTTTTAATTCTTTTATAACTGAATCTATTTCAGGAATACTTAATACTCCTTGGGTAAATGAATCTGGCTCTGGTTTTCTTGTGGGTATCATTCGCTTTCTCCTAAAATATCAGGAGGACTTCGGAAAATGCATAATCCCCCGTATGGCTGATGCTCAACCGAATAGAATTCGGCTTTAAGTCGTTCAGATAAGTTTCAAAATTTCCGTAAAAGCGAAAATAGGGACGGCCATAATCGTCGTTACGTATCTCTATTTCGGAATAATTTACGTTTAAATCGGGCTTTTGGAATAAACGATATCCATCTAATGCCTTGATCAATGCTTCTTTTGCTGCGTATCTTCCTGCGAAAAAACTTGCTCTTTGGTTTTCGGGTTTCGTTTGTCCTTTTTTTCTTTCCCAATCCGTAAAAGTAATTTTAAAGAAGAAGGTTGCCTTATCCTGTAAACTTTCCTTGAATTCCGGAATATAAGTAAGATCCACTCCTACGGAAGCATAGGGATTATTAATAGATTCGAAACCAGGAAGAGTTTGTGATTCTAATTTCATCTTTTTTCTTCCTGCTTGGATCTGTAGTTTGCGTTTAGCAGAATACCGATTTCTTCTTCCTGGAAGTAGGACTTGGTATGCCTTTCATACAAAGGTTTTCCTATACCCATTCTGATCTCATGGTATCTGTTTCGATTCGTGATCTCTCTTTTTCTTCTTAACTTCAGATAGGTTTCTCTTTGTTCTGAAGTCAATGCAGCCAAGAAATAATCGGAATGAACGAAAAGACAAAGCGCACCCACATGTCCGAAACCTAAGGTAGTCAACATTCCTGCCTTAATATTATGTTTACCGAATGGAATACTTTCATCCGTAAAAGTGATGAACTGATAATCGTTCATGTCCGGATCTACTTCTTCCAGGTTGCGGTTTCCGGTTACGATACCTTCTTCCAGGGTTTGTAATACTCCGATTGTTTGCCAAGCGGCGGCTCCTCCTTTGGAGTGCCCAGTAAGAGATTTTTGAGAAACTACAGGTAGTAAGTTTCCTGGACTTCTTCCTAACTTAGATAATAAATTATACAAAAGTTTGTTTTCATTCTTATCGTTTGCTTTTGTGGAAGTATCGTGTTTGTAAGCTACACCTATATCATCCGCTGTGAGTCCGAATGCGGCTAACGCGATTCTCAAAGGAGATTTTTCTTTTTCGGATTCTGCTCCTAAAGATAAAAGCCCTAAACCAGGCGCAGGAATAGAAGCTTGGATGCCATCCGTTTTAGAACCTGCATACGCCAAAATTCCATAAACAGGAAGTCCCGCTTCCAAAGCTAAATCCGCTCTTGCAAGAAGAACGACTCCTCCGCCTTGCGCTTCTACGAATCCTCCTCTTCGGATATCATTCGGGCGGCACATTCCTTTCGGATCGATCCCTTGTTCCAACATTTCTACGCTGCTTGCAGTCGCTTGCATGTCTCCGAATCCGACCAAACTTTCCATCGCAAAATCATCGAAGGCACCGGCCAACATAAAGCCCGCTTTGCCTTCTTTGATCAAACTTGCCGCCATCTCCAAAGAAATTCCCGCAGTGGCACAAGCTGCAACCGGGGTTTGGACGGGACCGTATCCTCCTACATAGGAAGTGAGCGCCCATGCTGTAGTAACGTTGATCAGTGACTCTTGCAATGCGTCATGCTGTCTTTCTTTGCCGAGTAAGAAGTCATGGAACATTCTTTTGAGTTTGCCCATTCCTCCCATACCTGAACCGACTGTGGAGCCTACAAGTCCTGGATGCAGGAATCTATACAATTCCATTGGTTCCATTCCGGAGCGTAAGAATGCTTCACATGTGCAATAAAGATTATATACCGTGATCGGATCTACTTGAGCAGTCAGATCTTTGGTGAGTCCGTATTTTGCCGGATCCCAACCTTTAGGGATCTGTCCTGCAACTTTTCTATTGAAGTCGGAAGCTTTTCTGGCTTTGATGGTGCTTCCTTTTTTTCTTCTCACGAACCATTTGTCTTTTTCCGGATCGTGATAGATTTCAGTGGCTTCCGGTTCCGCTTTTTTGAATTCTTCCGCTTCTTTAGAATTAGAAACAGGAATGAAGAAGTCCTCTTCCAAGACCACATCCACAAAGGAGAATAACGTGGAAGGATCGAAACCCACCGATTCCTTGTCTATGATCCGAATTCCAGTATGAGCTAAGATCTTTTCTTCGTATTTGGATTTGATCTCCCATTCTGCGAGAGCTTCTCCCGTTTCGGAATCTGTCCAACTTCTTCCTTTATCTGCCGCTTGGAATTTGATAAATCCCATCATCCAAGCAAGTTCTAGAGAAGCCTCTAAGGAAAGTGTGCCTGATTTTTCCAATTCCCATCTGGTCATGGAGCTGCCCGCTGGCCCCAATTCCGCAAAACCTACCACACAAATAGTTTGAGACAGATCTAATTCTTTTAAATGTCCTATCTCATTCAGTTTAGATTGAGAAGGGATAGAAGGATACTTATACACTTCCTTAGGCAGGAATTCTCTCGTAATAGATTTATGTTTTTCTAATACGATTTTATTCTTAAGTGCGAAGGTTTCCTTTTTGATCTTTGCTTCCGAAAGAATATCCGTGCGGATCTTCCCTAAAGTTTTTCCAAGATCGGTTTGAGAATCCAGGCCGCCCGTAAAATTTGCCTTAGTGATCTGCTCGGAAGAATGGAACACACAAGTGTGGATCAAATTTCCTAAAAGAAGCCCCATCTCTCTTCTGGAGAATGTAAATACTCCTGATCTTTCTTCCAGTGCCTGGGCAACAAGATCATTGGCCTCCATGAGACCGGTTCCTCTTACCCAACCGATCACACAACCGTGGATCCTTGTATGTTTTCCCCAATCATCTTCCTCGGAGAATTTTTTGCGGAACAATGTCTCGAGACCCAATTTAGTTTCTGCATACATTCCATCTCTTCCGAAGATACCATGATTCGGTGAAAGAGGTAAGATCACATGAAGCGGAGAAGTTTCAGTAGGTGTGTTTTTCACTCTTCCTAGAGTGCCTATCAGTTTTTCAACACCGAGCAGCATGACTCTCAAAGATATTAAAGAAGAATCATCCAACTGTGATCCTGTGTTTTCTTCTCCGACTGCGCCGAACGGAATTAAAACATCCGGCTCCCAATCTTTTTGGACCAGCCATTCCGATAAGGAGCGTATGTCTTCGAATGATCCTTGGGAGAAAGGAACTAACGTGAGAGAGGCGCCTTTTGCTCCGTATTTTTGGAAAATTCTTTTATAAAATTTAACTTTTTCGGGAGAATAAGAAGTAGTCGTTAGAATAATATCCGCTCCACCTGCAAGCAGAACAAAAACTGTTTCTAATGCGATTGAATTCGGACCTCCGCCGGTTACTAAAACTTTCAAACCGGAGAAAGAAATTCCGTCTTTGGAGGAATTCGAGATGGAGTTTAAAATGGCTGCCGTCTCTTTTTGATCCTCGCTCCAGTTCCCTCCCTGATCCTTACTTGTTCCGATGGAAATTTTTCCTTGGAAAAAATCCTTTAAATTTATAGAATATTCTACTTCTTTAAAGTTAAAATTCCCTTCTTCGGAGATCTCTAGTTTAGGTCGTAATACGGAGTTCTCCGCTTGGAAGACCGGTTTTCTGTTTTTATCCCACTGTGAAGAAAGAGACTTTAAATATTCTCTTTTGGAGCGAATGTTTTTTTTCTCTTCCGGAAATTGGATTTCATCCTTCTCCAAAATTTGGTCCCAATAATTTAAAACCTGAGACAACAGGGGATTTGTATGATTTGCAAAATACTTTTCTTCTTCTAAGCCGAAACTGTTCAAAGTTCCGACCCTGATCTTTGTGAGTGCTTGCAGTAATTTTTTCTTTGCCCATTGTTCCGAGTTGGAAAAACGAACTATCTTCTTCTCTTCAAATAAAGAAGAAGGTGTCGACTCTGCTTGGATCTTTTGCCTTGCTTCCTGTAGAATGTTTAGGTCTTTAATTAAAAATTCCGCAAATGGATCTTCTCCTAAAAGTCTGGATTGGAAATTCTTAATTGCTTTTCCAAATATTCCTTCCGCTCCGAAATATTTTCTTTCTAGTTCTTCCAGAGCGGCTGCATCTACTTTTGCTCCTCCGCCTGATCCTGAATTATTTGCGGAAAGTTTTCCGATCCGTATTCCTTTAGATTGAGCGAATAGATCTACCGCTTTATCCAGCCATTTAGAAGCGTCTTTAGAATTTCCTATCCGAGAACTTAACGAGATCGAGCTCAAAGCTCCTTTTCGCAATGAATCTCCTTCTCTTACGTATAAAGGAAGATAGATGCTGACCGCAAAAATTCCGGAAGAGCTTAAACCTCTTTCCTCTTTTAAATGTTTAAAGACTTCCGTTCTGCCGAAATCAGGCGGGAAAAATTTCTTCAAAGTTTCTTCAAAAGAAGTCCTAAGATACGGTCCCGGTTGTGTGTATGCGGACTGTTCTTCTAAGGATTTTACCAGATCTTTTAAGGACTTTTCATGAGCCCCATCTAAACTTGTGGTCTTGAATTCAGCTCCAAGATCCGCCATCACCTGATTTCTTTTGGAAGAATTCCCTCCGAATAGAGTATCTATGTTTTCGTCTTCTGAAATTTCTTCAGGTCGAATTCCCGCCTTCAAAGCAAGTAGTACGAATAACGCATCTTTCTTAGTAAGATTTACGGATGTTTCTTCCCCGCCGAATTGCTGAACTTCTTGGATCATTTCCAGGACTTGTGGTGCAGCGGTCCTGGCTTCCGTTTTTGCGATCGGAGCCTCTGCCGCAATTGGTTCCTGAATTTCTCTGAGTTTTGAGAATTCAGCAGTGTCACAATCTTCTAATTCTGAAAAGACCACATTTCGATTTTCTTCTATATGCAGTATTTCGAATGAAGAAGGATCCGAAATTTCTCTGAGAGTCTGCCTTGCCATACCTGCAAGATCTCCTCTGGCTCCAAGATCTATTAATCTTCTGACTTTCAGATCTTGGAAGAATTGATCCTGGGTCTTGATCCATTGAACAGGCATCGCAAATTGATAAGCGAGTAATTCGATCAGCAGGATCCTTCTGAGTTCCTTATCAGAAAGTTTCCGTTCTTCTTTTAGGATTTTCTCTAATATCGGGCTTCCTGATACTTCCTGAACGTATTTAATGAATTTCTTATCAATGGAGAATGGTTTTGCCACCAGATTCGGGATATATTTGCCATCCAATTCTTCGAAACCGGATATTTGAGGGACATTCGCTTCCAGGGTTTTTCTGAATTCTGAAACTCCGTTTACCAAAACTCTGGAATGAAAAGGTACATCGATTCCTTCTAAACGGATTGTGGTTTTTTTTCCTCTTACGATCTCTTTAAAACGATTTTCCATTTCGGTGAGAGCTTTTAGATCTCCCGTCACAGAATATTGTTTATCTCTGATGTTTAAGTTGACGACTTCTAAAGGAAGGCGCAGATCTTCTTTGATCTGCGCTACAACTTTTAGAATGGTTTCTTCATCCAAGCCTACATGACGATTTCCTAATACAACACTCATCCCGAAAGGACTTCTTCCTTCCTTGTCCCTTGGGACCAGACTTTGCATGGTAAGTCCTCTTCCATACACGATCCGGATCACATTCTCTAATCCTAAAAATCCTCTGGCAGATAGAGCGGAGAATTCTCCTAGAGAATGGCCTGCGAATGGCGCTTCCGAATCTAAAAATCCTCTTTCTTTTAAGATCTCCCAATCCGCCATGGACTTGGTGACCAAAGCAACTTGCGTAAATTGAGTAAGGTGAAGAACACCTTTAGGATGGTTCCAAACTTTTTTTCCCACTTTCAATGAAGTCGGATTGTCCTGTACAATTTTTAAAAGAGAGAAGCCTAACTCGTCTTTTGTAGTGTTCTCCGCTCTTTGCCAAACATTTCTAGCTTCCGGAAACTCATCCCTGAGTTTCATTCCCATTCCTTGGGATTGAGAACCTTGGCCTGTAAACACGTATCCTGTTTTTTTAGGAGAAACGATTGCTTTTGCGCTTAACTTCCTTTCTCCATTTCTATTCTCCAAGTTAACTGAGAGAACCTGAGATCCTTTTTTCTGAGAAACATGGATCGCCTCCAAAAGAAGTTCTTCTCCCAAATATACCGGAGCTTCGAAAGTTTCCTCGAAGGAAGATAATCTGGACGGATCCCCTTGGCATACGTCCATTACGATTTGTTTAATTACTCTAGAAGAGGTCCACAGTCCATGAACGATCCTTTCTTTCCAGCCGGCATATTTTGCAAAATCAATGTCCGTATGGATCGGGTTCGTGTCTCCGGATGCGGCTGAATATTCGCCCATATCGGAAGGAGCGTAAAAAGTTTCGGATATGATCTTGTAAGGTTTAGTAAGTGAGACTTCGGAATCCGCTTCGGTGAGATTAGAGAAGAATCGATCAAAAGATGTTGGAATTCCAACAGTAGTTTTTTCTTCTAATTTGAATTTTCCCCATTCTTCCGAATGAGAACCTGAAACTTTTTCGATCTTACCTTCGATTGTATGAAGTTCTTGGTCCGAACCTAAAGACAGAATAAGACGGTTTGCAGATGTGAATTTTAATTTGGATCCGATTGAATTCGTTTCTCGGTCTTCATTTTTATAGATCCAAGGGATAGAATTTAGAAGATTGGATTCCGCTTCCGATTTGATCAAAATACTTTTTTCGAAAGGTAAAGAATCGAATTCTTCGAATTTGGAATAAACATCTCGGATCAAAAATCCGGTTTGGAAAGAGCAGATCTTATTTTCTTCTTTTAAGATCTCTCCTAAGATCTGGATCTCTTGCCCTGAGCCTAGTTTTCGAACTTTAGCGAGTCTTGCTTTGGATCTTAGTTTATCTCCCGGAACTAACTCATTTGCTTCTTTTTCCCATCGGAAATTTTGGGAGAAGTGCAAAAGCCTGAATAAATTCTTATTTTCTAATGTAAATAAAGGAGAAAGGAGGACTTTCCAAGCGAATGCAGTACTCATCCCAAGAGGAGGATTCGGATCCGATTTTAGATCGGTTCTCCTTAATTCTCCGATTGCCTTTCTGAAATTTAAAATGGATTCTTTATCGATTACGATCTCGGATTCTAATTCTTGTGAAATACCCTTGGAAGAATTTAGATCGATCTTTTCATCCAATCCCCATGTTTTCAAATAGAGGTCTAGGCCGGATTTTTCTCTAAATGCGAGATCTTCCTCTATGAATGTACCTAAAGTTTTTCCTGAACTAAACTTTCTTTGGAAAGGTATTGCAGTTCCGTCTTTAGGATCGTAGAAGAATAATTTTAATTCCGCGGAATCTTTTTCTGAAAGTTTTAATTCTACTTTTAGTTTGTTTTCTTCCCAGACCTGGATCAGTAATAATTCTTCGGAGCCGCTTGTTTCCCAGATAAACTTTCTGCCGATCCTTGGTTCGAAGAATAGTTTTAAGTCGGATGTAGTTTGTCCGATTTTAGGGGATCTTAAAATCGCAGTCAGGAACCCTTTTCCTAATTCCGCTAAACTCAATATCCAATCATTTGAAGTTATATCAAGATTTTCAAATATAGAAATGGAATTGTTCCTGATTTGTTCTTCCGGGAACAAGTTCAGTATATTTTTCCCTTGAGAATTCGGATCGAATAGATCTTCCCAATGGATCTTTTCAGGTTTAGAATTTTCTAAACTTGCTTGTAAAAAATTTCGGAAGATGGAGGAGACAGGCTCGTTCGCCTTATGAATTCCTTTGATCGCTTTTGGTCCAGGGATCCAAGCGCAAGAATCCGGTTCCATATCCTCACAATGAGAATACCAAAGAGAATCCGAACGGATCCATTTTACCAAGTCCTCATCGATTACCGGGATAAAGTTTACCGGTTTGCCTGGTCTTTTGCAAACATCAAAGAAAAAAATAATATCTTCCGGTAAGATTAGGATTGTATCTGCGTTCTTATATCTGGTTTTCCATTCGTTTAGAAAAACATTCGGATCGAAGTCGCATCCTATTAATTCCAGTATAGAATTTTGATCGTTCGGTTCCGAGATCCGAGCTTCGGATCTTTGTACTAATTCTATAAATCTATTTCTAAAACTTTTATCTATAAAAGGATGATCCGGCCACCCTTCCGGAGAAATCAATCTTTGTCCAGGGCAGGTCAGTTCTAAATATCTAAAAAGAATTTGAGTATAACTCATTTCTTCTAGATCACCGAAGTAGGGCTTAGCAGTGGAATTTATGAGAGAGATTAATTCTTTCTTTTTGGATAGAACTGCTTTTTTAGCTTCTTCAGTTTCTTTTCCTTTTGTGAGTTCTTCTGCAAGAGTGGAAAGTTTGGTCCAAGTATTTTCCGCATAATAAATATCAGCACCTAATCCTGATCTACCCGAGATCACTCCGCCTGCGTTCTTTCCTTCTTGGGTGCTTTTCCAATTTTCAGAACCTGAGATCTCTACTAGTGCTTGTTTAATCTTTTCCGATGTAGCGCATTCTTTGGCAGCCATGAGCCTGGTTCCTAAGAATACCGCATCCACAGGCATCGGATTTTTTCCTGCCCATGTCCCGAATAACCAAGATCTGGAATCTTGAGGTTCTGCGATCCCTCCACCGACTGCTAGAATAATATTTTTACAGTCTCTGATCTCGCTGTAAGTAGAGCGGACCAATTCTTCCAGATCTTCCCAGCTATGATGTCCTCCTGCGGCTCCACCTTCTATCTGCATTAGGATTTTTGAATCCGGTATTTGTTTAGCGATGGAGATAACTTGTTTGATCTGTTTTTGAGTTCCAGGTTTGAATGAATTCAGCCAGATCCCATGAGCTTCAAAATCTTTTAATATTCGAATCGCTTCTTCCGTTTCCGGAATACCTGCAGAGACAGTAACTCCTTCGATTGGAGCACCTTCACTTTTGAGTTTTTTCACTAATGGAACTTGCAGGTTCCATAAGTAAGCATCTAAGTATAGTAGATTGATTACTATACCTGTACCTGCAGGTAATTCTTTTCGAAATACTTCCATTCTTTTTCGAAATAGTTCTTCGGTTACCTGTCCGCCTCCTGCCCATTCTACCAGGTATCCTTCTTTTGCAGCAGCAATGACTATTCCAGGTTCAACGGTAGAAGGAGTCATACCTCCTCCGAAGATCGGAGCTCTTCCTGTCCAAACAGAATAATTGTTCTTTAAGAAAACTTTACCATTCGGAAGCTCTACTGTTTTCGGCTGGAATTCCTTCCATGATTTAGGAAATTCTAAATTTACTTCTTTAGTAAAAGATCTGTAAGATTCGGATTTGCTTAAGTTCCGAACGAGATGGGATTTACCTTTTAAAATAGGAGAGCATAATTTTTCGGCGTCCACTCCCGGTCCGAAAGAGATCAGCAAAACTTTATTTTCTTCTTTTTCTAAACTTCCTAAGCAGATCTCCCAATCTAATGTTTCTGCCACTGCCATTCTGGATAATGCAAGTGCAATGTCGGATTCGGTTCTGAGATCTCTTCCGTCTCTTGTATCGTATAAAGGAATTTTTAGATCGGATTGTTTAGGATTGAATCCGATCCTTTTTACATCTTCTTCTAAAAGTACGGGGACCCTTCTTAATAGGGGGCTGTGAAATGGAGCGGAAATTTTAAGAAATGCCCAAGAATCCAGGTTAGGAAAACTATTATTTGTAAGGAAACTTCTGAACTCTAATAAAGACTCCGGGGATCCACATACTACTCTAGCCTTTGGACCATTCTTTAGACCTAAATATACGGTATCTTCTGAACTTCTGGTTATATTAAATTTTTCTAATTCTTCCTTTAATAAAGGATCGTTTTCCGATCTTAAGGCCGCCATAGGAGACGCGATCTCATCCGGTTTTAAAAGTTTTTTAGCGGAAATATCCAATTCTAAGATCGGAAATTCTTCTTGGACTCGAATTCCTAAACTAATCAAGTTCTTAAGTATCAGAGATAGATTCTTTAAGAATGTGGTTTTATCCGGAGAAGAAGATAGTAAAAATCCCGCATATACCCCTTGAGAATGGCCGAATATTCCTGAGGTTTCGTTGAATAGAACGTCCCAATTGGATTCATCTTGGAGAACTCTATATAATGCGGCAGCTTGGGCTAAAAAGATAAGAGGAATACTATAAGAACAATTCTTCAAGATAGAATGATCCGGAGTCAGCTCTGGCTGATCCAGCCAATCCTTTAAATGAAAACCTAAGGGTAATGCTCCTATAAGTCTGTCTTTATGGATTGTTTTACATTCTTCTTCGATAGAAGAGAAGATAGTTTGCCAAAATTCGGAATTAGAATGACCTTCTTCGTAGAAAGAACGTAACTCGGGAATTGGATCTAATCCTTGTCCACTAAAGGTTACGAATATTTTGGCGGATTGAGCGGAAAGATCCTTAAAGACAGGTGATACTTGTTCGGAAGACAATGCTCCGTTTGAATAATTCGTTTTCATTTACTGACCCTTCCATTTTTATTTTTTCATTTATAAAGATTTCATTTGAAATGGAAGAGTTTACGTTTTGATTTCAAGAAAAAAATTTTTTACGCTTAATAAAATCGAAATCGTAATATGCGAACGCTGTTCTACAACATGTAACAAATGCTATACATATCTATTTTCCTATTTTATAATATGAATGTATAATTATTATGCTGATGAACATTTGTTAGTTAAATAAGTTAGTTAACGATCGTTCGTTAATTGTATTTGATTATTGTTCAGAATATTCTATCTTGAGTTGAATGAATTTAAAATAAATGAACAATTGTTTACTATTTATTAGTAAAACGTTAAGTTATTTTGACGTATAAAGAAGAGGTTGTATGAAGAGATATTCGTTTTATGGGGTTCTGTCATTAGTCTGCGCATATTTGGTATGGGCGTATTCTTTTTTAGGAAATTCACCTGAAGAGAAGGCTCTTGAGATCAGTTCTTACTCTTATGGAAAGGATTCTAGTAAGGGAAACCTAATAGGAGTAGAACCTTTTATGCTTCCAGGTGATTATTCTAATCAAAAAAGATTTTTAGAAAAGACTGAGTCTTATTTTATACATGCAAAACGATCCGGATGGATCACTGATAAGACAATTTTCGTTTTTCCGGAATATTACGGGACCTGGCTCGTTGTTTCGGGAGAAAAATCTTCTTTATATACTTCTCCAGACCTGCAATCCGGGATGATCTATTTCATTCTTCGAAATCCTTTTTCTTTTTTGTATCACTTCTTCACTTCGAAGGAGAATGATAAGATACAAGCGGCTATATTTAAGATCAAAGCGGATAAGATGAGGGAGATCTATGGGGATACCTTCTCCGCACTTGCCCAAAAATACAAAGTAAGCATATTGGCGGGATCCATCGTTTTACCTTCTCCTTCTGTTCGGAATGGAAAGATAGTTTTAGGCACTACTTCTTTATTTAATACGAGTTTTGTGTTCGGAAAAGATGGTTCTGTTTTGGGGGAACCAATTCGCAAAAAGTTTTTAACGGAAGAAGAGAAACCGTTCTTAGATTCTAATTTAAAACCGGGAACAGTCATAGATACACCTGCAGGGAAAATGGGAGTTTTGGTTTGTGCGGACTCTTGGTATCCTGAATCTTATTCGAATCTAAAAGGATCCGGTGCGGATTTTGTAGCAGTTCCTTCTTATATAAATCGAGGAGAGACTCCGGTTTGGGATCAGGCTTGGGCAGGGTATAATGGAGAAAAAAATCCTTCCGATGTGGATCCAAAAGATATCGGTAAGATCACGGAAGGGCAGGCCTGGAAAAAATATGCGTTGGAAACTCGAGCTTCTCGATCCGGATTTAAGAACGGGATCAATGTATTTTTACAGGGAAAACTCTGGGATCTGGAAGCGGACGGCCGGGCTTTTATTTTACGGAACGGAAAGCCGGAAACCGTTTTGGTCCCAGAACATAATAAAAATAGAATATATAATCTTTGGCTTTAGGACTTTAGCTGGGACAAAAAATCGGAAGAAGCGCCGTTCGTAGGTAGAAGGACTACTTCCCCTTTTTTTAACGGGACCTTAGGGATCATGTATTGTACGCCCGCAAACCAAGGAAGGAAATATTTGCTTACTGCCATTACTCCGGAAACATCAAATCCGGTAGTGGCGATCACTTTAATCCCTGCGAATCCATCTTGGTAAATTTTGCGGATCATCCAAAGTCCGGATGTTTGGGTTTCCATCGTGATATCTGTGATGACAGCTTTAAGTTTTTGTTTATTCGCGAGATAAAGATCCCAGCCTTGGGATGCATCTATCGCACGAAGAACTTCGCATCCATTTTCTTGGAGATAAGTTTTTAGATTATTCGCATAACGATCATTGTCGTCCACTACAAGAACTAATGGTTTCAAGGTAACATCCCCGCTCCGGCGTATTGGTTATCTGTAAGTTTTCGATAAAGACCGTTTTGTTCCATTAGAGAAGAATGATTTCCTTCTTCTACAATTCTTCCGTTGTCCATAACGAGTATGCGTGGAATATCTTTGATCGTGGAAAGTCTATGTGCGATCACGAATGTGGTACGGTTTGCGAATAATCTGCGGAATGCATCGCTTACCAATCTTTCTGACTCAGCGTCTAATGCAGAAGTTGCTTCGTCCAGGATCATAATTTCAGGATCTCTTAATAAGGCTCTTGCGATCACAAGTCTTTGTCTTTGTCCGCCTGAAAGATTTAAACCTCTCACTCCCAAGATACTATCGTATCCATTGTCCATTTGTTTGATAAAGTCGTGAGCGTGAGCAAGTCTTGCAGCTCGTATCACATCTTTACGAGAAGCTCCCGGTTTTCCGTAGGCTATATTATCCGCCACTTTTCCATGAAATAGAAAAATATCCTGTGTTACGATACCTATCTTTCCACGGAGATCCGAAAGAGAAAGATCTTTGATGTTCTGTCCGTCAAACTCGATTGATCCGACGCTAGGATCGAAGAATCTAGGAATTAAGTCCATCAATGTGGACTTACCGCAGCCGCTTGCGCCTACGATTGCGATCGTTTCTCCCACTTTGACGTTCAAGTTAATGTCTTTGAGAACTTCTGCATTTGTTCCAGGATAAGCGAAGTTGATCCCTTTGAACTGGATGGAGTCTGTGACTCTTTCTACTTTTACTTTTTCATCTTCACTGTGATCTTCCGTTTCCAGATCTATGATCTCAAAGATCCTTCTTCCTGCGATGATTGCCTGGGAAATTTTTCCCACCATTTGTGATAGCTGTGTTAACGGGCGTAGAAGGAAAAGTAATGTCAGAAGGAATACCATGAACTGTCCCACTGTGAATGGTGAGCCGACGTTTCCTGCGAGAATATACCTTGCGCCTAATGCAAAAAATCCAAGAGCAACTAAAGAAGAAGTCAATTCCACTAAGCTCGGGGCGATCTGCAGATAATACTGTCCTTTAAAATTCCTGCGATAAACGTTCTGATTGATCTTCTGGAATTTTTCCTTCTCATACTTCTCCGTATTAAAAACACGGATCACTTTAATTCCGGAGATCATTTCTTGTAAATTCGCGTTTAGATCCGCCAGTTTCTCTTGGAATCTTTCCGTGGACCTTGTGATCTTTTTAGTGAATAATGTTACCGGCAGAATGATCAAAGGTACGGTCCCGCAAGCGATAAGAAGAAGTTCCGTATTCAAATAAAGTAATACTAGAAGGTGAGTGATCACATAGAAAAAATTGATAGTAGCATCTCTAAAATTGGAAGAGATAACCGCTGCCACGACTTCTACATCGTTGATGATCCTACTCATCAAAAGTCCCGTTTTTTCCTTAAAGAAAAAAGTGAGAGGGAGCATTTGGTTCTTCTCGAATAATTCCTGTCGTATATCCCGCACGGCCCAATAGCCCGCAGTCGCAAGACAATATACCGAGGCAAGATATGTGATCAGTTTGAGTCCGTATAAAGGAAGGATCAAAAGACAAACCGCCCAGACCACTTCCTTAGGTTCCATATACTTAGTGCGTCCGTTAGACCATCTTTTAACGTCGATAAGGACTTTTTTAGCTCTTTCTACCGGATTTAAACGGATCTCTAAATTGGATTCTTCTTTAGCGATGATCTCCTGCTCCGCTTCCGTAAATTCGAATTGGAAGCGGGTGTTCGGATCCGCAGCCATAGTATCGAATAAAGGAATGATAGAAGTTAATGAGACTGCATTTAAGACGGCAGTAAGAAGAGCGAACGCAATACCTAATGAAAATCTGTACTTATAACGTACTGAATAGCTCATTAAGCGGAAAAAAATTTTCATTCGATTTATGCTTCTGAAACGATTCGAGAAAAGTTTCTCACCAGTTCCAATCCGTTTTGTGTCATGATAGACTCGGGATGGAATTGAACTCCATATAAATGAGGTTTTGTTTTATGACGTACTCCCATGATAATCCCGTCTTCCGTCTTGGAGGAGACTTCAAGCACGTCCGGAAGACTTTCCGGTTGGATCACAAGAGAATGATATCTGGTAGCTAAAAATGGAGAAGGCAAGGACTTATAAATATCCTTACCGTCATGTTCTATCAAGCTGACTTTACCGTGCATGATATTAGGAGCGTTTACTATCTTTCCGCCATGGACAAGACCGATTGCTTGGTGACCTAAACATACACCTAAGATCGGTAATTGTCCCGCCAGTTCTTTTAAAATATCGATACAAACTCCAGAATCTTCAGGACGTCCAGGGCCAGGACTTAAGATAATTCCTTTCGGAGCCAATCTTTTGATCTCGTTCAGATCAATTTTGTCGTTTCGGTAAACTTCTACCTTATTGCCGATCTGTGAAAAATACTGATACAGATTGTATGTAAAAGAATCGTAATTGTCTACGAGAAGGATCATCTATTCCATTCTCCTTTCAATCCGTTCCTTGCGAAGTCTACTGCTCTAAGTAAAGCGGCCATTTTATTTTTGGTCTCTTCCAATTCGCCTTCGGGAGAGGAATCATAAACCACTCCACCGCCTGCTTGGACGAATGCCTTCTCTCCATAAAAGGAAATGGTACGGATCACGATAGCCATATCGGTATCTCCTTGGTAGGAAATATAACCTAAGGCTCCGGAATAAATACCTCTTCGGGTCCTTTCTAACTCGTCTATGATCTCCATAGCTCTGATCTTAGGTGCGCCTGATACCGTTCCTGCGGGAAGAGTAGCGCGGAGAAGGTCATAAACAGATTTACCTTCTTCTAAAATGCCGGAACATTGGCTCACGATATGCATAACGTGGGAATATTTTTCTATAATTTTGAAATCTTCTACACGGACACTTCCCGCTTCGCAAACCCTACCTAAGTCATTTCTTCCCAGGTCCACGAGCATGATATGTTCAGCGATCTCTTTAGGATCCGCCAAAAGATTTTCTTCCAAAAGTCTGTCCGCTTCCGGATTAGCTCCTCTTGGTCTTGTTCCAGCGATCGGTCTAAGGTACGTTTTTCTATCCTTACATTTTACCATGATCTCGGGAGAAGATCCCACTAAGGAAATATCGTCCAACTTTAGGAAATACATATAAGGACTTGGATTTACGGTTCTTAATCCTCGATACACTTGGAAAGGAGGGACACCTGGTCGGAATTCCAACTTTCTAGAAGGAACTACTTGGAAAATATCTCCCGCGTAAATATATTCCTTCGCCTTCTGGACCGCTTTTTTATAATCTTCGTCGGGAATATTAGGAGTGTATTCTAACTTCTCTTTAGATTCTACCGGATGTGCTACCCAGTTAGGAAGTTCTCCTTCTCGAATCTCTTTTTCAATCGCATCAATTCTTTCTAATGTAGCTTCGTAACAAGCTTTAGGATCTTCGTATTCTGAAAGTCGTGCATTTACAACGATCCTTAAAAGTCGATCCACATGGTCTACTACCAGGACTTCATCATATAAAGCAAAGTATGCGTCCGGAGCAGGTTCATCTTCCGGTTTAGTATCCGGAATATTTTCATAATAACGAACAGCACCAAAGGAAAGAAAACCTACTGCGCCACCTTGGAAAGAAGGAAGTCTATGATCCGGAACGTATTTATCGTCTCCCATAGAATATTCCAATAGGAATAACGGATCATAAGTGATGATCTCTGTTTCGGGTTCTTTTCTTTTGGAAACGTAGAATAGACCGTTCTTTCCATAGAGCAATCTGTACGGATCTTTTCCTAAGAAGGAATTCCTGCCTACATTCTCTCCGCCTTCTACCGATTCTAGAAGAAAAGAATGTTTGGCCTCGGTGCCTCCCCATTTTGCAAAAAGAGACACCGGGGTTTCCAAATCCAAGAAGACTTGTTTGAAAACAGGGATTAGATTCCCGGATTTTGTTTTCTCCAGGAATTCTTCGTATGTTAAGGAAAATTCCTTCAGAGGTTCGGTCCTTCTATCCCTTTACCTTCTGTCAGGTAACGAGAGATGATCAATCTTTGGATCTGAGAAGTTCCTTCGTAAATTTGGAAAATTTTAGCGTCTCTCATCAGTTTTTCAACCGGATACTCCGAGTTAAAACCGTAACCGCCTAACACTTGAACTGCGTCAGTCGTAATTCTCATACAAGCGTCGGCGCAGAATGCTTTAGCGATGGAAGCTTGGTATGTATTTCTGTAACCGTTATCGATCAACCAAGCTGCTTGATGGCAAAGAAGTCTTCCCGCTTCTATATCTCTTGCCATCTCGGCGATCATAAAAGAAATAGCTTGGTTCTCTATGATAGGTTTACCGAAAGCGGTTCTAGTTTTAGCATATTCTAATGCATGTTCCATAGCAGCTTTTGCAACACCTACCGCTCCAGTCGCAACTCCAGGGCGAGTATGATCGAATGCTCCCATTGCGATCTTAAATCCATCGCCTTCTTTACCGATCATTTGGCTTTTATGGACCTTCACTTCTTCAAAAGTGATCCCTCTTGTGTCGGAACATCTTTGTCCCATGTTCAATTCTTTTTTGCCAATGACAACACCAGGAGTTTTGGAACTAACTATAAATCCAGTGATACCTTTATGACCTGCAGCAGCATCGGTTTTGGTAAGAACGAAAAACCAATCCGCATAACCTGCGTTAGTGATCCACATCTTGGAACCGTTGATGATATATTCATCTCCAACTTTTCTTGCAGTAGTGCGGATACCTGCAACGTCTGAACCCGCGCCAGGTTCGGTAACTGCATAAGCGCATAGTTGGAATTGTTCCGTCATAGGTTGGATCCATTTTTTCAGAACTTCGTCACTTGCTCCGATAAGCACAGGCGCTAATGCCAAATTGTTTGCAAGGATAGCGGTCGCCATCGCAGAACAACCCCAGAATAATTCCTCACCGATGATCGTATCATCTAATTCGGTCATTCCGGCTCCGTTATATTTTTCCGGAATATGGATATTCATTAATCCGATTTCCCAGGCCTTTTTCAAGATCTGAAGAGGATATTCTCCCGTTTTATCGTGATGTTCCGCTTTTGGGCGGATCTCATTTTTTGCAAAATCTCTGGCAAGACCTCTAAGCGCTTTTTGATCGTCTGAAAGAGCGAAATCCATTATAACTATAACCTTAATTGGAATGAGGGTAATCTGCGGGAGACGCGATGTATGAACCCTGGGAACAGGTTCTAAGCGGAAGGGTACCGAGTCAAGAACGTACGATTGGATTAAAGGGTATGAGAAGAATCCTGAAATCCTTTAAATGCCGAAAAGACGGCATCGGTTTCGGATCCAGGTTTTGGAAATAAATTTCCAATCGGGAAATGCCGAGCGAAAAACTCTCTTCATCTGAGACCCGAATGAGTTTTCATTTCGTTCCATTTTGAAGGTTTCAAATCCTTCTTTTAAATATGTTTTATAAAAAAAGAAGAAGGTTAGATTAGCGAAATTTTATATAAGCTTTCGAATTTTGATTGTGGGCGGTCAGAACTTTTCCGGATTATCTTTAACCTCGGTCTCGGGATTTTACCGAGGCCAAAACAATTAAAAGGATGTTTCCATGAAAAAACTAGTATTAGCGCTTACGACTCTTGCTCTCGTTGCAGCTTTCGCACTAAGCGCAGAAGAGAAAAAAGAGGCTCCTAAAAAAGAGGAAGCAAAGAAAGAAGCACATAAGGCTGACGCTAAAAAAGAAGCAAAAAAATAATCCCGAAAGGGTTTATTGACGTCAGCACTGGATATAAGAGTGCAGCGACAAAAAGGGCCTCCCGTAAAGGAGGCCCTTTTTATTTCAATATAGCTAAAGAAGAACTATGTGTAAGTCGGTCTTCAAAAAAGAATCCGGCAGGTCAGACCGCACCGGATATAAGAGTGAAGCGACGATAGGAGTCCGAAGACTCCCGTTTCTTATTCATAAGATCCTCCCCTCATTGTCAGCTATTTTTTCCCACAGGCCCATTTCTGACTCTTTTGGTCGCCCGTGCGTAATTACGGAATTTTTATCTGTTATAACATAATTTTTGCTTGTAAAACAGATGCTTTTATGGTATGGTCTTTTGCACACCGGAAGCGAAAACGGAAGGTGGAATTAAGGAAAAGGAAGAATTCCAAATGAAAAAACTAGTATTAGCAATCACCACTTTGTCTCTTGTCGAGCGGCTTTTGTATTTAGGTCCCTAATATTTGGGATTTCATAAAATGAGCGGACCTTCTACCCAACTCCAAAGCTAATCTTCCGTTTTCCATTTTGTTCGGATGAAGATAAGGAGTATTGGTCACTACTCTGATAATTTTTTTACCATACTTCTTAGCTAATAATTCTTTAAGATCTCTAGTCTCACTTGCGATCACACTTACGCAAGAGTCGAAAGCCCTCATTAGAATTTTATCAGAAACAGGCTTGCGGTTCTCAATATCGTGGATCACGATCCTTTTGATACTTGGATCCAATATAAATTCTTTGATCGGTTCCGCATCCGCAACACCACCATCTAAAAATTCCTCTCCTTTTAGGTTTGGAATTTCGAATAAAATGGGGAATGTCATGGAGGCCATGATCATATCTACGATATTCCCTTCGGTCTTTAATTCTCTGATACCTTTTGTAAGATTAGAAACTGCGATCCCCATTTTAATAGGCATCTCTGAAATATCCTTACCTCCTAAATAAGGTTCTAATAAGGTCCTGATCTTTTTTCCGGAAAGAATGCCTGAATAATTTTTAAGTCCTTTTTTAAACGGTTTCAAGAACTGACTGAAAAAGTTCCCGTCCCAAAAATCGCTTTTTTGCAAAGTAAGAATAAACCTTGTGATCTCTTCGGGGGGAATTCCTGCAGAGACTAAGGAACCGATCAAAGCTCCTGAACTAGAACCCGCGATCGCAGCCGGTTTGAAACCGATCTCTTTTAGTCCTAGAGAAAAACCTGAGTGAGCATAGAAGCCGAAAAACGCCGAGTTCAGCGCTAATGCGTCATACGATTTTTTAAAGATAAGATTCGGCGATTTTTTGGAAGCCATTGCGAATTTCTTAATTTGGAGGGCGGCTTTGTCGAGAATTTTACCTCAACTTTTAGGACTTTCGTTTTGCGAATTCGGAAGAATCATCTTGAAACAATTCAATTCCGGGAGTATCACTATGGTATGAGCTATCGAACTTTTTACGTCACCACGAAGAACGAAACCGAGGCTTTAGAGATCGCGGAAACTTTAGTAAACGAAAAACTGGTAGCCTGCGCAAATTTGATCCCTGGAATGAAATCCATTTATAGATGGCATGGAAGATTGGAGCATAATCAGGAAACGGTTCTTTTGTTAAAAACCAAAGATTCTGAGGCGGAAAAAGTCGTAGCAAGAATTTCGGAGCTACATAGTTACACGGTCCCATGTATTGTTTCCTGGGAAATCAAAGAGGCGAATCAAAAGTATTTACGTTGGATAGATTCGGAAATCGGAAAATAATTCTTTCCCTTTAAACAATCTTTCCATACATTCGGATATTTTTATCGAGTCTCTTGGTTGGAAATTCCGACAGATTCGTGACTGAGGCGGATGAATGGAAGAAAAAGCGGAAAAGTTTTGGACCTGGTTTTCCCAAAACAGCCGGTATTACACTAAACTAGATGACCTGGATGATAAAGAAAGAGATCGCCTTTTGGACGATCTGATGGATCGACTTCAGGAAGTGAATTCCGAGTTTTTTTTCGAGATCGGTGGGGGAGATGAAAGTCCTCACGAATTCACAGTCGTGACAGCAGGAGACGAGGATCTTTATGCGGAAGCGGAAAGATTCGTAGACCTCGCTCCTGAAATTTCAGGCTGGGACGTATTTTCCGTAGACCAGTACCAAGAAAAAGGTACAGTCATATTTCACGAAGGACTGGAATTAGATTCGGAAGAGATCTGGTTTCTGCCTTTAGAGAATACAAGTCTTCCTAAAAGTTTCGGAGTTCGGATCTGTTTCCCTGATTTTCCGAATGTAGAATCCAGTCCTCATCTCAAAAAAGCAGTCGGCTTATTATTAGAAGCTCTTCTCGGCGAAGATACTTATACCAAAGAAATAGGATATTACGAGATTGGAATGCTTCCTGACGATCCTGAAGAGGAAGGATTTATAGAACTAGTGGAATTGCCTGATTATATCCAGTGGAGAAAGGAAAGAGAGGCATAAAAAAAGGCGGGCAAGCCCGCCGTTAAAAAAGGGGAATGGAAAACCGAAATTAATTCTCCGATTGGATCACTAAAGTGGTTTGCGGGGTTTTGGAGTGTTTCACATCCAGACCATAAATCAGCACAGTAGGCACCGCGTATTGGGAATCGAAAGTATCGATAGCGATCGCGATCTTATTTCCTGCAGGAACATCATACGCTACCGCATTTAGATCGATAGACATATCTTTTGTTTCGTACCATCCAGCATCGAAAATAGTAGATGTACCATGAGTGATCAAGGTAGCAGTGCCGTATTTGTCTACATCGTAGAAGTAAACGTTCACGTTAGCCTTTCCTAAGCTGGAAGAGATCCTTCCGTTCCAGAACATTTTACCTCTGATCTTCAACGTAGAACTTAGGTTAGAAGATTGGTAAACGATACCGTTCACTCTGCTTACTAAAGCTAAATTGGTTGTCACAGGAATATCCGCGTGAGAAGCAAGAATATCCGCAAGTAAAGGAAATCCGGTGCTCGCAGCAGTGTCCGCTCCGGAAAGAATTCCGGTATTAGTAACGGTAGTGTTTTGGCTTGTACCGATCTCTCCGTTAGTGAATAGACCTCTAGGTTTCAGATAAAAAGTTTTATCGGAAACGGTAGGAGAAGGCCAAGAAGGAAGAGTCACTCTAGGTCCTGCAAAACGTTTTTGGAAAGTAACCTGAGGTTTGTCCATGATCCCGTTATTGATCCCTTTCAACCAATAATCGAACCAATCGTATGCGTTATCCCAAACTGTACCGGAAAAACCTAGGATACCCCCGATTTCTGCGGAAGCATGGATCCCTTCGTTCATTAAAAGTTTTTTAGGAACAGTGATCTTAGAATAATAATCCAAAACCGCGTTCGGGTTAAATAAATAGTCCTCGAAGTTATTCGAGATCAGAACCGATTTACCTGCAGAAGCATTCAACTGTCCTACAAAAGTTTCAGGAGAACGATCCGCTGCCCATGTGGTCACAGAATCGATATCCGTATGCTGTAAAAGTTTTCCGAAATTTTGCGCGATGATCGGATCAGGTTTTCCTGTGATATAGCTGGAAGCGACAAGCAATAATCCCCAGATCAATCTAGGAGTATCGTTGCCATAAAGAGAACGTTTGAGATTTCCCCAGCCGCTCATTGCAACAGCAGTTTTAATTCTAGGTTCGGTGCTCACACCCGCTAAAGAAATTCCGGCACCATAAGAGATACCTGAAATACCGATATTTGCGGAATCGGTTTGAGTGTTTGCAAGCAGCCAATCGATAATTTTGCTAAGATCCGCTCTGTCTTTTGGACCGGCAGTATCAATGAGTCCTCCGGAAGCCCCGAAACCTCTTGTGCTATAAGAGAGAACAATATATCCCTTTTTAGCGAGTTTTGCGGCAGGAACCAGATACTCGTATTTATTCAACGCCCAGCTATTAACGAAAATTACCGTTGGGTATTTTCCGGTAGCGGAAGGGGTAGAAGGTGTGAAAAGGCTGGCTTCTAACACAACTCCGTCGTTTGCAGTTACCTTAATGGTATTGTCGAAAGTGAAACTTCCGTCGCTCTCTTGCGCGAATGCGTTTTGGATCTGACCGCTTGAATCTTCTAACTCGGAAACACCTTTGTTTCCGGAAGCTTGAGCCAGGCTTGGATCTAAGGAAGCTAAGAGGGCTGCAGCTTCCGCATTTTGGGAAGAATCACTTTTACAAGAGTAAAAAGATCCTCCCACGATCATCATTAGTATGCAAAATCGCATAACTAACGTTCGGTATATTTTTCTCATCACTATTCTCCATACGCTTTTTCAGTCTTTGACTTTTAGCTAATTTATGAAGATGGAGTATAAGACAGTTATCAGTGAGGGTCGTCTTGGATTCGAATCTTGGACAAATTAAAAGGTCTTAATTTTTTATTTGAACAAATTCAGAGAAGAACGTTCGTTCAATTAAGAGACTTTAGATTTTCTAAGATACTCTCTAGGAGAAACGCCTTGTATAGATTTGAATGCAAGATTGAAAGTCGCCTTTGAATTGAAGCCGGATCTGTAAGCGACGGAGAGAATATTGGCTCCTTCTTCTTTTTGTAATATACGAACTGCTTCCGCTACTCTGAAACCGTTCACGAACTTTGCAAAGTTAGTTCCTTTTCTTTGGTTTAGAAATTCTGAAAGTTGATATGGTTTGATGTCTAACTGATTAGCGAGTGTGGAAAGGGAAAGATCTTCCTGCAGGTATAATTTTTCTTTTGACATCAAACTTTCTAAACGATTTTCCAGATCGGATGTGTCCACACCTTCTAATCTGGAGTTACGATATGCATCTCTCATAGAAGGTCCCATCTCGCTGAAAACTTCAGGCGCATAAATTTGTGCCAGATAACCTGCGACCGCGTAGATGACCGTGCTTAGAACGGAAATGAATAATAAATGAATATCTCTGATCAAATAAGAGATAACAAGGATAGAAGTTACACTTCCGCTTCCGATTATAACGAACAGAAGTATCCTCGCACCCGCATCTTTTTTCAGTCTTTCCAATCTGAAAGCGGCTCTTGTCTGCCAAACGATAGAAGAATAAAATACCAAATTCGCGGAATAGGCGCCTAACAGCAGGATATCCGACCAACTGGTGGAGCCCTTTTCGAAATAATCTACAGGTCTGCTCTCAAAGATTTGAGGCAAAACTAAATAGAGTACAGGGAACAAGATAAGAAGAAGTATTCCTGGAAGATAAAAACTCCTTTCGAATGCTGTGAACTTCTCCTCTCGAACCGTAACAGAATACAAACTGTACATTCCGGGTCCTAAAAACCATGCGAATGGAATATGAAGATGATTTAAAAACGAAGGTTCGAAATAAATCCCCTTCAAAAGAAAATAAACATATAAGAACTGGATAGAAACACAAAATGATAATAAAGATAAGATCTTTAAACCGGCAGATTTCTCCGGTCGGAGCAGGCATGCCACAGATAGAAGCATACAAAACAGAACTCCGAAAAATACGATCTCATGGAAATGAGGAATCACGAACTAATTGGATGAATTTTTACCGCCTGCTTGTCAAGTTCTTACGTTTAGAATAGAAGGCCCTAAAATCACTTTTCAGAGCAGAAACCTGGGCCCTTTTAGTCTAAATATCCTGGAAAGAGACCCATTTTTTGAGATTCCTTTCTAAGTTTTTGGGGAAATTTTTCGAAACTATAGATATGGCATTCAGAGGGCTCCTCATCTTCTTCTTCTTAATTCCCTCTTATATATTTTCCGAAACTCCAATACTGTTCCGATGGAAAATGAGATCCGGAGACGATCTGGAATTGAATGAATACCATAGAGTAAAGGCCAGGCAAGGCCTTAGAGTTATCAATAGAGAAGATAAAAATCGAATTTTGTTAAAGGCGACTAGCTGCAAAAAGGAAGGTTGCGATTTTTCAGCAATATTCGATACATATATTAAATTTCCTGAATTAGATCCTGCATTCTATAAAGACAAAACTTTTAAGAGTAAATTTAACATTTCTGAATTGGGCCAATATACGGTTCCTCCCGAATACAGTATGCCCAATCTAAGATCGCTGCCTAGTTTCTCCGCGAAAGAAGTAACTGTGGGAGAAGAGTGGACCAAACCCGCTTCTGAAAGTTTTCAGTTCCCTGCAGCCAGAATAGAGATCCCGGTCCAGGCAAAGTATATTTACCAAGGTAAGGGAAACTGGGAATATGCAGGCAAAAAGGGGAATGCTGACCTAATCGAATATAATTATAACTTAATGAAAGAATCGGAGCCGATCGCTCAGAATATACCCTACAAAATTTACGGTTTTGCAAAAGGAAAAGTATTCTTCGATTCCGAGCAAGGTATTCCTCAATACAAATATGTCCAACTTGCTTACACATTCGTATTCCCGAACGGGGTCGCACAAGAAATGTCTTTCGAGATCCACGGAGTGTATTCTAAACAAAATTCCGTTACCGAAAACGATAAAGATAAGATAGCAGAAGAAGTCAAAAGGATCTTAGGTCCGTTCCCGGAGGGAACTACTTACCCTAAAAAGAAACCGACCGGCAAAAAGAGCAATGGATTGGAATGGCCTGAATGGGAAGGAAATCCGGAAGAAGAAGTTCCGGAACGCGCACCTGTCGAGATCAGAAAATCGAATGAAGGTGTTGTACTTTCCTTAGATAATCTTCTTTTCGATTATAATAAATCAGAATTAAAACCGGAAGCCAAAAAGGTTTTAGAAAGAATTGCGGACGTTCTGAAAAAATATCCTGACAGAGAAATTCGGATCGGCGGACATACTGACGATAAAGGAAGCCAAGAATATAATCTCAAACTTTCCCAGGACAGGGCATTATCGGTTCTGCAAGAGTTAAGGGATTCTCATGGAATAGAAGAAACTAGAATGTCTTATAGAGGTTACGGAAAATCTCAACCTGTAACTGAAAATTCCACGGAATTAGGCAGGGCGAAAAACCGAAGAGTGGATATCACCATCGTTTTAGAATAATATCGGCTTTTGCCCTTTTGCAAAAATACGAATTAAAAGTAATCTTCACTTTTGCATTCGTTAAAATGATTATTTTCCATTAAGCAGGAAAGAAGGATGCTATTATAGGATTCTGTTCCGGGCTCGTGTGCGCCTACAGCTTGACAAACTGCGTCTCTCATAACTTTTCTTCTGTCTTGGCAGCGTTCCACCGGA
The DNA here is from genome assembly GCF_004770895.1 of Leptospira dzoumogneensis. NCBI lineage: Bacteria > Pseudomonadati > Spirochaetota > Leptospiria > Leptospirales > Leptospiraceae > Leptospira > Leptospira dzoumogneensis. The sequence goes on along the minus strand of NZ_RQHS01000019.1, from coordinate 82,887 downwards.
TTAATTCCGCAGGATATAAAACCGAATATTAGAATAAGACAAAATACGAGATTTCTAACTTTCATTCTTTTCACCTATTTCTGTTTGGATTAGCAAGCGGATAACATAACGAAGGATATGGAAAAAGCAAGGAGTTTTGGCAAAAAGAGGCGGAGAAACTTTGTTATAAAACAAATTCTATTCGTGGATATAACCCCAGCTTTCTAATACTTTTCTGACTTCTTTTCCTAGCGCTGCCTGCTCCGAAGATTCTGAATTTCCCGAAAGACCGGCATCGTTATAAAAATAAGGTATTTTAGAAGTTTTGAATTCGTAAGGAAGTTTTGCAGAAGCAACTGATTCGGGAGAATCTCTGTAAATTTTAGAACTCGCTTCCGATAGAATTCCCCATTTTCCGGATTTATAATCTTCCGGTTTTCCATCCTTGGAAATGGACAAACGAAATCCGAAAACAGGTTCTACTGTGTAGAAGGAGAGGATACTTTCTTTGCCTGGTGCTTGTTTTACAGTGAGAGAAGCGGACTTTGTTTCTAATCTATTTTCAATAAATGGAGTATCGGATTGTATTTTATAAATTCCAGCTTGGATCCCGATCTCAATCTTACGAGTACATTCTTTTTCGCATTCAGGCAATCTGAGTTTGAAAACATTTTTCTTTAAACTATGAGAATCTAATTCCTGTCTCGCCTTTGTTAGAAGTATAGAGTTACTCGCAGAAAGATTTTGTAATTCTCCGGGGTCTGAAGCCAAGGAATAGAATTCCTCGGACATTTTATGAGGTTCTCCTTCTTTGGTCCTTCTTACAAAATCATAACCTGGATATCTACGGATGAGTTTGTATTCTTTGGTCCGAATGGATTCCGAAAATCTTCCTTCGGTATATACAAAGTCCTCGGATTGCGGACCTTCTTCTCCATAGATCGCTTTGGAATAATCATTTCCATCGCAGGAATTCGGATCACAAGGTAAGCCCAATGCTCCGGCTAAAGTGGGAAAAAGAGAAAGCAGGGAGACTTGTTCGGGGAAAGTTCTTTTTTTAATATTCGATTTTGCTGATGCAGGAGGATGGATGATCCAAGGAACCTTGATCTCCTCGTCGTAATGTGTTTCTCCGTGAGCATGAAGATTTTCAGCCACAAAATGATGATGATAATAATGTTCCATGGATTGTAATTCTCCATGATCTGCGACTATTGCGATCCAGGATTTATCGAATGCACCTGTCTTTTTAGCTTCTTCTAAAATTAATCCTATAACTTCGTCCGTATATAAGATCTCTGCCATATACTTTCTTACATAAGGATCGTAACTATTCCAGATCTTAGGATCCGTCTTCTTCGCTAAGATATCCATATACTTTTTTTCAGGAAGATAAGGATAATGAGGAGTGTTGATATTAATATGGAGAAAAAATCTTCTGTTTTTATTCTCTTTCAGGAACTTTATGGATTCTGCATGTATCAGCTCGGTATCGTCTTTGTCTTTTCCTGGTTGGAATAATTTATGAAATCCTAGATCGACTCCCACTCCAGTATAATCCAGGAGAAAGACATTATTCATTAGGCTTGCAGTTAAATAACCTTTGGATCTGAGATGGTTCGGAAGAGTTTCCGGCTTTTTAGAATAGAATATTTTTCTATGAAGATTGCTGGAATAGAACCAAGCATTTCCGAGACCCAATTCGGATGCGATCTTAGAAGTAAAAAAGGAGATCATACTCGGCTTGGTCCAATTCCCGTTAGAGTAAGCATTCTCAAAAACGATAGAGTCGGAAGCGAGTTCGTCCAAATAAGGACTGGTAGGAACAGGTGAACCGCCGAATCCTAAACGATCCGGCCTAAGTGCATCCACCACGATCAATATTATGTTTTCTTTAGGTCCCCAAAGTTTTGGGTCGGCTACTGAAGCATATAATGCAGGCTGTCCTACAAATAAAAGATCGTTCTGATTTTTAGGAGCCCATTCAAAATTCCAAACAAGAGAAGGATCCTCTTCCAAAGATTTGGAAATGGATTCCGGGATCTTGATCTTATGATCGATCCATTCTCTCCCTTGGCTTTGTACATCTTCGGAGAATACGACATTATTTCCTAATTTCACGATCAGTTTTCCGGAACTTGGAACATTCTCCCCTAAAGAAGAAAGTGCAGTTGTGGAAAAATCCAGAATGACATTTTGTAGATCGTAAAGTTTTGCTCCAGGAATAATAAACTCGGAGGAAATATCGCAGCCTCCATTTTGGAATAAGAGTAAACTATCTCTGGATTCGTTTAAAAGAGTTTGTTTATCTTTTAGAATGGTTAATTGAGTGTTTCTCCATTTTTCATTCAGAGGAAGTTCCGAATAACGGGATGGATTTTTTTTATAATGATAAGAGATCTTTTTAACGGCTTCTTCCGAATTTCCTCTGCATACACTTCCAGATTTTTTTAGAGAACGAAGTCCGTCCCAAACAGGGATTATGGTCTCTTCTTCTTTTGAAAACGATCCGGGAAAAATTTGCCTACAATCCTGCAAAAGATTACAAAGCAGGATTGGGATCAATATCCTAGAAAGTTTGGAACCAAAAGAAATCATGAGAACAAGGACAGAATTTTACTTGAGGGGTCCGTTTACAACACTTATCATCCGGATGAACACCATTCAGTCGGCGCTTGTTTGAGCGAACAGAACGTTCGTTACTAAAAATTCAATGGACCTGTGAGATCGGTGTCTAAAAAATAGGGCCATATAAACGATCTTCGATCCTTCGAAGGTTTTTAAACCAATCCAAAGGAAAAGGATTATGGCAGAAAAAGGCATTTCAAAAGACCTGATCGGCACAAAACTCGACTCCTACGAATTCGACGTAGAAAGAGGAAAGATAAAAGAGTTTTGTCTAGCGATCGGTGAAAGCAATCCGATATACTTCGATTTAGAAGCGGCAAAAAAAGCGGGATACGAGGACATTCCAGCTCCTCCTACATTTCCCACAGTGATCCAGTTTTGGGGATATCCTAAAATTTGGAAAGATATGGAGAACATGGGAGTCGATACTTCCAGGATCCTACATCTAAAAGAAAAATATAATTATGTTAAAACTCTTTATCCCGGTAAGGTTTCTTCTCAGGGAGAATGTGTTAACGTAACTGTCGGTAAAATGGATACAATGACTTTCCGCACCACTATTCGTAATGCGAAAGGTGAAACTGTGATCGAAGCAGAGATGTCCATTTTCATCCGTAAACCGGAACAGTGATAGGAGGATTAAGATGAGTAAGATTGAATTCGACAAGTACGAAGTAGGACAAGAGCTCCCTCCTTTAAAAGTGGATACTATTACGCACGCGCACCTAGTACGTTATGCGGGAGCGAGCGGTGACTTTAACCCGATCCATAACGATCCGGATTTCGCTCGTAAGACCGGATTGGACGGAACTATCGCTCATGGTATGTTCGTAATGGCTCAGATCGGAAGACTTTGTACTTCTTGGGCAGACCAAAAGCAGATCAAAGAATTCGGAGTCACTTTCAAAGCAATGACCAAGCCTGGACAAAAGTTAACTTGTTCCGGCAAGATCAAACGTAAAAAAGAAGAAAACGGAGAAAAACTTCTTACAGTAGCTGTAGAGGCTGCCGACGAATCAGGAGAAGTGAAAGCCTCCGGAGAATTAGTAGTAATCTGCTGATCTTTTCGTTTATCCGAACTATAAAAAGGCCTCCGATCTCGGGGGCTTTTTTATGCAGGATATTCGGGAGTTTCTCTGGATTCGATCGCGATGATAGTGATATCATCGTATCTTTGTTCGTCTCCTCTGGATCTTTCTTCCATTACTACTAATTCTTCCAATAGTTTTTGGAGGCTGACGCTGGAAAGTGTGGAGGCTCTGGATGCAATTGTTTCCACAGTGCTCCATCTATTTTCCTTTCTTCTGTTCTCGATGAGTCCATCAGAGAAAAGTAATAAACGGCTTCCTGTAGGGAACTTATAGGTGGAGAATTCGATCTCTAGATCATCGAATAATCCTAGTATAGGACCTGTTTTATGGAGTAATTCGAAATTACCGTCAGGAGAAAGCAAGACCTGATCGGGATGTCCCGCAGAAGCATATAGAACTTCCTTTTTTTCTAAATAGATATCTGCCACAAAACAAGGGAAAATACTTTCTAAGGTATCGAATTTTCTTAAAAATCTTCCATTCAATTCTTTTAATACAAGAGTAGGGCAGGCCAGTTTTTTCAATTCTTCGTATTCGGTTTTTAAGGCCATGGTCATTAAGCTTGCCTGGACCCCATGTCCTACTGCGTCCGCTAAAAGCACTCTAACTTGGCCGGGATTGATCTCCGAAATATCTAAAAAGTCACCGCCCACTTTTTCCAAAGGTTTGTAAACGTAGTCGAAACGAATTCCTTTGATCTCTCTTTCGGGAGGAGTGAGTATTTTTCTTTGTACGTTCTGAGCGATCTCTAATTCTCTATTGATCTGCTGGAGGGTATCGTTTAGAGTTCTAGTCCTATCTTCCACCTTTTGGACCAACTTTTCTTTCATTTCGAAAAGTTCTAAGTTCATAGTTTGTAGATCTTCCGTAAGAAGTTTCGCTTCTTTATATTTGGAAGAACGATCCGAAGCGATCACCAAAGACTGCAAGAATACGAAAAGTACGAGTGCAATATGAGAAACCTGGTGGGACGAAACTTTTAGGATATAAGTGTAGAATAGATCTATAGCTACTCCTAAGAATAGTATACCCGAACCGTATAAGATATAAGAAGAGTTATTTTCTTTATCAAAGTCTATTCCAAAGATCACATAGATCACATAACCGATCGTGATACCTATAAATAAATGGAAATAGGCAACCTTGCTGCTATTGAATTCCAAAGAGCCGAATAAGGTCATTAGGATGAACAGAGAGATGATCGCTAAAGAAATTCTTATGTATAGTTTAGATGCATAAACTGTAAATGTTTCATAGAAGAATAGCAGATATAATCCGGTAGCGCACATCATGGAAATCTGTTCTATCATCTGTATCCCGTTCTGGTTGATAGAAGGGAAAAATTCCATTAGAAGTCTTGTATTCGTGACAAGAGTCCTAATGCCGATCGCCATACTCATAAATCCGAAATACAAAGGAGCCTTGCTGGATCTTAAATATAGATACAGGGAGATATGATAAAGCCCCATGATCACTAAACTGGAGAATGCAAAAATATCCGTGAAGATTGTCCTTGTCCTTGTGGACAACATCACTTCGGAAGGACCTAACTTAATAGGAGAGCTGATCCCGCCTTGTCTTGCGAAATTATTCGTAACAAAAATGGAAATTTCTATCTGACTGGAGCTGGGAACAAAAGAAAAAGATCTGGGCTGCACTCTTGCAACGCTAGACTGAGTAGAAGTAGACGGGCCTCCTGATTCTCCTTGGAACTCTCCGTCCAAGTACAATCTATAGGAACTCCAAACGGTGCCTAAACCTAGAGTAAGTACCTTCCCCACCCAAACATCCGGTAAAAGGACTTTAAGTCTATAGGTTGCATAACCTAATCTTTCATAAGATGGATGTAATTCTGTTTCTCTATTCCAAGAACCTGGAACAGTCATGTTCCCGTGAAAGGATTCTAAAATTTTTCCAGGCTCTTGGCTCCAGAAAAATTCCCATTCTCCGGATAGATCTACCGGGCCGGAACTTGCACTTTGGATGCCTCTGAGATCTATTACACCTTTGTAAGCGCGTAAATTTTCCTCCTTATGCCAGGGGGTGAGAGACAAAAGGAAAATGAGGAAGCCGATGGGGCCTAATAAGAAGAATAAGTACTTTGCAGTGTGCATTGAGCAGGAAGGTTGAACCATCCTCCATCGGATTATATTTTCTCGTCAATCTTTCTCCGACTAACAAGAGTATTCGAGAGAATATTGGAAAATAATAATTTCCAATATTGACTATAGAACGTTTGACCTTCTACTTTTTGCTTGGATTCCGTAAATACGAAAGAAACTTCCCAAAGCCTAAATTCGGGGAACTTCAAAGATTATTAGAGGAAAAAAATCGAAAAATTATACGTCCAATCAGGCGTTTTTCGGAAAAAAGAAGTATTTTGGCAAATAGACTTAAAAACCGGAAATTCATGTTGCCATGTCGATCCTCCGGAAGAGCATGAAAAAGACCGATACGAATCATAGACATGGACCGTTTTCATTTTTTTAGAAACTATTCTATTTTAGCTAGCGTTACACTCGTATTGGCTTCTTATTCCTCTTGTTCAGGGGAGAAGGATGAGCCATCCATTCTAGAGATCAGAGATTTATTGGACTCCGGTCATTTAACGGAATCCGTTCAGAAGGCTAAAGATAAGGCACTTATTACGGGAAAAATGGACCAGGTCCATTATTTGAGAGGATGGATCCATTATTTACGCAAAGAAGATCCTTCTGCAGAGAAGGAATATAAACTTTGTTTAAAGGAAAATAAAAACTCTATCGATTGCCTTAGAGGTCTTGCGCAGATCGAAAAACATAAGCAGAATTATGAAAAGGCAGAAACAAGATACAAACAAGCCTTAGTGATCGCACAGGCAACCAAAGACCAAGAATACAGTTCTATGTTACTTACCGATCTCGGAAATTTATCTCTTTCTCAAGATGAAAGAGAAGAAGCAATGGACTGGTACAATAAATCCATCCAAGTAAAACCGGAAGGTTCTGCCTATTATGGACTTGGTTTTGTACATTTACTGGATCGAGACAAGGTTGCTTCTGTCCAATCCTTAAAAAAAGGATTAGGGACCGAATACAGAGATCTAATTATCAAAGCGGAAACCTATTATCTTCTGGCAAAGTTACAAAACGATTTCGAAAAAAATCCTAAGGCAGCAAGCGAGTCGGCAAAAAAAGCCTTCGAATTATTTCCAGCAATGGAGAAATACTCAAAATCTTGGGAACAATATTCCAAACTTTCCAGTTCTAAATAAAACAGGACCCAATGAATTTTCTCAGAACGATCTGGCGTATCATCCATAAACAAATCATCTTACCTTTCCAAGAATCTTATGCACCTATTCACGAAGTTTGTTTAGGCACCACTATCGGTTTACTATGGTCCATGACTCCTTTAGTAGGAGTGCAGATGTATTTGGGACTAGGAACCTGGTTGATACTTCGATTATTCCGTATCCGTTTTTATCTACCTATCGCGATCGCTATGATCTGGATCACAAATCCGGTCACTCTTCCGTTTTTTTATTCTCTATTCTATTGGATAGGCAAACAGGTTTTACTTTTACTCGGGATCCCTTTCCAACAGATCAGTTTTGATACGTTATTATCTATCTCTAAAGAATCTGAGTCTATGGATCTGATCAGCGGATTATATCATTGGACAATTTTCTTATTCGATAAGATGGGACTTCCTATGTTCGTAGGTGGATTTGCTTTCGGGATCCCTTTGGCTCTACTCGGTTATCCGATCACCTATCGTTTATTAAATTCGTATAGAGCCAGAAGAGCACATGAAGAAGGTATCAGCCTGCAGGAATGGGAACTAAAACACGTTAGAAAAGATGTGGGATTGTTCGCAGCCAAAACACCTTAAGGTTCATTGTGTAACGTTCGTTCTTTTCAATATATTTTTTCCAATTTAAACATTATTTGTTGTCCGAATTCCTTTTGGATCGGCATAGTATTTGTTACTCGATTCAATCCGGGAGAATATATATGATTCGTCGATACTTGGCCCTTTTCTTTTTTACGGCCATATTATGGAGCCTTCCTGTTTCCGCTCAAAAATTTGAAACAGATGAGGATTTAACTAAATGGATCAAATCCTTAAAATATGAAACTAACCTAGTTCCTCTTTCCAATAAAGACGGAAAACTGATCGCGAATATCCAAGTCCCGAAAGGTTATAAATATCTAAATCCAAAAGATAGTAAGACAGTATTGGAAGATGTTTGGGGAAATCCTCCCACAAGCGAACCTGGATTAGGGATTTTATTCATTGCAAGCGAGACTCCATTGGATCTGGGGTCTTATGCGATCACTATTGACTATGTGGAAGAAGGTCATGTAGACGATGAAGATTCCAAAGAGATCAAATACGACGAATTATTATCCGAGCTGCAAGAATCCGCAAAAGAAGAAAGTGAGCAAAGAAAAAAAGACGGATACTCCGGATTGGAATTAGTTGGCTGGGCTTCCGCTCCTTATTATGATTCTGCCGCTAAAAAATTGCATTGGGCAAAAGAATATAAATTCGAAGGAACAGAAACGAATACTCTCAATTATAATATTCGAGTTTTAGGAAGAAGCGGTTATCTTCTGCTCAATGTACTCGGAGACATTTCCGTTTTAAAAAGAGTAGAAGGAGATGTAGGCAGAATTCTAAAGAGTGTTGAATTCTCCGAAGGAAATCGTTATGCAGATTACGATTCTAAAATAGACAGCTTAGCTGCTTACGGGATCGGAGGTTTGATCGCAGGAGGACTTCTGAAAAAGGCGGGATTATTTGCAGTGATCGGCGGATTCTTGCTGAAAGGAGCAAAATTACTGATCCCGGCTGCGATAGGATTATTCTACGCAATCAGAAGATTTGTTTTCGGAAAAGGAAAACCGGAAGATACAACTGCTTCCGGACCTTCCGACAAAGAAACCTAAACAATTCCCAAAAGATTAGAAAGCGTTTCCGCATCGTATTTAGATTTGCCGGAACCGCTTTCCGCTTCTGAGATCAAAGATGCGATCTTACGATTGATCGGCGCCTTATGACCGATCTCATCCGCTAAACTTATAATTTCTCCATTCAAATAAGGAATCTCGGTTTTTCTTCCGTGATGAAGGTCTTCCCACATTGAAGATCTTGCCTCCGGATCAATTTTGACCATGGAAGAAGCCACTCTAAAAAACAAGAAGTCCGGCAAACCTAAAATGATAGGCGCAAGCCAAGGGATCATTTTGCCTGCACTTGCAGGTTGTATCCCGGAAAGTTTAAGTATTTCTAAACCTTCTAAGATCATAGAAGCTAAAATTTTTCTGTAAGTTCTTTGGGACAATTCTTCTCTGAGAGGAATACCTGCGAGTGCGTTTAAACTATTATTCAAATTGAAAAGAAGTTTTCCCCAAAGAATACCTTCCATGTTTTTATGTACGATAGAAGGTAGACCTGCTCTTCTCAGACAAGAATGGATCTTGTTCCCGAATTCATTCGACCTGACTACAAGTTCTCCGCTGGTTCCCTGATGGAATTGGCCTTTTCCTTTCGCCACCACATTGAACGGGACCATGCCAGGTAAATTCCTATCGTTTAACTCCGGTAATACGGAAGCTAACTCTTTTGAGTTTCGAACTCCATTTTGAAAACTGACTACTATAATTTTGGATAATTCTTCAGGTGAAAAAAGTGAACGAATGGATTTTCCTACTTCTACCGTATCCTTACTTTTGACCGTGATCAAAAATACGTTAGAGTCTTTGGCTTCTTTTATGTCGGTAACATAGCGGACCTGGCTTGGGGCGAGGGTGAAAGAATTTCCCTTATAGTCGCTGATCCCTAAACCGAATAATTGGATCTCTTGTTTTAATCTTTCTCTACCTATAAATACTACAGGATACCCTGCTTTTACCAAGTATGCTCCGATGTATGTTCCGATACTTCCGGAACCCAAGATCGCAAATTTTGGGGAAAAACTCATAAGCGGAAAGAATGAAGAATATTAGAAAAATACCAACTACAAAATCAGTATTCTGCCCTTAGGTTCGGGCATAAAAAAAGCCGGGAGATTAAACCCGGCTTTTTTCAGACTCAACGTTCGAAATTACTGATTCGATTTCGCGTTGGAAGCCATTTTTAGGAAGTAACCTTCCACGTCATACCAAGGTTTTCCGGAATTCAAAGTGTTGGAAGCTTGTAAGTGGTCCACACCAGTTACTAGAAGTCCGTAATCAGGTCCACCTTTGAAGGTTCCCCATTTCAAAGAAGTGTAAGGAACTAATCCGTCGCAAGTTCCGCCTTGTCCGTTGAACAATCCGCCGGCAACACATGCAGGTTGGATGATCCCCATTAAAGGGTGTTGGATCAGGTCAGGAAGAGTGATGTAAGATCCGTAAGAGAAATACTTAACGGAAGAAGCATCGGGAGTGCGAGTATTGAAAGCCGCAGTTCCGCTGGTAGTTAAAGAACCTAAGGCTCCAAGAGCGTCTTGGTTTCCGCTGCCATACACCAATTGAACTACTACACCTAATACAGCGCTCACGAAAGGTTTGATCCAATCAGGAAGAACTGTGCTTACGATGTCTGCAATTGGGGATCCTCTGTGAGGAGTATTCAACGTGGTCAAAGTGGAAACTTTGGAAGAAAGTCCTAAGTTGGAAATCGCCCAACGGCTATCCAATCCACCTTGAGAGTGCCCAATGATATGCACTTTGCTAAAGCCGTTTGCGGCCATGTATACAAGGACTTTGTCTTTTAACTGAACACCGCGAGTCTCATTGGATTGAGCTGCAGTTTTAGTAGGAGCATAAGTAGTCGCACCTTGGGATTGAAGGTAAGTGTCCATTCCTCCCCAATAGTTCACGATACTAATAATTCCGGAAGAATCCTTTCCCCAACCGAAAAGTCCATGGGAAAGAACGATCGGATATGATCCGGCTAATGGTTTGGAGGAAGATCCTCCCCCTGAAGCGAACAACGTGCCGCTACACAAAAATAGGAGCAATACCGCTAGTCCTAATTTACGCATTTGAGTTTACCTCTTCACTATTCTCTTGCTGTCTGTATGGTCTCAGATTGAGATTCGCTTAGTTTAACTTGTTCGCTTTTTTATCTGTATCACTCAGTACAAAACCGAGCTTTTGAAGATTAAATCAAGACTCATAACTGTCAAGATAAAACGTTCGAAAAAAGTACTGATAAAATAACGTTTGATATAGAACTAATTTCTTTTTATAACAGTCGGTTTTTAATAGATATTCCCTTAGGGATGGATTTAGGGCAGAAGGTCCCAAGCTGAAAAATCCGAATTTTCAAGCCTGACTAACGCATTTGGGATAGAAGGTCCTCTGGTTTGGAAATTTCTTTCCGAGAGAAAGCGGAGTGGACGGGTCAGTCAGAAGATGATCTGGATTGAGATTGGAGCTTGTTCTATTTTAGTGTTGGGTCCATGCGGGTGAATAGGCGAAGGTTCGCATATTCACTACAACTAAAAACCCTTCTTCGATTCATCGCAGTATCAAAACATTTTTTCTTTTTGTAAACAATCGTTCATCTATATTCAAAAAATTTGAAAAAGATTGACTGTGGATTATTATACACTTTCGTAGCGAAACTCTAAGAGATAGAATAGAGAAGAGGGATCATTATGAAATACGATGTTCTTATTAAAAAAGGAAGAATATTCGATGGAGAAGGGAACGGATCCTTTATCGGAGATGTAGCAGTTCTTGATGGAAAGATTGTAGAGATCTCTAAATCAATTTCAGGCGATGCAAAAAAGATCTACGATGCAAAAGGACTTTGGGTCACTCCAGGATTTATAGATTTTCATACGCACTATGATGCAGAGATAGAAGCTTCTCCGGGACTGAAAGAATCCGTGATGCACGGAGTGACTACGATCACAATGGGAAGTTGTTCTCTTAGTCTTTGTATCGGATCACCTGAAGATCTTGCTGATATGTTCAGCAGGGTAGAGGCAATCCCGAGAGAACAGGTGCTTCCACTATTACAAAAAAAGAAAACTTGGAATTCGATGAAAGAATATGCGGATCATTTGAATTCACTTCCTTTGGGGCCGAATGTTTCTACATTCTTAGGACATTCTGCCATCAGAGCTTATTCCATGGGATTAGAGAGATCTCTTTCTTACGGAGTAAAACCTACAGAACAAGAGATGATCCAAATGGAAAAACTTCTGCAAGAAGCGATCGATTGCGGATACTTAGGACTTTCTATCAATACTCTTACTTGGGACAAGATGGATGGTAGTCGTTTTAGAAGTAAACCTCTTCCTTCTACATTTGCGAAATGGTCCGAGATCAGCAGATTGAATAAGATCGTTCGAAGAGAAGATAGGATCTTCCAAGGAGTGCCGAACGTTTCTACAAAATATAATGTGTTGTTGTTCTTTAAGGAAAGTCTTGGGATTTTTAGAAAAAAGCTGAAGACCACGATCATTTCTCTTATGGATCCAAGATCCAATCGTACTATCTATAAGCTTGTGGCATTTCTGACTCGGATCGTAAATACGATCTTAAAAGGAGATGTTCGATTACAGGCTGTCCCTGCGGTATTCGATCTTTACGCGGATGGAGTGGACGTAGTCGTTTTCGAAGAATTCGGTGCTGGAACCGCGGCTATACATTTAGCGGACCTTGCGGAAAGAAGGAAACTTCTACTCGATAAAGGATATAGAAAATGGTTCCGAAGACAATGGACAAATTGGTTTTTACCTAGGGTATTCCATCGAGATTTCAATGAATCCAAGATTGTAGAATGCCCCGATCAAAAGTTAGTTGGCAGATCCTTCTCCGAATTAGCTAAAGAAAGAAAACAACATGTGGTCGAAACATTTTTAGATCTATGTGCGGAATATGGGAACGATATCCGCTGGTATACCGTGATCGGGAACGATCGTAAGGGTCCTTTAAAATATATAGTAAGTCATCCGGACGTATTGATCGGATTCTCGGATGCGGGCGCTCACTTAAGAGGAATGGCACATTATAATTTTCCATTACGTTTTTTGAAATTAGTCAGAGACGCGGAACTGGAAGGAAAACCTTTCCTCACTGCCGAAAAAGCGGTATGGAGAGTTACCGGAGAGATCGCGGACTGGTTCGGTTTGGATACAGGCAAATTGAAAGTGGGAGCACAAGCGGATATAGTCTTACTAAATCCAAACGGATTAAACGAAAAAGTGGAAACTATCCAAGAAACCTCAATGCCTGAATTCGGTGGAATGGTCCGTTTAGTTCGCAGAAACGAAGAGGCGATCCGTGCAGTTCTTATCAATGGAAAGATTGCAGTCGAGAATGGGACCGTTCTTCCTGAGATCGGTAAAGAAAGCGGCTTTGGAAGATTTATGGCCTATAAGGAAAAAGATTATCTATATTCTTCTGCGAAAACACAAAAGAGGGAAGCTGTAGGATCGGTGGCTTAAAAGTTCCTCATCTTTTTGTTCGGAGTATGAAATCGGAAAGTTCGATTAAGGAATTCTGACTACGATCTTTCCGAAATGTTTTCCGTCTTTTAGATATTCTAATGCTTCTTTGAATTCGGAAAGTTCGTAGACCTTATCTACTACAGGTTTGAGTTTCCATTCTTCTATCTTTTTGTTCATAGAAAGGAAACCTTCTCTATGACCCACCACTATCCCTTGGACCTTGATTTGGTTCATGACTAAAGGTAGAAGATTCAAATCCTTGATGGCACCTGCTAAAATCCCGATCAAATGGATTGTGCCGAATAGTTTTACTGCCTTAATGGATTGTTCTAAGGTTCCGGCTCCTCCCACTTCTACGATATGGTCCGCGCCTTCTCCTCCTGTTAGCTCTCTGATCTTTTCTCCCCAAGAGATAATGTTTCTATAATTGATTAGATGATCCGCGCCTAAGGATTTTCCTCTTTCCAGTTTTTCATCCGAAGAAGAGGTGAGATAAACTGTGGCTCCAATAGCTTTAGCAAATTGTAATGCGAATAAGGAGACTCCGCCTGTTCCTTGGATAACGACGGATTCTCCTTTTTTGAGTTGGTTCTCCACAAAAAAGGAGGACCAAGCGGTAAGTCCCGCACAAGGAAGTGTGGCTGCTTCTTCAAAGCTAAGATGAGAAGGCATCGGGACCACACCTGTCGCAGGAAGAACTGCATATTGTCTTAGGGTCCCGTTTAAAGGACCGCCGAGTGTGGTTCTGAGTTCTTTTTTATTTGCGTGTCCTGACAACCAATATGGAGCAAAGGTGGCGTTGATCTTGTCTCCTGCTTTGATGCCTGAAACATTCTCTCCTACCTCTATAATTTCCCCTGAACCATCGCTGCAAGGAATCATTGGAACTGGAAAATTCGGATTGTACTTTCCTTGGACTACGAGATAATCCCTGAAATTTAAGGAAGCCGCTCTAAAACGTACTAAAACTTCTCCAGGGCCTGGCTTGCCTGGGTCTGGTAGATCGATTAAGGAGAGATTTTCTTTTCCGAAAGAGGAAAGTTGGACCGCTTTCATTTGATTATACTTTTATAATATAGTTCGGAGGACAGAAGGGCTCCCGGGATCAGGAGCCCTTCTGCGTCAGCTTAACTTCTGCCTAGTCCTAGTTTATCGGCGCCTACAAGGATACTCATGTTTCCTGCAGGGTGTTTGTTTTCTTTCATCAATTGGTGAGCTTGCGCAGTTTCGTGGAACTGGAAGGTTTGAGAAAGAACTGGATCCACTTTTTTATCGATCACTAATTGGTTCAGACCGATTGAGTTCTCGTCGTTCGCAAAGTGGGAACCTTGGAGACGTTTTTGGCGCATCCAAAGGTATCTTAAATCTACAGTTGCGTTATAACCAGTGGTTCCAGCGCAGATCACTACCATTCCTCCGGTTTCACAAACGAATACCGAAGTAGGGATAGTGGTCTCACCCGGATGTTCGAATACGATCTTAGGATTGTTTCCTTTTCCTGCGATGTCCCAGATTGCTTTTCCGAATTCTCTGGCTTGTTTGGTCCATTCTATAAATACTTCAGGCTTATTGATATCCGAAGTAAGAGCGCCCCAATGTTTGAAGTTGTTTCTGTTGATCACTCCGGCAGCGCCAAGTTTTTTACAGAAGTCGATCTTATCATCGGAAGAAACTACTGCGATCGGAATTCCACCGGCAGCTTTTACGATTTGGATCGCCATAGCTCCTAATCCGCCTGCTCCTCCCCAGATAAGAACTACGTCTCCCGGTTTTACATCATTCGGTTTCCAGTGGTGAAGCATTCTGTATGCGGTTGCTCCAACGAGCATGTAAGCGGCTGCTTCTTCCCAAGAAAGATGTTTTGGTTTAGGAAGACATTGGTGGTCCTGGACTTTACAGAACTGTGCGAAAGATCCCCAGTTAGTTTCATATGCCCAAATCAATTGGGAAGGTGCAAACATAGGATCTTTTCCTTCTTTGACCCAAGGATCGTTTTTGTCCCAGATACCGCAGTGTAGGACTACTTCGTCTCCTACTTTTACGTTCTTAACTTCGGAACCTACTTTATATACGATACCGGATGCGTCTGATCCGCCGATATGAAACTTTTCAGGTTCACCTTTTTTGTTTCTCGCGCCGATCACATCGACTGGAAATCCAAGACCAGCCCATACGTTATTATAATTAATTCCGGCCGCCATAACTGCAACCAGCACTTCGTCAGGCTTAATTTCTGGAACGTCGATCTCTTCGGGTTGGATAGACTTGATCGGGTCTCCAAAACGCTCCGGTCTAATGACCTGTGCATGCATTTTTTTAGGGACCACTCCTAATGGAGGGAGTTGGCCGATTGGTACGATTTCAGGTGCGCTCATGGGGACCAGAAAACCGAACCGACCGAGGCTTACGAGAAAAAAAAGAGTCCTAAACCTAGCTTTCGGGCTTAAGTAAGAAGGATATGATCGATCCTTTCTTCCAAACCGCGGACCCTATCCTCAAAAAATCGTACTGAGGAGATAGAAAGTATCAAACTATGCAATAGATCCACAAGAAGGGAAAGCTTTAGTTCTGCATTTTTGGCCGGGGGATTACGATCCACAGCCGCATCCAATAACTTTCGGTACTGTGCCCCATAATGATTCGTGTATTCTTGGACCAGATTTTCGGGTGCAGAATATACCAAGCTGAACGGAAGTTTGGCTCTATCAGGGAACTGTCTCGCGATATCTGAAATTGCTCTGAATACTGAGACAACTTCTTCTCTTAAACCTTTATCTTTTACCAATCTGCTTCGGATATCGTTCAATATCATTAGATGAGTGGCGACCAACGCTTTTCTGAAAAGGTTTTCTTTGGAATGAAAGTGATGGTAAATGCTAGGCTGCTCCAACCCGCATTCTCTACTGATCTCTCTGAGAGAAGTTCCATGGAAACCTTTGCGAGCAAAAGCTATCGCAGCGCCTTCTAAAATTCTCTCTCGAGAATTTCTGAAAACTCCGTTTGTGGGGTAGACAGGGCTACCGTCCTTCTTTTTCACCGATCCGACCTCTTTTAGGAGGATTCATCCGGCGAATTTATTTTTTTGTCTGAAGATCGAAGATCCCGAAATCGCCGGAAGATCTATCCTTTAGGATAGAAATTTCACTATATTAGCGAAGATATAACAAACGCCAGAATTCCGCAATTCATTAACTTATTGGGAAAGGCTATTTAAGTTAAACTTGCAAGAATGCTAGTCTTACCTGATTGTAATGAAGTTCTAAGGATCAAAACTCTTTTTTAAAAACTTCGAAGTAGTTGTTCAACTCACTCGTACCAGGAAGCCTTCCTTCCGCTCCCGGTTGTTTTTTGCCTGGAGAGCCGGGTTGGTTTAGGTTCTGGTCTTTTTCTTCCCGCCCGAATGCCGCTGCAGGAGTGTATAATTGGCTACCGAATAGTAGTTCAAAGTTTGCAACGTTAGACTCTGATTCATCTAATCTGATCTCTACTAAGAAATGATTCTCTCCGAATCTTGCTTCCCATTCATACACGAAGGAAGGTTCCACAAATCCTGTGAATAATGGGGATAACTTTCTATCTTCGCTGTCAGATTGAAAGATATGTACCATAACGGACTGTTCCGGATTTTCATGAGCAAGCCCGACGCCTAACTTGCGGACGATCTTTCTGTCTTTACCTTCCGGGAATTGAAGTTTGAATGATACTGTGCTCCCTTTAAATACGGAACCTGTGAAATGGGATTTTCGATCTACGATATATCCTCTATCTTTTAGAGAGACCTTAACTTCTTCTACTAACTTCTTGAATGTAGGAGGTCCTCCCGCTATGGACTCTTTCGAGTTAGCTGGTGGATTTGTAGTAGAAGTTTGGGAATACAGACCAGTTTGGATAATTAAGAATAAAAACAAAATAAAGGGAAAGAATCCGAATGTGGGAAGTTCTAATAGAAAAGATCGCATGATTAACTAACAGACTAACTCGGATCGTACATTCTCGCCAGATTTTTTCGAAAATAATTCGGAAAATAGGTGAGAATCCCTCGGGAAAAGCCGGAAAAAAACGATAAATTAATTATGCGCCCTTGTTCAAAGACAAAACTCGGAGGAATCATGAAAACGAATCTGGGTATTTTCACCTTAGCTATTGTCTCGATTTTCATTCTGTCCAACTGTGTTTCCCAATCCAAGTATGATGCCTTACAGGCGATGTACGATCAGAAAGCGAAGGACCTTTCTAATTTAGAAAAAGATAAGTCTTCTCTCCAAAGATCGGTAGAAGATATGAAAAGGATCCAGGAAGAAACGGAAAGAAGGATCGCCGACTACAGAAGCCTATTAGAAAGTTTTAAAGGAATGATCGATTCAGGAAAACTTAAGATCAGGATCGTAGATGGAAGAATGGTGGTAATACTTTCTTCCGATATATTATTCCCTCCAGGTTCCGCGAGTTTATCATCCAAAGGAACGGATGCAATCAAAGAAGTCACAGGAATTCTATCTTCTCTTCATGGAAGAAGATTCCAAGTAGAAGGTCATACGGACGATGTGCCTACAGGTATCAAAGGATATTCCAACTGGGAACTTGCATCTGCAAGAGCTTTGACAGTATTACATACAATGGTGAAATCCGGAATGCCTGAAGAAAGGATCAGTGCAGCTTCTATGGGATCTTCTCGTCCTTCTGTCCCGAATACAAGCGTGGAGAATAGAACCGCAAATCGAAGGATAGAAATTGTAATCGTTCCTGACTTATCTAATTTACCTGGAATTGAAGAATTACGTAAATTGAGCGAATAGACCAAGCCTAGGATTCGCTTGGCGAATTCTAGCACCTTATAAACTATGGTCCTATCCCCTCTTTTAATAAGATCCCTTCGGTGTTTAGGTAGGTTGTATGATCAGCGTTTCGGGTTTGTCTCTGAATTTCGGAAAGAAAATTCTTTTTGAAAACGTTACTGTTAAGTTTAAGGAAAGCTGCAGATACGGTCTGATCGGAGCCAACGGTTCCGGTAAATCCACTTTTATGAAAATCCTTGCCGGAATGGAACAAGCAGCTGCAGGTTCCGTTGCAATTGACGCAGGCGTAAAAGTCGGTTACTTAAAGCAGGACCATTACGAATACGAAAACGAAACAGTATTGAATACTGTGATGATGGGGAATAAAGAACTTTGGGCAATCGCCAAAGAAAGAGACGAAATTTATTCCAAGCCTGAAATGTCCGACGAGGACGGTATCCGAGTTTCCGAATTAGAGGAAGCTTTCGGAGAAATGGGCGGATACGAAGCGGAAAGTGTAGCCGGAGAATTATTAGAAGGTTTAGGAATTCCTACAAACATCCATGGCCAGACACTTTCATTTTTAACAGGCGGTTTTAAACTCAGAGTATTACTCGCTCAAGTACTATTCCAAAAACCGGATGTTCTACTTTTGGATGAGCCTACCAACCACTTGGATATCAAGACGATTCACTGGTTGGAATCCTTCTTATTAAATTATAAGGGAGTGGTCATAGTCATTTCCCACGACCGTTATTTCATCAACTCTGTTGCTTCTCATATCTGCGACTTGGACTATCAGACCATGACCGTTTATCCAGGAAACTACGACGAGTATATGGAAGCTTCTCAGGCAGCAAGAGAAAGAGCTCAGTCTGATAATAAACGAGCAAAAGAGAAGATCGCGGATCTGCAGGAGTTCGTTAGTAGATTCAGTGCGAACGCTGCAAAATCTAAGCAGGCAACTTCCCGCCAAAAGATGATCGAGAAGATCAAAGATAATATGGCGGAGATCAGACCTTCTTCCAGGCTTTTCCCGTATATAATTTTCAAAATGAAAAGAGTTCTTGGTAAGGACGTAATTCTTGCGGATAATATTTCCAAGGCTTACGAAGACAGAGTTATCTTTAAAGATTTTACGATCAATATCACCAAAGGGGAGAAGATCGCCATCATCGGAACGAACGGTGTAGGAAAGACAACTCTCTTAAAAACTCTGATGAAACAGATCGAACCTGATTCAGGAACGGTTGCCTTCGGAGATTCCGTGGAGGCTTCTGTATTTCCTCAAGATCATAGAGAAGGGATCGGTGAAGACGCCGATTCCATCATAGAATGGTTATATAGATATGCTCCTCCCGGCACAGAGATGGAAGAGATCAGAGCTATTTTAGGAAGAATGCTTTTTAGCGGTGACATGGCTAAAAAACCAACCCAGGTACTTTCCGGAGGAGAAAAATCCAGGATCATTTTAGGAAAGATGATCATGGCTCAGGACAATCTTCTGGCCTTGGACGAACCTACAAACCACTTGGATTTGGAATCCATCGAATCCTTGAACTATGCGTTAACTAAGTTTGAAGGAACTATCTTATTCGTTTCTCACGATAGGGAATTCGTAAGTTCAATTGCGACCCGAGTTCTGGAAGTTACCACAGAAGGTATCCGAGACTTCAAAGGAACTTACGAAGAGTTCTTAGAAAGAGAAGGCCAAGAATTCTACAAACGTCTGGCAGGTGGACCTGTTCTTACAGAAGCCGAGTAAGTTCAGATATATTTATCCAGAAGTTTCATTAATATCGGCATAAATACTGTTATAGAAACGCCGGTCGCTAAGATCCATTTTGTTTGAGTTGATATCAACTGGTGGATTTTAGCGATTTCTTTATAAACTCCTAAAAATCCGGAATGCATTTCCTCTTTTAATTCCAATTTCATTTCGGTCATTTCCGTTCTGAGTTCGAATTTACAAATTGCGATCTCGGATTTGATCTCAGATCTAACTGCCGCAAATTCCGATCTGACTTCCGTCTTGAACCCTTCGAATTCAGATCGAAAGATCGCAAGCTCAGTTTTGACATTTGTAATTTCGCCTTTTAGGCTAGTAGAAGTTTGATCGGTACTATTTTTAAATTCAGATAATTCTGTTTTGATTTTTCCGACTTCCTCGGTAAGTCTCTTCTCGAATTGGTTACTTGATTCTTCCAAAAGTATCTTACTCCCTAAATTCCAATTGAAATTTACAAAATCTAAAAATTCGTCCCTTCCTTTCGGACCTAAAATGTTCTCTAACCCGGCGGGAACTTTTCTATAGATTGGCACCTTCATTTTAACCTCCGACGGTTGTTTGGCAACTCGTTCTTCAGTTTCAGGTACTCAATTTTCCTTAGTGCTTGCGTTTTTTATTAAAAAAATTCCGGAATATCTATTCGGAATCTATATTCAGTTTTATGAATATGTTTTCAGGTATTTTAAGAGTTCATCCAAGGCTTTCTTGCGATGAGAAACTGAATTCTTTTTCTCATCTGAGACTTGGGAAAAATGAGCGGAGAAGGGCGGGTAATAAAAAATGGGATCATATCCGAATCCATTTCCACTAGTATCATAAGTATCGGAGATCAGTCCCGGGCATTCTCCTTCGAAAGTAAATTCTCCTTCCGAAGTGACTAACGCGATTACGCATACATACTTTGCGTTCCGGTTTTTTTCTCCCTTCATTTTTTCCAGGAGAAGTCTGGCTCTTCCCTCGTCGTCTAAACCTTCTCCGCCAAAACGAGCTGAATAGACTCCAGGTTCTCCACCTAGAGCTTCTACACAAATTCCTGAATCGTCCGCTAGGGAAGGAAGTTTGGAAAGAGAGAATAATTCCCTGGCTTTGAGAAGAGCGTTCTCAGTAAAAGTTTTTCCGGTTTCTTCCGGACCGAAATCGATCCCTAACTCCTTCGGGGTGGATAAGGTGAACCCTAAAGGAGAAAGGATGGCTCGAATTTCGCGAACTTTATGGGAATTATTGGAGGCTAAAGAAAGGGATTTCAATTTCCCAATTTGAACTCGTCAAAAGCATCTTCTATAGTGGGAAGAACTTTGAACACTTTGTCCAACATTGTGATCTCGAATAATTGGAGAAGATCATCGTCGTTAACTACGATGATGATATCACCTTCTGCTGAGTTGAACTTTTTTTTGTAGGAGACTAGGATCCCCAACGCAGTTGAGCAAATATGACTCACCTCTGTAAGATCGATTATGATCTTAGGAGAAGGTTCGAAATTATGGTCGCTCAGGTTGCGGTCCAGTTCCTCGCTGTCGGATTGCAGAATGGATCCGGAAATTTTGATGATGTGGATGTCGCCTTGAACCGTTATTTCCATGTGGGTAACGAACCTTGTGTGCATATTCGATTTTTTTATAGCAAGCAAAAAACGGCCTTTCACGAACTTCTTTGCATCTTCTTCGCGAATAATTTTAGAAAAAGAAGAGAATGGGACTTTTTCGGGGAATTTCTCCCGAAAAAGCTTCGTTTATGTCCCTATTAGTTGAGATATCTCAAGCCTTCGTTCTAATTTAAGATTGAGAAACCTTCCGTAATTGTTCGCTGAAAACTTGGGAGGTCATCTTAACTTTGTATTTTGCGATCAATTTATCTTTGAGGATTGCAAACGGTTTTTCAGTGATCAAATGATAAAAATACGCGAAGAAGAAAACTGCGAGTCCAACCGGAATGGTATAGAGTAAGAATTCATGCTGCTCTAATTTTTTATCCGCAAAAAGTAACCTTCTGGAGAGAGGTGTCATCACTACGATATGGATAATGTAAGCACAGTATGATAATTTTGCAAAGGGAGAGAATCCTTTCCAAGAAAGGAATTTTCCGATAGGATCTCCTTTTCTCATAGAGAGAATAAAAATTCCGATCCAAAGCAGGGCGAAACTTGGAAAACGAATGATCTGATGGAATCCCATTTTGAATTCATCTACCAATGCAGTATAAGTAAAAAGTCCGATCCAAAGTCCTGCGTGCAAATAATTTGCCCAAGGTCCTAATTGAAGCGCCTTTTCGACCCATGATTTATGAAAATTGAATATATATGCGAATATAATCCCATAAAGGACCGAATCTATATGTCCGTGGAACGGATAATAGATGTATCCATTGTACAGATCTACACTTTCAGAACCTGTGGTCTTTAAGATCACTGTATACATAAAGATTGCACGGTAGATCAAAGGAATAGAGGTCAGAAGGATCAAAAATCCTAATCTAAAACGTTTAGGAACATATCTGAAAATAACTAAAAGAAAGATCGGAAAAGCTATATAGAATTGTTCCTCTAAAGAGAGAGACCAACCGTGGAACATGGTTCCTTTAAAATAGTCGGAAAGATATAAAAAGTCGAACCAGATCTTACTTTTAGCCGCTTCGATCTGAGCTGCAAATTCGGGAGGAGTGCTTTTTAAAATAATCGGGATAAATATGAAATATTGTAAAATTAGAAAAATATAAAATGGAGGAAATATTCTTAAGGAACGTTTTAAATAGAAAAACTTCCAGTTAATTGTGCCCTTGGATTCTAATTCGGCGAACAAAGGGCTTGCGATCAGAAATCCGCTTAATGGGAAGAATAGATCTAAACATACGGATCCGTTATTTAAAAAGTTCCTTAAATAGGGGTCTATATCCGGAATAAAGGTATAAACAGTGCGGTACATATGACCGTAGATCAGCATAAAAAAACCCAAGGTTCTTGCCCCGTTAAAAGGTGCGATTTCCCTTTCGTCAGGTCTGAAAATTCCCAGGAAATATTCTTTCATTCAATGATCCTTACTATTGTGGATTTATAGTGAAAGGAGTTCTTGTTCAGGATTTGGAACTCCTCACTTTCTTTTTCCGGTGTTTCTAATGTGATCGTAATCGCAGGTTCCGAGTCGGCGCATCGGAAAGATTTTGGAACTAAAAAATGCCATTCTTCATTTAGGCAGGAATTATATCCTTCTCTAGTTAATCTGAGAAGAATTCCTAAACTAAGATCCCCTTGTCCGAAATCTTTAGGATCGGATTTCCAGCGAATTCTATATTTGGTTTCTTTTTGAGGAGAGATAGCCGTTACGAATTTTTCAGGCCTATCATCGTATTCAAATTCCGTATTTTTGCCGTAAATGGCAATACAGAGAAATATTATGGAAATGGAATAGATTAGGAAGTTCCTAGTATTAGGGAATTCAAATTTGGATAGAATGACCTTTAGGTTCAGATAATAAAGAATTCCCGCTAAAACATAAGTGAACCAATAGATATGGGAGATCTGGCCTCCCTTCATCTTGAATGCGCCGAATAGTGTGATAAAGAATGCCCAAATCAATATTCTGAGCAAGGATCTATCAAATTCTTGTAATTTATCTTTCCAGAAACTAGGAATTCCGAACAATAAACCCACAATTAAAAGTGCAGGGACCTGTTTTGGAATACTCAGCGGAGAAACGTAATAAGAGAGAACATACTGTAGGGTAGGACCTAATTTATGAAAGGTGGAATTCTTAAGAGCTAGTCCTATTATCTTACTTAAGTTTCCCGGAGTATTCGTAAATTGTTCAATGAGTGGAGGGGTCCAACAGATAATCGTAAATAGTATCGCAAATAGAATACTGAATCCGAACTCTTTCGTTTTGTATTGAGAAAGCCCTTTGTTTCTATAAAAATAAAAACATCCGACTAAAAACATCGGAACTATAAAAGAGATCCCAACGATCTGGTTTTGGACAATTATATTCGCACAAACTACAAACCAGAAAAAATTCCGGATAGAACCGTTTGAAAAATCAGCTAAGGAGAGGATTAAAACCAAGGTTGGTAAAAGAACTACTCCAGGTCCCCAGATGTTTGAAAATGCATTCGGTAAAAGAGGAATTAATCCTAAAACCAAAGATGCAAATAATAGAACTGTAGATCTGTTCTCTTCTACTTTTGAATAAAGAATTCTTAAACCGATCAGAAGGAAAAAAAGATTATAAAGAACGATCCCGATCGAGTGCGCTCCATGAGGAGATTTCACGAAGAAGAATATCTTTTCTGCAAGAGCCAGATAATAGAATACGATAGGCCCGGGATGATTTACTAAAAAGCGGGAATATGCCCCTAAACTTTCTTCTAATTTTCCTGCCTTCCAGATCTGAAGAGCATTGGCTGCATAATCTCCAGTTTCCTGGTAAGGTTGGTTAAAGAACCCTGGATTAGCTAATAGATATGCTAAGCAGAATAAGATCGGGAAAAGTATATAAAGTGGAAGTTTGTTGTTGGAAGATGTTTGCATGAATCGGAGAAGAATAGTTGGCCGATATTTCCAGTAAGCTTCTGTTTTTCGATTCCTGGGTCAAGTAGATTCCTTTTTAGAACGTGCTTTATGCAAAGAAGTAAAGCGTGTAAAGAAGCTTAAATAATTTATGTTGGAATTCCGACAAATCTAAGAAGTCCTACAAAATTTTGGAAATAAATTACGCTTGATCCGAGTCGGATCGTTACTCTAAGCTTCCGGGACTTACTTTTCTATACCAATCAATGGATCCGTTATTTTTTAACTTCTACTCCTTCGGTTCGATCTTAATCGTTCTGTACTTCTTATATGCCGGCTTCTTCTTTCTTACGATCAAAGAAAGAAGTATGGCTGCTTTTCATTTAGGAGTCTGCGCTTTAACCACCGTTTTTCATAATATAGGATATTTCTGGGGATTTATTTCCTTCGAAGAAGGCACAATTTTTCATAGGGTCATCGCAGTTGCAGGACCGTTGATGAGTTTTACCCAATTAGTAGGATTCTTCATCTATTTTCCCGAACCTAGAAAGAAAGGGATCTTACCGGGTTTGATCTTCTATTGGCTTCTTTATCTAGGAGTATTAGTAGTCACCGGATATTACGTTTTCATTTGTTGGGATGCTCCTAGATCTTTTGTTCCTGGGAGTCATTATTGGGACTATGAAGTCCATGTATTTTACAGTTATTTCATATATATAATCTTATTCTACGAAGTATGTTATCTTGTGATCGGGATTTGGAAAGCGGTCATAGAAACGGGAAAAGAGAGAAGATCCGTAATTTATATTCTTCTGAGCTATGCTGTGATCACAGTGGTTCCGGGAATTTTAAATGCACTTAGTCGAAACGGAACGGTAGCACGCGCAACATACCAACAATCCTTTAATCTTGGAATGGTTACTGGAATGTTTTTGATCATGATCGTGTATGTGAACGCTACTAAAGAAAGAACTACGATCTTAAACCGTATCATCGGAGTATCTTTAGCTACATTCTTCGTATGTTATCAATTGGTAGGTTATTCTATCCTGAACGGGTATGAAAGAACTTACGATGAAATGAAAAGAAGGGACAGCTCTATCGCGGTTCAGGAACAAAAAGATCCGCAAGGCCTGGCATATATAGTTTCTTACGATCCGGAAAAGAATGAGTTCCGATCGGAAAGAGGAAATAAAGACTCTAGATTTAAAAAAGAAGACGAGTTAGAAGTCCGTTTCTTCAGGGAAAAACAAAAGATCTCTAATATAGGAAGTTTGCCCGCGAAAGAAAGATTAGAAAGAACGGAAAAGATCTTAGAAACTTCTCCGAACGACTTTAAAGCCTATGCTGCCGGTATTCGTGCTTTTCTAAGGTCAAAGAATAATGAAACAGTAAAAGACTCCGATATGGAGGATTATTTTCGGGGAATATACGGAAAACTGAATATTATCCGAAATAAATACTCCAGGCTTCCTGATCGTAAGAAGCAAAAATCCATCGAAGGATTGCTTGTTTCTGCAGATGTAGGATTATCCGACACCTTAGCTTATGTAAAACAATCCGCAATCCAAGCGGTAAATTCGGATAGATCCGCCGAGCAAGTCTCTAAGATCGTGCTGAATTCTCTGGCTCCAATCCATTTTGTGGGAGAAAGGATCTATCGAGGCACAAGGATCTATTCTCCTTCCGATCCAAAGCCTGTAATGTATCTTTCTTATTATTTTGCTCCGAACCCGAGTGGAAAAATATACGAGGTAGGATTCGAATATAAGGATTATAGAATATTCCATCATGATCCTAGTTTTATCTTAGTGGCCTCTATGGTCCTGACATTCTTCGTGATCGTTATAGGATTTAGGTTCTTCTTCCAAAATGCGATCGTAGTCCCTATGGACGAAGTGGTCGTAGGGTTAACCGAAGTAAATTCAGGCAATTTGGAATATAGGCTGACTCCTAGAGTGGAGGACGAGATCGGATTTATCGCCAGATCATTCAATAAAATGGCGAGAAGTATCCAAGCCGCCAGAAAAAGACTCGAGCAATACGCAGACGAACTGGAAGAGAAAGTAAAAGATAGAACAAAAGAACTGGAAAAAACTTTGGAGGAAGTGAAGGAACTCAAACAACAGCAGGACGGGGACTATTTTCTTACCTCGCTTCTAATTAAACCTTTAGGGGCAAACAAGGCTTCATCCGAAAACGTTAAAGTAGACTTTCTGATAGAACAAAAGAAAAAATTCAGCTTCCGAAGATTTAACGACGAGATCGGCGGAGATATGAATATTTCCAACCAAATAACTCTCAGAGGTCAACGTTATATAGTATTCTTGAATGCGGATGCAATGGGGAAATCTATGCAAGGAGCGGGAGGGGCCTTAGTTTTAGGAGCAGTCTGCGAATCCATTATAGAAAGAACTCGGATCGTAGGATCTATGAAAGAACAGTCTCCGGAAAGATGGCTGAAAAACGCATTTATAGAATTGCATAAGGTATTCGAAAGTTTCGAAGGTTCGATGCTTGTATCTTCTGTGATCGGACTGATCGATGAAGATTCCGGAACATTATATTATATTAATGCGGAACATCCTTGGACCGCGCTTTATCGAGATGGAAAAGCTGACTTTATAGAACAAGATCTCATGTTTAGAAAATTGGGAACCACCGGAATGGATGGAAAAATTTCAGTGAAAACATTCCAATTATTACCCGGCGATGTGATCATTGCAGGCTCTGACGGAAGAGACGATATTCTTATCGGGAACGACGAAGAAGGTGCAAGGATCATCAACGATAACGAAAAACTTTTCTTAAAGTTGATAGAAGAAGGAAATGGAGAACTTTCTAATATATACGAATCTATAAAAAAAGTAGGTTCTCTAACAGACGACTTATCTTTAGTCCGAATTTCTTTCAAAGAAGAAGGCGGGATCGAA
Source organism: Leptospira dzoumogneensis (assembly GCF_004770895.1). NCBI lineage: Bacteria > Pseudomonadati > Spirochaetota > Leptospiria > Leptospirales > Leptospiraceae > Leptospira > Leptospira dzoumogneensis. The sequence continues at coordinate 55,758 of NZ_RQHS01000019.1, read as the reverse complement.
AGGATCCAAGAGAAGGAGAAGATCAGGCAACTACTTCGAAAAGCCAAAGAGAGATCTCAAGATAAGAATATCAAAGAAGCATTATCTTTCTTGGAAGAAGCGGACTCACTAGACAATCGTCTACCTGAGGTGAAAAAAGGATTACTTAAGTATCATATTCGATTAAAGAATTATTCCAAGGCTGCACAATTTGCGGAAGAATATTTGAATATTCGTCCAGTGGATAAAGAAATACTATTTATTGCCTCTTACGTAGCGAGAAGAGCCAGACAATTCCAAAAAGCCCAGGATTTCGGCGAAAGATTACTCTTAAGAGAACCTGATCATGTTAGAAATTTGATCAATTTGACTAGGATCTCAATTGCTTTAAGAAATTATGAAAGAGCAAAACATCTTTTAAGAGAAGCTCAAAGACTGGAGCCGGAAAATTCTCAGGTCGTAAAGATCAAACAAGCATTAGATAAAATATAGATCCTTCGATCTAATGCGACTTAATCAAGTGACTAAACGATCGGAATCGATTTAGGAAATTAATTTTGTCCAAACTGTGTAAATATCTTGCAAAATGGGGTCAAAAAATTTAAAATACGCGGATCAAACATGAAATAGAATTAAAAGATTATAAACTTTTAATCTATGCTTTTCTCATCATGCTCTCATATGATTCTAAACTAAGATTCGGAATTGTCGGAATAGGTTTTTTGGGCCTATTGATCGGCGTTTCTTCTTGGATCAGTAATAGGAATCTGACCCAATCTAAAGATTGGGAATCTCATACTTTCAGCGTACTTTCCAGATTGGAAAATTTAGCTTCTTCCGTAAAAGAAACCAAGATCCGATTTTTGCTCTTTTTAGCATCCGGGAAAAAAGAAGACCTGGAATATTATAAAACTGAAAATCAGAATTTATTCTTCAAACTGGGTGAACTCAAATATATCACCAGGGATAATTCCACTCAACAGACCGGCCTTTCGGAGTTGGAAAAAATACTCACAAAAAGAGACGAACTTGTCCACAAGATAGGTCGTTCTATATTCAAGAACAAAGAAGAAGAGACTGCAAACGCAATATTAGAGAATGAGATCGATCGTTCAATAGACAAGTTGAAAGAAAAAGAGATCTCACTTCTCGCAGAAAGGGCCTACGATTCCAAATCGAAGGAGAAGATCACGGATTGGGTCCTATTCTTATCGATCTCCTTTAATATATTCATCTTAGCCGTATTATATAGATTTTTGAAGAAGGAATCTGATCGTAGGATAGAGGCGGAGAATATACTTTTTGAGAAGAATAACCTTATGGAGCATACACTTTCCGAAAAAGAAAAGGTTTATAAAGAAATTTTAATGATCAAGTCCGCCTTGGATTGTGCTTCCAGCAATATCATGATTGCGGACAACGATCTAAAAGTGGTTTATACAAATCGTTCTGTAGTGAATATGTTCCAGGCCGCAAAGGAAAATATTCGTAACCAATATCCGGATTTTTCCCCTGAGGATTTGATCGGATCATGTATAGATTCTTTTCACGCGCATCCGGAAAAACAAAGGCATATTCTTTCCACATTCACCAATTCTTATAAAAGTTCCATTTCTATCGGCGGAAGGCAGTTTAATCTGAGCGCCGATCCGGTGATCGGCGATTCGGGAGAAAGGTTAGGAAGTGTGGTGGAATGGCTGGATGTGACCGAAAGGAATTTGAAAGAATTCCAGATAAACCAATTAAACCACGACCTCGAGGAGAATATTCGAAAATTAGAATATGCGAATCGGGAATTGGAAGCATTCAGTTATTCCGTTTCCCATGATTTGCGGGCCCCTATCCGAGGAATAGACGGATTTACTAAGATCATGCTGGAAGATTATTCCACAGTTTTAGAGCCGGAGGCTCTTAGGCTTTTGAATGTTATAGCTTCCAATTCTAAATTTATGGGGCAGTTGATAGACGATCTGCTCGCATTCTATCGTGTGTCCAAGCTGGAACCAAAATCGGATTCAATAAATATGAAACATATGGTTTCCGATTCGATAGAGATCATCAATCAGGAATACGGATCCAGAAGTCCGATAGTGGAAATTTCGGAACTTCCTCCGGTAAGAGGGGATGCTTCCATGCTGAAACAGGTTTGGTTGAATCTGATCTCGAATGCATACAAGTATTCTTCCAAATCGCAAAATCCTTTCGTTGAGATAGGTTTCGTAAGCGGAGAAGGGAACCGTACATTCTTTGTAAAAGATAATGGGGTCGGTTTCGACGATCAATATTCCCATAAACTTTTTAAAGTATTCCAAAGATTACATTCCAACGAGGAATTTGCCGGGACCGGGATCGGGCTTGCGATCGTGGATCGGATCGTACAAAGGCATGGCGGAAAAGTTTGGGCGGAAGGAAAAACGGGAAAAGGCGCTACATTTTATTTTACAATACCGAACAAGGAATAGAGAAGAATGAATCAATCGGGAAATTATGATATACTTTACGCGGAGGATAATCCGAACGACGCAGAACTTACTTTAAGAGGTTTCAGAAAAAATAATTTAGTAAATCAGGTGTTCCATGTCAAAGATGGAGAGGAAGCTCTAGAGTTTTTGTTTTGCAGGGGAAGATACGAAGGAAGAGAATCCGGCGGAAAACCTTTATTCGTGTTATTAGATCTGAAAATGCCTAAAGTGGACGGTCTTGAAGTGCTGAGAGAGATCAAGTCCGATGAAAAATTAAGAACGGTCCCAGTGGTGATGTTAACTTCTTCCGCTGAAGAGAAAGATATAGTAGAAAGTTATAAATTAGGCGTAAACAGTTATATTATTAAGCCGGTTGAATTTGAAAAGCTGATTGTAACGGTATCTGAAATAGGACAATATTGGTGTATATTAAATAAATCGGTGCATTGACATGAAGACGCTAAAGTTCCTTTTTTTAGAAGATTCTTCTACCGATCTAGAGCTTATCCAAAGGGAGCTGAAAAGGGGAGGAGTAGAATACATTCCTGTCCATGTCCAAGATAGAGAAGAATACTTAAGGGCGATCGAAGATGAGAAGCCCGATTTTATTTTTTCGGACTATTCTCTTCCTAATTTCGACGGGTTGTCCGCATTAACAATCGCGAAAGAACAATGTCCTACTACTCCTTTTATATTCGTTTCCGGAACATACGGAGAAGAAGCGGCTATCCAAACTCTGACTAGAGGAGCAACTGATTATGTTCTGAAAGACAGGTTAGTAAAACTTGTCCCAGCTTTAAGAAGAGCGATCCGAGAAATAGAAGAACATCACGCTTTAAGAAGAGCGGAACAAGAGAAGTTCGAAATAGAAGAACAACTCAGACAAAGCCAGAAAGTGGAAGCGATGGGATTTTTGGCGGGAGCCATGGCCCACGAGATCAATAACCCGATCATGGCTATCATAGATTATGCCCAATTGATCTCTAAAGGAGAAATGGATATAGATAAGGCCCAAAAGATCGCTTCTAAGATAAAACAAGAAGGGGAAAGAATTTCCGTAATGGTAAAAGATCTACTCAGATTTGCCAGACAGGAAAAAGCTTCCTTCGAACCCGTAAGCGTTTTTGCATTGATATCAAAGACACGCTCAATAGCGGAACAAAGATTGAAGATGAGCCGTATTCAATTGGATCTGGACGTGCAGCCTGATCTTCCTTCCGTAATGTGTAAAGAAGGGCAGATACTTCAGGTACTTTTGAATCTGATCAATAACGGAATAGATGCGTTGAACCAACGTTATCCGGAATATAATGAGAATAAGAGAATGATCATTTCCGCAAAACCGGAAGAGATCGGAGGCAAGTCCTGGGTCAGGATCACTGTGGAAGATTTAGGTTCGGGAATTCCTCAGGAGATCGGTAAATCCATCTTCAATACGTTCTTCACTACTAAAGGAGCGGATAAGGGAACCGGTCTAGGACTTTCTGTCAGTCTTGGGATTGTGAAAGAGCATGGAGGATTTCTTTCCTTCGAAAGTGCTGCCAACGAATACACCAGATTTTTCCTGGATTTGCCTGCAGTCTAACAACGATTTTTGGATCTTCTCTGTAATTTTTTTGTCAAATAATTATCTACGAATGGTTATATTAGATAATGGAATCGACTGAATATACAAATTTAGTTTCGGAAAAACCTTTTGCCGATCTAGACTTAAGAGTCGGTAAAGTGATCGGTTTCGAATTGCTTCTCGATCATGGGGAAAAAGCTTATAGATTGATCTTGGATTTCGGCGGGAATGCCGGTGTCCGCAAATCAAGCGAACCTATACTCTCTCTCGGAGAAGAGAAAGATTTCTTGGGCAAACAAACACTTTGTGTGATGGATTATCCTTCTGCTCATATTGCAAGAATGAGAGCACAAGCTTTGTTCTTAGGATTTGTAGAAGAAGAGGAAGAGTTCAGCAAGTCAGACGCGATCAGCTTCGTCCAACTTGCCTGCTGATCCCAATCTTAAAAATTAAGAAGCCTGTCCGGCTTCTTAATATCCGATTTCTACTATCTTTCCCCTTGACGGCCCGCGGTTTTTACGTATAGTGAGGCGGCGCTTCTAAGTTAAGAAATTAAAATATGCCATACAAACCTACAGAACCCAGCATGAAGTTGGGAAAATTCGCAGTTTCATTCGCAAGAGATACTTCTCTTGGGGTTCTATCCGGAGTTAAATCCGCACTTACAGGTTCATTCGAATGGTGTGCAAAAAGTTTATCCCAAATTTCAGAAACACCTACAGTAAACGGGACCAAATTTGGAGAATTCCTGAAGGATGCAGGAAAGTCCTTGGGAGAAGCAGGAAGTAAAACGGAAGAAGGTCTATCCAGAGCTTTCGAATCCACTGCGCAAGCAATGCATACCGCATTGGAAGCATTGAGCGAAACAGAATCTTTGATCCAAAGAAAGGTATTCGAGAACATTTCCGTTTCCAGCGTAGTGGGAGAATCTTTCGCAGGAATGATCACTACTTCTGAGATCCAAGCATCCTTTCGTTTGGATGGAAAAGATGTAAGTCCGGAAGAAGTGTTGGCGGATTGGAAAAGATCAGGATCTAAAAAACCGATCCTTTGTGTGCCAGGATTATTCTGTGACGAAGGGCTTTGGATCAAGAATGGAGAACCTTCCTTCTCCGAAATTTTGATTAAAGAAAATTATTATCCGTTTTATCTTAGGTTCAATCCGGGCGCTCATATTTCAGAGAATGGATCTAAACTTTTAGAGTTGGTGAGAAAGGTCCTGGAAGATCCTGAACTAAAAAAGAAAAAATTCGACGTGGTGACTTATAGCCAGGGCGGACTCGTTTTTAGAAGCGCTCTCTATTCTTCTAAAAAAGAAGGAAATCCAATTTCTTCTAATATTCAAAAAGTATTATTTATTAGTTCTCCGGACGGAGGTTCCTATATTGAAAAGGTAGGATTCTGGCTGGGCCTTGGAGCAGAAGCTTTACCGGTGTTTCCTGTGCAACTAGTAGGTTATATAGGAAACCAAAGAAGTGAAGCAATGAAGGATCTTTCTCACGGAATTATACGGGAAGAAGATTGGAAAGAAGGAACACATCTAGGCAGATACGGAAAAGATAAATATTTCGGAGAACTGGATGAGGTGGATGCCTATCAGATCTACAGTTTTGTTTCGGAAGAAGAAGGGGACTGGTCTTCTTGGATCGGAGACGGGATCGTAGAAAAACCGAGTCTTACTCTTTTTAGCGATTCTATATTTCGTAAGAAGTCGAATCCGGAAACTAGAGTAAAGATCTTAAAAGGATTATCTCATTATCAGATTATGCCCTCTCCCGAATTGAGAGAATACTTTCTAAAGATCTTTTTAGGTAAGTAAGGGTTTTATTTTACCCAGCCCTTCTTCTTATAATCGTCGTATCCTATTTTTAAGGAGTCTTCGATTTGAGAAAGAATGATTGGATCCTTCTTCTTTATATAAAAACAACTTTTGCCTTTTAAACATTTCAGAAGTTCCGGTTGGAAAACTTTTTTTAATTCGGGCTCTGAATACACAGGCATAAAATAAAATCCTACATATCCTTTTTGAACGAGTATACCTGCGAAATAAACTTCCGGCTTCTTTTTGCCGTTTACTTCGATTTCCATCTCGCTGATCAAACCGTATTGGCCTTTTGAATCTCCTCTTTCTTTGATACTTCCCTTTATATAGGGCTTCAGTAACTTCTTGATCTCATTAAAAATTGGAACTAGTTCCGGTTGTCCTGGGGATTTGTCCTCGTATTTGATCCCTTGTTTAGGGGAAGAGCTGGTCTTTTTTGGGGACTTCTTCTTAGCAGGCATGTTTCGCATTTTGGGGACCTTCTTCCAATGAAACAAGTTGTTTTCAGTCCTTAAATTCAAAGAAAAACAAAATCGAGCGGTTCTATAGGGGGTTATGGTCTGGAATTTCTTGTAAATATATTAAATAAATATAATATATGAGCGACTACTCACTTAACTCTGTTTGTTTGTAGTCATACTAATTCATTACTAAATTATAAATAACGATCGTTCTTCATAAAAATAAACATATATAAGCCGCTTATAAGAAGAAGCTTGTTACAAGTTAAGCCTTCGAAATATTATGCATCCACAGAAGTAAAAAGGTGAATGGAAATATGAAGAGAAAATTAATCATGCTTACCGTTTTGTTGATAAGCTTGTCTTCGACTAGTTTATTTGCAAGCAGGGGAGCGGTAACTGAAAGTCCGATCGATATATTCGAAAAGTCTGCGGAAGCAAAATCACTCGCTGTGCAAAGACAAGTGCAAGTAGCGGCAAACCTGCCGGTGCACAAGGCTTTATTTTACGGCACACATAACTCTTATAATAGCAAAGCGTATGCGGGACCTTTCTTTTCTTACGCTTTCCCGAACCAACAAGTCTCTATTACCGACCAGTTGAGATTGGGAGCTAGGTTTATAGAATTAGATATTCATTATTATCTAAGCACAAATTTCAAAAACGATTTCTTGCTTTGCCACGCTCAATCCAACGATCTTGGATGTAACGTATTCGATCGTCCTGCGAGCAAAGGACTCGAAGAGATCCGCAACTGGATTTCTTCTCCTCAAAACAGGAACGAAGTTCTGGTACTTTATTTCGAGGACTATCTGGATGGAAGACAGGATGAGTTCTTAGGAATAGTAAGAAGTTACCTGGATCCTTATCTATACAGATACAGCGGTTCCTGCGGAGACATTCCAAACGCTGCAAATATGCCTAAGCTCAAAGACATGGTTTCTTCTAACAGAAGGATCCTGATGATGAGCAATGGTTGTTACGACGGAGCCTGGAACCAATACTCAAAAAGGATCTTCTTCGGAAGCAATACGATCAGCCCGAAAGCATTCCAAGGTTATCCTAGCTGTAATTGGTCCAGAAACGTATACGATAACACTATGACCCGTGTTTTCAACGATAGCACCAACTACTTCGGCGTCTATGACGGCGTAAAAGAAAGTGGAGTATTCACAAACGATAATATAGCTCAAATGTTGGCTTGCGGTATCAGCGTATTCGGGATCGACCAATTTAGCCCTGATTTCGCAAAGCAAGGAATTTGGTCCTGGGATAATGCGGAGCCTAACGATTATGGTGGAGCGGAAGACTGCTTACAGATCGTAGGAAGCGGACGTTGGAATGATAATAAATGTTCCAACAGCTATCGTTATGCTTGTAAAGACGGAAGCGGCAACTGGGCAATCACAGATGCTTCCGGAAATTGGGCGAATGGAAAGAGCGCATGTTCCGCCAGAGGCTGGAACTTCTCCTCTCCTGTAACTCCATATGAGAATAAAAAACTCCAAGAGGCAAAAACCGCTAAGGGAGTTTCGGAAGTATGGGCAAATCTTACCGACCAATACTCGGAAGGATACTGGGAAGCCGGAAGATAATCTAGTATACTTTCCACTTTAACTTAAAAACGGGATCTTCGAGAATTCGGGGTCCCGTTTTTTTATTTTCCGGGTAATTCCGCCAAAGTTTTATCGTCGACGCAAACATTATAAAAACGGATAATTTACGAAGAATAAAGTTTTATGTCGGCCTTCTCCTAAGGTCGCGAGCGAATATTAAGGAAAAGTTTCGGATTTTATGGTGCATTCTTTCTTTAAGATCTTATTTGCGGAAGATAACGAAAGTTCTGCCGAGTTGCTCATTCATTTTTTGGAAAGGTTCAATTTCGAAGTGGACCATGTCGTGGACGGAATGGCTGCGGAGCTCAAATTAAGAAAAACCAAATATGATTTTATCCTTTTGGATAATATGATGCCTGTGCTTTCCGGCGTCCGCCTGGCAAGTAAGGTCCCGGATCTGAACAAAAATACCCCGATTGTCTTTTTAACTGCAAGTAATGAAAAAGAAGATGTGGTGGCTGCCGCCCATAGCAAGCAGCTCGTAGGTTATATTCTCAAACCTTTCGATCCTGAAAAACTTTTACAAAAAATAATCTCCGTTCTCAAGATCCCTGAAGAACTGATCGTGGATAAAAAGAAATATCCATTTTCCATTGAAAGGACCCAAAACGTATCTTATGGAAATGGAGTAAAACTGATAGGCTGTCCTTTCCAAAAAAATGCGGAGAAGATCGCCCAAGAGATCGCGTTTATACTAAAAGAACTCCCAGGAGTGCGCAAATTTTTCATCGAAGTGGGAGAAGAGTTCTATTACCATAAAAAAGCCCAGGAGATCCTAGGCTCTCTCGTGACCCGTCTGGCCTCCAAATATGAGATCAAGGAAGAAGATATTCTTATACTTTCTTCTTAATTTTTGGGAACCGACTTTTTAGGCTCCGGTCCCAGGAGCATAAAGAGGAGAAATGAATGTTTCGCAAAATTACAAAAATAACCGCGATTTTGTTGGTGCTGGGGACTACCGCCCTACTGACTCAAGGATGCCATCATAAATGGATGTCTCATGAGAAAAGAGCCAATTATATCGTCAAAAAACTTAAATCAGAATTGGATTTAACTGATGCACAAGCTGCGACCCTTGATAAAATTAAAGAGGACGTGCTTGCAAAACGTAAAGAGCTAAAGATGGGCGGACACTTCTTCCCTAAGGAAGCAGTAGATGAACTTCGTGCAGACAAATTGAATCCTGAAAAATGGAACAAATTGGGCGAAGAAAGAGAGAAAAAGATAGCAGCTCTTAGAGTATTTTTCACCAAAAAGGCAGTGGAATTCCACGCGGTATTAACTCCCGAACAAAGAGGGAAACTGGCGGATCTAATCCTTAAGTTCCAGAGTAAATTCGATAAGGAAGACGAGGATTAATCTCCTAAGTCTTTCGGAGGTAAAATGGGAGAGGCAGAATTTTCCCGCTTCGTAGAAGATACCAGGGAGATCGTCTTAGCGGCGGTCTCCCGTTACTTGTATGAACGCTTTGCATATGCGATAGACGATGTCGCACAGGAAACATATCTTCGCGCTTATAAGGCATTACAAAAAGGTCAATTCAGAGGAGACTCTAAGCTGACCACTTGGTTGTACACGATTGCCAGAAATGAATCCATTCGTATGAATGAAAATCTGGTAAGAGAAGAAACCAAGGCGGAGAAGGCCGGAAAAAGATCGGAAGAAGATTCCAGAAGTTTCGCTTTTGAAAAAGAACTACCGGAGGACAGAGAAGATCTTCCTACTTGGGAAAAAGCGAAAATTTGGATCGGAAATTTACCGGAAGCGTATAGAAGTGTGATCCAATATTATCTTTCCGGATATTCCGAAAAAGAGATCGCCGAAGTTCTGGGAGTTCCTGCCGGAACGGTAAAATCCAGGGCGGCTAGAGGAAAGGAAATGTTGCGAAGAATGCAGAACTCCGAAAAAAGAGAAGGAGGAGAAGTATGGGGAAAATATTAAAAGATTGTCTGCCAATGAAGGAAGAGATCGAAAAAAGGAAATCGGATCCGAACTGGTCCAAGAATTTAGCTTCTTGTGTGATCGACAGATACACAAAAGAAGAAAGTTCTAAAAAGCTGGTTCAATTCCCGATCAGAAATGTATTAGCGGTAGCGGCCGCTCTCCTCTTGGGCATTTCTATCGGCTGGTATTCTTTTGCCGGACAAATCAACACTGAAGATGAATATTATCTTGGTGTATCTTCCATTTTAGAAGGCGAATCTTACCTCTCCACTCTAGAAGAATAAATAGATCGGGCCCGAGTTTTTGGGCCCGTCACCTCTCTTTCTAAACACCCGAAAGGGGATCTCGCGGAATCAAAATTCCGAGAGAAGGTCCGTTAAATCCAAAAAAATCACAAGCAAAGTAAACATTCTACTACACGTAGCTCCTATATTCCCCCAGGAGGAGAATGTTTATGAAAAATCTATCACTTACGGTTCTGGACGGTTATTTAACCGCTGATCCGGATTTAAAGAAGACCCAGGCTGGAAAGTCAGTCACAAATTTTACAGTGGCAGTAAACCATAACTACAAAAGGACAGAAGGAGAAGAATCCGATGTTTCCTATGTGGACGTGGAAGTCTGGGAAAGGCTGGCTGAAAATTGTTCTGAATATCTTAAAAAAGGAAAAAAGGTAACAGTAATCGGCCATTTAAAACAGGACCGATGGAAAAATCAAGAAGGCCAATCCCGTTCTAAGGTCAAAGTAATAGCGGACGAGGTCCGATTCGACAGCTTCGGAGATAGGAGAGAAAAAGAAGCGGCATAACATCCTTACTAGGTCGAGGCCTTGGAGGATTTTCAAGGTCTCACCTTTCTTGACGGTTACGGTCGGTCCTTGGTTTATGTAGGAAAAGAATGCTTACTATTATTTGGGCCGGGGGACAACCCGGAAAAATTTCGGAATTGAGAAGGATGACCCAAGCAGAATGGGACCTTCTCCGCAATGATATTCCGACTAACGTGAAAACTTTTATAGACTGCGACGAAGACACCGTACTTATTTCTCATCCCGACTTTGCAGAGAAGGAATTGGTGGAGATCTCCGATTTCGACGGCCTCCAATTTTCCAATGATTTGATCCCTGTGATCACTAAAGATGAGAAGGGTCTCTTTTTGATGCAGGCATTCTCCAATTTAGAAAGTTTAGAGCTGAGCAAAAAAGAATCCATGGGAATTTATTTCAGCAGATCCAGGAACCAGATTTGGAGAAAAGGAGATACTTCCGGACATATCCAAAAGTTGAAAAGGATCTTAGCCCCAAAGGACGGAAGTTTTGTTGTGTACGAAGTGGAACAGGAAGGTGCAGCCTGTCACGAAGGGTATTATTCCTGTTTTTTCAGAGAGCAGGATAGAACTGGGACTAAAAACTTAGTTCCGGAGATCCCTTTTTTAGGGAAGTAGAGGTTCCGTAAAAAGGAAATTTCGCCGATAGAAATACGAGGCAGATGCGGTTATGATTTTTAAAAATACATTTGTGAGAAGATCCATTGTTTTATTAGGCATACTTGTCCTTTTGGGAATTATAGCCTTCTTTGTTGTGGATGATATCAAAGGGGGAGCGGTAGGTGCCGGCCAGGTAAAAGTGGACATCATCGTAGAGCCCGGCGATTCTCCTTCCGAAGTTACTGAAAATCTTTCCAAGAACGGATTATTAAAATCCTCTAAATATTTCCTTTTTCTAATTAAGGCAACCAGGTCCGCAGGAAAGATCAAAGCAGGTCTTTACGAGATCAACGATGGCATGGACGCACGTAAGATCCTGCAAGTGATCACAGAAGGAAAAGTAAAACTTGTTACTTTTACGGTTCCGGAAGGGTATAATAACCGCCAGATCGGAGATCTACTAGTTAAGAAAAACTTAATTAAATCCAGAGCGGACTTTCTGAATGCCGCCTCCAGAACCGAATTATTAAGAGAATTTAAAATTCCTGCAAATAATGCGGAAGGTTATCTGTTTCCGGAGACTTATAGTGTTCCAGTGAATTTTCCCGTGGATAAGATCGCGAGAATGATGATCAAAAGATTTTATGTTAGATTGGAGAAGGTCCCGGGCGCTAAGGAATTAGATCCTAAAAAACTACATGAGATCGTTGTACTTGCTTCCGTGGTAGAGAGAGAAGCTAAGAAGAATGAAGAAAGACCTTTGATGGCGGGCGTATTCTTAAATCGTCTGAAGCAGGATATTCCTTTGGAGTCTTGTGCTACCATCCAATATCTATTTGATAAACCACATCCTCGTATTTTTGAAAAAGATCTGAAGATCGTTTCTCCTTATAATACTTATATGAATAAAGGATATCCGCCTGGTCCAATTTCCAATCCGGGACAACCTTCTTTGGAAGCGGCGCTAATGCCTAGTAAGACCGAGTATCTATTCTTCTTATTAAAACCGGACGGATTCCATTACTTCTCTAAAAGTTTTAAAGAACATGCCGAAGCTAAGAAAAAGTACATCGACGTTCTTTACGAATAGAGGAGTGTAATCATGAGTTCCCCTGTAGAAGAAATCGTTTCGGTCACTGAACAACTTAAAGAGGTCCAGAAGGCTTTGGATCTCTTTAAAGAAAAGCAGCAAAAGAGAGAATCTGCGAGTGACGCGGCTGTTGAGTTTGTGGAAAAGGCAAGTTTGGTTTTGGATCGAGCGGAAAGAAAAGAGATCCATCTGACTGATGACCAAAAAAGAAGGATCCGGAATAACCTGCTAAAGATCAGATCTTCTCTGGTGAAGAACCAAGAACAGAATTAAAACCAACTAAAATAAATTTTCCTCCACTTTCAAAAAATCACATTAGCTGATTGTAGGAACTCCTACAGGCTTCCATTGGAGGGAAGAAGGCCCGTTCTTCCTTGATTCTGTCTCATTTCTTCCCGAGACTTTGGTTCAAAAACTTAAATGACAGGCCGAAACGGCCCCAGGTTATAGTATTTTGAGTAATATTCCCAATAATCGGTAGGAACAAATGATGGCAACGAAAGCTCCGACGGACTCTTCGGCGGCAAAACAGGCTTTAAGCAAGTCTTCAGCAATAATCGAACAAGTAACCAAGGCCCTGGCGGCTAAATGCAGCTCCAATGGAAAAGTTTCCGTTTCCAAAATGGACCAAAACCAATTCGTACAATACCAAATCGCTTGGTTGACCTCCGAACAAAAGATCGCGGAAAACTTCATCGATTACGCTTGGAACGATTCTCTCGGAACAGGTGAGCTTGAAAAATTGATGGCTCAGGTTTTTGCTGCAGAGGCCGTTTCTCATATCCGCAGTGAGTTCAGTTCCAGAGCTTCCGAGTATGGAATTTCGACACAAGAACTGGTTTCTAAATTATTCGACGATTCTACTAACAAATTCTTAGAAGAATCCAGTGCGATCGAAAACTATAATCATATCGCCGACTTGATCGCTTCTTCCGGAAGTTTCGGAGCTTATGGTCTGAGCGAAGACCACGAAATGTTCCGCCAAACTTTCAAACAATTCGCGGAAGAAGTGGTAGCTCCTAAAGCGGAGCATGTTCACCGCCACGATGATATCGTTCCAGAAGAGATTATCCAAGGTTTAAGAGACATGGGATGTTTCGGTCTTTGTATTCCTGAAACTTACGGTGGATTACAGCCTAACGATAAAGCGGATAATATTTCCATGCTTGTTGTTACTGAAGAACTTTCCAGAGGATCTTTGGGGATCGCAGGATCTTTGATCACTCGTCCAGAAATCCTTTCTAAAGCATTATTAAAAGGCGGGACCGACGCTCAAAAAGAGAAGTGGCTTCCTTTGATCGCTTCCGGAGAGAAGATGGGTGGTATAATGGTAACAGAACCTAATTACGGTTCGGATGTTGCCGGAGTTTCCGTAACCGCTAAAAAAGTGGACGGAGGCTGGTCCATCAACGGTGTTAAAACCTGGTGTACTTTTGCGGGATATGCAAACCTTCTTCTTATACTTGTAAGAACGGAAACCGATCCCGAGTTAAAACACAAAGGTCTTTCTATCGTTCTTGCGGAGAAGCCAAGCTTCACCGGTCATGAATTCGATTATAAACAAGACGGCGGCGGAAGAATTTCCGGTAAAGCGATCGGAACCATCGGTTACCGCGGTATGCACTCTTTCGAAGTTTCTTTCGAAGACTATTTTGTTCCGGAAGAGAACCTGATCGGAGGAGAAGCTGGAAGAGGAAAAGGATTCTATTTCCAAATGGAAGGTTTCTCAGGCGGAAGGATCCAAACTGCAGCTCGTGCAAACGGTGTGATGCAAGCGGCTTTAGAAGCAGGTCTTCGTTACGCTCAAGAGAGACAAGTTTTCCAAAAACCAATCTTCGATTATAACCTGACTAAATATAAGATCGCTCGTATGGCGATGATCGTTCAGGCTTCCCGCCAGTTCACTAATACTGTAGCAAAACTTTTAGACGACCATAAAGGACAAATGGAAGCAACTTTGATCAAGTTCTATGCTTCTAAAGTTGCCGAGTGGGTGACAAGAGAAGCTATGCAGATCCACGGTGGAATGGGATACGCGGAAGAATACGCAGTTTCTCGCTATTTCGTGGATGCTCGTGTATTCTCCATCTTTGAAGGCGCGGAAGAAGTTATGGCTCTTAGAGTAATTGCAAAATCTCTAATGGACCAATACTCTGCTTAAACTTCTTCTCAAAACCTGAAGAATAAAAAAAGGAAGTCGAAAGACTTCCTTTTTTTATTGAACGGACCTTCTTCTTATCCGCGGTCGCCGGAGCAAAATCGGATTTTTGAACAAGCTGGCTCGAGTAATTTAGCTGGCGAGCTGTTCCACGAAAGCCAGAATATCGGAATTGTCCCTTTCCAAAAACTCGAGAGTTCTTTCCACAAGATGATCCAAGTAATAGCTCGGATTATGATAATCTCTTAAGAAAGATTTTACTTGTTCTATCTTTTCCTCAGGAATACGGTCTTCCAAAACGATCTGAGCCAATGCATAGATCCCGAATGCTGATTTGAAAGGATCGTTTAAAGAGGAAATAGAGATGATCTCATCTATATCAATTTCTTTGAATGTAGGGATCAAATCTCCGATTAGTTCCAAAGCGCCGGTCGGAATAGTCCTGTCCAAAGACTTAACATAATTAATGAATAATCTATAAGATTGAGAATCACCGATCCGGGAAAGCATATGAAAGATCCCGGAAAGAAGTCTTTTGTGAAATCCCCAGGACAATCTGCCCGAATCCGCCTCTCTGATCGCTTGGTATAAAAAGCTCCAAACCAGTTTGTCTCCGGATCTTGCTCTTTCGGACAATTGGTCCAGCCAAAGATCGAAATTCGGATTATCCGATTCCTTTTTCAGGAAATCCATCAGTTCAGAGGGAGTTTGTACAGAGGGGAGAGTGAGGGCAATTTTCGACATAAGTAGAAGATACTCTTTTTTAAGATCGGTTTCCAGTCTTTTTATCGGACATCGGCTTTTATTATTTTACGATTCCCTTACTAAAGGAATAGTTCTGTCTCATTAAAACCGGGCTTCGAGTTTTAATGAGATCGAATATTTATTGATGTTCTACTTGGCTTACATCTCGAACTGCACCCGTATGAGCGGATGTTGTCAAAGCAGCATAAGCTCTGAGTGCCGCGGAAACCGTTCTTTTTCTGGACTTAGGTTTCCAAGCATCTTTTCCTTTATCGTTCATTCTATCTCTGCGATCTGAAAGTTCCGCGTCACTCACTCTTAAGTGAATGGATCTGTCAGGAATATCTATTTCGATGATATCACCCTCTTCTACCAGACCGATGACTCCGCCTGCCGCCGCTTCCGGAGAAACATGTCCTATAGAAAGCCCGGAAGTTCCTCCGGAAAATCTTCCATCGGTTAGAAGTGCACATGCTTTTCCTAAACCTTTGGATTTCAGATAAGAAGTAGGGTATAACATTTCCTGCATTCCGGGGCCACCTTTTGGACCTTCGTAGCGGATCACAACTACGTCGCCTTCTACCACTTCGTTACCAAGGATTTTTGCCACAGCTTCTTCTTGGCTTTCCATAACTCTGGCTTTGCCTTTGAATTTCCAAATGGACTCGTCTACTCCTGCGGTTTTCACGATACAACCTTCAGGTGCGATGTTTCCGTAAAGGACTGCAAGTCCTCCGTCTTGGGAATACGCATGTTCCACATCTCGGATACAACCGTTTGCTCTATCTAAGTCTAGTTCAGGCCAACGTTTGTCTTGGGAGAATGCTTCCGTTGTCGGGATTCCACCAGGTGCTGCGGAGAATAATGCGTATGCTTTTGAGTTTGCGTTCTGACGAACGATATCCCATTCTTCCAAAGCTTTTCCTAATGTAGAAGAATGAACAGTAGGAACATCTCTATTGATTAGTCCGGCTCTGTCCAACTCGGAAAGAATACCGATCACTCCGCCTGCTCTATGAACATCTTCCATATGATATTTTTGAGTAGCAGGAGCAACTTTACAAACGCAAGGAACTCTTCTGGAGATGAGATCTATATCATGCATTTTGAAATTGATCCCTGCTTCGTGGGCGGCCGCAAGAATATGTAGAACTGTGTTTGTGGATCCTCCCATTGCTACGTCTAAACTCATCGCATTTTGGAATGCTTCGTGTGTTGCAATATTTCTAGGAAGAACGGACTCATCGTCTTGTTCATAATATCTTTTTGCAAGTTCTACGATCAATCTTCCTGCGGTTAAGAAGAGTTGTTTTCTGTCCGCATGAGTGGCTAACGTGGAACCGTTCCCAGGAAGAGAAAGTCCGAGTGCCTCGGTGAGACAGTTCATAGAGTTTGCAGTGAACATTCCGGAACAAGATCCGCAGGTAGGACAAGCGGAACGTTCTATTTGTTCTACTAGTTCGTCTGAAACATTTTGGTTGGCGGCTTCTACCATTGCGTCCACCAAATCCAATTTGCGAATGTCTCCATTCCAATTTACTTTTCCGGCTTCCATTGGTCCGCCGGAAACAAATACGGTCGGTATATTCAAACGTAAAGCTGCCATGAGCATTCCAGGTGTGATCTTATCACAATTGGAAATACAAATAAGCGCGTCCGCAGTATGAGCGTTGACCATGTACTCGACCGAGTCGGCGATCAAGTCACGGCTTGGTAAAGAGTATAACATTCCGCCATGCCCCATGGCGATACCGTCATCCACTGCGATTGTATTAAATTCTTTAGCGACGGCTCCCGCCTTCTCCACTTCTCTTGCGACCATTTGTCCTAGGTCTTTTAAATGAACATGTCCTGGAACGAACTGAGTGAATGAGTTTGCAATTGCGATGATCGGTTTTCCGAAATCACCTTCTTTCATACCGGTGGCTCTCCAGAGTGCTCTGGCTCCGGCCATATTGCGTCCGTGGGTGGAAGTACGAGATCTTAACTGAGGCATATTGAATGCTCCCTGGTATAAGTTTAGACGTCGAGTTTTTTCCGAAAGAGGAAACGAACTTGGAATAGGTACACTTTTTGCTATTTAAGTCCAGAGATGGAATCTAAAGAAGAATTCAGTCGGACCCTGGGACCTTGGCTGCTCTGGGGTTTAGGAGTAGGATACGTAATTTCAGGCATGTATTTCGGTTGGAACCTAGGTCTACCGGTAGGCGGAACATTGGGGTTAGGAATTGCCACCTTACTGATCATTCTGCTATATGTTTGTTTTTCTTTTAGTTACACAGAACTCGCATGTATGATCCCCAAAGCGGGAGGAGCATTCGACTATGGTAGAGAAGCTCTCGGAAATGCTTGGGCCTATCTTGTAGGCACCGCTCAGTTGATAGAATTTTTATTTGCACCTCCTGCGATTGCCGCCGCCATCGGGGCCTACTTCTCTTTATTTTTGCCGGGAGTCGATCCGATTTGGATCGCAATAGTCGCTTACTTGCTCTTTACGGGTTTGAATATATTGGGAGTAAAATTTGCAGCTTCATTCGAGTTTGGAATTACTATATTAGCGGTTTTTGAATTACTTTTATTTTCAGGACTTACACTTCCTAGTTTTTCTTGGGAGAAGTTTTCCTCCAATCCATTGCCTAACGGTTGGACCGGAGCCTTGTCGTCCTTACCATTTGCGGTCTGGTTTTTTCTGGCGATAGAAGGAGTGGCAAATGTCGCGGAAGAAACCAAAGATCCACAAAAAAATATTCTGATCGGATTCGGATCTGCATTAGCTACCTTGGTTGTACTCTGTGGGTTGGTATTTTTTTCTTCCATTGGAGTAGGTGGATGGGAGATGATCGTGTATCCTGAAGTTGGTGCAGCAGCTTCGGATTATCCCCTGCCTCTCGCATTACGAAAGTTATATGGAGAGTCCGGTTGGGCATTTCATCTTTTGATTACGATCGGCTTGTTCGGTCTGATCGCATCCTTTCATGGAATTATTTTGGCGGGGGGAAGAGCCAGTTTTGAATTCGGAAGAGCGAACTTTCTTCCTAAATTTTTCGGAAAGATCCATCCTAAATTCAAGACCCCGGCTAACGCATTGATTGCGAATACTGCATTCGGGATCGCCGCATTATGTACCGGAAAAACATCGGAGCTGATCACATTGTCCGCATTCGGAGCTTTACTTTTATACTTTTGTTCCATGATCAGTTTTTTTGTTCTCCGAAAAAAACAACCGGATAGAGAAAGACCATTTATTGTTCCGGGAGGGAAACTTCTACCTTCTATCGCGCTTATTCTATCTTCGATAGTGTTGGCAGTATCCGCCTGGCAGCATCCTGTCTTGTTCGGGATCTTTGTTTTGATCTTAGGAAGCGGATTGGTATGGGCCAGGACCTCCATTTTTGGGAAATGAAAAAGCAATTTTCTTGATCCCAAAATTTTCGGAATTAGAGTAAGTAGGATCAAGGATCCTGTATGATATTAATAGGGAATCAAAATGGGTTATAAAACCGTTCTTGGTAGGAAGTCCTACGTATTTCCTGATCTAAAAACTTTGCTGGCTAAGGCGAGTCCGCTTCGTTCCGGAGACCAGTTGGCCGGCGTTGCTGCTTCTACCCAAGAAGAAAGAGTGGCTGCCCAAATGGCTTTGGCAGATCTACATTTATCAGAATTTTTGAATATAGAGTTGATTCCCGGCGATACGGACGAAGTCACTCGGCTGATTTTAGATTCTCATAATCGATCCGCATTTACTAAAATTTCTTCCTTCACAGTGGGAGAATTCCGCGACTTCCTTTTAAAAGAAAATACGGACTCAGAACTGATCTCCGAGATCCGGGATGGGATCACTCCTGAAATGGCAGCGGCCGTTTCTAAGTTAATGTCCAATCAGGATCTGATCTTGGTTTCTAAAAAATCTCCAGTAGTTACAAAGTTCCGGAACACGATCGGTCTTCCCGGAAGGTTATCTGCACGTTTGCAGCCAAATCACCCGACTGATGATCCTAAAGGAATTGCTGCGAGTATCTTGGACGGACTTCTATTAGGAAGCGGGGATGCAGTAATCGGTATTAATCCTGCCACGGATAACGTTCCTACAGTGATCGCACTTCTTAGGATGTTGGATTCTATCATCCAAAAATATTCCATCCCGACCCAGTCTTGTGTGCTTTGTCATGTAACCACTTCTATGAAAGTAATGGAAGAAGGTGCTCCTCTCGATTTGGTATTCCAATCTATCGGAGGAAGTGAAGCTTTGAACAAAAGTTTCGGAGTGAACTTAAGTATTTTAGAAGAATCCAGACAGATGGCCTTGGAATTAAACAGAGGAACTGTCGGAAATAATGTGATGTATTTCGAAACAGGACAGGGAAGTGGATTGTCTGCAGGTGCTCATTTTGGTTTGGACCAACAAACATTAGAAACGAGAGCCTATGCAGTCGCAAAAAAATTCGATCCACTTCTTGTAAATACTGTCGTCGGCTTTATTGGACCTGAATATCTATATAATGGAAAACAAATATTAAGAGCAGGATTGGAAGATCATTTTTGCGGAAAACTTTTAGGCCTTCCTATGGGTGTGGATGTATGTTATACGAATCACGCGGACGCGGACCAAGATGATATGGATACATTACTTACATTGCTTGGGGCCGCAGGATGTAATTATATAATGGGAGTTCCGGGTGCGGATGACGTGATGTTGTCCTACCAAAGCACTTCTTTCCATGACGCTTTGTATTTACGCCAAATTTTCGGCTTAAGACCTGCACCTGAATTCGAGAGCTGGCTTTTGGAAAAAGGTTTATTCGAAACTACAAAACAATTTCTGCCTAAAGAAAATCAGAATAGAGTTTTACTCGAAGAAATTTTAGAGGATAAGGCCGGATGAATCCTAAAGAATTTTGGAAAAGTTTAACTTCTGCAAGGATCGGGATAGGAAGATCCGGAGGTTCTATACCGACTTCTGAACTATTAAAGTTCAGATTGGATCATGCAAGAGCAAGAGATGCGGTTTTAGCGGAACCGGACTTTGATACGATAAGTATCGGCCTCGAAAAAATTTTCCAACCATTAAAAACTGAGGTCGTTGGAGTAGAAAGTTTAGCGAAAGGCAGAGAAGAATACTTACTTAGACCGGATCTTGGTCGTAGGATTTCTGAACCTTCTCGATCTAGATTAGAAACCAAAAAGGGAAAGTACGACCTTGCATTAATTGGGGTAGATGGACTTTCTGCAAAGGCAGTCGATTCTAATTTGGTACCATTCTTACAAGTATTAGTTCCTATTTTATCGGAACAAAAATATAAGATCTCTCCATTCGTTTTAGGAAAATTAGGAAGAGTTGCGATCGGAGATGAAATAGGAGAAATTTTAGGAGCCAGGGCAGTCGTATTACTCATAGGAGAAAGGCCGGGACTTACTTCTGCAGACAGTTTAGGAATGTATCTTACCTTCAATCCTAAGTTAGGCAAAACAGATGAAAGTCGAAATTGTATTTCGAATATACGTCCGGACGGCTTAGATTTTCATAAGGCATCCTTAAAAACCGCTTATTTACTCGCAGAATCTCTCAAACGAGGTATATCAGGAGTGGATCTAAAAGATGAAATGTCTCCTGATTTCTTAGAATCTTCTTCTAAAGGAAGTATCTCGAATGGTTCTTAGTTAGTCCAGACTCTCGTGAAACCCGTGATCAAATACTTATTGATAACCTAAGTTTTTTTGACGGACTATAAAAGATTTACAGAAAATTTAACAAATCGTTCGAATATTACAAATTCGACTTGAATCCTTATCCTCAAAGGAATAGATTTTATACAATGAACTAAGTTGAGGAGGATCAAGGTCCTTCTCGATAGGCGAAAAGGGAAAAAAGATGTATAAGAATAATATAGAATTCATCATAAACTCCACAAACAAGGACGAGCCTATGTATGGCATTCTTGCTTTGGTGAGTGATACACTCGAATCTATGAAAGCAGATATTTCTTCTCAAAGAGTGGATGAAGAACAAAAGAAAGCCTTTCGTTCGGCTATGAAAGATATGATCTCCGGTTTGATTAAACTGAACGGGATCGTAGAGGGTATGGGCCAGAGGGTTAGGTAGGCCGCGCTGGACTTATTTTTAGAAACGTTAGATACGCCATTACTCAGATATACAAGCGACTGAAATAAGAACGCTATTCAGTAAATCCGCGTCCGATCTAGATACGTCTTTGCAGTGAAAAATATAATAAGTATGTTTTTTATCATAGCATACGATAAGTAGACCCCATTCATTGTAACGGATTTACAAACATCCGTCCGGAATGATAGTTTCGGATAGGCATAAAGTACATTGTATCACCTTCTCAAATAATTCGAGAGATTAATAACGGACCAATATCATTCAGGCTTAGGGGCAAAGCACGTGACCAGAAGTGCATTCAATGCATCGTTTGCATCCCCTTGCCCATAATTTTGATTTATTAACAATGCCATAAACAAACATTCATCTTTATTATCCGTATGCTTACATTGTCCCAAAAATAAGAGGATTAGAAAAAATAATACGATTCTTTTCATTTTAAAAAACTAATGGGTTATAATGTGAGCTTAGAATTAAACCAATCAAGAGAATAAATTAAGGCTGCTGTAGTCATACATTCGCTTTCTGTCAGCCCAGCGCTTTGGCAATGCGAAAGTGAAATTAAGAAGAGCGTTCTTGAAAACCTATTCTTTTGGAGAACAGGCATAAATTATTCCGCTTTCAAAGCCTTGTTTAGCTGATTCGGATGGATTTGATTGAAGAATCAACGAATAAGCAACAATAGCCGCTTTGCAGTTGTCGTTGTCCTCAGGTCCATAGATTATTCCGCATGAAACAAAGTTAAAAAGAATATATAATACAAAAATTATAAATGGATTTCTTTTTTTTAGCATTAAAAGATCAAAGCGCCGCATCAATGTTTCTCCTTAGTATGAGTAAATATAGCAGATCACTTTTTAAGCTATATATAATGTTTAAATCATTAATCTGGTTAAGAATAGTTTTGCTAATGAAACCATTCTGGTATAATAGTGTCCATGTTAAATAACTATTGGTCCCCGAGAATAAATCAGCTTCATGCTCATTGGGATCTCCGAAACCTGATAAATTTGTAGTAGAATTAGCATACCATTGGCGAACGTGAACTAGTTCGTGATTATATGTTACATTTGAGGAACCGTTTCGCAAACGTACGTATGGCCCCTCTGTAGTAGCTAAGGTCAATGATTCATTTCTCTTGAATAGCCCATGATTTGCTTCATAAGAGTTATGTATTATAAAAGCTCCTCGACTAATTTCATACCTTGGTCTTGGATCACCAAGGATTGGATTTGCAACTGAACTTACACCGAAATCCGCTAATGAACGAAAATAAGCATTTGTTGCCTGGCCAAAATTATGTTTGAAAGCCTTAGGATTAGCGATTACACCTGCCTGCAAGAATACTGGAGCAAATCCAACCATTCCCGCCAACAACGCAGTTCCTCCAATTACACTTCCTGCATTATATAATAGATTACCTGCTGAAGCCCATCTCTTACTATTAACAAACAGCGCCCTCTGCAAGAAACTCCCAGACTTAATCTTAAGTGCATTGCTCAACCAGCTATGTCCATTCGGATCAATCCTATTGACCGGATTTCCGCCAACATACATGTAACGATTGAGACCGTTGATTCCCTTGTCTGATCTATCATCAGCCTGGATGAATCGTCCTAAATGAGGATCATAATATCTTGATTTATAATAATATAAACCTGTATCAGAATCCAATATCTGGCCTGTGAATTTATAATGAAAAATATCCGGCCCGGTTGACTCAGAAAGATTGATTTCTCCATAAGGTAAATAACTTACGTAGCTCACTCCGCTTTGACCAGGTCCTGCTACCTGGTTTCCATATCCATCCGTGAGCATAGTTGTAGAACCAAGATGGTCTCTTTGGTAGAAATATCCACCGATTGCAGGAGTTCCCGCGTTATTATCCTTTACTCCGAAGGAAGAAGTTTCTTCCATATTAGCTTTTAAAGTAAACCAAGGAGCTTTACCGCCTAACAATCCATTACAATCCTGGAATAAGCTCACTCCGAATATTGATATAAGAAGAACCGGTGTAGACAGTCCCGTTATTTTCTTTCCTTTTAATATCTCGTTTCCTCTTAGCAAGAATGGATATGCCAAGTAGAACATACCTAATATAAATAGAATATAGCCGAGTCTGAATGCTATAGTGGGAATTCCGTCCCGGAAAAATGCAGAGTATGCAAAGAATTTTGAGATCGGGCTAATGATCCTATTTTTCCAATAGGTTCCACAATCTATAATAACCCCGGAACAAAGCCCAGTTTGTTCCATCCAAGTCCCGGAAGAATTCGCCAATCCAATCTTTGTATTCTCATCTAAGGTAACTAAACTTGCATTTGGACGAGTGATTTGGGTTAAAATTTCTCCGCCCAGTCCTTTAATGTACATCGTATGCTGATCATCGCTTCCATTGGATTTTACGATTTCGTAATAATCTCCGGTATTATAGGTTATAGCAGTTGTCGTAAGGTTTTCTGACTTCACCCTATTTCCCGAATAATCGTACGTGTATTTGATCGTTGTACCATCTTGTGCTTGGTATTCGATAAGTTTACTAAACGAATCGTAAACTAGCACATCTCCATTTCGAGAGATCATATTTCCGGCTGCGTCGTAGGTGTAATTATAAGAGCTTTGACCGGATGCCGCGTTTGTGATCGAATGTGGATGATTCGAATCTCCGTATGTAAAGTTTACATTTCCTTTTTGGGTTAAATTCCCGCCGGCGTTATAAGTATAATTCTGTGTTCCATAGCTTCCCACTGCCGATAGAAGTCTGCTATGTAGATCGTACGTATACGTTTGGTTTCGACTTGTATTTTGATTATCAGTTTGTTGGGCAATATTTCCAGAACCATCGTAATCATAAGAGATTGATTGTAGGATACTTCCATCATCCTTCTTTGAGGATAAAGATAAGGTCTGGAAATTAGAAAGATCCAATTTTAGATCGGTAACAACTCCGTTTCCGGTTGTTTTTCTAAATATCGGATTCCCATCCACAAAGATCGGCCCTTCATACTGAGCGACAAGAATCCCGTTAGCTCCTCCATCCGGACTATCTAAGGTCACATTTTCTAAATTTCCATTTAAAGAATAACTTTGATACACTTTAGATCCATCAGGATAAGTAATTATAATTAGTCTTCCTAGGGAATCATATTCCATTTCTGTGATAAGCTGATAGCCATCGATGGTCTTGATCTGTCGGATTGGTTTACCTTGGATATTATAAGAAATTTCAGTTACTCCGGAACTATCCGTTATCTTTGTAACTCTGCCGATTCCATACTGACCTGCATCGTATTCATTTACGATAGGAGTTTCTCCTCCATTCGTTTGAGTAGAAATGATCCTTCCAATCGTATCATAGCTAAACTGGATATTTTTATTTCTCGCATCCGTTTGCTGCAAAATTCTTCCCATTGGATCATATGTATAGCTGATCGTTCCCGAACTAGGGTCAGTCACACTGATTCTTCTGCCCGCAGTACCGAACACGAAATTTGTAACAAGTCCAGTCGGATCTGTAATTTGAGAAGGCTGCCCATTAGGAGAATAATTTGTTAAGATCGTTTTTCCATTATCCGTTTTAGAAACAACCTGTCCGAGTTCATTCTTTGTTTCACTGAAAGTTTTTACGATCCCATCCGGAGCGGAAATCGACGTATTAACAGTCAATCCGGAGTAGGATACGGTTGTCGTAGTTAATCCTTTAGAATCGGAATGGATTGTTCCGGTAGATCTATAATCCGGATCTTCATATTTATATTCTGTCCAAAATGGAGAAGTATTACTAAAATACGGGTTCGACTTCTTAAATGCCAAACCTGTTTGGTAATTATATAAAGAATCCGTTATTAACGTTATGCCGGTCACTGCCGTATCGGAAACCGTTCTGAGAACATTCCCAAGGGGATCCGAATATTCAGTGATCTTGGTCTCTAAGCCGCTCGTTGTATCGCGGATCGTTTTCGAGACTGATTGAGTATTTGAAAAATTTGCTAAATCAAATTTCCCGGTGTTTGTATATTCGTACGATTCATTCCAGTTTTGGCTTCCAGGGTATGTAACTTGAAGCAATCGACCTAAAGCGTCGTATGTCTTAGAGGTAACTCCTCCATTTGGATCCGTTTTTGAAATTTCCAATCCGGAATTAAGATCGTAATTTATCGTTTCCTTATGACCAAGTGCGTTGTTTTTTTCGAGAGGGAATGAGTGGATAACTGCATCATACGAAATTGTTGAAGTGGCGTTAGAAGTATCCGTAATCGTTATAGGATTTCCAAATGAGTCATACGTATAATTCGTATTTTGTTCGGCAGAAGTTCCTAAAAACTGAGTTGCAGTTTGTACCGCATCCCCTTGATAAACCAGCTTTTGATCCTGAACCAAGAGACCATTTATGGTTTTCTTATTTCGAGTCATTCTACCTATTCGCCAAGAATTCAAATCGTGGCTAAATTCTATATCAGTAGAGATTGTATGAGAACCTGCTGTTTCGGTCTGGTTTGTCGGAAATCCATACTGGTCTAATGTATAGGCAGTATTCGTTGATACTTCTAAATTGCCGTTATGATAAGAACTTTTAGAAATATTTGCAGCAACCGCAATTTCAGTTCCGAGTGGATTGGGGAATTGAAATCCGCTGTTAATGGTCTGTTGCATTAAGTTTCCGGAAGCATTGTAATTACTAAAAGTAGTCGGAACTCCTGCCAATCTATAATCGGTTTGGTTATATTCTGTGAACCGATAAAATCCTGTTCCGTTATCCTTCTCTTTTACACTGGCAAATCCAAGGCTTCTTATAACTTCTCTCACCCCTAAATAAAATCTAGAATTCTTATATTCGAAACTTTCTCCGATAGATACCCCGGAACCTAGATCGGTGGTTATATTTGTTACTAAATGTGTATTACTAATGTCCGGTATATTTGGATAGTTTCCGCTTCCAGCTTGAATTGCCCCCGGATGTAGCTGTTTAGTAGTGTAACCTACTGTTGTGGTTTGGATCCCATTGGTTACAGAGATCAAATCATCTTCATTGGAGACTTTCGGATTGGTGGTTTTTGCCAATATATGTCCTTGAGTTTTATCTTGCCAAAGTTTGATAAGTAACGCGTCCTTAGATCCATCTCCATTCATATCTTGGATAATAAATTGACCTTGATCGGCCTTATAAACACCACCGCTAGTTTGTTCATTCAAGTCGAACTGTCCAAATCCGAAATTGGAATTATAAGTAAGAGATCCTGCTCCATTCGATAAATAACTTTCTACTGTTTTTGTTTCTTTATTATATAGAACTAGATCTTCCAATCCATCCGAGTTAACATCTGAAAAGTTGGACTGACTTGTATTCGAAACGCTGCTTGCATTTAGGCTACTTGTTACCTGCGCCGCAAAACCATGATTCGTATTTAAAGAAACCTTTATTTGGTTTCCTACGATAGTGACAAAGTCGGGGAGGCTGTCTGAATTAACATCGCCGAAGAAACTTCTTAAACGATCTGCACTTGTTCCTAAATCGTATTGTGCTACAGTAGATGTTTGCGAGGTAAGATTGAATGTAGTTACATCCAGTCTATATCGAATGGTCCCGTTCGCACTTGCATTCAATGCATTCAATTGATTTTGTAAGTTCGTTTGAGTAGTAGTCACAGGACCTAATGTTTTTGCATATACCACTTGCAGATCATTAAAAAGTGTATTGGTAGAAGGGATTGGAGTTCCATTTTTTGCCGCTTGCAGCTGGGTAACATCGATATAATTCGGATCAACGTCGATGCAGCTTACATTCTGGCCGGAACTATTAGGAACTTGAAGGATATTTCCTCCGGAACCTGAGTTTGCAATATAGTAACCGCAGCCCGTTAGATAATAATCGATCAATGAATAAAAATCCGAATTTGATACGCTACTCACTCCGTTGTTTAGAATAGAATTCAGAATGTCTTCTTTCGTATGAAATTCGTTCGTGATCGTTTCTGCTTGTTCGTTTGCAGCCTGTAATTGATTACTAACAGAAGTGTATTGAGGATTTTGACTGTATTGGACTAATCTTACATGTTCCGCTTTTCCGTCCAAATCCAAGTCCATAAATTCGTTTATAAAATAATTGGAAGTTCCGGTAATTTGGATCGCATTGGAAAAACTTCCCTTCTGATTCAGGTAGATATTAAATTTAGTTCCGTCGTAATGAATGAAATCCGCAAGATTGTCCGAGTTCATATCCGCGAACCAATCAATCTGCGGTTTATCAGCAATCATCCGCTTCGGATTCAAAGTGGAATATTCATAAAAATAAGAATATGGTCTGAAGGCTTGCATATTCTGGCTAGCGGCAGGAATGGCTACATTTGAAAAATTAACCGGACTACTGAAACTATTCGACTGCGAGTATATAACATTTAATTTACCACCACTTTCGTAAGCGAAATCTGTTCTTCCATCTCCATCCAGATCTACTGTTTGGAAAAAAGTGTTATAATGCAGAGGAAGAATAGGGCTTAAGAAACTTCCATTCGGATCAACTGTCCCGTTCTGAACCTTCCAGGCTCTTAAACGGATCGTATTAGAATTTTCAGATCCTACGATGCTTGCAAAATCGAGAATACCGTTTCCATCCAAGTCCATTGGAGTCCAATAAGTAAGACCGGAATCGATCCCGGAGGCACAATAGTTTGGTCCGCCCCAGTTATTATAATCTAAACACATAGAAGCAAGTATTGCGAAGAAATTCGGATTTCCTCCCCAACAAGGAGCATATGCGGCGCAAAGACAAGCAGAAGCTCCATTATTACAAACATCCCTATCCGGAACAGGGATATGCATTGCATACTGTAGGTATGTCGCTAGTCTTTTTTCCGTTGCCGTGGGTTGAGTCGGTAAAGGATTTCCAAAATATAAATTTGCATACATTAACAACGCACTTGGAACAAATAAATTAACGGTAGAAGTAGGAGTGTTTAAGTTTGTATCCGCCAAAGGTTGGACTAAGAATCCATCGCTACCATAGTTAAAATCTAGATCATCGTAACTTTCGGAGCCGAAGATATTGGATTCGTTTCTTTTGAGAGAAGTTAGGATCTGTCTTCCTGTAGAAGGACCGCTTGAATATTCAAGTTCATAGTTTCGAAGCAAGGTTCCGTCTGCATAGATCTCAATTTCATCCAATCGTTTGGTGGTTTGTACTAAAGATCCGAAAACATATGATGGAGAAGAATCCGTTCGAGAGCTTGAATATTCGAATTTTATACTACGATTTTGGTATTTGATCTCGTTCGGGTAATATTCGCCGGTAATGGGATCTTCTATATAAGTTATATCATATCCGTTTCCGAACGGATCTCTAACTTGATTTAAGGCCCAGTTTCGGATTGCTCCATTTTTTCCGAGAGCTTCTATCCTTGAATCATTCGTTTTTCCGTAACTATAAACGATCCCATCCTTATCGGTAGCCGTCCATGAGCAAGGTCCGCTTCCACAGACTCCGCTTGGAACGAAACGGACCCAAGACTCTTTGCGGCTATGATACTTGGTCTTGTTTCCGGAAATATCCGTTAAAGGACCAACCTGATCGGACAGAAATTTGTCATTATTATCAAAATTGATCCCAAAACTAGGATCTCTAGAAATTGAATAAATTCCTGAAAGGTTCCAGCCTACTCCTAGGATCCCGTTCTTTCCTCCGGAGGAATATGAAAGGGATAAATTTGGAACAATTCCTTTCGTTCCGGGCGGGAGAACAATTTCCACATTCGAAGATAAGGTTCCATTCTGAGTTGCTGAGAGTTTAGGTAACGGTTGAGGAACTAAAGAACCGGTAAGAGTTAAGAAAAACGATTTAATGGAGAAACCGCTAAAAATCATTAATAAGAGTAGCGGTAGGAAAACTAAAACAGCGAATTTTCTTAATTTTTCTTTCATAATCTTCTCTGAAACAATACAGACCTATGGATTCCTGAGTCTTTTTATAAAAGGTATATGAAAAATACTGCAAAACTGAGTCAATAGAATTCAAGGAAAAAGGAAAAATTAACGTTATCCGGTATTACAATTTCATCACAAGTATTGAGTTTTTACTTATTAGAATATTGGAATATGGTCTATTGCTGTTAATGAGTGTGTAAAAAATCTGATAATCTCTACCCAAATTTAGGATAGGAATGAGGAGCTAGCGCTTATTAATTGATGTGGAATTATAATGTTTTAATATACTGTTCTTGGGTTTTGGTTGATTGTATTATTACACCCAACTCTTAGTCCTTCCCTAAAAACAACCGGATCCCTTTCGCAATCGTCTGTAGGGTTCTCGCCATCAAACCCTCCAGTTTAGTCTGAAGGAATAATTCCATAATCAATTTTCTAAGAGCTAGATCGAAAGGAAGATTGAAATCGTTCCAGTCTACTCCGAAACGGAAAGGATAAGATTCTGATTCCTCTTCTTCCGAGCCGGTATGCAATAATGTACCTTCGAAGTCAGTATGATGATCGTCTATATGTCTAAATTCTAAAGTAAGATGAACTTGTTTTTTGAATAAAGGCAGAGGAATAATTTCGAGTCCCGCAAGTTCTCCCCAAGTGATCCCGCTTAATGTGAGATAACCTCTGTCTCCACCCTTGAGCGTTCCTGTTCTGACTAAACCTTCTCTTCCTAGTCTACAGGAACCCATTCTGCTTCTAAAAAGAATTTCTAATGGAGAGCCTGCGTCCAAGACTCCGTTCTCTATTTTGATATCCCTGATCTGTATATTAAATACCGGAGTTAAGGTTTTATCTTCTATATCTATGCTGGAATGGGAGACCTTCTCCAATTTGAACTGGATCCGTCCTCTTTTGGGAAGATATTCTATCTTCTTTCTGGATTCTACTCGATTGGTGTAATCCATATGAAAGGAGCGGACATTCACTCCTCTAAATATTAATTTTCCTTTAAATAGGTTGGAGAATGAGAGTCTGAAATGTACAAAACTCCCTTTTGCATGTACTATATCCGTTCCGAGTTCTCCAGGGAAGAAGACCGTAAAATGTCTGGCCCAAACCCAAAGTCCCGGAAGTATAATGCCCGGAGTCAACCAACGAAACTTGAATAGTCTGAAGGATATTATATTTACTAGAAGTTGTAGGAAAGGCCCGCTGAGCAGGAACTGCAGACCTATATAGCCGAATAATAGTAATAGGATCGGAAAAGGCATGAGAAGGAGGCGACTAGAAGTTCAGTCTTCGCCGCCGTCCGTATATTTATTATCTATGTTTTTCTTATCCATGGAAGAGATTTCCAGCTCCTTCGCCAGATCTTCCAAAAATTCTTTTTCCCTATCCGTGAATTTGCCGTCAGTCGTTACGATACATACTGCATCTTCGTAAAAGTTTACGGCTAATACCGGATTTCCTTCCGCAAAATCAGTGATCATTTTAATTGGAAGGGGTGATTCGAATACTTCGGATAATTCTTCTATGATCTCGGCCTTTTGGTCTTGGTGATGATCGAAGATACAATCCTTATCGAACATAGCTTTTACCATTTGTCCGACTAGATTCCCTTCTTTTCTATGAAAGACTCCGTCTGCATGACAAGAATAAGACCAAAGACTGACTAGGACCTTGGCGTAATTCATCTTAAGTTGAAAAATCTCAGTCTCTCTATCTAGACTCTTTTGAAATTTTTCGTAAAATTCATGACCAGGCAGAACCTTACTCGCCAAGGATGAAACCCTTTCCATTTTTAGTGCCTTCCCTTTAAGGGTGTTCCCGTTTTTCCGATGTATTTTAACCCAACCTGCGGTTTTGCAATGAAAATCCATGTTGATTTTGGGGGAATTTTTCTCAACCTGACTATGTGAGTTCCGAATCAAAACGAAAGATCCTCGTTACTTCCGCTTTGCCTTACGCGAACGGTCCCATTCACTTAGGCCATGTTCTGGAAGCGATCCAAACGGATATTTATGTTCGTTATCAAAAATCTTTAGGCAACGAGTGTTATTTTTTCTGTGCGGACGATACGCACGGCACACCCATCATGCTTGCCGCAAGAAAAGAAGGGATCAGCCCGGAAGAATTGATCGACCGAGTTAGAGCGGAACATTATCGGGATCTCTCCGGCTTTTTGGTTGAATACGATAATTATTATACTACGAACTCCGAAGAAAATCGAATCCTTTCCGAGGAAATTTATCTTTCTCTAAAGGGTAAAGGCCATATCGCGGAAAGGGAGATCGAACAGGCTTATTGTGATACCGATAAGA
This sequence comes from Leptospira dzoumogneensis, assembly GCF_004770895.1. NCBI lineage: Bacteria > Pseudomonadati > Spirochaetota > Leptospiria > Leptospirales > Leptospiraceae > Leptospira > Leptospira dzoumogneensis. The sequence continues at coordinate 24,137 of NZ_RQHS01000019.1, read as the reverse complement.
TGTTCCTTCCGGATCGTTTTATTAAGGGAACTTGTCCGAATTGCGGCACCCAAGACCAATATGGTGATAGTTGCGAGAATTGTGGAGCGACTTATTCTCCTAAGGATCTAAAAGATTCTCATTGTTCCTTATGCGGCAATCCGCCCGTTAGCCGAAATTCTAAACATATCTTTTTTAAATTGGGAGATTTCGAAAGTTATCTTTCCGATTGGGTCGAAAAGGGTTCACATGTTGCGGAAGGTGTTCGCAAAAAACTGAAAGAATGGTTCGAGGCCGGGCTCCAGGATTGGGATATTTCTCGTGACGGACCTTATTTCGGTTTTAAGATCCCTGGAGAGATCGAAAAATATTTTTACGTTTGGTTGGATGCTCCTATCGGTTATATGGCTTCCAGTTTGAATTATTTCAAAGGGGATCGTAAAAAATTCGATTCTTTCTGGAAGGATAAAAAAACCGAGATCTCTCATTTTATAGGAAAAGATATATTATATTTTCATACTTTATTCTGGCCTGCTACATTAGAAGGAGGCGGATATCGTTCTCCTACTCAGGTCCATGTTCACGGTTTTATTACTGTGAACGGGGAGAAGATGTCCAAATCCCGAGGAACCTTCATCAAGGCAGAGGGTTATCTCAAACATTTGGATCCGGAACATCTTCGCTTTTATCTGGCAGGAAAACTAGGTCCAGGAATGGACGATCTGGATCTTTCTTTTGATGATTATACTGCAAAAGTAAATTCGGACTTTGTAGGTAATTTTGTGAACCTGGTTTCCAGGGTCGCTACTTCTATATTAGATAAACTTGATAGAACTTTGGGAACTCCGGACGCGGAAGGGAAGAAGATCCTGGACGAACTCAGAAGTTCCGAATCTAAGATCAGAGAATGGTATGAAACCCGAAATTATACCAGAGTAATGAAAGAATGTTCCCGTTTGGGTGATATCGCGAACAAATATGTGAACGATCTTGCACCTTGGATCCAAATCAAATCGGATGCAGAAGCAGCTCGTAAAACTGTGACTGTCGCCTTAAATGCTGCGAGAATTCTTTCTATTTATTTATATCCTGTTCTTCCTAGATCAGGGGAGAAGGTGTATCAAATTTTAGGTTTAAACAAAAAGCCCGAGTTTGCGGATCTTTCTTCCGATCTGGAAAAAACAAAAGTGTCCGCATATGAAATGATCACCAAACGTGTAGAGGAAAAATCGATTCAAGCCATGTTAGAAGAAAACACTTTGGAAACAAAATCCGCTCAACCAACAACTACAACTCCAGCCGCTGCTCCTAAAACGGAAGGAGTTTTGGAAATTTCTATCGAGGACCTAAGTAAAGTGGATCTTAGAGTCGGTAAAATTATAGAAGCAGGTCCTGTAGAAGGTGCTGACAAACTTGTCCAAGTAAAATTGGATCTTGGTTCTCTGGGAACTAAGAATGTTTTTGCAGGTATCAAGGCTTCTTATCAACCTCAAGATCTTCTAGGATTGACGATTGTTGCAGTTGCAAACTTGAAACCAAGAAAGATGAAATTCGGAGTTTCGGAAGCAATGCTTTTGGCTTCCGGAGAAGGCGAGAGCCTCAGCCTTTTTGTGCCTCATAGAGCCGCTAACCCTGGCGATAAATTGAAATAAACCCAGTCTAACAGCTAGTAGGAACCGACCTTGCCTTTAGAATTAGACATCTCCTATAGTTTTCAAAGGCTTTTGGAAAAGAGTAGGGCGGTTTCCGGTCGGCTGATCTCGCGCCAGCTCACATTCATAATAGATTCCTTTTTAAGAGCCAGATTCGAAAAGTCATCCGGTATCTTAAAAAAAGGGGAAGAAGTCGCAGTAATTGCTTTAGGCGGTTATGGTCGTATGGAAATGGCCCCACATTCAGATGTAGATATATTATATTTACATAATGGAGTTCCGGATTCCAAACTTTCGGAGATCATTTCTTCCATTAATACTTATCTTTATGATTCCGGAAAAGAAGTAGGGCATACTTGCAGGACAATCAAAGAATCGTTTCGTTATTTGGATGATATGTCCAGCTTTCATGCCGTCTTGGACAGCAGGTTCCTAACAGGTTCCAAAGAATTATTCAAAAAATACCAAGAAGAATTTTTAGCAAAACTTCCTTCTAAGTTTGCGACCAGGTACAACCAAGCAAAAGAAGACCAACTTTCGGAAAGGTTCCTAAGAGAAGGTAGGCCTATTCTTCTTTCCGAACCGAATTTAAAAACGGATCTCTGCGGTTTAAGAGACATTCAATATCTGTATTGGACCGAAAAATCCAGAAGTCCTATCCGTTCCTTAGGTGGACTTGCAGTTCTTCCAGTTTTCCAAAGTGGAGAAGTCCAGGCCTTGGAAGAAGCTTATGATTTTCTGATCCGAGTTAGGACTGCACTTCATATTCTTACCGGAAGAAAACATGATCGTTTGGATCTGAATCTCCAACCTGAGGTGGCTGAATATCTAGGCTTCGGTAAAAAAGAAGAAATGCAAACCATAGAGAAGTTTATGAACACTCTCTATAGTCATCAGAAAAATATATTTTTTATAGTTCGTGTTTATTTGGATTCTTTATTGGCGGCCCAAAAAAAAGGAGAAGCCCAAAACTTCGACTATGAAGGCATCCGCTTCCTAAAGATCGGAAATACGATCTTTCCTCCCAGCGAAGGAAATCTTTTCGCGGACCCTCACACATTGTACAAAGATATTTTACTTACATTCAGAATGATCCAAGAAACAGGCTTCGAAGTTTCGGGCGGGTTGTTAAGTGAGATCAGATTCGCTTCTCATTTTTTGGATGATGATTTCAGATATTCAGCGGAAGTGAACGGCGGATTTATCGACATTCTTCAGAACAAAAAAGACAGAGGAAGAATATTAAAATTAATGCATGAATGTCAGGTGCTCGGGGAACTTCTGCCTGAGTTCGGCGCATGTACGAATTTTCCTTTGTTCAGTTATCATCATGAGTTCACAGTAGATGAACATACTCTTCTAATTCTTCATGAATTGGATCGTTTGGATAAGGGAGAATTTGAAGATAGAGAAATTTTAGAAGTTTATGGAGAATGTGATAAGACCGAAATTTTGGCTTTGGCAATCCTTCTACATGATGCCGGAAAAGTAAAAGAAGGAGATCATTCGGAGTATGGTGCGGAGCTTGCTGTATCTGTTGGATCTCGTTTAGGTCTATCCGAAGAAGATACGGACCTATTTCGTTTCTTAGTCGAAAAACATATCCTGATGTCGGAACTTTCTTCTAAAAGAGATATTTCGGATAAAAAACTGATACGCAATTTTGCAAGAACCGTTTCTAATCCGGAGAGATTAAAACTTTTATATATTCTAACGATCATTGATACCAAGTCCGTTGGCACAAACGTTCTTACGAACTGGAAAAAGGCGATCTTAAACGAACTTTATAGAAACTCTATAGACTTCTTTAAAAATAAAAGAACCGATACGGAAGATCCTTATGGAGAAGAGGAAAGAATTTCTCTTTCTAAAGATCTTGTGACCTATTTGACCGAAAAAGAAGGGCAGGACCCTAAAATTTCCAAAACAATCGCTTCTTTTGCATATTCGGTGATCCCTGAAAGTTTTTTAAAAACGGTCTCGAATCGAAAAATATTAAAATATTTTAAATCGATTACTTCTCTTAGCCAAGATATGAACTCGACCCTGCTCTTGGATTCGGAGCAGGATCCTGCTTTCGTAACAGTAGAAGTAGTTAGCCGTAATATTCCTGAGATCTTATTGGATTTATGTTGTTCCGTTTCTTCCGAGGGATTGAGTTTAGTCGGGATGCAAAGTTATACTTTCGAAGAGTTCCAGATCCATATTCTTCAAGTAACGGACTCCCAAGGCAGCGGAAATATTTCCGCTGAAAAACTTTCCAGAATGGAAGGTAAACTCAGATTAATGGCTTCGGGAGAATTACAAAGAGATAGTATCGCTTTCGAAAGGACCGAATGGAATCCACGTAAGACGATACCGGAAAGTATCATCAATCGTTCTGTTCGCTTTTCTAACGAAGATATTACGGACACGACCATCATGGAAGTTCGTATGCCGGATATGGTCGGTTTAGTATATAGGATCTTAAGAAAAGTATTCGATTTCGGTTTAAAAGTTTCTCATTTAAGGGTTTCTACTTCTGCGGACTATGCTTATGACTCATTCTATCTCCAGACTAAGGACGGGGAACAGGTCAAAGATACAGAATTGTTAAAATCCCTGGAAGATAAGATCTTGAGAATCCAGCCGGTGGAAAGGATGACAGGGGAACTCGTTTTCTAAAAATGGTCCCCAGTATGGATTCGGGAAGTCGTTCCACAGTCACTTCTAAAAGTAAAAAAGAAACTGCGACATCTGCTCGGCTGATCAAAAAGCGCAAGTCCCCTCACAGAGCCAAAAAGATAGACGCGGACTGGTGGAAGAACGCGGTAGTTTATCAAATCTATCCTAGAAGTTTTAAAGATACCAATGGGGACGGGATCGGCGACCTAGAAGGTATCATCCAAAAACTGGATTATCTGAACGACGGGACTCCGAACTCTCTTGGCATCGATGCCATCTGGCTTTCTCCTATTTATCCTTCTCCTATGTACGATTTCGGATACGATATTTCGGATTACGAAAGTATCGATCCTGTATTCGGGAATTTGGAAACATTTAAACGTTTATTAAAAGAAGCTCATAAACGTAAGATCAGGATCATCATGGACCTGGTTGCAAATCATACTTCTCATCAACATCCTTGGTTCTTAGAATCTAAATCTTCCAAAGATAATCCTAAGAGAGATTGGTATATTTGGAGAGATCCAGTGAATGGAAAGCCTCCTAATAATTGGATGGGTACTTTCGGTGGAAGAGCCTGGACCCTGGATAAAACCACGGATCAGTACTATTATCATTCTTTTTTAGCGGAACAACCCGACTTGAACTGGAGAAATCCGGAAGTTAAAAAGGCGATCTTCTCCATGGTCAAGAATTGGCTGGATCTGGGAGTGGACGGTTTCCGTTTAGATGTTGTGAATCTATTCGTTAAAGATTCTGAATTAAGAAGTAACCCTCGCAAAAGATGGATCGCCAGACCTTTCGATCAACAAAATCATATTTATGATCGTGATCGTCCCGAGATGCATGATATCCTTAAAGATCTCAGAAAACTTTTGGATTCTTACGGAGATAGAATGTCCGTAGGCGAAGTGATGATGGAGCCTCCCGGTACAAGCGCACTTCCCGCTTCTTATTACGGTGCTAAAGGCGACGAACTTCATCTAGCATTCAACTTTGCTTTCTTTTATACTCCTTGGAAGGCGGAAAAATTTAGGGACGTGATCAAAGAATGGGAGAAGTATCTCCGAGACAAGGGTTGGCCGAATTATACATTAAGTAATCATGATTTCCGTAGACATATCACTAGATATTCCAAAGGAAAAGAGACAACGGCAAGAGCAAAGATAGCAGCTCTAATGCTCTTAACTTTGAGAGGAACTCCGTTCTTATATTACGGAGAAGAGCTAGGAATGATGGATGAAAGAGTTCCTAAGAACCGCATCCAAGATCCGGTAGGGATCAGATATTGGCCGGTGTATCCAAGCAGAGACAACTGTAGACTTCCTATGTGTTGGTCCGGAGATGTGAACGGTGGATTCAGCAAGGGAGAACCTTGGCTTCCTGTTTTTTCCAGATACGAATCCGTAAACGTGGAAACTCAATCCAGATCCATCGAAAGTTTATTAAATTTTTATAAAAAGCTAATATGGCTTAGAAAAGGGAACGAGATCCTGAAAAAAGGGACTCTTGCCTTGGATTACGATTCTCCCCCAGGTGTTCTACAATACACAAGAGAGTTCGAAAAGAAAAAATGTCTGATCATTTTGAACTTTGAGAATGAATCCAAAAAGATCGTAGCGAACGCGAATCGTACGGCTCAGATACTCATCTCCACTCATAGGAAACCTGAGAAGATGGAGATCCCGGTCGTATTCGAGATCGCACCTTATGAAGGTTTGGTTTTAGAATATTAAGAAAAACCTGTTTTTCTAGTTCTATAACCTATGCTATACTTTTTCTTCCAAACAAACGATGTTCGATGTATAGTATTCCGAACTAAAAAGTTCTGGCAGTCGAGTTGTATTCGCTTATGATAGTGGTATTCAGATCGCCGTTCTTCAAAAGGAAATATTATGAATCATCCATTACGTTTAGCCGAGAACCCGGGTTTATCTTCTTACGACTTAACCGGTTATAAAGGAAATAGAGGTAAAAATTTTTACGAAGAGGATAAGATCCTACAGAGAGTAATAGAAAGATACTCTTCCGATTATAAACCCGATCATAAAAAAGCGATGATCGACCATCTCAAAGGTTATGGAGAATTGGTCGGCGGTATCTTAGACGAACTTACCGAAGCTTCTCACAAGGAAGGTAAATACGGAGAAGTAGTTAAATACGATAGAACGGGGAATCGTATCGATCAGATCGTTTATTCTCACGAACAAAAACTCTCCAGAAAAATTTCCTACGATTACGGGATTGTTAATTTAGATTTTCATGATGAATGGAAATTTCCTTTTACGGATCTTCATAGACAGGCTTTGACCTATCTTGCTAACCAAAACGGAGAAGGCGGAGTGACCTGTCCTTTAGCAATGACGGAAGGTATGATCCGAGTTCTTCAGGGAATCGGAACGGAAGAACAGAAAAAGAAATATCTTCCTTTGGTGGCAGGAAAGGGTTCTTTCTCTCATTTTATGGCAGGCCAATATGTGACCGAAAGAGTAGGCGGAAGTAATGTGGGCGCCAACCGCACGATCGCACGAAAGGGAGAAGACGGAAAATGGATCTTAAACGGAGAAAAATGGTTCTGCTCTAATCCGGGAGATCTTTGGGTCACAACAGCCAAGATAGAAGATACCGAAACAGTCGGATTATTTTTGGTCCCAAGGATCAAAGATAATGGAGAACTGAACGGTCATCATATATTAAGAAAAAAAGATATTATAGGTTCTAAGGGTAAACTCACCGTAGAGATCGTATACGAAGATCTGGAAGCCGAGGCTTTAGGAAGACCGGCTCACGGGATTGCAAACCTGATCCGTTATGTGATCCGAACTTCCAGAGTTCACGTAGGTCTTGCCGCTTCCGGAATGTCCAGAAGAGCGTTTATGGAAGCTCGGGAATATTCCAGATATAGAACGGCTTATGGGAAGAAGATCCAAGATTTTTCCGCATATTCCAGAGAACTCGCGGAGATGAGGATTCTATATGCTGCTTTGGTCATGCCGATTTTCCGTGGGATTGATTGGACCCAAAAAGGAATTTTAGCGGAACAGATCTCCACTCCTTTGATGAAATATAGATCTTCTTCTCTTTCTTCTCAGATCACTCATGGAGCGATTATGGCATTGGGTGGTTCCGGAATTATAGGTGATTACACTTGTTTACCTAGACTTCATAATGATTGTATCATCAATGAGACTTGGGAAGGAACTCATTTGATCATTACGGACCATGCGCTTGGTGCAATGAACAGAGCTAAGATCAGAGATTCTTTCGTTACGGAATTAAAGAAAAATTTCGACTCAGCTAAAAAATACCCTGAACTAAAGGCCGCTGCAGAATTAGGAGAAAATCTACTATTAGATTGGAATAAGAGTATTGAAGAAAAGCCTAGAGAATGGAAGGAAACCTATAGAGTGGATCTTTCAGACCAAGCTTATGGTGCACTTGTTCTTTCCGAGTTTTTAGAGCAGGCGGTTTTTGATAGAACATCCGGCTCTAAAAAATCCAAATTCGATTCTTTTGTGAAGGGTTTTGGAGCTTTCTTGTTCAGGACTCTTCCTAAAACTTTTGGGGATTATGAGTCTTTCCGTTTAGATCAGGAAGAAGTAGACGAGATCGTAAATTGGTAATCGCGACAGCGATACGCAGGGGAAGTCACGGCCGATAAGAATTATATTCAGGATATTGAATGCGATTTGCCGGGACCGGAGCGAACGCGTAGCCCGGAGTAGCGCGGTCCGAGCGAAGTGAAGGAGTCGCCCCGAAGAATCGCTGCGGAAGGTACTCGAGTAAATTGCGAGTGGCCTCCCGTAGCGTGTGTAAAAAGTTAAGCCAGTTTAGGGGCAAAAACTTTCTCCATTTGTGCCTGTGGAATTGCTCCCACCACTTTCTCAGCGATTTGTCCGTCTTTGAATAACATCAGAGTCGGAATGGATTGAACTCCGTATTGCTGAGCCAATTCAGGTTTTTCGTCTATATTGACTTTTACTACGGTGACTTGCCCTGGGTGAGCTTGTGCAAATTTTTCCAGCTCAGGGGCTACCATTTTACAAGGACCGCACCATTCGGCCCAGAAATCTACTAGGATAGGTTTATCATGTGTTTTGAGAAGTTCGTTGAATGAACCAGGCATTGTGTTTTCCATACAGAGATTAGACTCATTCTAAATCGGATGGGAAGCCGTTTTTAAAGGTTTGGAAAATTTTTCGAAAAAACCCGATAGTCCGCGTGCAACGCGGGCTTCAGGAGCAATGCAACTATCCCAGTAAATTTCGAAGAGCAGACTCCAGATTCGGGTATCTGAATTTATAACCCAGCTTTTGGAGTCTTTTTGGCACCACTCTTTGGCCATGGGTTGCCACGATGGCACCTTCTCCGAATGCAAGTGAGAGTGCAAAAGAAGGAACTCTTGTGAATGAAGGACGTCCCAGAGTTTTTGCAAGTGCCTTACTGAACTGCTCGTTGGAAAGAGGTTCGGGAGATACTAGATTGAATGCTCCTTTCGCTTCTTCTTTTCTGATCAGGAACATGATTGCGGAGAGTTGGTCTTCGATATGGATCCAAGAAAGGATTTGGTTTCCACTTCCAATCGGGCCGCCTGCGAATAATTTGAATGCCGGAAGCATTGTCGCGAGTGCTCCGCCTTCCGTAGTGAGAACTACTCCTGTTCTTAAGAGAACAGTTCGGATACCTGCTTTTTCTGCTTCTAAGGCTTCTTCTTCCCAGTCTTTGCATAGGCTGCCTAACTCATCGTCGGAAGCAGGACTATCTTCGTCGAATGGTGGAGTTCCTGCATCATAGGATCCGTAGATCCCGATTGCGGAAGAGTTGAAGAATGTTTTGGGCGCGAACTCTCCCATGGATACGAGTCTTGCAACAAGGTCCCTTGTGAAGTCTACGCGAGAAGATCGGATCCTTTGTTTGTATTCAGGGGTCCAGCGAACTCCAGCGATCGGTTCGCCTGCAAGGTTGATTAGAACGTTTACTCCTTCCAAATCCGCTCTGGTGGGGAGTGAGCCGATCCGAACATCCCATTCTGAAATTCTTTGGAGTCTGGGCGGCAATTTTCCGCTTCTGCTGAAGATCCGGACTCTATGTCCTTCTGCCTTCAAGCGGATCGCCAACATGGATCCTATGAGTCCCGTGCCGCCGGTAATTCCAATAAGCATTTCGCGAACCGCCTTCCTAAGAAATTTCTTTCCGGATCATGATTCGAAATCGGTTTTCTTTCGACAAGAAGAAAGGAAATCCTTCTTGATTCCGGGTCAGGAAATCGACATACTTGAATGAGTGGATTTTTTAAAATTGAAGGCTGTTTCAAAAATTTGGGCAGCGGTTTTCGTCGCCGGACTGGCTTTTTCCAATTATTATCTGTATTCTACCACGAAATCCAAGTTGGAGTCTTATAAATCAGAGCCTCCTTTTTTACGTTTCGATTTCACTGATTCTTATTTAGTGGATCGTTCCTCCCAGGCGCCTTATCTGGCGGACGGAAATTTGGACACTGAGTGGAGAAAGTTAAGACCTTCTTCCATGAAGATGGATTTCGATCTGGAGTTAAAACTTTCTCATCGTCTCAAGTCCGGGACTTATGTTCCTACAAACTGGAAAGGTCTGAATATAATCGCTTGTTCTAAAAATACTCCTCCTCTTTCTCTCAAAATTTTAGAAAGAGAAGCGATCAATGTGGATAAAGAATCCAGACTTCCTGATGATACAGAATATAGTTCTGTCGTTTTGGATTTTTCTAGATCGGAAACTGCTACGGTTTATTTGAAGAAGGATGCGGGTCCTGTTCCTCAAAAAGAATATCCTCATGGGATTTGGATCTGGGCAGTGCAAGGGATATTCGAAAAAATCGGTCCTGATTCTTGTATTAAAGATATCCAACTCTTCGAATAAGATTTTCAGTTATTTGGATGAATTTTTCGGAAACCGGCAGAATCGATTTACCTGAATACAAATCCGGAGCCAGAGAAAGTTTCTTTATCTTTCTTTCTATTATTGTTTTCAGCGCTGCGGTCTTTGAAGAAGTCCGGACTTTATTCGTAGTTCCGGTTCTGCTCTTTTTGTTCCTGCTGATCGGATCTCAATTCAAATGGAAATCCTTATTATATCTGAATATCCCTTTATTCGTATTAACTTTTATTAATATATTTCCCTATGCTAAAAATCTCTGGCCTGGAACCTTGATTTTTGCTTTAGTTTTTTATTTCTTGGTCTTCTCTAAAATTCGCAGGGCCGGGTTATTACGATGGTGGATAAAAGGAGAAGTTTCCAAACAAGTTTTGGGACTTTCCGTTTTATTTGTTCTATCCGCAAGTATCGCTTTGTTTCTTTGGTTTTATCTTTTGGATCCTGATATCAGTGATATCAAAGAGAATTTTCCGAAAGGAGAGATTCCTGTTCTTGTCGCGGCAGGTTTAGGTTTTGCGATCATAAATGCTCTTGCAGAAGAGTTTTTATTCAGAGGGATCTTGTTCGAGGCTTTACTAACTGCGAGACTTTCAGTTTTCTGGGCTCTTGTTTTCCAAGCATTGAGTTTTGGAATTTTACATCTGCATGGATTCCCGCGTGGTTGGGTTGGAGTTGGGCTTGCTGGAATTTATGGTTTAATGACCGGGCTGATCCGGATTTTGAGTAAGGGAATTTATTATCCGGTGTTAGTGCATATATTCGCGGATATTACGATCGCAGGGATTGTTTTGTTTTTTGCCCGTTAGAGAAAATTGGGGTGAACGACGGGGCTTGCCGTTACGCAGTCTCGCATCCTGCTCGACTTGGCTCCACGGCGTCTTTTGCACTCGCTTCGCCATCCTGGCTCGCGGCGCGTTTACGACGCTCTCTACGGATCGCTGCAAACGCTTTCGTGCAAAAGCTTCAAGCCCGATATTAAATATATTAGTTGATTTTGCTGTTTGGGAATGGAAGAAAATTGGGGTGAACGACGGGGCTTGAACCCGCGACAGCCAGAACCACAATCTGGAGCTCTACCAACTGAGCTACGTCCACCATATTTGGTGACCCGAGAGGGATTCGAACCCCCGACCCACTGCTTAGAAGGCAGTTGCTCTATCCAACTGAGCTACCGAGTCTCTTTGAGAAAGAGGAATTCGGGATGACAGGATTTGAACCTGCGACCCTCTGTACCCAAAACAGATGCGCTACCACTGCGCTACATCCCGGATCGAAGTCCATGATTTCGCGGAAGGGCGAGGTGTCAAGTCGCTTGTCTATTTGTTTGAGATAGTTTTTTCAGATGTTCTAAAATGATATCTTCGGTGGGGGCTTTGGTAATCGCTTTTTCGAAGGCCTTTCTGGCTTCTTCCTGTTTGCCCAATTTGGAAAGCAGAACTCCGAAAGAATCCAAATAGGCCGGATTATCCGGATCCAATTGCAGCGCCCTCTTTATGTTTTCCATCGCCAGTTTTAGCTCTTCCGGATTCGGTTCCTTTCCTTCCAAAAGCAGATATGCTACCGAATTTAGGCTATTTTTTTGCTCCGGTCTGAGTCGCAAAATTCTCAAGTGAGTCTCGATCGCGGCTTTCGTGTCCCCGGATTTTTCCAAAGCGGAAGCTTTTAAGGAAAGAAGAATGATATCATCCAGTGAAAGTTTGAGACGTTCTTCCGTTTTTGCCAGAGCGGTTTTATAATCACCGGTCCTGATGAGAGAATAGATCATCATTCTGAACGCGTTATCTCTTTCGGAAAATTTCGGGAATTCTTCCAGCAACTCCTCGATCACTGAAACGCATTTTTTGTGGTTTCCTGTCCTGGAACAACATATTGCAAAATTATAAAGTAGTTCCGGATCTTTTCCAACCTCTGACATTTCCCGGTCGATCAAAGTGATCGCGATCGTATAATTCTCTTTTAGGATTTCAGTGAAAATCCTTCTTTTGGCTGGGATTTTTCTGGAAGTTTTCTTTTCCATTTACTTCGATTTCACCCGGATCCTTTTTTTTAATTCCTCTAATTCAAGCGGAGAAGTTTGATCCAAACCTAAAGGAGTGATCGGTATTTTTCCACGGAAGAATATATCGAAATCGGCCCCTTCTTCAGGAACATATCCCAGGTCCGAGCCGCCTAAGAAGAAGTCGGAGATCCCGCCTATGATCGGCTTGGCCTCGTAAGTATCCACATAGGTCCTTCTGCCCAGCTTTGCTACCTCGATGGAAGATAGTGAGTTCTCGAATTTTTCAGGGATATTGATATTATAAACGATCCCAGGAATAAATTCGTCTATCCATGAGTTCAGAACTTCGCGGACCAATTCGGCTTCTTTGATATAATCGTAGTTTTTGTCCCAGTTCCCGGAGCTGACCGCCACACTTTTTTTATTATGTATGGCTCCATGCCTTGCCGCTCCCACTGTTCCGGAGTAATGGACATCATGTCCCATATTCACTCCTCGGTTGATCCCGGAGAGCACCAAATCTATTTTAGGGAAGATGTTTCCATGAAGTCCGATGTTCACGCAGTCTACAGGAAACCCATCCACGATATAATGGTTCTCATTCACTCTTTCCACTCTTAAAGAATCATGAATGCTCAGCGCCATAGAAGTTGCGGAGCGTTCTTTTAGAGGAGCGATCAGATAAGTATTATGCTCTTTTCCTAAAACTTTTTCCAAAGCAAGGATCCCGTTGGAAGAGATCCCGTCGTCGTTGGTGATTAGAATATTCATATTATATAATTTACGGAAGAGAAGGATTGAACGATGTGATCATCGCGGAATACATAGCCAACGGCAGGAAGAAGGTCACAATAAAGGTGATAATATTGATACGAAAGGAATCCTTAAATTTCAGATCGTAAATATAAGAAGTCCCGCGAACCAATACCGCCATAAACAATCCGTAATGGATCGAATATAAAGTGACCACTCCGAATCCGCCTTTTATTCCTAGCTGAGCAAGAAGAATTGCCCAAGCCGCATTGGAGATAAAAAGAGAAAGAGAAAGATTCACGAACCTGAATGTGGTATTTGCGTTTCCTTTCTTTCCGCTGGATTGAGCAAGTCCGTCTACAATGAATGCTATCGCATAAGGCAATAACATGAAGAATAATAAGTGAGTCAATGCCGCGATCAGGAATTGTCCGAAACTTCTGCCGGTAAATGGAGGAGTAATAAATACATAACCTGCACCTGCGCTCAATGAAGCAAGTATTAGGACCAAACCGCCTACTAGTTTAAGCGGATAGATTCCCCAGGAAGAAATTACATTCTCCACTCGGAACGGCTCGAATAATACCGCATCTAAAAGATCTATAAATCTGCCGAATAATTCTTTCAACACAGGATTACCATGCCATCGAATGTGGATATAAAACTAAAACGGGAGAACGTTTGAGTTCTTGTAGAAATGCTTTTTCTCCGCTGAAAAATCCTCCGGATTTTGCCTGCATCAGTTGGAAGAATCTATCCCAAGGATTTACTTCTTCTTCGAATAATGGAAGAGTTCCGTCATAATTGCAAAGTTTGGAAAGTTCCGCTAATGCTTCTCTTCTGCCGCCTATATCATCTACTAATTTGTTCCTGAATGCGTCTTGCCCGGAATAGATCCTTCCTTCCGCCAGGGCCTCTACAAATTTTACAGTTTGGTTTCTTCCTTTGGCTACATCTTCGATAAATTCTTCGTATGTATCGGAGAGCATTTTTTGGATCATCGCGTCTTCTTCAGGAGTATTGTCTCTGAAAAGTGAAAGTGAGTCCTTATACTTTCCTTCTTTGAAAGTGCGGACCTTTACTCCGTATCTCTCCAAAAGTCCTTTGATATTCGGTGCGATCGCGATCACCCCAATGGAGCCTGTCAAAGTTCCGCCTAACGCGAAAATTTTATCCGCAGCGGAAGCTATATAATATCCGCCGGAAGCGGCGATGTCCTTCATGGACACTACGACCTTCTTGTTCTTATCCTTTCTGAGATACATTAACTCTTTATAGATCTCTTGAGAAGCACCTACGGATCCGCCTGGAGAGTTGATCTCCACTAAGATTCCTACGATATTAGAATCGTCTTCTATCGATCTGAGTTGTTCCAATATGGTTTGGGCTCCCGCAGAATCATAGCTGGAACGTCCGGAGTGGATCTCTCCTTCTATCTTGATCAAAGCTGCTCCCAATCTATCGGTCCCGAATCCGGAACCTGCATCCACTTTCGTTAGTTTGGAAGAAGATACGTTGGATACTAAATTGATAAGTCCTACGAACAAGGAGAGAATGGTGACTACAAAGGTGACTGCTAATGCGATACGATTTCGGTCCACAATTAGAGTGGATCTCGGTACCGATCCCCTGTCAATGAAATAGCGGGACTATCTATCCGATTTGGGTAAGAGGTTGGTTTTGCTTAGGGGAGCTGGCCGGTTTTTCTTGACGAAGGGATAAGTTTAATATGTGTATCAATGATAGGTATGGGAGTGTAAATTTGTTTAGGATTTTGACCTTTGTTTGGCTCTTAGTTTTTGCTCTAATTTTCGAAGGTTGCCTGACTTTCAGATTTGGGCACGTAAATATTATTAAGGACGATTTTAAGAATACTCATATCATAAAAATGAAATTATTACTTTTATCGAATGAACCTTATTTGGATCATTTCGGTGCGCCTACCTCCTTAAAATATTACTTCTATTTCGATCTTACGAGAGAGATTGGTGCAGACAATAAGATAATCCCGACTTCCGTTAGATTTTCATATCGTGGTGCGACTGGCGATGCTCCTATTGCAAAAACCGGCTTTTTAAAAATAGGGGAGAAGATCAATCCTCTTGTGATCGGTAACTCGGACAGTCAACTGGTTACAAAGACTTCGGTTACTACCTCAACCTCTACTAATTTTGCAAATGGAGGTTCGGATCACTCAAACGCAATTATGAATGCGAAGGGTGGATTTGTGGATTTTACCAAAGTCAAATCTTCAGGAACAGGAAATACTCAGACTAAAACTTCTGTTCATACGCATACAAGTAAAGAGCAGAGTGGAATGTTTTTGTTAAAAAGAGAAGATGAACAAGCGATATTAGAAGGTAAACCTTTTAGTATTCGTTTCTATATGGGATCTTATCCTTTAACTTTCGAATTTAATGAGAAGAATTCGAATTATCTTAAAAACTTTCTACTTGCAAAGCCTGGAATGCAGGCGGATTAAAAGTATTCCTGCCGGAAAAACACGTTATCCAAAATGAGATAACGTGCTAATTTAAATTTTTATCATATTTAGTCCAAAAATACTCTCTTGACCTGTCGCAGATTTTCATTTGATTGGATTCTATATATAAATTGGAGAATTAACTTGTTTAAGAGAATATTCATATTGTCCGTTTTGGTATCCGTTATGACCGGATGTATGTTCGATACTGTAAGGATTACAAAAGACAATTTTAAAAATACCCATTCCGTAAATTTGAAATTAAAACTTAAAGCAGAAGAATCATATCCAGGCACTCTTATTGATTCTTTTCTTACGAAATATATAGTTGAACTGGACGTTACCCGTGAATTGGGCAAGGAAGTTTTAGTTCCGACTGTCGCTAGGGTAAAGGTTCATGCGACAACTATGAACAACCCGATTGAGCGTAGCGGCTTCTTACAAATAGGGGACAAAACTTCTACTTTAGCTTTTGGAAACGTTTCTGCTCAAACTGTTACTACTGTTTCCACAAAAGCCGCTTCAACACCTAACTATGGATACAATTCCACAGCCTCAACTTCCGGAGGTATGGGTGGTACGAAAACCAGCCTTAGTACTCAAACCAGCACCTCGGTACTTCTTAACGCTACTTTTCTTATGAAAAAAGAAGATGAGGACGCAATTTTAAAATCCAACGGATTTTCTATTCGTTTATACTCAGGATCAGAACCTATCACCATCCCGGTTGTAGAAGGCGACCTGGAAAAATTCAAAGAATACTTAAACGCAAAACCGGAAGACTGAAATTAATTCCTTGCCGAAGAGTATTTTCCATCGTCTCTTAAAACATCTTTTAGGATGAAAGAGGCTTTTATGGAATTTACGATTCGGCCGATCGCAAATGTCTCGAACTCAAGATCAGAGATCCAGGATGATTATTGGGCGGAAATCGTTTCCGAGATCAAACTGGAAGACGATATTCCTTCTGAGTCTTTGGATGGGATCGAGACATTTTC
Organism: Leptospira dzoumogneensis; assembly: GCF_004770895.1. Taxonomy (NCBI): domain Bacteria; kingdom Pseudomonadati; phylum Spirochaetota; class Leptospiria; order Leptospirales; family Leptospiraceae; genus Leptospira; species Leptospira dzoumogneensis. The sequence goes on along the minus strand of NZ_RQHS01000019.1, from coordinate 7,700 downwards.
CCATTTAGAGATCATCTATATCTTTCATAAAGCCGTTGGATCGGAACCTGTCTTAGGCAGTGAACATCCGAGGGAAAACAAAAGATGGCCTAAGGTTGGGATCTTTGCGCAAAGAAAGAGAAATCGTCCGAACCATATAGGCTCTACTATCGTAGAACTTTTGAGAAGGGACGGCAAAAAACTTTTGGTGAAATATTTGGATGCGATCGATGGAACTCCGGTAGTAGATATTAAACCTGTGATGAGGGAATTCCTGCCAATGTCCGGGATCTCTCAGCCGGATTGGTCCAAAGAATTGATGATAAATTATTGGGAATAGTTCTCCCGAATTGGATTGACTCCGACTTAGTTTCCCTTAGGTTTTTCGGCCATGGTTTCATTCAGTCGAAAAACATTTTTAAAATACGGCATTAGTTTCGGTGTAATTCTTTCCACTTCTCAAATTTTACAATATTGTAAAACTTCCTCAAAGGAAAGATATGATTATGAAAGAAAGGATCCTTTCGGTCCTGGATTTCTTTCCGAGAATATTTCCCCTATCTTAAAGGCGATTCGTATCGGGATCACCGCTCCGAATCCTCATAATGTACAACCTTGGAAATTCAAACTTATAGATGATCATTCTGCGTTTTTATATGTGGATGAGAAACGTTTATTAAAAGATACGGATCCAACCTTTAGGCAAATCCATATTGGACAAGGTACCTTTCTAGAAAACCTAAGTTTAGGAATTCAAGTCTTAGGTTATTTTGCGGAAGTTTCTCTTTTTCCGGAAGGAAAATATACGATTGGAGATATCGGCAAAAAACCGATCGCTAAAATTGTTTTGAACAAACAAGAAGATATAGTCCGTAATCCTTTATCCGAATTTATTTCGGACCGAGTAACAAGAAGAAGTATTTATGAAGGTGAAGATCTAACTCAGGAAGATTTTGAAAAGATCCGTAAAGATTCCGCGGTTTTGTATTCCGAACTGAAGTTCATTCCTAAAGCGGGCTCTGAGAACTTAAGAAAACAATTGGTCGCTGCGATGCAAATGGAAACGGATACTTATAATACCTATGAAGAATCCAGGATTTGGTTCCGTTATAATGATGAGGAGATCGGAAAATTTAAAGACGGACTTTCTTTGAGAGCGACAGGTGTTTCCGGCTTGAAATATTTTTTCGCTCGGAATTTTTTCTTAAAACCCGGTGTCGAAAGCTGGCATTCCGATGAAAATAAAAAAGCGGGCATGGATATGTTTACTTCCCAAGTAGAAAGTTCTAAGGGATTTATTTTTCTGAAAACGGATCATAACGAAATCATAGATTGGGTCCAAGCGGGAAAAGATTATCTTCGTTTGCAATTGGCAACTACCAAAAACGGATTTTCTATTCATCCAATGAGCCAGATATTACAAGAATATCCTGAAATGGATCCTATCAGAAATGAATTCGAGTCTTCTTTAAGATCCGGAGAAAAGATACAGATGTTGGTTCGTTTAGGAAAAAGTGACTATCATTATTATAGCCCTAGAAGAGATCCTAAAGACTTTATCTTATAAATGCGATGCAGATTAAGATCAAAAGAGTGTACGAGTCTCCTTCGAAAGAGGATGGAAAAAGAATTTTAGTAGATCGTCTTTGGCCGAGAGGGATCAGCAAAGAATTCGGAAAAATAGATCTTTGGTTAAAGGAGATCTCTCCTAGTAACGAACTCAGAAAATGGTACGGTCATGATCCGGAGCATTGGGCCGAATTCAAAAAAAGATATTGGGCGGAATTAAAATCTAATCCGGAAGGTTTGGAAAAATTAAAAGTATCTTTGGACGAAAAAGTGGTCACCTTTTTATATTCTTCTAAAAATTTGGAATATAACAACGCGATCGCTTTAAAGGAATTTTTGTCGAAATAAATGAATATACTCAAAAAAATCCTGTTCTGGCTCGGAGACCTTCTGTTCTTACTTATTCCGTTATGCATCGTTCTTGCGGAATCAGGGACCTGCACACAAGGAGACGACAGTATTTACCTTTTATTTACCCAGGCTTCTTTTGTAGTTTCGGTATTTTGCCTTTTTTTAATATGGTTCGGGATCCCTTCCGGAGGCCTGGTGGGACAGGCGCTTGTCACCTTTCCATTTCTGATCTCTTTGTATTTTTATATAGCTTATATCCCCGTTTATTTCGTATATTCTACATTACAAAATCAAGATTTATGTGCGGTGATTGTTTCCGATCTTACCTTGTATAACGCTACGACTGTGGTCCAAAATGGGGCAGCAAGTTTGTTTTCTCGATCCTACGCTATTTTGATGTTATTGCCTGTTTTGAGTAGTTTTTTGCCTGTATATAAATTTTGGAAGTCCGGCTCCTTCTCCAAAAAGGAAAAGAAATAGAAGATTTTTTCCGCAGGAAGATGACGAAATTTAGCCTGAATTTTTTCGAATTTCTTACATAGAATGGGAAGATTCCGTGGATTTTTTGTCGTCAAACAGTGATAACACTAATTTTTCATTGGAGAAAAGAATGAATCGCAATCCCTTATGGGTCCTTCTAGCAAGTATGCTAGTCTCCAGCGCTATTTTCGCTCAAACTTCGCCGAGTACTACAACTGCTCCTCCGAAATCCACCGCACCTAAGGCGGAAACTACTAAACCTTCTACAACAGAAAGAGAATCATCTTCCGGAGAAAAACCGGATCTATACATCAACTCCCAATCTTCCTTCGAGTTCAACTCTAAGGACGAAGGTTCCACTGTGGATTATATCGAATATAAGATCGGGTCCGGGGATTATACAAAATATGTTTCTTCAATCACATTGGTAAGAGAAGGTCTGACTAAGATCACTTATAGAGCGGTCGACAAGGCGGGGAATAAAGAACCGGAAAAACATTTTAACGTCCTTGTGGATAATACTCCTCCTTCTACCAAGATCACTCCGAGTGCTGCACTTGTAGTTCATGAAAATACGAATTATGCTACTAAAACTTTAACTTATTCTATCACTGCTCAGGATAACCTGGCAGGTGTTCAGGATATCAAGATCTCTATCAACGGTTCCGAGCCTAAAGTTTATGATGGTAAACCGATCCAGTTGGAAAAAGCCGGAGTGAATACTATTAAGTTTTCTGCAACTGATAAGTCCGGAAATACTTCCACTGATTCTGTTTTAGCAGTAACCGTGGACCAAGAAAAACCTTTGGTTGAACTTTTCGGTTCTGCACTTGTAACTGTGAAAGATAAAATTTTCGTAAAAAGCGGAAATGCATTCACCATCAAGGCTTCCGATACATTATCCGGAATTAAACAGATCTTTTATAAATTGGATTCTGGCGAATGGAAATCATATGCTGATCCTGTTTCTGTAGAAGCACAAGGAAATCACACGATTGAAGCTAAATCGGTGGATTCGGTAGGTAATGAAAGCGAAGTGAAGAAGATCGCTTTTATAGTAGATACCACTCCTCCTGAGACTAAGATCCAAAAAGTGGATAATAAACCGAGCTCTCCTGCTCCGGCAGCTAAACCGGCAAGTTCTTCCGCTTCACCAGGCACAGAAAATTAGAAATCGCCAAAAGGGATCCGTTTAGAATACGGGTCCCTTCTTCTTTACTTCTTTAAAGTCCGCAGCGCGGTCCATTTTATAATAATTTAATAAGCTATTTTTCTTGGAGTTCGGATCCGGTCTTTTGCCAATCCGGTTTTATTGCGTTCACTTTGATCTTGAACTCTGCCTGGTTTCCGACTCTGTCTGAAGTATAAACCGTAACAGTATGAATACCGGTATTGAATCCGATCGGAGCTTGGTAAGATTGGATAGGACCATTGCCGATCTTGTATTCCAATTTAGAAAGTCCTGATCCTGTGCCGGGATCTTCGCAGCGAATTGCGATGAGTCCGTTTTCTTTTAGATAATAGATACCGTCTTCTCTGAGTTTACCTTCTGTAGGGGCGAATACGCAGACCGGATGTTTTGCATCTATCAATAAGGGGATCTCCGATTGGATATAATTTCCTGCTTTATCATTTGCTTCCCAACGAAGAATGGAGAGCCCATCTATACCTGAAGAAGAAATTTTGATCGGCTTCTTTGCCTCTTCGCCGGAAAGAGTTAGATTTACTTCCGCTCCGCTTCCATCTCTGGCGGCAAGATTGATCGTTATCTCTTCTATTCCGGAACCTTCTTCAGTAGCTTGTAATGTAAGTTCTGCTCCGGATTTAATCTCTATTAAACCTGATTGTCCCTTCTTCTCTCCTATCAAACGGACTTGAGGTGCAGTCGTATCTTTAAGATATTTTGTCTTTTTAGGTGTTTCCTTATTTCCTAATATATCTTCGGAATAAAATTCCACTTCGTTCCAGCCTTCTTGGGAAAGAGAAATGGAACCATCATAGCTTTGCCATTCTCCTCCATTCACCCTATAATATGTAGAGACTGGAACTTGTTTTTGAGAGTTAGGAGATCCGGGGGAATTGGTAGAAGGTCCGCTGGTTTTAGGATCACCCAGTGAGATCCTCAATTCTTCCGAAGAAGCGACTACTGTAGAAGGTCTTTCTACTTTTACTTTAGGTGCTGCGGCGAATTTATCCGCCAAAGAAATGATAGGAGAAGAAACTCCTCTTCCTCCATCCACATTGATCCCGACTACTCGAACATAGAATTTAGAATCTTGTGAATTGAATTCATAACGGAAGTTTTTGGTCTTATAAAAATGGTGTATTCTTAAAAATTCTCTGTCTTCCGATAGTTCGATCAGATAATATTCTGCACCTTGGCTGGGTTTCCAGCGAAGACTTACTCTTTGTTGTTCGGAAAATGCCTCTCCCGAAAGAAGAAGCAGTAAGGATAATAAAAATGAAAATTTATATTTTATAATATTCCGATCCAGAATTCTCACTCTAACTCAACCTTTTCGGGAAGTTTTTCGGGCTTAGAAGGAGCTTGTCCTTTTACCACAGTAGTACCGAATCCTGCAGGGACCGCCACTGTTTTTCCTTCTGCGGAGACTTCTAATTCTCCTTTATAACATCCTACTGTAGTGTTTTCAGGATCAGGGGCGCTTACATATAATTCAGTTCCTCTCACTCCTACTACCGCTGTAGGAGTTAATACCATAAATTTGCGGGTATCATCCCCGGGTTTTTTAGGCGGGACTTTGGCTTCTAGATATCCGGATTTGAGTTCCAGAATTCCTCCATCCTTGTTCAACTTATATTCTGAAATAGATTCCGAAGTTGTTTTTATGATCTTAGTTAAGGTCTTTTCTCTTAACTCTACAATTGTTCCGCTTTTGGAGAATATAATTTTAGAAGAAGAACCTTGTCCCGTTTGGACCCAATCATCCATATTCAATAATTGGTCTTTGGAAAGTTTGGACCAACTTGCAGGAAGTCCCGTCGGAGTAAAATCTCTGGAAAATTGGACCTGTCCTCTTTGGAAGTCTGCGATTGCCACCGGGCCGGCATTGGGTTTTATAATTTCTCCGGTTGCTGAGATCGTATCTTTTCTTAAAAAGCCCGGTATAAATAGAGTAGTGCCTTCTCTAATCAAAGAAGGGTTTGGAATTTCATTATATTTTAATAATTCTTTCCAGTTCCTTGGGTCTTGTAGAAATTCCTTTGCGATCTTGGATAAGGTATCATTCTTCTTTACCTTGTATTCGAAAACGTCTTCATGGACTCCTTTTTTGGGCTCTGCAAGAAGGCCTATTAAAGAAACGGAAATAAGTAGGATTGCAAAAAATCGAAATAATTTAGATCGAGAAATCGAATACTGAAAATTCAGAGAAGCCATGATTTATCCTGGAAACTAGTTCTAACCTAGTATTAGAAGAGAATCTTGTGGGAATTCCAACAAAATACGGCGCTTAGGCGAAAAAGGAGAAGAAAGAATTGGCCGGAATTTCGAGGAAAATGATTGCCTTATTTTCTAAAATTCCAATGATTTGGGCCTCTTTTTGAGATCGTATGTCGGCCCATCTTCCACCTCTTGTTCCAATAGTTTTCGGTTCTACGGTATTCGCTATTTTAGGATATTTTTTCTCACTTGTCCTGGGTTCTAGAAAAAATTGGATCGGTTCTTCTTTGATCCTTTTGGCTTTAGCGGCCTGGCTTGCACTGCAAGGGATCTTAAGCGGGACCGGATTTTACCTGGTCACCGATCCTTTTCCTCCAAGATTTTTATGCATGGTGGTTCCTCCTGTCTTGTTCTTGGTTTTACTTTTCATTTTTCCTTCTAGTAGAACTTGGATGGATCAAATCCCCGGGGAAAATTTAACGTATTTACATCTGGCAAGAATACCGGTGGAGCTTGTCTTATACTGGTTGGCAATGTACGGTTGGGTCCCGATCAGTATGACATTTGCAGGTTGGAATTTCGATATTCTGATCGGTCTGACTGCTCCGATTGCAGCTTATTTCATTCTGAATAAGCCGACATCCTCTAAAAATTGGATTTTGTTTTGGAATATAGTAGGCCTTTTATTTTTATTGAATATAGTGATCTTGGGGATCTTATCTGCACCGGGGCCTTTTCAAAAATTATCTTTTGAAAGACCGAACACTGCGGTACTTCAATTTCCATACGTATGGCTGCCATCCTTTATAGTTCCTTCCGTTCTGTTCGCTCATCTTGTTTCCATCCGAAGAAGGTTTGTTGCAGGCTGAATTTGGATCGTTCTTTACGAAAGTCTTATTATAAATTACTAATTTCAATTTTCTGCATATTATTGTTTTCCTTTTGTTTTCCGGACATGGTCCGTAAAAAGAAAACTGAAAACGATTGGTTCAAGATTGAGAAGATCTTCTATAAGACTGAATCTAAAAAAATCGAGATCTTTCTAAAAGGAACAGTTAAAAACCCGTTTATAGTAGGTTTGGAGGGATTTGAATTAAATGAAAATTCTTCCGATATTTTATTATTCCAACAAGAAAAGGTATTTCCGATCGGATCTGTTCTTTTAAAATTTAGGGTAGAAGTTCCCGAAAATAAGGATTGGATCCGAAAAATCGGTACCACGCGTAAATGGATCCGGATCGCATTAAAAAACGATAATGGACAAATCACTCATTTACAAACAGAAGTTTCTATCCATGAATCCGATAAAAAACAATTCAGAAGAGACCTTTCATTGGACGCAGAAGGGGAGTCTATTCGTTTGGATGGAAGAGAGTGGAAACTTGTTTCCGATGTTGACAGGATGGACCAAGCATTATTGCAGTATGTTCCTAAGTCCGAATCCTTATTATTCTGGAATGAAATGCTTTCTATTCATATTTATAAGGTGAGGGCTTCTTCTCCTTTTGAAATTTACTCCTTATTGGAGTCCGGTAAGAAGAAAGAGTGTCCAAATATTCTTTGGAATTTGGAATCGGAGAAGTCCGGAAAAATTTCTTATTCTTGGGAAAATTCCGGATGTGGTAAACAGCCTGTCTCTTCTCAAGTTTCTAAGTTATATAGAGGAGAATTCGGAATTTATAATATTCGTTACGATCGAAGAAACAAGATCAGCTCAGATGACAAAAAACGCTGGTCTGAATTATTGGATCTTATGCCTTCGAAGTTGGATTGAGTTTTCGGATATTGATTTTGATCTTTTGTAGGAGTTCCTACATGGGTTAGCGGCGGCCCCCGCCCTGGGTACAAACCGGAGACATGGGTAACAAAATAGACCGGGAACATAGGTAACACTAAACGTATGCAAAGGAGGGTTAAT